>NZ_JBQUYV010000001.1:0-873185 GCF_056314185.1 Sphingomonas sp. DMC8 | reverse complement strand
GATGCCCCCGTCACCACGACCTCCCTCGTCATGGTCACCCATTGATTCAGAACATGATCAAAAACGCAACTGTAATGCTAACCAGCCCGTTCGCGATGCAGCGCCCGCCCGATCCGCTCGAAAAAGCCGCGATCTGCGGGCGTCCGCGCTCCGTGCCATTCAGGGTGCCACTGCACCGCCAGCACGTCCGCGCCGCAGGGACTGGCGGAGATAGCCTCGATCAGGCCGTCGCCGTCCGAAACCGCTTCCACGGACAGCCCACCGCCCAGCCGGTCGATCCCCTCGCGATGCACGGAATTGACGTTGATGCAGCGGCCCTCGCCCAGCCCGGCCAGCATCCCGTCAGCCCGCAGTGTTACGTCATGGCGGTGCTCGAACAACGCCTCGAACGGAACGTCGTCGGCGCGGTGATGCCCCTCCCCCAGGTCGCGACGCAGCGATCCGCCAAACAGCACGTTGATTTCCTGCAAGCCCCGGCAGATGCCGAACACCGGCCGGGCGCTCTCGATCATGACTTCGGCAAGCGCCAGCGCCACCCGGTCGCGCTGCGGATCGGACCGCCCGCCCGCGACCGGAGCGCCGCCACCATAATGATGCGGCTCGACATCCGAGCGCGAACCGGTGAGCAACAGCCCGTCAAGCCGCCCCGCCAGCGCACCGACAT
The DNA here is from genome assembly GCF_056314185.1 of Sphingomonas sp. DMC8. Taxonomy (NCBI): domain Bacteria; kingdom Pseudomonadati; phylum Pseudomonadota; class Alphaproteobacteria; order Sphingomonadales; family Sphingomonadaceae; genus Sphingomonas; species Sphingomonas sp. DMC8. Next base: position 872,521 of record NZ_JBQUYV010000001.1, on the reverse strand, counting down.
CGGCGACATCGGCCAGCGCAGGGACCAGCAGCACCGTCGCCCCGGAAATGCGCGACAGCGGCTCGATGAAACGGCTCGCCACGGCCTGGATCGGCCGCTCTGCCACTTCGTTGCAGCAGAGCACGCCGATCACCGGCCGGGCCGGCACCGCCCCGGGATCGCGCCGGACGAAGTGCCGCTGGGCGATCACCAGTTCACGCCGATGCGGGCATAGAGATAGCGCCCGTTGAAACCGAAGGGCGAATAGAAGGGGAAGCCCAGCACGCCGGTCGAGTTGTTCGCGGCAATGGTACGATCCGGATAGATGTCGAACAGGTTGCTCGCGCCGATCGCCACCTGACCGCCCTTCACCGGCTGATACCGCAGTTCGAGATCGGTGATGAACTTCTGGCCGGTGTGGATGTCGGCGGACCCGTTCGCGGCAGTGCCCGGCTGGTTGGCGTCACCATAATAGGTTCCGCGCAGCGTCGCGCCCAGCTTGTCGCGGCTCCACTCGATCGAGCCCGTCACCTTCTCGCCCGGCGTCCCCTGTTCGATCGTCAGGATGCGGCTGCGCGCGAACAGCACCGGCGCGGGGTTCACCGTCGCGGTGTTGGTCGGCACCTTGGTGACGACGATCTCGTTCACATTGGCGGCAACCGTGAAGTCGAACTGCCCTGCCCCTTCGGCCGGGTGGCCCAGCCGGTAATGCGCCACGGCATCGACGCCCCGCGTCCGCGAGCGCAGCCCGTTGATGAAGAAGCGAGCCGACGGCACGTTGAACGGCGCGAGGATTGCCGCCACCTGTGGGCTGAAGCTCGCCTGGATGTTCTCCGACAAGGCAAGCTGGTCGCGCAGGCGGATCTGATAAGCATCCACGGTAAGGTCGAACCCGCCAGCACGGATGACCGTACCGATCGACAGGTTGGTCGACTTTTCCGGCTGGAGCGGCTTGCCGCCCAGCGCCGTGGCAACCGCACTGGTGGAGGGGAAGGTTCCGGTCAGCACCGGCGTTCCGTTCTGCACCACCTGCGCGATCGAGGTGAAATATTGCTGCTGCAGGCTGGGCGCGCGGAATCCGGTGGACGCGGTACCACGCAGCGCGAACCACGGCGCGACGTCATAGCGCAGCGACAGCTTGCCATTGGCCGTGTCGCCAAAGTCCGAATAATGCTCGCCGCGCACTGCGACATCTGCCTGGAAGGCCGGCGTCAGTTGCGCTTCGAGATCGAGATAGCCGGAGACGCTGCGACGCGAGCGCGTGATCGCATTCGCCGGCGAGAAGCCGCCAAAGCCCTGCGCGCCCGGCGCAGCGCCCGCGACGGCGCCGCTGGGCGGGTAGTCATAGGACGCCCGCTCGCCTGGCGTGATCTTGTAGCCTTCCCGTCGCCCCTCGACACCGAAGGCGACATTGAGCGACTGGAAAACGTCGAACTTGCGCGCCACATCGACGCCGCCGACCCACTGGTCATAGATCAGCGCGCCGTCGTAGAAGTTCGTCGGTGTCGCGCTGCCATAGGCATAGTTGGCCGAATTGCGCGTGTAATAGGCGAGCCGGTTGCGGCCATAGCCGACATGCGCGTCGACCGACCAGTCGGCCACATCGCCCTTCAGGCCCAGCGCGCCGCTGGCATTGGTGGACTTGGTATTGATAATCGGCAGAAAGCCGTTGGGATAGCCCGCCGTCGTGGTGGCGGCGCTTGCCAGCCGGGGAAAGGCCGCACTCCGGCTGTCGCGATCCTGATAGCCGCCCCAGCCATAGAGCTTCCAGCCGGGCGCGATGCTGGTGCCGGCGTTGATATAGCCCGTATATTGCTCGACTTCCGGGTCGCCGAAGCGGCCGGTGACGCGGCTGGGCGTGACGCGCGGATCGAAATCGGCGCGGTTGGTCGCCTTGCGGTTCAGATACTCGCCCGACACGGTGATATAGCCGTCCTGGCCGAACCCGATCCCCTGCCAGCCGGATGCCGTGAAAGTTGGCTCGCCGGTGGTGCTGCGGCTGCCGCGCGCCGTGTCGATATCGGTGGCGTAGAAGCCATAGGTGGCGGAAGCGCCACCGCCCGAGCGTGCCTGACGCAAGCGCAGGTTGATGACGCCGGCGATCGCATCCGATCCATATTGTGCCGCGGCACCGTCGCGCAGCACCTCGATCCGCTCCAGCGCGACGGTAGGAATGGTGTTGAGGTCGACCGCCGAAGAACCGCGCCCCACCGATCCGTTAATGTTGAGCAGTGCCGAGCTGTTTGCGCGCACGCCGTTCACCAGCACCAGCACCTGGTCCGGCGAAAGGCCGCGCAGCGTTGCCGGGCGCACGGCATCGGTGCCGTCCACTGCAGAGGGGCGTGGAAAGTCGATCGACGGCGCGGCCGCCGCCACTGCTGCGGCCAGTTCAGTCGTGCCCTGGCGGCCGAGCGTCTGCGCGCTGATCACGTCAACCGGCGAAGCAGTATCAAGGCGCGAGCGGCCTTGGCTGCGTGTACCAGTTACGACGACTTCCTGGGCAGCGTTTTCCTGGCCGACTTCCGCCTCGGCGCCGGAGGGGTCGGCCTGTTGCGCCCAGGCCTGACCCGACAGCGCGACCGACGACGCTGCAACCAACAGTGCGGCGCGAAAAACATGCATGCTCAACCCCTTCATTCTGATTGCAAGGGGGATTATCCCATCTTTTTAGTGGGATTTCAGGAAAGAAATGGTTCGAGCCGCGAAAGCGAAAGTAGCCACCAACCAATATATATTAGCAAATTCATGCTCTTAAGCGATAAACCTACACTTTCAATGGCACCATAATTCCTTTGTTCGGAATGTCGCGGGCGTCACGGACTATCTGCGCAAATCGTCAGATACTCCGTTTCCGGGAGCTTCCATGCGCCGCGCTGCCTTGCCCTTTCTGCTTGCCCTGACCTTCACGCTTCCGGCCTTCGCACCGGCACCGGACGCAGCACCGCGGCTCGACATCACCAGTTTCAACGCGCTGCCCAAACCGTTGCCCCTGCCCTATAACGAAAATGCCGACGCTGCCGCCGCGGTGAAGGCCGCACGGACGCGGGCGCTGAAGGCGCACAAGCTGCTGCTGATCGATCTGGGCGGTAACTGGTGTCTCGACTGTCGGCTGCTCGCGGGCACGATCGAGCTGCCGAAGCTGAAGCCCTGGGTGGAACGGCATTATGAACTGGTGACGGTCGACATCGGCCGGTTCGACCGCAACCTTGCCATTCCGACCCATTATGGCGCGGGGCCGAAGCTGGAAGGCGTTCCCGCCCTGCTGGTGGTCGATCCGAAGACGGATCGCCTGCTCAACGGCGGCCGCGTATCGGCGCTGGCCGATGCCCGCAGCCTCTCCCCACAGGCGCTGGCCGATTGGCTGGCACAGTGGGTGCGCTGAGAAATCGGGTCTTCCGGGCCTGAGCCCGGCGCGCCGATAGACCCTACGCCTGTTCCCTCGCAGACAGGCCATCCCGCACGCCATTCCCCGCGACCAGCAGGGAGCGGAGCGAAGCAACAAACTGCGATCGCCCTCCGGGCAAGCCAGCGCGCATTTGCGTTTCTGCGCAAACCAATATGCCCGACATAGTTTTGCGACAAACCCCGCATAGGGGTGCGCCTGCGAAAACCGGTTCTCGTTTCGCGTACGATCCCCGGGGCAGACACCATGCCGCCGCCGGGTGTCATAACGGACGCGGCCGATTTTGCCTCTATACTATGCTGAGCGCGTAGCGGCGCGCGAATGGAACGAGAGCGATATGGATCAGCACGACCCGGATTTTGCCGCACAGCACGAAAACCAAGCAACGATAGAGCGACGCACGCTCTCTCCCCGGGCGCGAACGATCAGCTGGATCGTCGGTTTGGGTGCGATCGTCGCGCTGGTCGCGCTTGCCGTTTTCCTGTCGCAAGGCAGCAGCGGGGCAGGAAAGTCCGGCAGCGGGCGCCCCGGTGCAGGCGGCGGCTTTGGCGGCGGGGGCCGGCGCGGCGGCATGGCGGCGCCCACCACGGTGGGCACGGCCAAGGCGACGCAGGCCGATCTTCCGGTGCAGGTCGAAGCGCTCGGCACCGTGACGCCGGCGGCAACCGTCACGGTGCGCCCGCAGGTATCGGGCACCATCATCCAGCTGCTCTACCGCGAAGGCCAGATCGTCCGTAAGGGCCAGGTGCTCGCGCTGATCGATCCGCGTCCCTATCAGGCGGCGCTGATGCAGGCGCGCGGTTCGCTGGCGCGCGATCAGGCACAGCTGGAAAATGCGAAGCTCCAGCTCGCCCGCTACAATACGCTGCTCAATCAGGATTCGATCGCGCGGCAGGACCGCGACACCCAGGCCGCGCTGGTCCACCAGCTCGAAGGCACGGTGCTTGCCGATCGCGGCGCGGTACAGCAGGCGCAGATCAACCTGGGCTATACACGCATCGTGTCGCCGGTCAGCGGGCGTGCCGGCCTGAAGGTGGTCGATATCGGCAACTATATCGGCGCGGGCGATAGCAACGGCATCGTGGTGGTTACTACGCTCCAGCCGATCGACGTGGAATTCGCGGTACCGCAACAACAGGCGCCGGAAATTCAGAAGCGCATTGCACAAGGCGCGCAGATCCCGGCGATCGCGCTCGACAGCACCCGCACCAACACGCTCGACACGGGTAGCTTCTCGACGCTGGACAACCGCGTCGACACGACGACCGGCACGATCAAGGGCAAGGCACGCTTCGCCAATGCGGGGTTCCAGCTCTATCCCAGCCAGTTCGTCAATGTGCGGCTGACGGTCGAGACGGTGCAGAAGGCTGTAACCGTGCCGCCCGCCGCAATCCAGTCCGGCCCGGACGGCCCGTTCGTCTGGCTGCTCAAGCCGGACCGCACCGTCACCGAGCGCAAGGTCAAGCTGGGCGTTGCCGTGGCCGACAAAACGCAGATTACCGACGGTCTTGCGCTGGGCGATACGGTGGTGACCGACGGTTCCGACCGGCTGACCGAAGGCGCCAAGGTCGCGCTGCCCGGCGATGCCCCGCCCGCGCGGGATGGCCAGGGCGGCGGCAAGCGCCGGCACCATGGCGGCGGCCAGGGCGGCTGATCCGTGGGTCCGTCGCGCATCTTCATCCTGCGCCCGGTCGCGACCGCGCTGTTCATGGTCGCGATCGTGCTGGCGGGTCTGGTCGGCTTCAGCAATCTGTCGCTGTCGGCGCTGCCTGAGGTCGATTATCCGACCATCCAGGTCAGCACCCTCTATCCCGGCGGCAGCCCGGAAGTGATGAGCCAGACCGTCACGGCGCCGCTCGAACGCCAGTTCGGGCAGATGCCGGGGCTGACGCGGATGGAATCGACCAGTTCCTCGGGCGCGTCGGTCATCACGCTGCAGTTCAACCTGTCGACCGGGCTCGATGTGGCGGAACAGGAAGTGCAGGCGGCGATCAATGCGGCGCAGGCGCTGCTGCCCGCCGACCTGCCCGCACCGCCGGTCTATGCCAAGGTAAACCCGGCGGACGCGCCGATCCTGACGCTGGCGATCACGTCGGACACAATTCCGCTTACCCAGGTTCAGTCGCTGGTCGATACGCGGCTGGCGCAGAAGATCAGCCAGATCACCGGCGTCGGCCTTGTGAGCCTGGCAGGCGGGCAAAAGCCGGCGATGCGCATTCGCGCCGACACGCAGAAACTGTCGAGCTACGGCCTCAGCCTTGCCCAGATCCGCACCGCCATCGGCAATGCCAATGCAAATTCGGCCAAGGGCAGCTTCGATGGCCCCAACCGGTCCTACCAGATCAATGCCAACGACCAGCTGCAGTCCGTCGACGACTATAAGAACCTGATCGTCAGCTATCAGAACGGCGCGCCGGTGCGGCTGGGCGACGTCGCGCAGGTTGCCGAAGGTGCGGAAAACAGCCGGCTGGGCGCGCTCGCCAACGAGACGCCGGCGATCATCCTGAATGTTCAGCGTCAGCCGGGCGCCAACGTGATCGCCACCACCGACGCCATCAAACGGCAGTTGCCGGTGCTGCTGAAGAGCCTGCCCGCAGGCCTCCATGCCGAAGTGCTGGCCGACCGCACCACCGGCATCCGCGCCTCGGTGCACGATGTCGAGTTCGAACTGGTGCTCGCGGTCGTCCTTGTCGTGCTGGTGATCTATTTCTTCCTGCACTCCGCCCGCGCGACGCTGGTGGCCGGGCTCGCGGTGCCGATCAGCCTGATCGGCACGTTCGGGGTGATGTATCTCCTCAACTTCAGCCTCGACAATCTCTCGCTGATGGCGCTGACCATCGCGACAGGCTTCGTCGTCGACGACGCGATCGTGATGATCGAGAATATCCAGCGCCATATCGAGGACGGCATGGGTCCGTTCGAGGCGGCGCTGAAGGGTGCGGGCGAGATCGGCTTCACCATCATCTCGCTGACCGTCAGCCTGATCGCGGTGCTGATCCCGCTGTTGTTCATGGGCGACATTGTCGGGCGCCTGTTCCGCGAATTCGCAGTGACGCTGGCGGTGACGATCCTGATCTCGGCCGTGGTGTCGCTGACTCTCACGCCCATGCTCTCCGCCCGCTGGCTCAAGCGCCCGTCGGAGGAGAAGCCGAGCCGCGTTGCCCAGCGATCGGCCGCCCTGTTCGACTGGGTCGAGCGGCGGTACGAGACCGGACTGGATTTCGTGCTGCGCCGCCGCTTCGCGACGCTGCTGGTAGCGATCGCCACGCTGGGGCTGACAGTGTTGCTGTACCTCGTCATTCCCAAGGGGCTGTTCCCTACTCAGGACACCAGCCAGCTCCAGGCGCGGATCGTAGCCACCAACGGCGTGTCGTACGACCATATGGCCGCGCTGCAGGCGCAAGCGGCTCGGGCGATCCTGGCCGATCCGGCGGTGGAGAATCTCTCCTCCTATGTAGGCGTCGACGGATCGAACAACGCCTCGCTCAACGTCGGCACGATGCTGGTCAACCTGAAGCCGTCGCACGGCAATCAGGCGGCGGTGATGCGGCGGCTGGAGGATGCGGTCGACCGGATCGCCGGCATCACGCTTTACGTCCAGCCGACCCAGGATCTGACGATCGACGCCGAAAGCGGGCCGACCCAGTATCGCTTCTCGGTCGAAGGATCGAACACCGCCGACGTCAACAGCGAGGCACAGCGCATCGTCGCGGCGCTGCGCCATGTCGCCAAGGTCGCCAATGTCTCGACCGATGCGGGCGCGACCGGTGCGGCTGCCTATGTCGACATCGACCGCGACAGCGCTGCGCGGCTGAACATCACCGCCTCCAGCGTCGACGACACGCTCTATTCGGCGTTCGGGCAGCGCATCGTCTCGACCATCTTTACCGAGACCACCCAGTATCGCGTGATCCTGGAGGCCGTGCCGGGCCTCGCCACCGATCCGCAGTCGCTGGGTCTGCTGCACCTGCCGTCCCAGGGCGGATCGACGCCGCTGAACGCGGTGGCAACGATCCGCGAGGGCCGCTCGCCGCTTGCCGTCACCCATGTCGGCCAGTTCCCGGCCGCTACCGTCAATTTCGATACGGCGCCCGGCGTTTCGCTGGGCACGGCCACCGCTGCGATCCGCGACACCATCGCGCAGCTCAAGCTTAAGCCAGGCATTTCGGTGACCTTCCTCGGCGCGGCTGGAGCCTTTTCGTCCTCGCTGGGCAACCAGTTGCTGCTGATCCTGGCGGCGATCATCTGCGTCTATATCGTGCTGGGTGTGCTCTATGAGAGCTTCATCCACCCCGTGACGATCCTGTCGACCTTGCCGTCGGCTGCGGTCGGCGCGCTGTTCGCCCTGTGGGTGACCGGGCACAATCTCGACGTGATCGGCATCATCGGCATCGTGCTGCTGATCGGTATCGTGAAGAAGAACGCGATCATGATGATCGACTTCGCGATCGCCGCCGAGCGCGACGAGGGGCTCAGCCCGGCCGCAGCAATTCGCCAGGCAGCAATCCTGCGCTTCCGCCCGATCCTGATGACGACGCTGGCGGCATTGTTCGCGGCGATCCCGCTGATGCTGGGCATCGGCGAAGGCGCCGAACTGCGCCGGCCGCTGGGTATCGCGATCTTCGGCGGTCTGCTGGTCAGCCAGTTGCTGACGATGTTCACCACGCCGATCGTCTATCTCTATTTCGATCGCGCGCAGCAGAAGCTGGCCCGGCATGGCTGGGGCGTCCGCGCCAACCCGAATGTGAGCGCGGAGGCAGGCGCGTGAACCTTTCCGCGCCCTTCATCCGGCGCCCGATCGCCACGATACTGCTGACGATCGGGCTGGCGCTGGCGGGGATCGCGGGCTTTTTCTCGCTCCCCGTGGCGCCGCTGCCGCAACTCGACCTGCCGACGATCAGCGTATCCGCCAACCTGTCCGGCGCCAGTCCCGAAGTGATGGCGCAGAGCATCGCCACGCCGCTCGAACGCCGCCTCTCGACCATTGCCGGCGTGACCGAGATGACCTCGTCCAGTTCGCTGGGCACCACACGGATCACGCTGCAATTCGACCTGTCGGTGAATATCGACGCCGCCGCGCGCGAGGTGCAGGCAGCGATCAACGCCGCGCGCGCCGATCTGCCTGCGACGCTCAAGCAGAACCCCACCTATCGCAAGGTCAATCCCGCCAACCAGCCGGTGATTACGCTGGCTCTCACGTCCGACACCAAGACGGCCGGCCAGATTTACGATGCCGTCTCCAATACGGTGCAGCAGCTGATGCTGCAGATCCCCGGCGTGGGCGATGTCGAACTGGGCGGCGGATCGCTGCCGGCGGTGCGCGTCGATGTGAATCCCTATCGCCTCAACAGCTACGGCATTTCCATGGAAGATGTCCGTGCAGCGATCGAGGCGGCCGATGCCAACCGTCCCAAAGGACTGCTCCAGAGCAGCACCACCGGCCGCGCCTGGCAAATCTATACCAATGCCGCCGGCCGTGTGGCGGCGGACTATCGCCCGCTGGTCATCGCCTGGCGAAACGGCGCGCCGGTGCGGCTGGGCGACATCGCCAATGTGAACGACAGCGTCGCTGACCTGCGAACGATGGGTCTCTACAATGGCAAGCGCGCCATCGTCGTCAACATCACGCAGCAGCCCGACGCGAACCTGATCAAGATGGTCGACGCGATCCGTGCCGAGTTGCCGACGCTGCGGGCGCAGATTCCGGCCGACATCCATCTCGATGTGGCGATGGATCGCACGAGTTCGATCCGCGCCTCAATCCGCGAAATCGAGATCACCGTGCTGATCGCGCTGGTGCTGGTCGTCGTGGTCGTGTTCGCTTTCCTGCGCGACGTGCGCTCAACCTTCATCCCCGCCGTCGCCACGATCGTCTCACTGCTAGGCACTTTCGGGGTGATGTACCTAATCGGGTTCAGCCTCAACAACATATCGCTGATGGCGATCACGGTCGCGACGGGGTTCGTGGTCGACGACGCCATCGTCGTGCTGGAGAACACCACCCGCCATCTCGAAAAGGGCATGGACCGGTTTGAGGCGGCCTTGCTCGGCGCGCGCGAGGTGGGCTTCACCGTCTTGTCGATGTCGATCGGCCTGATCGCGGTGTTCATCCCGCTGTTGTTCATGGGCGGGATCGTGGGGCGGCTGTTCCGCGAGTTTGCCGTAACGCTGTCGGTCGCGGTGATGATCAGCCTCGTGCTGTCGCTGACCACCACGCCGATGCTGTGCGCCTGGTTCCTGCGCAAGCACGATCCGGAAGCTGCCCCCAAGACGCCGGGCCGCTTCGCGCGGGCGCTGGAAGCCGGCTATACGCGGCTGGAACGCGGCTATGCGCATGTGCTCGACTGGGCGCTGGCGATGAAGCCGCTGGTCGTGCTGCTGCTCGTCGCGGTGATGGGCCTGACCGTCTATCTGTATGTGGTGGTGCCCAAGGGCTTCTTCCCGCAACAGGAATCGCCGCTGATCTTCGCCGGCGTGCGCGCCGACCAGAGCGTGTCGTTCCTTTCGATGCAGGACAAGCTCACACAGGTCGTTGGCATCATCAAGAAGGACCGCGCCGTGCAGAGCGTGGTCGGCTTCACCGGCGGCAGCCGCGGCGGCGGCGCATTCATGCTGATCGCGCTCAAGCCGGTCGAGAAGCGGCCGGGCCAGCCGAGCACCGTGGTGATCCAGCGGCTGCAGCGCGCGCTGCAGCCCGTGGAGGGCATTCGCCTGTTCCTTGCACCGGTGCAGGATCTGCGCACCGGCGGCCGATCAAGCAACGCTACCTATCAATATACGCTGATGGCGGACAGCACCGAGCACCTGAAGATCTGGGCGCAAAAGCTGAACGACGCGATGACGAAAAGCCCGGTCTTCACCAATGTCGATAGCGACCTGGCCGAAAACGGAGTCGAAAGCTTCCTGACGATCGATCGCGACGCCGCCGCCCGCGTCGGCATTTCGCCCCGCGATGTCGACAATGCACTCTACGACGCCTTCGGCCAGCGCAACGTCGCCACCATTTATGAGGACATAAACCAGTACAGCGTCGTGCTTGGCTGGGATCCGGCGGCCACCACCGGCCCGCACATGCTGCCCGATGTCCGCATTCCCGCACAGGCGGTCCAGACCGACAATCTGGCGACTGCCAGCCCCTCCGGCAGCACCGTCGCTGCCGCCCCGCCGCCGCTGGCGAGCAGCACAGGCACGGCGCAGGGAACGACGACGACCAAGGCCAGCACTGCCGCGGCAGTGGTATCCAACCCGGCGCTGCGCAATCCCTCGACGGGATCGGCGCTCAGCAACACCGCCCATGCAATGGTGCCGCTGACCGCGCTGGCATCGGTGCGGCAGGCCCCGACGGCGGCCAGCGTCAACCACCAGGGAACCGAAGTCGCCGCGACGATTTCGTTCGACCTGAAGCCCGGCAAGGCGCTGTCCGACGCGCGGACCGCAATTGAGGCGGCAGAGGCACAGATCGCAATGCCCAGCACCGTGCACGGAACCTTTGCCGGAACCGCCCTCACCTATCAGCAGCAGCAAGGATCGCAGCCGCTGCTGATCCTGGCGGCGCTGGTGGCGATCTACATCGTGCTCGGCATATTGTACGAGAACCTGATCCACCCGGTGACGGTGCTGTCCACGCTGCCCGCAGCCGGCACCGGTGCGGTGCTGGCGCTGATCATCTGCGGCATGGAGTTCGACATCATCGCGCTGATCGGGCTGTTCCTGCTGCTCGGCATCGTCAAGAAGAACGCCATTTTGATCATCGACTTCGCCCTCGCCGCCCAGCGAGAACGCGGGCTGTCGGCGGAGGCAGCGGCGCGTGAGGCAAGCCTGCTCCGCTTCCGCCCGATCCTGATGACCACCATCGCCGCGGCACTGGGCGCGCTGCCGCTGGCGATCGGCTTTGGCGAAGGTGCCGAGCTGCGCCGGCCGCTCGGCGTAGCGATCGTCGGCGGGCTGATCGCCAGCCAGGTGCTGACGCTGATCACCACGCCCGTCATCTATGTCCTGCTCGATCGCCTGGCGCAGCGTCGCCGGCGTTCCCGTCCCCTGCCAGTTCGCGAGCTTCCCGCATGACCACCCGCATCCGTCTCCGCCCGATTGCATCGCTGCTGGCGCTTAGCGCGCTGGCGGGCTGTTCGCTCGCCCCGGCCTATCATCGGCCGGAGACCGCAGCTGCGCCGGCTGCGTGGAAGACCGTTGACGGCTGGCGCCCCGCCAACCCCAATGACGGCGCGGTGCGGCCCGACTGGTGGACCGCATTTGGGGATACGGTGCTGAACGATCTGGTTTCGCGTGCCAATGCGCATAACCAGACGCTTGCCCAGGCCGCAGCCTCGTGGCGGCAGGCCACCGCCGCTACACGCGAAGCCCATGCCAGCCTGTTCCCCACCGTCAGCGCCAACGGGTCGGTAACGCACAGCCATAGCGGGACCGCCGGGCGCGCGGCGAACACCACCGGCGGCACCGGGTCCGGGGCTGGCACCGGCACCAGCAATGGTGCAACCTTTGCCAACAACCAGAACAGCGACAGCTACCGCGTCAACCTGCAGGAGAGCTGGCAACCCGATCTGTTCGGCAGCGTGACCAACACCGTCCGCAACGCCCGCTACTCCGAAGAGGCGCGGCTGGCCGATGTCGCCAATGCCCGGTTGGCGATCCAGGGCGAGCTCGTCACCGACTATCTGAGCCTGCGCGCCACCGATGCGCAGATCGCCAGCCTTTCTGCGACGGTGGATGCGTACAAGCGCTCGCTGGAGATCGCTACCAACCAGTATAATGCCGGCACCGTAGCCCGCACCGACGTGTTCCAGGCACAGTCGCAGCTCGCCTCCGCCCAGTCCGATCTCGAAGGCCAGGCGCGGACGCGCGCGCAGTTCGAGGATGCGATTGCCGTGCTGATCGGCGAGAATCCGGCCGGCTTCCGCATCGCCGCCAACAGCGCGGCATGGACGCCGGTGGTGCCCGACGCCCCCGTCGCACTGCCGTCTGCGCTGGTCGAGCGGCGGCCCGACATCGCCGCCGCCGAACGCCAGGTTGCCGCCGCCAATGCCACGATCGGCATCAACCGGGCCGCATTTTTCCCCACCGTCAGCCTGACCGGCAGCGGCGGGTTCTCCAACGATTCGCTGTCCGGCCTGTTCAGCGCGGGCGCCTCGCTGTGGTCGCTTGGCGCATCGGTGGCGGAAACGCTGCTCGACTTCGGGGCGCGGAATGCCCGCCTCGCCCAGTCGCGTGCCGCCTATGACGCCGCGGTCGCCAATTACCGGCAAGTGACGCTCACCGCCTTCCAGTCGGTGCAGGACAATCTGATCGCGCAGGAAGTGCTCGCCCGGCAGGAAGCCTATCTGCGCGCGGCCTCGCTTGCCGCCGACAAGTCCGAAGAGTCGCTGCGCAACCAGTACCGCGCCGGCATTGTCGCCTATAGCAGCGTCGTCACGGCGCAGGCGGCAGCCCTCTCCGCCCGACGGTCGCTAATCCAGGCCCAGCTCGACCGCCAGACGGTCTATGCCGCGCTAGTGCAGGCGCTGGGCGGCGGCTGGAACGCGGCGGACCTGACCAACGGCGCCGAGCAGGCGCGCACGAGCCAGTAGGCGACTCCGGCGCCGCGGTAGGTGCAGCGCCGGTGCGCGGCCTTCAGCCGAGGCGGATCGTAAGCTCCACCTCGTCGTTGAACGGCATCGACATATAGCCATTGGCGATCTTGCCGACCCGATCGAGATAATCGGGGGCGTGGTCGGCATTGTCCGCGAGCAGGATCGCGCCGGGCCGCAACCGGCTCTCCACACGATCAAGAATGTCGCAGTAGAGCGCCTTGGCGCCGTCGAGCAGCACCAGATCGATCGTGTCGGGCAGGTCGACCGCGAGCGTTTCCAGCGCATCACCTTCGCGGAAGTCGACCAAATCGTCGAGCCCGCCTTCGGCGAGATTGGCGCGGGCCTGCGCCAGCTTGGCGGGTTCGAACTCGCTGGTGATCAGCCGCCCGCCGCCATTGTCGCGCAGCGCCGCCGCCAGGTGCAGCGTCGACAGGCCGAACGAGGTGCCGAACTCCACGATCGTCCGGGCCTGCGTCGCACGCGCCAGCATGTAGAGCAGCGCGCCCACTTCGCGCGATACCGGCAGCGCGAAATCGCGAAGCGCCGCATAAAATTCGCGGTAGCGGTCTTTGCTGCGCATCACGTGCTGAAGCTCGTCGCGAGAGATGCCGGCGAAGTGCGGGCTCTGCGTTGCGGGATTGCGGTCTGCCGCGTCGAACAGGCGCGCGAGAAGAGGCGCCACGGGGGCGCTGGAAAGCGTCGTCATCAGAGTTCTCCAAAGGCCAAGCGGAGGGGAGTGCTTGCCTACTGGAAAAATACGACTAATCCGTCAGCTTTGGCTATTCGCATTGACTGGAAGCACCGATGAGCACGCCCCGCACTGCCCCCATCGTCTCGCGCAAACAGCCGCGCCAGGCGCGGTCATCGCAGCTTGTGGAGGCGGTGCTCGACGCCGCTATTCAGGTTTTGATGCGCGAAGGGGCGCAGCGTTTCACCACGGCGCGAGTCGCCGAGCGGGCGGGCGTCAGTGTCGGCTCGCTCTACCAATATTTCCCCAACAAGGCGGCGATCCTGTTCCGCCTGCAGACCGATGAATGGCGGCGCACCTCGACGATGCTGCGGGGCATATTGGAAGCGCGCGACCGTCCGCCGGCGGAGCGGCTGCGGCGTCTCGTCCACGCCTTTCTGCTTTCCGAATGCGAGGAAGCCGCGATCCGCATCGCGCTCAACGATGCCGCGCCGCTCTATCGCGACGCACCCGAAGCCGTCGCGGCCAAGGCGGATAATGCACGGATCTTCCAGACCTTTCTGGAAGAGTCCCTGCCCCAGCTGGCCGCTGACCGCCGCGAACTTGCCGGCCATCTGATCAAGATGACGCTGAGCGGCGTCGGCGACCGCTTCTCGCAAACCCCGCGAACCGAAGCCGAAATCGCCGACTGGTCCGCAGCGCTCGCCGACATGCTGTGCGGCTATCTCGACGGGTTAGCGGCCGAGGTCGGGGCAAGCTTCCAGTAGGTCGCGTAGCGTTCGTGCGCGATGCGGTAGTACGGGATCAGCCGCACCGCCGCTCCCTCCGCCGATGCCAGCCGGAATTCGAGCGGCCGGTCGCCCGGGCGGATCGCCGCCGCCAGCGCCTGCGGATCGCCCGCCAGCGTCGGCACCGCTACGGGCGTGTCGTTATAGCGACCATATTCGCGCTCGTTGACGACAATGTCCGCGCCGGGCGCCAGCCCCTCCCGCCCCAGCGCGCCGGCGAGCACCAGCGGACCATAGGTGAACGCGACGATGTCGGGCGCCGCTGGGTTGACCACCGCACCGGCTTCCATGGCAAGGCGCAGTTCCACCTGATCGCCGTCGCGCCACAGCCGGGTCACGTCGAGATAGCGGCCCGGCGCGGTAGAGTGCAGCGTCTCCACGCCATTGACCAGCACGGTCGCTGTCCGGCTCCAGCGCGGATGGCGCAGCTTCAGCGCCAGCGTGGCGGGCTTTGCCAGCTTCCACTGGAAATGCGTCTCCGCGCTTTCCGGAAAGCGGGTGGACTGGGTGAGCACCGCACCCTGCTCGCGCCACTGCACCGACGAGGGGATGAACAGGTTCACATAAAGCGCGCGATCGCCGCGAAAATAGATCGAATCCCGATATTTGACGTGGTTCTCCATGCCCGTGCCGGTGCAGCACCAGAAGGAATGCTCGGGCGTATGGTACAGCTTCATGTAACCCGGCCGCGCGCCCTGGAAATAGGTCGCCATGCCGCTGTCCGGATCCTGCGAGGCGAGGATGCCGTTGTAGAGCGTGCGTTCGTAGAAATCGGCATAATCGGCGCTCGGCGCCTGCAGGAACAGCGCGCGGGTAAGCCGCAGCATGTTGTGCTGGCAGCAGGTTTCCGAACCCTTGGCCGAAAAGACATGCTCGGCGAAATCGGCGTTCGCGAAGAAATGTTCGTTGTCGCCATGCCCGCCGGTGGCGAAGGAACGGGTGCGCGTCACCGTCTCCCAGAAGAAGCTGGCGGCTTCGCCATAGCTGGCGTCCCCGGTCGCTTCGTGGACGCGCTGGAAACCGACAATCTTGGGCAACTGGGTGTTGGCGTGCAGCCCGTCGAGCTGGTCGCGGTGCCGGGCAAGCGGCGCCAGGATCGCCTTGTGCGAAAAGCGCTGGGCCAGCGTGCGATAGTCGTCATTGCCGGTCAGGAAATAGAGATCGGCATAGACTTCGTTCATGCCGCCATGTTCGGTTTCCAGCATCTGCTCGAAATCGGCATCTGACAGCGGCCGGGTCGCGACCACGCCCCAGTCGGCGAGCCGCAGCAGCACCGCACGCGCGGTCTGGCTGTCCGCCAGCGTCGCCCCGTCGCGCAGCCCGGCATAGAGCTTGTGCAGCGTGTACCAGGGCACGCCGGTAATCTTCTCGCCGCGAAGATGCGCCGCCACCAGCGCCGGCCCTTCCGGAAAGGCGCAGACCAGCCCGCTGCCCGCCGCCTTCTGGCAGGCGGCCAGTTCGGCGGCGATATACTCCACCCGTTCGCGAAACCGCGCGTCGCCCGTCCCCCGGAACGCCAGCGCGCAGGCCGAGAGATAATGGCCGAGCGTATGCCCCTGACAATGGATGTCGGCCCATAGTGCGTCGGACTCCCACCCCCCATAGGCCGGGGCCTTGGGCTCCAGCCCGGCATTGACGCGGAATTGGTGGAGCAGCCGGTCGGGCGAGAGCCGAAGCAGATAGGCCTCGGTCATCCGCTGGGCGTGGAGGAAGGGGCTATCCGCCAGCGTCACATCCGCCATGTCGAAGGGCTGGAGCGCTGCATGCACTTTCGGCGCTGCGCCCTTATCGTCGGCCGCGTGCGCAGGCACTGCAACCGCCGGGAGGCTCCCCAACGCCACAGCGCCAGTGCCTGCGGCGGCAAGGAAATCCCGACGCGAGGGGGTGCTGCAGCCCATGCAATCTTCTCCTAACAACGAATAATAACTCTGAGTAATTTGCAACCACTCGGGCAGCAATGCTTTTCACGCTCGGATCGGCATGATAGGCCTTGCGTGCTTGGCCGTGCAGCCGATTGGGGGAAATATGCTGCCTGAAACCATGCGCTGCGGCAGAGAAGCGCGCACCGCCCCTTCTCCGTCTCAAAAGGCGGCGTGAAAGTGCCGTCCCCTTCCGCAACCTCGACCACAGGCAGGCCGCGACAGGCGGTTATCGTCATCCACGGCATCGGCGAACAGCGGCCTATGGATACGCTGACCGGCTTCGTGCTGGGCGTGCTGGGCGCGGAGAAGGACAGCGCGGGTAAACGCCTGTTCTACAGCAAGCCCGATCCCTATTCGCAGGGTTTCGAGGAACGGCGCTACCGGGCCTTTTCCGCCAATGAGGACAGCGACTTCATCGAATTTTACTGGCAGCATCTGATGCCGGTGGCGGGATGGCCGTTCGTGCTGTCCTGGCTATGGCTGCTGATGCGGCGGCCGCAGAAGGACGTGCCGGGGCGCCTCGCCGTGCTGTGGTGGATCTGCTGGATCCTACTTGGGCTGCTCGTCGCTGCAACCCTCGCGAGTTTTGCCACGGCGCTTGGCCTGCAAGTGCGCGGGCCGCATCTTCCCGCGCTGACCGGCCTCGCCGCCGCCACGGTAGCCGCCGCCAATTATGTCGTGCGCAGCTATGTCGGCGATGCCGCCATCTATCTGAACCCGCACCCACGCACCGTGGAAGCGCGCAACCGCATTCGCGAGGCAGGCGTGGCACTGCTCCAGCGGCTGCACGAGGATGGGCGCTATGACCGCATCCTCGTCGTCGGGCACAGCCTGGGGTCGGTAATCGGCTATGACATCCTCAATTTCAGCTGGCAGCGCGCGAGCGAGAAGCTGCGCCGCCAGATCGAGGAAGCCGGACCGAACGGCGCCGCCACCCAGCCCCGGCTCGGCGAAGCCGAGGCAGCCGCCGCCGACGCAGATCCCGACGCATGGCGCCAGGCGGTGCGGAACCTCCATTTCGAACAACGCTGGCTGGGCGCGCACTGGCTGGTGACCGATTTCGTCACGCTGGGCAGTCCGCTGGCGCATGCGCCGCTGCTGCTCGCGCGAAACCTGGCCGATTTCAGCCTGCGCATCGAACGCCGCGAGCTGCCAACCGCCCCGCCCTTCCGCGAAGACGGCGTGCATTTCTCCTATCCGCGCAAGACTCCGCCGGTGAACCGCCGTCGCAAGACGATCCATATCGTCGATCACGCGGCGGTATTCGGCGTGACCGTGTGGACCAACCTCTACTTCCCCGCGCGCGGGCTGCTCCAGGGCGACCCGATCGGCGGGCCGGTGGCGCCGGTCCTCGGTGCAGGCGTGTGGGACCGCCCGGTCTCGACGCGCATTCGCCACGGGCGCGGCGCACACACCGAATATTGGAATCGTTATCCCGATATGGACAAGGACAGCGACGCGGCGCCTGCAGTGCTGACGGATTCGCTCGACCTCACCCGCTCGCGGCTGCGCCGGCCGGTCGAGGGTTAGCGGCGGGGGGCTGTCCCGCATTCGCCGACTATGGCACTGTTGTACCACGATAAAGCAAAGGAGATGCGGCGGTGACGAGGATGGCCAAGGCCTTGGCGTTGATACCGGCGGGGATGCTGCTCGCGCTTTCCGCCATCCCGAACGCAACCGCGCAAACCAATGCAGCCCCTGCCGCCGATCTGTCCGGCTTTGCCAGCGGTGCCGAGGTTCGCGCCCAGATTCAGTCGATGCTGGCGGCGATGCAGCCCGGCCAGGGCTTTGCGTGGCGCCCGTTGGTGCGCGACCGCGAGACGATCGCCGCGATCGAGATCTGGAAGAAGCCCGGTCGCCCTGCAGTGCATCCGGCGGCGGCGGAATATGCCATCGTCCTCGAAGGTACCGGCACGCTGGTTTCCGGCGGCACATTGGCAGAAGCGGAAACGCGCAACGCCGGATTGGTCGAGGGCAGCCGCATCGAGGGCGGCACGACCCGCTCGCTGGGTCCGGGCGATGTCCTCCTCATCCCGGCGGGGGTGCCGCATTGGTTCGGCATCACCGGCGACCGGCTGGTGCTGCTGGGAATCAAGCTGCCCAAGGCGCCGCACCCTGCGCGAACCGAATAGCCCCTTGCCAATCGTTTCGTTGGCGCCGTTAATTGCCGGCGATGCGGACCCAAGACCTTGTGGCCGGCCTGTGCGTCGCCGGCCTGATGCTCCCTGAAGCGATAGCCTATGCGGGCATTGCCGGCCTGGCGCCGCAACATGCGATCTTTGCGGGCATCGCGGGTTGCCTGGTCTATGCCGCTGCCGGGCGCAGCCGCTTCGCGATCGTCTCCGCCACCTCGTCCTCGGCGGCCATTCTGGCGGCGACGCTGGCGGCACTGCCGGTTGCGGGCGAGGACCGGGCAATGCTGGCTGCGCTGCTGGTGGGCATGGCGGGGATGTTGTTCCTCGCCGCCGCCGCGTTCCGGCTTGGCGGCCTGACCGGCTTCATCTCGCGGCCAGTGCTGCGCGGCTTTTCGCTGGGGATCGCGATTACGATCATTCTCCACCAGTTGCCGATCATCACCGGCGTCGGGGTTCAGGGTGCCGATATTCTGGCGTTCGGCGCAGGGCTGGTGCGATCCATTCCCGGCTGGCACCCGGCGAGCGTGCTGATCGGCATCGTCGCGCTGCTGCTACTTCTCGTGCTGCGACGCTATCCGGCCATCCCCGGCCCGCTGGTGGTGCTGGTCGCCGGCATCGCCGCCGCCCACGCCTTCAACCTCGAGGCAATGGGCGTCGCGATGGTGGGGCGAGTCGACACCGCGCTGAGCTGGCCACACCTGCCCCGACTCGACTGGGACACCAGCTCGCGGCTGGCCCAGTTCGCTGCGCCGCTGGTGCTCATCCTGTTCGCCGAATCCTGGGGTACGATCCGCTCGCTGGCGCTGCGGCATGGCGACAGCGTCGATGCCAATCGCGAGCTGATGGCGCTGGGCCTCGCCAATCTCGCCAGCGCGCTGGTCCGCGGAATGCCGGTCGGCGCCGGATTTTCGGCCGGCTCGGCCAGCGAGGCAGCGGGTGCGACGAGCCGGCTGGCGGGGCTGATCGCGGGGCTGGGTCTCGCCGCGATGCTGTTGTTCGCGACGCCGCTGTTCGCCCGCCTGCCCGAGCCGGTACTCGCAGCGGTGGTGATTGCCGCACTGACCCACGCGCTGGACCCGATGCCGCTATTGCGGCTGTGGCGGCTCGACCGCGACCAGTATGTCGCGATCGGCGCCGCTGCCGGCGTGCTGGCGCTGGGCGTGCTCGACGGCATGCTGGTGGCGATCGCCCTGTCGCTTGCCGCGCTGATCCAGCGGTTCGCGACACCGCGTGTCGCCCGGCTCGGCCGCCTGGGGGACAGCCACAATTATGTCGACCTCGCCCGTCATGCCCAAGCAGTGGCGCCCCCGGGCATCGCCATCTGGCGCCCGACCGCGCCGCTGTTCTTCGCCAATGCCGAGCGGATGCTGGGTCTGGTACTCGCCGGCACGCGCGCGGAAGCGAACACCCGGGCCGTCGTGCTGAGCCTGGAGGAAAGCTATGATCTCGACAGCACCGCGCTGGACGCGCTGATCGAGTTCGACCGGGCGATGACTGCGGCCGGCTTCCGCGTCCAGCTCGCCCGGTTGCACGACCGCGCGCGCGACCTGATCGCCGCAGCCGGCGAAACCGACCTCGACCGTCGCAGCAGCTACAGCGTCGACGATGCCGTTTCGGCGGTACAGGCCGCCATGCCCCAGCGGGAGACCCAGCGATGAGAGCCGACTTCACCCCTGCCCTGCACCCGGTGCCGGTCGCCGGTCTGCGACCGACACAGATGACCATCGGCTTTCGCGAAGTCGCCCGCAAGCGCGCCGAATGGCGCAAGCGGGCGGAGCGCGATGGCCCGGACTTTCTGGGCCGCCACATGATACCGGTGATCCTCGGCCCGAAATCGGTGCCCTTCGTGATCGACCATCATCATCTCGTCCGCGCCCTGCACGAGGAAGGCGTGGAGCATGTGCTGGTCAGCGTGATCGCCGATCTTCACGACCTGAAGAAGCCGCTGTTCTGGACCTTCATGGACAATCGCAACTGGTTGCACCCGTTCGACGAAACGGGCGTTCGCCACACGCATGAAGACCTGCCCCGCACGATCGGCGCGATGAAGGATGATCCCTATCGGTCGCTGGCCGGCGAGCTGCGCCGCGCCGGCGGCTATGCCAAGGACAGCACGCCCTATTCGGAGTTCCTCTGGGCCGATTTCCTGCGCCGCCGGATCGGCGCAAAGCTGGTCGCGCGCGACTTTGAAGGCGCGATCGAGAAAGCGCTTGTCGCCGCCCGGCAGAAGGATGCCGCCTATCTGCCGGGCTGGTGCGGGCGTTCCGACTGACGTTCGCAGACAATCAGCCGTGCTCGCCGCCTTCGTGCGGCTTTGCCGGATGCGGGGACGTCTGCGGATGCGGGGCATTGGCGTGCGGATGCGGCTGCTCAGGCGGATGTGCGCGGGCCTGCTCCATCGCATGGGCCTGCGCCTGCCGCTCCGCCACCTGCGCCCGCGCCGCCTGGGCCTGACGCCGACGCGATTCGGCTTCGGCACGGGCCTGTTGCTGCGCGCGCTGCGCCTGTTGCTGTTCCTGCCGGGCATGTTGCACGGCCTCGGCATGCTGGCGCTGGGCCGCCACCGCCCGTTCGCGTTGCTGCGCCTGCGCGGCCATCATCTGTGCCCGGTGGGCCTGTGCCTGCTCTTGCGCGCGCCGTGCGATTACCTCGCGCTGTTGCGCCGCCGCGCGCTGCGCCTGTTCCTGGCGATGTACCTGCGCCTGACGCTGCTGTGCGAGCTGGATCTGCGCAACCCGCGCCTGTTGCGCCTGTTGCTGCATCGCCCGCTGCTGCGCGAACCGGGCCTGGTGCGCCTGCTGCTCGGCCAGCACCTGCTGCTGCCGTAGCTGGCTCATCTGCGCCTGCTGCTGGCGAGCCTGTTGTTCGGCGATCAGACGCTGCTGTTGCTGGGCCGCCAACTGGGCGCGCTGTTGCTGCTGTTGCGCCGCTAACTGCGCGCGCTGCTGTGCCTCGCGCTGGCGCTCACCGCCGAACCAGCCCGAAAACCAGCTCGGCTGTTGCGGCGGCGGCGCATAGGCCACCGGCTGGGGGATCGGCGCGCGGCCGCCGCTCTGCTGCCACGCGACGAAGCGCTGCGCTGCGATCGCACGCCGTTCCCGTTCTTCGGCCCAATAATCGCGTTCCTGCGCTTCGTGCGCAGCGTGATAGGCCTGCCATTCTGCCTGCCGGGCGCGGTCCTCCGCCCATTGCGCGCGCACCGCGGCGATTTCCGCGCGTTGTGCCGCCCAGTTCGCCGCGATCACGCCGCGATGCTCGCGTTCGCGGTCGAGCCGGTAGAGATAGGCCGCGCGATCGAAGTAGCGCGAGGCATAATCGATCCGGCCATAATAGCCGTCGGGCGGCAGCAATGCGCCGGCCGCATCATAGACAGCGACCAGCTCGTCGCCCGAATAGCCATAGCTATAGTTCGGGTCGCGGACGAGATAGGGCGTCGCGGCGCCGGGCTCGTAATAATAATAGCGATAGCCGCCGTCGACCGGCTCGGCATAGCGGACATCGCCCCGGCTGGTCTGCCACGCCCAGGGCGAAACGCGCCCGTCGTCATAGGCATAATCCGGCGGCGCATCGCCGATCGCGTCGGTCACGCCATCGGCGCGGTCGAGATAGGCATAGGCATCGGACGGGCGCGCGAGCCGCGCCACGCGAACGTGCCGCGTCGCGGGCAGCGCCTGAGGCGGCGGCGCGGCGGCGAGGGGTGTCGCAGCGCCCTGCTGCAACGGAACAGCCTGGGGCAAGGCCGGCAAGGCCGCGTTGTCGGCGGCGGATATCTGGTTGTCAGGCGTTTTGGCGCCGTTGCAGGCACTGAGGGCCAGCGCCATCGCCGTTGCCGCCAGTATCGCGGGGCGCATCCGGAGATATGCCATGCGGTTTCCTTTCGTTCGACCCATTGCCGCCACCTTGCTCCCGGCTGCCTGAACCGGAGGTGGCGGGCGTGTTCAGCGCCGCTCAACGCACGACGCAAGTAATCGCCGCATCGGACCGAACCAAAGGAAACGGGGCGCCTCCGGAGAGGCGCCCCATCGTTCAGCGCTGCGGCGCGGCCGGCGCAGCGGCGGATGCGGGTGCGGGTGCGGGTGCCGGAGCAGCCGGTGCCGCGCCCGGCGCAGCGCATCCGGCAGGCGGCGGCGCATTCCCCGGCGGCGGCGGGACCGGTGCGCCCGGAGGCGGCGGCGGGCCGTGCGGCTCACGCGGACCGGGGCCGTGCGGACCGGGGCCCATACCGCGCGGACCGGGCCCAACAGCCGCTACCTTGCCGTCCGGACCGACCAGGAACGACCCGTGCAACTGGCCGTTATCGAAACGTCCCTGCACCAGCACGTTCGCGCCGACGCCAAGCCCCGAGCCGGCATCGCGGCCGACGTCGACCATCGCCTTGCCGCTCCCATCGGCCACCAGCAGCCGATCGCCATAGATTTCGGCTATCCGCCCCTTGATCGTCACGATGCCGCTGCTCTGGCCCAGGCGGGCGATCGGCGTCACGATCGTCGGTGCCATTTCGATGCCGGGCCGGGTAAGTCCTGCGGCCCCCGCGCCACCTGCGGCGCCGATCGCCAGCAGCGCGGCACCCGCGGCAAACCGGGCCCCCGACGACATCGCCGCCATCTTGTCATGCAACCAGGACATGCTTCTACTCCTTCTGTTGAATTCGACTGACGGGAACAGGTGTAGCAAGGCACGCCCTCGGCACGCTGAATGTCGCGGTTCAGATTCGGTTTAACGAGGAGGGCTAGCCACCGGACATGCGTATCCTTCTGGTAGAAGACGATCCCGATCTGGGCCCCGCCATCGCCCGGGCGCTGCGCGCAGAACATTGCGCAGTCGACCTGGCCGTGAACGGCGTGGATGCGGCCCATCTCGGCGACACCGAAAGCTATGACGCAGCGGTGCTCGACATCGGCCTGCCCGATCAGGACGGGCTGTCGGTGCTGAAACAGTGGCGCGATGCGGGACACGCGCTGCCGGTGCTGATCCTGACGGCACGCGCCGGCTGGTCGGACAAGGTCGCGGGCTTCAAGGCCGGGGCCGACGATTTCCTCACCAAGCCGTTTCGCGTCGAGGAACTGGTGATGCGGCTGCGCGCGATCGTGCGCCGGGCGTCCGGCCATGCCGCGACGCGCATCGCCTGCGGCCCCCTCGCCTTCGACAGCCAGAGCGGCCAGTTCGAACTGGACGGCTTCCCACTGCGGCTGACGGCGCTGGAATGGCGCGTGCTGTCGGCGCTGATGCTGTCGAAGGAAACCGTGATCGAGCGTCTCAGCCTGCTCGAGCGCGTCTATGAAGGCGATGCCGACAATGATTCGAACAGCCTGGAAGTGATCATCGGCCGGCTGCGCAAGAAGATCGGCGCCCACTTGATCGAGACGGTGCGCGGGCGCGGCTATCGCCTGACCGCCCGAGACGCGGCATGAAGTCGATCCGCGGCCGGATGCTGCTGCTGTCTGCGGCGGCTACCGTTCTGGCGCTGGTCGTAGCCGGGCTGATGATCGGCGCGGTGCTGGGGCGACTGGTCACGCAGGGAATCGACCGTCGGCTCGATGCCCAGATCGCCCTGCTCACCACCGCCGTCACCGCTGACGGCCATATCGATACCGCCCGCCTGACGCAGGTGCGCGGCGCGCTGGAGGCCGGTCCGGGCTGGCGTTGGGAAATCGCCGCGCCCGACCGGACAATCGGCTCGCGGGATTTTCCCCGCCTCTACCCCGAGCCCCGGCACCGGCCCCCCGGGCCGCCAGAAGCGTCGGGCGGTCCGGTGCCCCGCGACGGCGCTGATGATGAGGGTGTGCCGGTCCATGCCCGCGAAGTCACGCTTGCCTCTCCCGCAGGCAAGATCGTGCTGCGCGCCGCAGCCCCGCGTGCGGTGATCGAACGCCCGATCCACGACGCCATCGTGCCGCTCCTGTTCCTGCTGTTCCTGCTGTCGCTCGTGCTGGCAGGGGCGGCCCTGCTCCAGCTCTGGTACGGGCTGCGTCCGCTCCGGGCGCTGCGCGATGCGGTGGCGGCGGTCCGCTCCGGCACCGCCGACGATATTCCAGAAAACCAGCCCTCCGAGCTACGGCCACTAGCCGAGGAGCTGAATGCCCTGCTGCACGACAATCATGCGGCGCTGGCGGCAGCACGGGCATCGGCGGCCAATCTCGCCCATGCGCTGAAAACGCCGGTGGCGGCGCTGGCGCTCGAATTGCGCGACGCACCCGCCCATGCCGGGCTGCTTGCCCGCATCGATGCGACGATCCGTCACCATCTGTCGCGCGCCCGCGAACGCATCACCGATCGCCGGGCGCGGACGATGCTGTCGCCTGCCGTCGGCGATCTGGTGGCGACCGTCGCCCGGCTCGCCCCACTGGGCAAAGTGACGATAGACACCGAAGTCGACGCGACGCTTGCCGTGGCGGTGGAACCGGCCGATTTCGATGAGATGCTCGGCAACCTGCTAGACAATGCCGTGCGCCATGCCCGCGGGAGGGTAATGGTACGCGCGGTTGTGCAGGAGGGTTCGGCGCAGGTTTCGGTCGAAGATGACGGCCCCGGCATCCCCGATGCAGCGCGGGCGCGGGCCGTGGAGCCGGGGGTACGGCTAGACGAGCGCGGCGACGGCCATGGCTTCGGCCTCGCCATCGCGCGGGAGCTGGCCGAACTCTATGGCGGCACGCTGCGCCTTGCCGAGGCGGCAACGGGCGGCCTTGCCGCCACGCTGCACCTGCCAATCAGCAGGCGCTGAGGCAGGCAAAGGTGCGGGGCACAGGGCACGGGGCCGCGAAATCGCGCCGCCCTCGGGAAATCCCCAGCAAATAAACGCGAATAGCCTGCAAAGAGGTCCGTGCTTTCCAACCTAGCAGCGCGGCGATGGGGCATGGCCAACCGGTTCGCACATTCAAATCCTGCGGTGTGCCGCTACGCGAGCTGTTCGGGGGTTACGGCCATCCCTGCTGTCCCGGCGGCCAGCATATGACATCGTTCGAACGAGTCCTTGGCGCATCGGCACCCCTTGAGCGGTGGCCAGCCGCGCCGAAGGGCGAAGCATCGGCAACCACGCCAGCGTTCGAGATAATATTCGACCTGTCGCGGCTGCTGTCGCGAGTCCTGCACGGCGCGCCCAGCGGCATCGATAGAGTCGAACTCGCTTATGCCCGCACGCTCCAAACGCTGGTTCCGCATCAGCTCCGCTATGCGGCGCTTCATCCGGGCGGCAGCTATGGCCGCCTCCCCGCTGAGCGTGTCGCAGTCTTTCTCGACCGGCTCGAGCATCGCTGGGACACACTCGGCAACCGCGCCAGCTGGATAGAACGGCACCGCTTCGGCCTCGGCCAATGCTGGGCGTTGTGGCCCCGCAGCGTGCCGCGCAAGACCGGGCAACGCGTTTTTTTGCAGGTCTCAGCGCATCAGCTCGACCGCCCCTGGGAGATACTGCACAAGATCCGCCGTGAGGCCGCACGCTTCGTCTGCCTGGTCCATGACCTGGCACCCACCGCGCATCCCGAATTTGCCGACCCCCAGCGGGAGAACCGCCAGGCCCGCCAGCTCAAGACGATCGAGGCACTGGCGGACGGCATTCTAGTCAACACCCGGTCCACGCTCGATACGCTTGTCACCCTGGGCGGCGAGAGCCTGCGACGACGCCCGCATCGTCTGGCGCAGCTGGGCGTCGATGCGCCGCGCCCCGGCTGGCGGAGCGGCCAGCGAGGCCAAGCCTATTTCGTTTGCGTCGGGACGATCGAACCGCGCGCCAACCATCTGTTGCTGCTCAACATCTGGCGGTCGATGGTGGAAGCGGTCGGCGCCGACCGCGCGCCCAGGATGTTGCTGGTGGGGCACCGCGGGTGGCAGCACCACACGATCATCGACATGGTCCAGCGCTGCCCTGCGCTGCAAGGCGTGGTGCATGAGATGCCGCGCATGGCGGGGCGTGAACTCCGCGAATTGCTGCAAGGTGCCTGCGCGCTGCTGATGCCGGCCTTTGCCGAGGAATGCGGGCTGTCGCTGATCGAGGCATTGGCTGCCGGTGTGCCGGTACTGGCCAGCGACATTGCCGTGCATCGCGAAGCCGGCGGCGGCGTTCCCGACTATCTCGACCCGATCGACGGCGCCGGGTGGCGCAGCGCGATCCTGGCCTATCAGGCGCCAGCCAGCCCGCGGCGAATGATGCAGTTGGAACGCATCGAACGCTGGCGCCCGGCAAGCTGGCGCGACCATGTCGAAACTGCCCTGTCGCTGATCCGCGAGGTGGCGGCATGCTGAGCACAGGGCAGCAGCAGAACACCCGCTCGTCGTTCTGGGGCGACTTCGACAATCAGTGCCACGTCATCGGCGCGCTGATGCTCCGCGAATTGCACACACGCTATGGCCGCGAGAATATCGGCTATTTGTGGATGATTGCCGAACCGATGCTGCTGGCCGGCACCATCGGCGCCATCCATGCAGGTGAGCGGACCCATTATTCGTCCGACATCCGCTCGGTGCCTTTCGCGATCCTCGGCTACTGCGTGTTCATCCTGTTCCGCTCAATCATCACCCGCGCGGAATCGACGATCGATTCGAACAAGGCACTACTGTTCCACCGGTCGATCACGCTGTTCGACATGCTGACCGCGCGCGCGCTGCTCGAAGCGGCGTCGACCGTGTGCACCCTGGGCATATTGCTGCTGTTCGCTACCGCGCTGGGCTATGGCGACCTGCCCATGCGCCCCATGGCACTGCTCGGCGGCATCCTCTTCATGCTGTGGTTCTCATACGGCCTGTCGATGCTCCTGGCTGCGGTCAGCTACGACAACAAGCTGATCACCAAGTTCATCCATCCGCTGACCTATCTGCTCATGCCGGCATCGGGCGCGTTCTTCCGGCTGCAGTGGCTGCCCGAGCCGTATCGCGACTGGCTGACCTGGCTGCCAATGACTCAGATTTTCGAGCTGTGCCGCTATGGCCAGTTCGAAAGCGCGACGCTCGACTATGTCGATTTTGCGTATCTGGTCGGGTCGAACTTGTTCCTGCTTTTCATCGGTCTGGTGGCGCTGAAAGTCGTGCGCCGCAACGTCCATCTGTAGTGAAGGCACTTTGCATGCATGGCCATACGCCGCCCGAACTGTTCGAGACGCACGATGATGTGCGGCCCGATACGATGCGCGAGCGCCTGGCGCTTCTGGGTCGGCGGCTGAAGGCGCATCGCGCCTTTCTGCTAGTCGTCGTGCTCCCGATGCTCGTGGTGTCGCTTTATCTCGGGCCGATCGCCGCGAACCAATATGTTTCGGAAGCACATTTCGTCGTGCGCGCGGCAGGGAATGGGCAATCGACCAATACCGGGCTGAGCCAGCTGCTGGGCATGAACAATGTCATGCCCGCCTCGCAAACCGAGTCGCTTGCGCTGGGCGACTATCTTACTTCGCATGACGCCGTCGCAGCGCTGGAACGCCGCATCGGGCTCACCAGCCTTTTTCAACGCCGCGATGCCGATCTGCTAAGCCGGCTGGGCGATCAGCCTTCCCCGGAGACTCTGCTCAAATTCTACCGTCGGCAGGTCGACCTGCATTACAGCAGCGATACCGGGATCACGACAATGAAGGTACGCGCCTTCAGCCCGGACGACGCCTATCGCATCGCGTCCACCCTGCTCGATCTGGGCGAGGCGCGCGTCAATACACTCAACAAGCGCGCCTATGACGACGCGCTGCGCGTTACCCGCGCCCAACTTGCCGATGCAGAAGCCGAACTGGCCAGCGTGCGGCAGCGTCTTACGCAATTTCGCCAGCACAGCCGCGATCTCGATCCGGTTCGTTCCGGCACGGCCCAGATCCAGATGGTTTCCAGCCTGCGCGCACAGCTCGCGACCGCGCGGGCCCAGTTGAGCACCATGGCCGGCAGCCTCAGCCCCTCGGCGCCGCAATATCTCGTCGCAAAGAAGCGTGCCGACGCGCTCGCAGCGCAAGTAGCGGCCGAGGACGCTCGCCTCGCTGGCCCGGCGCAGAGCATGGCGCCGGGGCTCGGCCGCTATGAAGAATTGCAGCTACGCGAAGATTTCGCCGCCAAGCGCTACTCCGCCGCCGCCGCGGCACTGGAAGCGGCGCGCGAACAGGCAGGCCGCCAACAGCTTTTCGTGGTTCGCGTCGTCGAACCCAATCGACCGGTAAAGCCGCTCTACCCGCAGCGCCTTTGGACGCTGCTGTCCGTTCTGGGCGGCCTGTTGCTTGCGTACGGGATCGGCTGGCTGATCGCCGCCGGTGTTCGCGAACACGCCGCCTGACGGCCCCAGCCTTCGAAAGTCACGTCATGGACCTTGCCAAAAAGATCAAGCAGCTAGCCGATACCCCGGCGCGGCGCGCCATTGCCCGTGCCGATGGCCTGCGCGACCAGCGCGACTGGGCCGCGGCAGCCGCTGCCTATGCCGAAGCGCTGGAACTCGCGCCCGAGCGTGACGCGATCTGGGTGCAATATGGTCATGCCCTCAAAGAAAGTGGCCAACTCGAAGCAGCCGAACTCGCGTATCGCCGCGCGCTTGCGATCGATGACAGTGTCGCTGACAGTCATCTCCAGCTGGGCCATGCGCTGAAGCTTGGCGGCAAGCTGCGCGAGGCGGCCGGTGCCTATATGACTGCGCTGGAACGCGACCATGGCATGGTGGATGCGCTGCGCGAGATTCAGGATCTCGGCGCACGCGGCGTGCCGGTCCCGGCCGACCGGCTGGAAGCCGTGCTGACCGCGCTGTTCCCGCCAGCGCCTGCGGCCGCGCGACCGGCATACACTCCCTCCTCGGCAGAGAGTCTGGCCGACGCGGTCGAGCGCCTGCGCAGCAACGCGCTGGACGATGAGGATCATGCCCTGCTGGAAAGGGCGGCAGCCCGTATCCGGGCGCTGGCGGCAATGCCGGAAGGGGAGCCTGAAGCAGACAGCCGGCAGATGCCCGTCGTTTTCGATGCCTCCGACCTGATGCATCATTTCCGGCATAGTCGCCTGCCCACGGGCATCCAGCGTGTGCAGCTCGCGATCCTTCAGGAAGTGGTACAGGGCGATCCGGAAGGTGTGCAGCTGTGCGCCGCCGGCAATGAACATTGGGTCCAGATTCCAACTAGCCTTTTCCTGCAGTTGGCGGACGGCGCCACGCGCGACGGCGACGCGAATGCGCCCGAATGGCGCAGTCTTGCCACCCGGCTGGAAATAACCCTGGCGTCCGAGCGCCCCTATGCGTTTCCGCGCGGCGCCTGCCTGGTCAATCTCGGCACGTCGTGGCATGCCGACTATCTGCTGAAAATTCGCAACGCCAAGCGCGATTATGGCATCCGCTTCGTACCCTTCGTTCACGATCTAATTCCGGTGGTCGCACCGCAATTCGTGCTGCCCGATCTGACCCGGAACTATGTGGCCTGGCTCGTCTCGATATTCGATCATGCCGACTTCTTCCTTACCAATTCGCGCTCGACGCGGAACGACCTGATCGCGGCTGCGACCCGGCTGGGGCATCCCCTGTCGGAATCCGATGTGGAAGTCGTGCCGCTCGACGGTCAATTTCAGCCCCCGGCGGAGTCCGCCGAACGCAAGCGCGACTTCCTGCGCAGCATGGGACTGCAGGCAAAGCCCTTCGTCCTGTTCGTATCCACCGTCGAGCCACGGAAGAACCACCTTGCGGCACTTCGGGCCTGGTCAACGTTGCGCGAAGAATTTGGCCCGGTGATGCCCCGGCTGGTCTGCGCGGGTGGCCGCGGTTGGATGAACGACGACGTCTTTCGTCTGGTCGCCTCCGACGAGGAACTCAGCCGGCACGTGCTGTTTCTGCATAATCTTTCCGACGCCGAACTTTCCGCCTGTTATGACGCCTGCCTCTTCACTTTATTCCCAAGCCATTACGAAGGCTGGGGGTTACCGGTCACGGAATCGCTATGCCACGGCAAGGTGCCGCTGCTGGCCGACAATTCCTCGTTGCCCGAAGCAGGCGGCGCGTTCGGCGTCTATTTCGAGACCGGGTCGCAGACGGCACTTGAGGAGCGGTTGCGGACGCTGATCGGCAACGCCCCCTATCGCGCCGAACTCGAACAACGCATCGCCAGCGGCTTCCGACCGCGGCCCTGGTCGGCGCTGGCAAAGCAGATTAGCAATGCGATTGCTGTCCGCACGGGCGGTAGTTCCCTGCCCGGCCGCACCGCAGTGCATCGCGTTAGATCCGGCAGCTTTTATTCCTTTGCACGCAACATGACCCGTCGCCTCCGGCCCGATCTGGTAACCGGCTACGCGCTGCGCGCAGGCAATCAGTGGTTCTCACCCGAAGACTGGGGCTCCTGGGCAAGAGGCCGCTCCGTTTCCATCGAGGCGCGCTTCCTTGGCGATGAAAGCGCCCGCGCCTTTGTCGGGGTCCGCGGGCTGCCCGGATGCCATTGCACCGTTACCGTCTTCGTGAATGGCGAAGAAGCAGTCGAAACACCCCTACCGAGTTCCGAAACGCGCTGGCTACCCTTGATGATCCCCCCCGGCGCCGAGCCGGCACTTATCGAGATTTGCAGCGATCGTGTCGTAAACTTGCGCGACATGACCGAGGGGCAAGACAACCGCACCGTAGGGCTGGGCATGATTGGATTCTATGCCTGCCGAGCCACTGACCTTGCCGGACGTTTCGCCTTTGTCGAAGCGCTCGCGACCGGCACGCTGCAGCAGGGTGCTCTCCACGTGGATGAGACCCCGGCATTGCCAAAGCTCGACCAACAGGAGTCTACGCTACAGCCCGAGAAGTCCGACCTAACTAGGCTCGAAGAGCAGCCGATCCGACCAAATGGGACGCGTGGCGAGATCCTCATCCTGCAATCCAGCGATCCTGAAGTCTACGCCCCCATGCTGGTGCAAAGTGCAAGGACCACGAAGGCCTATGCCCAGAAGCACGGATATCGGTACACGGCCTTCCTTGGCATCAAGCGGGGCTGCCTTCCCTGGCATGCCTCCTATAACCGTATCGACCTGTTGATGGACCTGATCCGCGAAGATTTTCAGGGGTGGGTTCTTTACGTCGATGCCGATGCCTGGGTGGCGGACCTGGATTTCGATTTGCGCGATTATCTTGCCCCTAAAGGGCATTATGCCCTGATCGCCGCACCCGCCGGCCATGTGCGCGACTTCTACTGGAATGTGAATAATGGCGTAATGCTGTTGAACATGGGACACCCGTTCACACGCGCGCTGATCACGGAATGGGAACGCATCCTGTCACGCTTCGACCTTGCGACGGAAGCGAAGACATGGAACGTCGAGATCGACGACGACCAGGGCATGTTTCACCAAATACTGGACAAGCTGCCCTACGCGGCCGACGATATATTCATCGAAGACAAGGCTTTGCTGAATTCGCCCTGGGCACGCTTCATTCGCCACGCGATACGGGCGGAACATGGCGACTTTGCCGAACGGCTGGCGTTTGTCACGGCGGAAGTAGACAAGGTAATACAGCGCGGAACCGGCGCGCGGAACGAAGAATTTCTGACGTCGGTCGCGGAGTAAAAGCTGGCCTTCCATGGCGGCGGGAGAACAGAAACGCCTCTCCCGCCGCTTGATCAGCCGGCAGCCTGCGGGTTGACTATCAGGAACGCGCGAATTCGTTCCCAAGGCTGCACCCAATATTCAAAGAGATATGCGCCCCGCATCGCATAAGGTGGTGCCGAGAGATCGAGACAGCGAAATTCGCCGGGCCGGCTCAGATCGACATTGCGATGAGAGTCGATCTTCTCGAATGAATTGGTAAGCAGCACGAACCGATATTTCCCGAATAACTGGTCTCGGAACCGGAATATCTCTGCATCTGGCAGGTGCTGAAGCACGTCCTTCATCAGCAGCAGATCGCCCGAAGGAAGCTCCGCAAGGTCCGCCGGCATTATATCGAACCGCACCGTCTCGCTGGCAAAGCGCACTCGATTTCGATCAATCAGTGCTTCGGCAACATCGAAGCCATGATAGCGAACATCATCGAGATTGACGAAACGGGTAGATTGCCAATCTCCGCAACCGACATCGACAATTACGCGAACTCCATTCATTCGGATGAACTTTTCGAGAAACGCCCGGTACTCGATGGTCCAGTCTGCATGAGAACCGGGGCCACTGTACCCGGCCTCGCCTGCGGCTTCTTCAGGCGTACCACCCGTCGCCTGGACCGGTTCCGATCGCCCCTTTTCGTCTGAAAGACGCCAATTACCCGTCGACGTCTTCTTGTACGAGAGGTCCTCCACGCTCGGCGCAAAGGCGCGATACTGCGCCGTGGTGAAAAAGACCGGCTCGTCGGGCCCACGTTCTCCTTGTCCCATCCAACGCGCGACGGATCGGGTAATCACGCCGGGGCCAGTCGTATGCCAGATATCCGCTGGCGTACCGGCTGCATGTGCTTTTTCGATACCTTCGATCATTTCGGCAAACGCCGCCCGCAAGATCGGGCTACCGGGACTCGCGCCAAGTAAGGCATTATACACATAGGGCGTTACTTCTGCAGAAAGCGCTGCAAAGAATTTGGCGCTACCTACCAATTCCATTACCGAACTGATCGCGCGATCACATCTATCGTCGGCATCAATGTAGATGCCACCTTCCGCAAGAAGATAGGCGACGCGGAAAAAATCAGACTTCATAGCCGGATGGCGACAGTTATCAAAAGCTACGGCCGCCCGCTCACCATGACTCTGAAAAATTAATTCGCGAGCAGAATACTCATGGAACAATCTATGTTCGAAATCGGGATTTTTCTCTTTCCAGGTGGCAATTACTGCAGACACATCCCCCGGAACGTCTGGATCATTCCAGAACTGAACAATCACAGCGGGAATAAAACTCCCCTGCAACGGCCTTTCCGGGGCCTCTGACAGAAATCGAATCCGACCAAAACCGAACATTGCCCTTAGCAAGAGGGTGAAGGCGCCTGTATCGTCGGTATGATCGATCCAGGATCGGCAAAATTGAAACAATTCCGACCAACGCTGCGCCGCCAACAGCATGATTGCATAGAAACGCCGATCCTGATCCTTGATGAATGTAGCATGGCGGATCGCGCGATCTAGATCGCCCGCCTCAAAACAGAGACGGGCAACCAGCATTTCATAGGCAACGACCTCGGAAAATCGGTCGGCCTCCTTATCGAGCACCGCAAGGCCCATAGACGCGCCACTCGCCTGCGCGACGGCGCGAGCCATTATCAGCAATGCCGAAAGGTTGCCGGGATCCTCCCGCAGCAAGCGCCCACATATTTCCTGCGTGGCAGACGTCCGATCGAGGCACATGAACAACCACGCCAGTTCCTGTGCGAGATCGCGTTCCAGCGGCGCCCCTCGGGCGTTGCGCAGGGCAACCAGTTGCTGCGCCCGCATCTCCACGCGCGCATGCCCCTCTAGGGCTGCGGTCCTCGTACTGGCCCACCAGCCCGCCATATTGTCACCCATGGGGCCGACGATTGCCGCAGCGGCACTCCATCGTTCCACAACCACCAGTGCCTGCGCCAAGTTGATCTTGATCTCGTCGTTCTCTGGGTCGAGTGTCAGCGCCTTGCGAAACAGATCGACGGCGGCAAGCGGCCGCCCGAAAGACGCTTCGATGCCCGCCAGCCGAAAATAGACCCGCGGGTCGTCGGGAGCGATCTTGCGAGCACGATCGAAGGCATCGCGCGCTGCCACGAAATCGGCCATGTCCTGATGCAGA
The DNA here is from genome assembly GCF_056314185.1 of Sphingomonas sp. DMC8. NCBI lineage: Bacteria > Pseudomonadati > Pseudomonadota > Alphaproteobacteria > Sphingomonadales > Sphingomonadaceae > Sphingomonas > Sphingomonas sp. DMC8. The sequence goes on along the minus strand of NZ_JBQUYV010000001.1, from coordinate 838,377 downwards.
TGGCCTTTCCGAAGCCAGCACACCGCGTCGTCCGGATTTCTCGCCAAAATCTCGTCATACACGCTCAACGCAGAGGCTACGCGTCCACGCTGAACCAGCAATTCCGCATGATCGGGCGTAAGCGTCCCCCCCTCCCGATCGCTCATCGACTCAACTCCCGTACCGTGAAGATAGGCGAAAATAGCTGGTTGATGATCTGCACCAGCTTGGTGGCCTGATTGGCACGCGCATTGGCGATATAGATCACGTCACCGTTGCGCATCGCGAAATGCTGCGAGACGAAATAGCTTTCCGGCTGGAGCATGTTCAGCCGATAGATGACCGGCGTCGCCGTGCTGCCCTCAGCGGGTGGAAAGGCCCAGCGGAACACGAACACGGCGCTTGCATCCGCCTGCCGGTCCGACGGCCCACCGGCGCGGGCCATGGCCTGCGCCAGGGTCAGGTTGCGCATCTGGAACGGTATTTCGGATACCTTGTCGCTCGCGCCGAACACGGTGAAACTCTGGATACGCGACAGCAGTTCGATCCGGTCGCCCGGCAGCAACACCAGATCGTCAGGAGAGCCGGCCAGCAACTCATCGAGCCCGATTTCGCCGCTCAGGCCACGCCGCGTCACCCGAACCGTGGTATCCTGCGGCGCGCCAGTAGCACCGCCTGCAAGCGCGATCGCGTCGAGCAGATGCTCGCGGGTCAGCGACAGGGGAATACGGCCCGGCGTCTTCACGCCGCCGAGCAGAAACACACTGTTCGTCATGTTTTCGCGGACGGCCACGCTGACCTGCGCATGTTCGGATAGGCCGCGCAGCCGCGCCAATATCGCCTGGGCGATAGATTGGGTCGTCTGACCCTCGGCCATGATACGACCGGCATAGGGCACGACAATGCTGCCATCGCGCGCGACCGTGATGGGCGACAGCGTGGTGCCCGCGGCGGCGGGTTGCCCTGCCGCGCTGCTGCTCGCGCCGGTAAACAGAACATTGCCGACTTCGAATACCGATATCTGCAGCACATCGCCGGGCCCGATCCGGTCGATGTCGCCGTTCGCGGCAAGGTCGGCGAGCCGCTGGGTAGCGCGCGGCGTGCCATTGGCATTCGCGACCGTTTCGGCATTCAGGTCGATCAGCATTGCCGGCAGCCTGGCGTGCGCCTGCGCGGATGCCATCACTTCCACGCGCGTCGGCCCGCTCGATGGGAGGCTAGCACAGCCGCCCATGGCGAGCGGCAAGGCAAGCAATATGATCCGGACGCGACGCAAAAACGGGACGGATAACCGGAAGGTCATGCGGTTGCGGCTTTCGCTGAGGTGGAGGGAAAGGGAGCACCGGGCGCGGGTGCGAGAACCGAGCGGTACAGCGCGGCAAGGCTCTCCCCGAACGCTGCGTCCGAAAAGCGCGCGGCCTGGATAGGACCTGCCTCCGCCAGCCGCTGGCGCAACGCAACATCGCCGTCCAGCGCCCGGATCGCTGCCGCCATGGCGCCGACATCATAGGGATCGACCAGCAAGGCTGCGTCACCGGCGACTTCGGGCAACGAGCCTGCGGTCGAGGTCATGGTGGGAACGCCGCGGGCAAGGGCCTCCACCACAGGCAGACCGAAACCCTCATATAACGAAGGAAATAATACGCCGCGCGCGCCGGCAATCAGCACGTCCAGCATCCGCCGCGGCAGATAATCGAGCTTGCGGATGCGCGCCGCGCCCGAAAGCGTCTGCGAGCCTGGCGTACCCAGCAGGCGCAGTTCATTTTCCGACCGCCAGCTTCGTCCCCCGACCAGCACCAGCGGCGTAGCGACCTCGCTCGCCAGATAGGCTTCGATCAGCCGGCCAACATTCTTCTTGGGTTCGATCGCGCCGAAATAGAGAAAATAGCCCTGCGGCTCGAGGTCGAACAGGGCGCGCAGGCGACCGGCAACCGACTCCCCCGTCAGCGGCGGCACCGGGTCGATCGACTGGTAGCAGTTCACGACGCGCGCGGGGTCGGCCCCCAAAAATTCGATGATGTCGCGGCGAGACGCTTCCGACACCGTGCAGATCCGCGCACCGCGCCGCACGCAGTTCCGCAACATGCGATCGTGCAGCCGCTTGTTTTCCAGACTGGTATGCGGAAGGCGCAGCGGCACCAGGTCATGGATGGTATAGAGATTGACCGCACCGGCCAGCCGGATCGGCACCGGATAGGACCAGTGCATGATCGGGGGCGGCGCATCCATGGTGACAGTGAGGAACTGGCCATAACGCCGGAAATGGCGCCCGGCGACCGACCACAGCGAACCGAAGCTGTAGAGGCGCGAAAAGGGCGGAATGCGCTCGGCAAAAGCCTCCGCCCGCACTCGGCCCTCGACCGGCACCTCCACCATGCGACGCGGCAGCGGCGACGCCCATAGTCGCCTGCGTTTGTTTGGGCTGGCGGCGCCCGCCGGCGCATCGGCGGCTTCGTCGCGTCCGAGTTCGGCAAAGAACAGCGTTTCGCGTAAGTCGCGCGGTGATCGCTTGGCCACCGGAATGCCAAAAAGCAGATCGGGCGCGCGCCCCATGCCGGCAATGGTCCGGGCCAGCGTGCGAGCATAGGTGGCGACGCCGGTACCGCGACTAAGCGCCAGATTAAGCCCGTCTACGCCGACATGGAAGCCTTCGTTCATGGCTTTCACCCGCACGTCATAAAACGGGAATGACGGGGGGAGCCAATCATCGTGTAAAGACGCTCTTCCAAATACATCTAATTTTCTCGATGAATTTATGGCAACACATACAAAGCTATAGTTGTGATATGACAGCTTATATCACTACCAATATTGACTTCATGGAGTTATTTTGCGATATCAAATCACGATATATCTCCATTCCGGGAACGCATTACCGTGATAACGTTCAAAAATGTTTCGATGACGTATCACATCCGTCGATTTCACAAGAATGTATTGAAGGATTTGACGTTCGTGGTACCGCCACGCTCGGCGCTGGGCATTTGCGGCGCGAATGGCGCGGGCAAGTCGACGCTGTTGCGGCTGATGGCCGGCGTGGAATTCCCGACGGCCGGAACGGTGAAGCGGGAAATGCGGGTATCGTGGCCGATCGGCTATGCCAGCGCATTCCAGGCGAGCCTGACGGGGGCCGACAATGTCCGCTTCATTGCCCGGGTCTATCGCCGCCCGGAACAAGAGCTTCTCGAATTTGTCGAGGACTTTGCGCAGCTTGGCCCCTATTTCTGGCAGCCCATCAAGGCGTATTCGGCCGGCATGCACGCCCGGCTCGCCTTCGGGCTCAGCCTCGCGATCGATTTTGACTGCTATCTCGTCGACGAAGTGGCCGGCGCGGGCGACGAACGCTTTCAGGAACGTTGCAATGCCGAAATGCGGAAACGGCGCGACCATGCTGCCATCGTGATGGTTGCACACGGTCCGGATCTGCTGCGTGCCTATTGCAAGACCGGGGCGGTATTGCGCGACGGCCGGCTGGAATTCTTCGATACGATCGACGAGGCGATCGAACGGCACCAGGCCTATCAGCGGCTGGCCGCCTGAATAGCGGCGGCAAGGGCTCATCGCGCCGCTCCCGCGACAGGCGCGGAGGATGCCCGCGCATCTGCATAGAGCGCCCGCAATCGCCGGGCATAGTTTTCCTGCCCGAACATTTTGCCCCGCGCGAACCCCGCTTCGCGCAGCCGGGCGCAAAGCGAATCATCCTTCTCCAGCGCGATCATCGCCTGCGCCAGTGCGTCATCGTCTTCGGGATCGACCAACAGCGCGGCGTCACCCGCCACTTCAGCAAGTGCACCCCGCCCCGAAGTGAGGACGGGGCAACCCAGCGTCATCGCCTCCGCCACCGGCAGACCGAAGCCTTCCGCGAGCGAGGGGAACAGCAAGGCGCGGGCACGACGCATCATCGCCAGCAGCTCGGCACGCGGCACCCAGGGCAGGCGCATGATTCCTGGCTGTAATCGCAATATGGCTTCCAGCCGATCCTCCCCGTCGACGGCCGGGCCCACCACCACCAGCGGCAGGGTAACGCCGCTCGCGGCATGCACCCGCGCGAGCCGCTCCAGATTCTTCCGCCCTTCGACTCGCCCGCAGAAGAAGAAATAGCGCCCCGAACGAAGCCCCCGCGGCAAGGGTGGATCGGCCTGGAGCGGCGCATCGACGCCCTGGAATGTATTGGTCACACGCACCGGCGAAACGCCGAGATGAGCGATGATTTCGCGACGAACCGTTTCGGACACAGTGACGATGCCGTGGGCGTGGCGCACCACCGCGCGCAGGATGGCGCCGTGACGCACCGCGCTGATCCCCGTCAGCTGCGGTTGGGTGATCGGGATAAGATCGTGGATCGAATAGAGGTTCTTCGCACCCGCGACGTAGAGCGGAAGCGGATAGGTCCAGTGCATCACCTCGGGCGGCCGGTCCATCTCCACCGGCAGGGCGCGTCCGTGCAGGTTGAAGAAGACCTGCGCCTCGCGGAACACATCACGCACCACCCATTGGGACGGCGCCGCCTGGGGCAGACTGCGCTCGGCCGTCGCGACCCGCGCACCGCCGCGCGCTGCCGAAAGCCAGCGGCCTACCCGGTTACGGGCACCATCGTCCGCGCCGTCGTCGAGCAGCAGCGGCGCCGCGCCCGCGTCGGGCAGGCATTTGGCCAGCATGCGCGCATAGGTCGCAACGCCCGTGCCTTCGCTGCCGTTGATCTGGCGGCTGTCGAGACAGACCTGCACCGGCGCGCCATCCAGCGTTTCGACCCGCCGGACATAATTCGGATCGTACAATGCCTTCAGGCGCTCGATGTTCGGCAATGCAGGCGTCATCGGCGCGCGGCTCCGTACCAGCGCGCGCCGTGTGAATCACAAAAAGGGTTCGACTGCGTGTTCACGCGCCAGACTGAGCCCCCACCAACGGCCATCCCACGAAGCAGGGAACACCGGGTGCGATCCCCGCTTCGCATCGTTGGTACCGCGGGCGCGGAGGCCAACCCCTAGGCGATTCCACAGGGCCCACAGGGATTTGCGCGCAGCCGCAGGAGATCTCGCCCGGCGCCCCCAATGACCCGTCCCGCCTCGCGGCTAATGTCCGGCCTCAGTTGGTCGTCCGCCGCGGCCGTAGCTTGCGAGTCCGCCGCCAGCGCCCGGGCGAGACGCCGGAGATTCGCGTGAACGCCTTGGTAAAATGGCTCTGGTCGGCAAAGCCGCAGGCGGTGGCCACCTTGGCGATCGGAAGGCCTTCGCGCATCAAGGCCATGGCCCGGCCGATCCGCCGTCTCATATACCATTGATAGGGCGACAGCCCCTCGGTCTCGCGAAATGCGCGGATGAAGTGATTCACCGACATTTCCAGCCGTTCGGCGATTACCACGAGCTCCAGCCCGCCCGTCAACTGCGTCCGCATCATGTCCCGCGCCAGCTTCGCTTGCCAGGGCGCCAGGTGCGCGCGCGTCCGCTTTTCGGGCACGGGCGGCTCCTCACGATGTGCGGGTGCGAATAACAATGATGCCTGGTCGCGCGAACAAGAACGCTCGCCGCCGATGTCCGGGCGAGCTACTATCTCGACGAACCCTTCCATCCCCATCTCCTTGAGGAAGGCCCCCGTCGGACGCCCCTCCCTAACGCGGCGAAAAAGCCGCGGGACAGGTGCACGACATCCTTCCTCATGGGGGAGACAGTTTCGGGTAAGAAAACTGGCAGCACTTTGCCCGACAGTTTCAACCACTTCGGCGGGATTCTGCCGCAGTCGTCCAGCGCGGTTTCCGGCCGACAAAATATTCTGGTGCTATGGAAATCCGCAGGGGTCTCCTGCGCGCGTCATGCCATCTGACGGCCACTACTCTCTGCCTGCAAAAGGATATGGCATGGCCACCGACCGCGCGCCCGGAAATCGCCCCACAGCGCGTCCCGTCGGGGTTCGACGAAAACTGGGGCGTGCCCTTGCCTGGCTGCGCGATCTGCCGCGCGTCAACCAGCGGCTGGCCTACCTGATGGAGCAGACGCATGGCGGTCGCTCGACCTTTGTCGGGAACAACCGGGTGCTGGTCAAATATGTGATCGGCAACCGCAACATCGCCTATTTCGTCGAGGCAGACGACCTGATCCTGAGCCCGTGGTTCATCGCCACCGGCACCTATGAGACCGAGCTCACCGACTATTTTGCCTCAGCACTGAAGTCCGACAGCCATTGCCTCGATATCGGTGCGAATTTCGGCTTCTTCACCTGCCTGATGGCGCGGCTTTGCCCGGAAGGGCGTGTGGTGGGCGTCGAACCGGACGACCATGTCTACCCGTTGTTGCGCGACAATATCGCAATCAACGGCTTTCAGCATGCCACCGCGATTCACGCCGCCGCATGCGACGCGCACCGCCCCCTCACCTTGTATCGTCGCAGCGAGCGCTCGGCGAACACCAGCATCATCCGCGTCGATGACGGGTTCACGGCATCGCTCGGCGAACAGCCCGCCGAGCCGTTCGACATCACGGGCCTACCCGTCGACGCGCTGGCGGAGAGCCTGGAGGGCCGCGTCGATTTCCTGAAAATCGATGTCGAAGGCGCCGAGCCGCTGGTGCTGGCCGGCGCGACGGAAACGATCCGGCGCAATCCGCAGATGGCGATCGTCATGGAATGGTCGCCGGGCCAGTTGCGCGCTGCCGGATTCGATCTGGGCACATTCACAGAAACCCTGCAGGCACTGGCGCTCACACCCTTCGACCTCACCGCGCGGGGACCGCAGCGGCTTTCCTATACGGCGCTGCCCAACCTGCCGTATCGCGCGGGGATTCTGCTGCAGCGCCGCTAGCGACCGGCTCAGGGCTGGCCAGCGCGCAGTGCGGCTTCGCCCAGCGTCACCTTGCATTTGCCCGCGAACAGCCGGCCACGATCGAACGTCATCCCGTCGGCGGCAGCGGTTGTGAACAGGTTCACGACATTGGCGCGCGGGTCGAAACCGTCGAGCACGATCAGCGTCGACGCCGTCGCCGTGATCGGCGTCGCCATCTCCACCCGATCCGGCCAGAAATCGACCACCCGGAAAAAGGGCTTGGCGCTCGTGCCGTTCGACAGTCCATCCGGATCGGCGAGAATGCGAGTGCGCGGGTCGACCGGTTCGGGCGCCGCCAGCGCACTAGGTGCCGGCCCTGTGCGCACCGGCGTGGGTGGAAGGAAGAGCCGGAACACATGATGCCCCTCAAACCGATAGTCCGAGGGGTGCTGATCCTTGGAGGGATCGAAATTGGTGATCCGGCCGATGTCGCAATCGAGCAGTCGCGCGGGGTTCATCGTTGCAGAACCTTCGGAAGCCTGCGCGGCCGCAGCTGAGCCTTTGGTGCCGGTGCCGGGCAGGAACAACAGCGCCGCGACGCCGGCCGCCGATGCTACCCCCAGAATCGCAATCTTTCCAATCATGCCAGCCTCCAGATCCCACGCCTCGTTTATCCGGCAAGTTTGGCAAGTTGAAGTATCCGAAAATTTTGTATCAATTTTTGACAAAATTCACAAAGTTGTCGTCGATCCCACCTCCGTTCCGCTTGTACATTTGTGCGGTAACGGCGGGAATATATTACATACATGTTGCAACATTGCTTCTTTACTATAACCAGCCAGGCTGGCCGATTGACTCTGCTATGGCACTCCCTCTTGATTCTGACGCCTGCCGCCCATGCGCAGGCAACCGAAAACGCAATGGCGGGGGCAGAGCAGCGCGCGCCGGCGGTTGAATGCCTCACGCTCGCCATTGCCTATGAAGCGGGATATGAACCGCTCGAGGGGCAGCGCGCCGTCGCCGAAGTGGTACTCAATCGCGTACGGACGCCGGGCTATCCCAAGAGCGTCTGTGAAGTTGTATTCCAGGGATCGACCCGCAAGACCGGCTGCCAGTTCACCTTTACCTGCGACGGCGCGCTTCGGCGGCGGCTGCCGGAAAAGGTGCTGGCCGGCGCACGCAGCGTGGCCGAAGCGGCGATCGATACCGGGGGCGCCGGGCTGGTCGGCGGCGCGACCAATTATCATGCCTATTATGTCAGCCCGCACTGGGCGACCGAACTGACACGCATAACCCAGATCGGCGCCCACATTTTCTATCGCCGCCCGGGCGCGGCAGAGACGCCTGCCACCCGCATCGTCGCGAGCGCAGCGGTGAAACCCGCAGTCGCTGCCGCCGTGTTCGCACCCTGGGGGCTGGCTCCGCCGGTGGAACCGGCGGTACCCCGCCCCTGAACGCAGTTACGCCGCTACAACGATGGGGCGAGGCGCTTCGCCGCGCTGGTTGATCTCGTACATCTCGCGATAGGCAGCCTCCAACTTCCGCGCTGCGTCGACCGGGTCGAACAGCGTACTCGCGCTGCGCTGCGCTGCCAGTTTGGTTCGTAGCGCGGCCAGTCGTTCCCGATCATTGCCCAGTGCGATCGCCAGCGCGCGATAAGCCGCGAAGTCCGGCGTAACCAGTTCCGGCATCCCGATCGCATGCAACAGGCTGGCAGCCACCCGGCTGGCGAAACTTTTGCCCGGCCGCGTGATCAATGGCAGGCCCGCGCGCAGCGCGTCACTGGCGGTCGTGTGGGCATTGTAAGGGAAGGTGTCGAGGAACAAGTCAGCGAGCTGCAGCCGGTCCAGATGCTCTTCGAGCGGCGCGGATCTCGCGAAATACAGCCGCTCCGCCGACACACCCCGCGCTGCCGCCTCGCGCCGCAAATTCACGCGGGCATCGTCCTCCGGCACCCACAACCAAAGCACACTGCCGGGCACCGCCTGCAATATCTCCATCCACAATCCATAGATGGGTGGCGTGATCTTATACACTTGGTTGAATGAACAGAAGACCAGCGCATCCGCTGGCAATCCTTCGCTTTCGCGTGTCGCGAGACCGGCCAGCGGGCGTAGCGGTGCGTTCGGCTGATAGCAGCCCGGCAATGCCACGACCTGCTCTGTATAATAGCGTCGGTTCGCCTCCGGGATAACAACGGAATCGGCGAGAATATAATCGATGCAGGGCGCACCCGTGCTGCCCGGATAGCCGAGATAGGAAACCTGCACGGGCGCCGCCCGCTCCGTGAAAATGCCGAACCGACAATTGAGCGTGAAACCCTTCAAATCGACGGCAATGTCGATCTCCAGCTCGCGCGCAAGCCGCGCCGCCTCTCGATCGGTAACATCGTGCACATCGATGAACCGGTCGCACGCGGCCTCCGCCCGCGCCCGCCACGCATCGTCCACGGGCTTGCCGAAGGACACGCCGATGATCTCGAACGCATCATGATCATGCGCCTCCATCGTGTGAGCGAACAGATGCAGCGTGGCGTGATGATGGTAATCGGACGAGAAATAGCCAACGCGAATTCGATCCCGCCGCGGATAGGGCGGAAGAGGCGCCGCCGGTCTGCGCTGCCCCGCCAGCCGCGATGCGAGTTCCCGATGGAAATCGGCATCGTCGCTTAAAGCGAGCACCGGGAATAGGTCGGGTTCCTTTATCGGTCGCGCCAATGCCTGCTCGCGCAGATCTGCCACTAGTTCGTCGAACCGATCCCAATGGGCCTCGCGCATGCCGGCATGGAGCCTGAGGCTCGGTTGCGCGCGAAGCGGATCCAGCATTGCGGCGCGTTCGAAGGCGGCAATCGCATCCTGATAGCGCTGCAAGAAGAAACAGAGGATGCCTCGCTGCTCGATCAGGCGCGCGCTATCGGGCGAAATAGTTTCGAGCTGATCGATGATCTCCAGCGCCTCCTGTCGGCGCCCGGCGTCGTACAGCGTCTGGGCCATGCCCTCCAGCGAGGCGATACGCTGACCGTCATGCTGCACAGCCGCCTGATAGCATTGCACCGCTTCGCCAAAGCGGCGCTGGCACGCAAGCACGACGCCCAGGCTCTGATAGGCATCGACCATGCCCGGCTCGCGCGCCAGCGCTTCGCGGTAACAGAATTCGGCCTCTTCATAGCGCCGCACGGAACCCAGCACTTCACCCAGATTGAACAGTGCGGCAGTGTGGCCGGGCTGTCGCGCCAGCAGGTCGCTGAAGCCGTCGATCGCTTCGTCCAACCGTTCCAGCTTGCTTAGCGCGGTCGCCCGGTTGCACATCGCATCAAGATGGTCTGGATCGAGCGCCAGCGTGCGCTCGAACGCTGCCAGCGCTTCTGCATGCCGATCCATATCGGCTAGCAGCAGCCCGCGATCGAGATGGGTTATTACCCGATCCGGCGCACGGGTGAGCACGGCATCGAAGGCAGCCAATGCCGCTTGCTTTTGCCCCAATGCCTTCAGCGCCAGCGCGCGGTTGTTGTGCGCTGAAACCAGATCGGGATCGCATGCGAGGGCCCGATCGAACGCCTGCAGCGCCGGCTCCATGAAACCGACAATGGCCAGCAAAATTCCCCTGCCCTCATGCGCCTCCGCATCCTCAGGGTCGATCGCGATTGCCCGCTCATAGCTTTCCATCGAAGGGCCGCCCTGCCCCATCTCTAGCAGCAGATCGCCGCGGGTGCGGTGTAGCCGGCCATTTGCCGGGTCCAGTGCCAGCGCCTCGTCCAGTGCGCGCACGGCCTGGGGAAGCTTGCCTTTCTCGCGGAATTTGCGGGCGCGGGTAGCCAGATCGCGAACCTGGGCAAGGCGTGCGCCATCAGGCCTGGCGGCTGTCTTCATGCTGATTTCCTTGGGCAAAAGGGCATCATTCATAGGACCGGACCAGATAAGGCCCGGCGGCATCGCCGGTGAGTTCCACCAGCACCCGCCGCACCGCGCGGGCATTGTCGGGCAACACCGCCTCGACCGCGATGGCGATTGGCCGGCGCAGGATGGTGGTGGTGCCGACAAAGGCCAGTGCCTGGCGATTGCCGGCGCGCTCGCGGGTGCGGTCGATGACCGCGGGGTTGGCGTCCCCGCCCTTCAGCATCACGGCGAGCGCGCGTGGATCAGCGAAATCGGGGCGAAAGCCGCCGGTTCGGCTGACGGTGGTGACGATGGGGCGCAGCCGCTCCACCAGAGCCGCGTCGAAGCCGCGCACCAGCGCAAGTTCGTCGATGGAGGCAAGCAGGCCGTTGGCCGGAGCCACGCCGCGTGCCGCGTAATAGCTGCGCTCGGCGCCGAAGGGCCGCGCGTCGTTGTCGAGGTCCAGCCAGTCGAGCAGGGAATCGCGGGCGATCCGCAGCCGCTCGCCCGTAAGCCCGCCAACCTCCAGCAGTCGTGTCGTCTGCGCTTCGTCGATCGCGTCGATCGGCACCTTGCCACGCTCGTCCTCCACCCGCACGCGCAGGACCGCGTCGTGAAACCGCAGCCGCCGGGTCCGCCCATCGGGCGCCCAGCCTTGCGCCGTTTCGTCCGCAAGCAGATGGCTGATCGCCATCGCCACGCCCGCATCAGCCGCGGCGCCGGCGCGTAGCTGCGCCTGCTCGCCGCGCACATCCGCCATGGCAATGCGCGCGGCCGACAATATCGTCAGCGCCATCGCCGCGAACACGGCAATGCTCGCCACTGCGGCGACCAGTGCATAGCCCTGTTCGCCGGCGGGCTTCACGGGATTTTCCCTTCGCTGCGGAACGGCTCCAGCGTGCGCAGCTTGGCGCGCAGTTCCTCGGTGATGGCATGGCCGTCGTCGGCAGTGCGGATGACGTGGGGCTTCATCAGCACGATCAGTTCGGTCCGGTTCTGCATATGCTGATGGCTGCCGAACAGACCGCCGATCACCGGAATGCGCGAGAGGATCGGCACACCGTTCTTGCCGAGCGATTGCGAGTCACGAAACAGGCCGCCCAGCGCGATGACCTGCCCGTCCTGCACCGCCACCGATGTGGAAATGCGGCGCGTGGAGATCGTCGGCGACGCGATATTGGTCGCGCTCGACGCTCCGCTGGCGTTGGTGTTGACGTCGCTGACTTCCTGCGAAATGTCGAGCAGCACCAGCCCCCCGGCATTCACGCGCGGCGTGACCTTCAGGATAACGCCGGTATCGCGATATTCGATCGAGTTGACGATCGGCGCGCCGGGGTTCTGCACGCTGACGGCGGTGCCCGAAGAAACCGGCACCTGATCGCCCACCTGCAGCGCCGCCGTCTGGTTGTTGAGCGTCACCAGCTTCGGCGCCGACACCACTTTCACATTCGTGCGCTGTTCGAGCGCGTTGAGCGCCGCCGAAATGCTGTTGCCCGCAAGGAAATAGGAGAAGCCCGCCTGGGTCGGCCCGGCCGGCATCGCAGCCCCGTCCGTGACGCGGAAATTGCTCTGCCCGGTCAGCCAGTTCCACTGCACCCCGTAGCGTAGCGTGTCGGTGAGCGTCACTTCGGTGATCGCCGCTTCGATCATCACCTGATAGGGCGGCACGTCGAGCTTGCGGAGCGCGTCCTCGACCACCGCATAGTCGCGCGCGGTGGCATAGACGACGATGGCATTGTTGACGTCGTCGGCGGTGATCTTGGCGCCAGCGCCGCCGCTTTCGCCTGCGGCACCTTGCTGGGCGGAACCGGGCGCAGCGGGTGCACCACCCGGGGCGGGCGTATTCGCCGGCCGGGTGCGGTTCGCATCGCCTGCGCCCTCGCGACTGCGCCGTTCACCGGTGCCGAACGGATCGCTGCTGCCGCTGTCGAATTCGTCCTCACCGCCGCCGCTGCCAAAGGCGCGGTTGAGCGTGCGCGCCAGATCGCGCGCGCGCCCGTTCTGCACGCGATAGACGAACACCCGCCGCTGCGCGCTTTCGCCTTCACGATCGAGGATTTCCACCCAGCGGCGGACCTGTTCCAGATATTGCGGCTGGGCGCTGATCGCGAGAATGCCGTTCAGCCGCTCCATCGTGATGAGCCGCACCAGCCCGCGCGTGGGTGCGTCGTTCGCGTTGATCAGCTTGTCGAGCTCGGGCGCGATCAGCCGGCTGTCGGTGCGTTCGGGCACGAACAGGGCAAAGCTCATATTGCGCAGCCAGTTGACGTCGAACTGCTCGATCAGGCCGCGCGCGCTGTTGCGCTGGCCGGTGGTGCCGGCAATGGTGATGCGGTTGCCCGCCGCGTCGACCGCCGTGACCACGCCCGGCAACGCACCGTCGATCACCTTGCGGATCTCTTCGGCATTGGTGAAGTGCAGCGTCAGCACTTCGGTGCCGAACCCCACCGCGTCGGGCGCAACCGGTGTCTGCGCGGCGGAGAGGGGGCGAACCATATAGCCGTTGCCCGCCGGCACCAGCGCCAGATTGGCCGTGCGCAGCGCCGCCTCGAACAGCCGGATCAGTTCCGACCGCGCCACCTGCCCCGGCGTAACCAGCGACACCTGGCCCTGGGCCGCAGGCTCGACGGCAATTGCAATGCCGGTCAGCTCCTGCACCGAAGCCGCTACCGTCCGCACATCGGCGCCTGGCAGGTTGACAGCGATGTTGCCGCGCTTCAGCGGCTGCGGCGCGGTCTGGCGTGGTGCCGCTGCAGGCACCTCGCCCGGCAGGATCGTAGCGCGCACCTGCGGCTCGGCCCGCTCCGCCTCTGCGACGATGGCGGGCGGCTGCGGAACCGCGATCGGCTGTGGGGGATGCTGCGGCGTACAGCCCGCAACGATCGCCATCGCGGCGACCGATCCGAATCCCCTTGCCCGGCTGTGCGCATTCACTGTTGTTCTCCCGTTACGGCGCCAGCCGGCGCACTCACCCGGCCCCCGAAGGGCACCGTCAAACTGGTCTTGCCGCGCGTCAGCCGCACCGATCCGGCATCGATGCCGGTCAGCCGCCACGCGCCGACCGCAGCCCCCGGCCGCAGCCGCGCGACATGGCCATCGACCCCCTGCACCAGCGCGAACCGCGCCGCGCCAATGCCGATCGACCCGAGCACCGCCGGCCCCGCCGGTTGCGCCGAAGCACCCGCAGTCGGCAGAGGCGGCGGGGTGAACAACCCCGGTCGTACGTTGCGGCGGACAAGCGGCGGCGGCGCAGGCAAGGCGGCGGTCGCAGTCGCACCGCCACGCACCGCACCGGCCACCGGCAGGGACTGGTCGGGCGGCACGGCCACCTGAAACGCCAGCGCCGCCGCCAGCAGCAGCGCAAGCGCCAGCGGCAGCCGGGCGCCCCTATCGAAGGGCGGCAGCGCGGATCGGAACCGAGACATCGAGATCGACTTCCAATGGAGCATTGCCAGTGGCGACCGCGCCTTCCGGCGCAGTGACGGAGAGGGATTCGATCACCAGCCAGGGCGGCTGGCGCTGCAACTGGTCGAGCAGGGCAAGCAATTGCGGCAGCGACAGGCGCAACCCGGCGCGGATGCGCGCCCAGCCAGGCCGTCCCTCGGCATCCTCGCTATCGCCCGGCGTGCCGCCGGCGCGCGTCACCGCCGCTTCCAGCCGCGCGCGCAACCATTCGCGCCCCGCCTCCGCCGTGCGGGCATCGGCGACATAGCCGTTCAGCGCCGCACGCGCCGCCTCGGCCTGCCGACGCAGTCGCGGTATCGCGGCGATAGTGCGCAGATTATGGACGTAGCGCAGTTCCAGCCGCTCTCGCTCGGCAGCGCGCGCAGCAAAGCCGGCTGCGATCGGCAGGACCAGCAGGTAATAGACTGCCGCCACCAGCGCGATCAGGATCAACAGCGCCACCAGTCGGCGCTCGCGCGCGGAAATCGGGCGCTTCATGGCCGCACCTTCGCTCTCAGCTCGAAGGGGGCTGCGCCCTGCGCACCTCCCTGGCTTTCGTCGCTATTCGCCTTGAGCTCGGTGAAGCGCCCCGCCCGGCGCAGCGCCCCCGCGACATCGGCACCGGCCGGGCGATAGCCGCTGAGCCGCAACCCTCCGCCGTCCCAGACATAATGTTGCAGCCAGACGCCCTGGGGCAGCGCACCGTCGACAGATTGCAACACGCCCAGCACATCATGCCGCCGACGCTGTGCCACGACTTCGCCGGCAGTGCGGCGCGCCGCATCCGATCGATGCGCGATCTGTTGCGCAATCGCCACCGCCGGCTGCTGCGTATCGACGAGTTGATGCAGCCGATCGACCTGCGCCTGATCGCGCCAGATCCACGTGCCGATATTGAGCAGCGCCAGGAAACCCACGACCGTCCACCAGAAGGCCGCAGCACCGCGCGAGGCCGCCAGCAATCCCGCAGCGCGCAGCGCCGGGAGAAAATCGACCTCCCGGCCGTCGGTCAGCACGCCCGCGGCCACCAGTCCCTCCGCCTGCAGCGCAGTGACGATGTCCCGCGCGGTAGCCATCGGCAGTCCGGCCACGGCAACCTGCACGCGCCCAGGCCCGCTTCCCGGCCCGATCACGCGCCCGGCGACCAGCCCTGCTTCGTCGGTAAAAGGCATCAACCGCTCGCCGTCGATCGCGAGCATCTGCTGCAAATCCCGGCGGCTGGCGGCGGGGCGCTCGACGATGCGTGTCAACACGGCATGCGCGGGAACGATCACCGCCACACGACTGCCGGCACCGATCCGCCGTGGCCGTTCGGAGACCAGCCGACCGTCCCGGAACCATAGCCGCGGAAAGGCACCATTCGTCCGGCGGCGCAGCCGGACAGGCACCAGACCCTCCAGCTCGCCGACCCACCAGTGCCATCCCTGGGCCGCCATGCGCGCAAGTGTCGCCATATCGGCATCGAGTATGCCGCGCTCGCTCACAGCTTCGTCCCGCAGGGGCTGTAGCCGCCGTCGAGCGAGCAACTGCCGTTGATGGTGGCGCCCGGCCGCACGATCAGGTCCGGCCATGCGCGCGCATCGCCGGGACGGAACTCGACCCGGATGGCGATCAGTTCGGGCGGGCGGCCCCGGTCCCACCAAATGTCCTGCCATGCCGAGACGCCGCTTGCGGTGGGGCCGAAATAGCGGATCGACACCCTCGACACCCGGTCCACCAGCGGTGTCGCCGTCCACCCGGTCACTTGCATGCCGTCGCGGCTTACTCCGGCACGGCGCATGCTGGTGTCGAACAGGACAAGCCGCCCGTCCTCGCTGCGCGCCAGTTGATATTGATGGAGCGCGTCCGGTGCATCGCGGTCGAACGCCGGAGCGTAAAAGCGCATGCGGTTGCCATCACCCTGCATCATCACCGTCGGCACGGCTGCGCGCGGGTCCGTGATCGGCACCAGTCGTGCGATCGTACTGCGCAACAGCCGCTGCGCCGCGATGACTTGCTCGGCGGCAGCACCGTCGCTGCGCATCCGCAAGGCCGCCGCCCCGGCAAAATGCAGCCCCGCCAGGAGCAGGGTGGACGCCATTCCCATCAGCGCCAGGCCGACAAGCAATTCGATCAGCGTGAAGCCGCGGTCCTGCCGGTCAGGTGAGAGAAGCGACTGCGCCATTGCCATCACCGCACCAGCCGCAATGTCGCCACGCTGGTCAGCACCTTGCCGCTATCAGCATCGGTGATGCGGATGCGGACTTCCTGAAGCGGCGGGCGCCCGTCCCGCGCATTCCCTGCCTCTGTCCGGCGGCTGATCTGCCAGAGCAGCACGCCGCGCCGCCCCTCGTCCTGCAAGCCGGTGCCGCCGGGCACCACGCTTTCCGCGAGCAGCGACTGGGCGAGCAATATCGCTTCGCGCCGCCGCCCCAGATCATGCGCGAAGCGGACATTGTTAGTCAGCGTCTGGAACAACAGCCCGCTCATCATCGCGATCACGGCGAGCGCAACAAGCACCTCGACCAGGCTGAACCCAGCATCTCCCCCGGTGGCGCGCGTCATGGCAGGCGCTCCAGTCGCCCGGTCCCGCCATCCACGCGCCAGCGGCGTGCCTCGCCCGGCGCTTCCAGCGCCAACCGCCCCCCGATGGCGCTACCATCGGGGTAGAAGGCAATGCCGCCGGGCGGCAGGCGCAGCAGCGTGGCCTCCGGCAGCATTTCGTCGGTATCACCGAACGTGAAGCCATTGCTGCTGGCATCGCCGCGTACGCGCACCATACGACCGCCGCTCAACGCCTCGGCACGTGCGGTACGCAGCCCCGCCTCCACGCGCGCGCAGGCGTCCAGAAACGCCTGCCGTCGCAGCGCCCGGTCCAGCACGGGATAGGCGATGCCGCTCACCAGCCCCAGAATCGCGAGCACCACCAGCATCTCGATCAACGTGAAGCCGGCCGTTCGCGCAGAATGGGCGGCAATGTCACCAGCTGCCGACATCCCGCGCCTCGCCGGTTCCGCCGGGCTGGCCGTCCGAGCCCAGCGTATAGACATCGACATCGCCATGCTCGCCCGGCACGCGCATCAGATAGGGGCGGCCCCAGGGGTCGATCAGCGCCGTCTGTTCGGGCAGATAAGGGCCGTTCCAGCTCGGCACATTAGGCGGCTGCTTCACCAGCGCCTGCAGCCCTTCCTCGGGAGTGGGATAGCGCGACGCATCGAGCTTGAAGAGGTTGAGCGCGGCAACGATGTTCTTCGCCTGCACCCGCGCCGACTGCGTCTTGGAACTGTCCAGATATTTGATGACCTGCGGCCCCACGATCGCCGCCAGCAGCCCCAGGATCGCCAGCACCACCAGCAGCTCTAGCAGCGTGAAGCCCCCCTCGCCGCGCCCTTTGCGCATTTGCCCCCGTCGCTTGTTCATGATGCCACCGCCAGATCGTTGAAACCGAGAATGGCCGACATGATCGCGGCGATAATCGCCGCCACCGTCGCGCCCAGCACCACCGTGATCGCGGGGGTGAGGATACCGATCAGCCGTTCGAGCCGCGTCCGCACGTCGCGGTCGAGCACATTGGCAAGCCGCGTTAGCATCATGCCGAGCTGCGACGTCTCCTCGCCGGTCCGCAGAAAGCCGATCGCCAGCCGCGGCAGTGCGCCCGACGCCGCCAGCGGCGCGGTGAGCCCCCCGCCCTGCTTCACGCCGTCCGCCACGCGCGCGATCGCATCGGCCAGCACCCGGTTCGTGAGCGTTCGCTGCGCCAGTGCCAGCGCGGCCGGCAGCCCCACTTCGCCCTCCAGCAGTGCGCCCAGCGTCCGGGCGAACCGCGCCGTTTCGATCCGCCGGACCAGCTCGCCCAGCAGTGGCAGCGCCAGCATCAGCCGGTCGCGCACCAGTCGCACCGCCGGCTGGCGCAGCGCCGCCGCCAGGCCGGCGCCGGCCATGCCCACCCCCAGAAGCAACGCCAGGCCATAGCCGCGCGCGATGCGGCTCGCCGTCATCACCACCACGGTAGCGGCGGGCAGCTTCGCCTCGGCGCCAGCAAACATGCTTTCGAACTGCGGCACCACGAACAGCAGCATCAGCAGCACCACGCCCACCGCCACCACCAGCAGCGCGACGGGATAAATCATCGACGACACCACCAGCCGCCGCAGCTCCGCCTCGCGCTCCAGCGTGTCGGCCAGCCGCGTCAGCGCCTCGCCCAGCCGGCCATTGGCCTCGCCCGCCTCGGTCATGGCAATGGCGGTGGGGGAAAACAGCCCGGGCTTCATCGCCATGGCGCGCGACAGTGGCACGCCTTCGCGCACCTCGCGCAGAATGTCGGCGAGGTGCGTCGGAACCCCGCGATCCTCGACATTCTCGATCGCCAGTGCCAGCGCGCGATCGAGCTGCAGCCCGGCTTCGATCAGCACCGCCAGCTCCCCCACGCTGGTTGCCCCTGCCGCACGGCCGGCGGCGCGCGGTGCCCGCGCCCGTGCAGTCAAGTCCGCCACGGGATGCAGCTCGACTGGCGTGGCGCCGGTGCGGCGCAGCGTCTCGACCGCCGCGGCGCGGTCCGCCGCCTCGATCTGGCCGGACAACGCCGACCCGTCGCGTTTAAGCGCGCGATAGCGGAACTGGGCCATCAGCCTTCCCCGCTTGCCACGCGCAGCACTTCCTCGACGCTGGTCAGCCCCTGCCCCGCCTTGCCGATGCCGTCTGCCAAAAGGCTGCGCATACCCGCCGCCTCGCCCGCCGCGGCGATTTCCGGCGTGTCGGCCCGGTGCAGGATTAGCCGCGCCACCTGCGGATCGACCGTAAGAAACTCCAGGATCGCCAGCCGCCCGGCATAGCCGCTCTCGCCGCATGCCGCGCATCCCGACGCATGATAAAGCCGCGTCACCCGCTGCGCCGCCAGTACCGGCTGCAGCGCGGCCGGCGCCTCGGCCGGGTCATAGGGAATGCGGCAATGGGGGCAGAGCCGCCGCACCAGCCGCTGCGCCAGCACGCCGGTGAGCACCGATCCCAGCAGGAACGGCTCCACGCCCATGTCGAGCAGGCGCGACACGGCTCCGGCCGCGGTGTTGGTGTGCAGCGTAGACAGGATCATGTGGCCGGTCAGCGCCGCCTGCACCGCGATCTGCGCCGTCTCGGTGTCACGGATTTCGCCCACCATCATGACATCGGGATCCTGGCGCAGGAACGAGCGGAGCGCCGTGCCGAAGGTGAAGCCGATCGCCGGGTTCACCTGAGTCTGGATCACCCCCGGCAGGCGATATTCGATCGGGTCTTCGACCGTCAGCAGCTTGCGCTCCGGCCGGTTGAGCTCGGTCAGCGCGGCATAGAGCGTCGTCGTCTTGCCGCTGCCGGTGGGGCCGGTGACGAGCACGATGCCGTGCGGATGCGCGATCGCCGCCCGCATCCGCGCTACCAGATCGGCCTCGAACCCCAACGCGGCGAAGTCGAGCGCCAGCTTCGAGCGGTCGAGAATGCGCATCACCACGCTTTCGCCATGGATCGACGGCGCGGTGGCGACGCGCAGGTCGATCTCGTGCCCGCGCACCGACAGGCGCAGCCGCCCGTCCTGCGGCAGCCGCCGCTCGGCGATGTTCAGGCTGGCCATCACCTTGATGCGCGACACCAGCGGCGCGCGCATCGCCACCGGCAACCGGGCGGACTCGCGCAGCATCCCGTCGATGCGGAAGCGCACCGCCAGACCGTCGTCGGTCGGCTCGATATGAATGTCCGACGCACCGGCGTCGACGGCGCGACCGATCAGCCGGTTGACCGCGCGGATCACCGGCGCATCGCTCACCAGATCCTTCAGCCGCTCGATATCGTCGCTGTCGATCGCGGCGTCGGCCTCGTCGGCGGCCGGGTCGCGCGGATGATAGAGCCGCTCGATCGCCGCATCAATGTCGCTCGCCCGCGCCAGCACCCGCTCGACCGGACGGCGGAACAGAAAGCCGAACGCCTCGGCGATGAAGGGATCGAACGGGTCGCACGTCGCCACCCGCACCGCCGCGCCCTCACAAGCGATCGGGAGCGCACGCATCTCGCGCAGAAAGGCGAGCGACGGCGCGGCACCCTCCACCGGGCGCGCCGGCATCGCCGCGGCGGCGATCCGCGGCAGGCCGGTCACCCGCGCCAGCTCCGCAAGCACCCGATCCTCGGACACCAGCCCGAGTCGCGTCACTACCGCATCGAGTCGTTCGCCGGTCTCGGCGACGATCAGCAGCGCGCGCTGCAGCGCTTCTTCGGACAAAAGCCCCCCGCGGCGGAGCATCTCCTCCAGCCCCGAGGGCAGCGGCGCGGCCGGCGCAGCAGAAAAAGCGACGGAATCGGCCGGGGCACGCATTTTGTCGTAGGAACCTACAATATTTGCCCGGTCCAACATGCTATGCTCGCTCGTAGCCGCGACTTCCAAGAATAACAGCACCTCCCTCCATGTACTTTTAAAGTACATGTCGCCGGCGCGCCGCACCGATCCGGCTTAGACCGCCATTGCTACAGTTCGGTTTCAAATGCTTGCACATGATGCATGCAGCATTACGGGGACGCATTCACCACCGTTTTTGTAGATTCTTGATACAAAGTTTGGTCATCTCGGAATTATCACAATTCTGTAATTTGATACCGATACCCATCACTCGCCGGATGGGAATCAGGTTCGAGTCCGGCACCATATATCATGAATTCAGGACGAGAATTCATGATGTCGAAACGCGCCTAGACCGGCATTTTTGCCGGATTTGTTTGGACTCTTCTTGGAAATATCGCATGCAATCCGGTATTTCACCGGACTAAGCGGTGCGACCGAGCAAGATGTACTGAACGGAACAGCCAATTCCCGCCGGAACCACGGTTCCCGGCGTGCCGGTCTGTGCGCGTCTGTGTGAAGGCGTTGCGTGAAACAACTTGACCCGAACAGGAGACCTAGCATGAAGCGTTTCAAGACTGCGCTCTTCCTGGCGACTGTCGCCAGCGGCGCGATGATCGCCTCGGCCGCCCAGGCCCAGACCAACATTGCCAAGCCCGCCAGCAACGACGGTGAGCAGGTGCTGCACGGCGTCGGCGCCACCTCGATCCAGAATGTGCTGGTGCAGGAACTGAACTGCCTCGGCGCGACCAGCTACGATCTGGGCCTGGTTGCCGGCACCACGCAGACGCTGCCGGAACCGACCGACCTGCCGTATAGCGGCGGCACGTTCAATTGCTCGACCCAGTCGCTCGAGCCCAATTTCGCCGCCAAATATGTCGCCACCGGCTCGGGCTTCGGCAAGACCGCGTGGCGGACCGCGTCGGGCACCAACCCGTTCAGCGGCAGCAACGTCAATCCGTTCGGCACCTGGACCAGCGTCCAGTTCGCGTTCTCGGATTCGAACCTGACCGTAAGCACCGATCCGACGAAGGACGAGCTGACGCTCTATACCAACGCCGTGTCGAGCGTTGCCGGTCCGGCGGTGTTCTTCCCGAAATATGTGCTGCCGGTCGCGGTCGCCTATAATCCGGTCTATGGCAAGAACACGTCGAACGTTTCGATGAACTTCAACGTTCAGTCGCCCAAGTCGATCCTGGGCGTCACGGCAGGCGGCCTGCAGCTGAATGCCAAGACCTATTGCCGCATCTTCAACGGCGATGCGAAGAACTGGAACGATTCGGACATCACGGCGGACAATGGCGGCACGCCGCTCTATGACCCGACCAACGACAGTGCGACCCGCTGGACCAACGAAGGTGCGCCGATCCGTCTGATCGGTCGCATGGACAAGTCGGGCACCACCGACATCTTCACGCGCCACCTGGCGGCCGTGTGCGGCGGCGCCATGGGCTCCGGCATTGTCAACAAGTTCCAGCAGCATGCCGAAACCCTGCCCTTCTACCATGACAGCAGCTCGCCGAACTTCTCGTCGATCCGTTCGGATACGGGCCTGAACCCGACTTCGACCGCTTCGTCGGCGAACAGCACCGAAGACGCTGCCCATATGTCGGTCAGCAACACCTATTTCGTCAGCAGCACGGCCGGTTTCGCCACAGTCAGCGGCGGAACGTCGGGTGCGCCCACCCAGTCCGGCAGCGGCCTGGTCAATGGTTCGGGCCTGTTCATCGTTGCCAATGGCTCGGGCGCGGTTGCCAATGCCATCAACTATGGCCCCGACTTCACCGCGGCGTCGGGCGTCAAGCTGAACGGCAAGATCGGCTATATCGGTTCGGACTTCGTCGTTCCGGCACAGCCGACCTATGGCCTTTATTCGGCCGCACTGAAGGGCAGCGCAGGCGCAAGCAGCAATGCGAGCGACTATCACATGCCGTCGGCTTCGGAAGGCCGCGCGGCCGTCGGCACCGTCCTGCCGCCGCAGAGCAATAGCGATGGCAGCTATAACTCCGGCGGCTTCGGCCACCGCTCCACGCCGACCGACTGGGTGGATGCGCTCTATGCCGGCAGCTCGAACCTGTCCGCGCCGGCCTCGGGCTATCCGATCACCGGCACGACGCAGTTCGCGGGCTATACCTGCTACAAGTCCGGCAACGCCAATGCGGTGCTGAACTTCCTTGGCTGGAACATGGAAACCATCACGACCGACTCGGCGGGCAACAACCGTGCCGGCGTGTTCACCAAGGACACCGGCTCGACCGTCAGCGACTCGGGCCTGCTGGCCCGCTCGAACATCGGCGTGATGCCGGATGCATGGCAGCGTGCCATCGCCGACACCTTCCTCAGCAACGCCAACAGCCTGAACCTGCAGATCCGCACCACCGGCTTCGGCGTGTGCTCGGGCAAGACCGGCCGCTGAGCCAATCTCGATCCCACAATCGGCCCCATCAACCTGGCCCCCGGCGCAAGCCGGGGGCCATTTTGTTTTCCGGCTTTGCATTCCACCGGGGGGATGGCGAAGGCGGCACGGCGCTGTTGCGGGAGATGCCAGCCTGCGCTGGCATGACAATGGGGGGATGAGACGATGGAGGATGAGAGGAAGTCGCCGGGGTCATGGCAGGAAGATATTCCCCGCGCCTTTGCGACCTCCGTTATACCGAGTTGCGTTGATAAGAACCCATCGCTGATCCGTGAAGCGTCACCCCGGCGAAAGCCGGGGTCTATTGGGGCCTCCCTATCGGCTCTTGCTGGGAATGAGAGGCGAATGGATCCCGGCTTCCGCCGGGATGACGGCGTGAAGCGGGATGAGACCGTACCAATGCACCTTGTTATTAGGCGGTGCCCCTCCCGCGGCGGGCGCGCAGGTCAAGCGCCACCACCGGGCGCACATAAAAAGGCCCCGGATCGCTCCGGGGCCAGCCTTTCGCGGCATTACACTGCCCCTGCCCGCCGCTACGGACAGGGGCATCAGTGCATCACGCCACCACGCGCAGCGCGGGCGCGGGGCGTGCCCAGCTCGGCGCGACCATCGCCAGCGTGACTTCCACCATTGCCGGCGCATCGAGCAGCCGGTGCAGCGTCGCCGCGCCGTCGGTCCAGCGCCAGCCCAGCTGCTCATGTCGCTCGGCGGGGTAAAAGCCTTCGCCGAACGCTGCGTCTTCCAGGTCGACACCCACGCCGTCGATGCGCAGTTCGGAAATTGCAACGCCCAGCCGGCGGCCATCGCCCAGCCCCGGTACCAGCTGCGCCAGCACGCCATGGTTCGACCGGAACACCAGCGCCTGCGCTGCCGGCACGGCGAACCAGTAGCGATTGCCCGCGACATGCACCGGCGCCACCGCCGCGCCATCCGCCTCGATCGCCAGATCGGCAGCTTCGCGCTTTACCCAGCCGAGTTCGGCGGCGCGATCGTGCAGCCGCTGCTGCAATTCGGTGAGCTGCGGGCCGGCGGCGACCAGCGGCGCACAGGCATCGTCCCAGCTCTGCGGATCGAGCCGGCCGTGCAGCGCGGTAAAGTCGCCGGCATTCGCGAAGGTGGCGCGGTTGCCGTCGTCGAGATAGCTCTCGCAAGGCAGCCCTTCGGCCAGCAGCACGTCATGGCTGTCCAGCTCGATGTGGAAATAGCGGATTTCCTCGACCATTTCCTGCACGATCGTCGCGCCGTTGACCAGATTGCCCACCGGTACCAGCACACCATCGACGAACACCGCATGGCCCGGCGACAGCCGCACGTCGCGCGCCGGCATGCCCGGGCCGAACGCATGCGCCGTCACCCGCACCGGCTGCACTTCCCACGGACGCGGATGGCGCGACGGACGGCTCCACAATTCGCCGCGCCACTTCACCGGCCGTACGGCGCCGCTGGCGGTCTGCACCAACTGCCCCTCGCGCAGATTCTCCACCGCCACCGGCCCTTCCGGCGTCTCGATCCGCGTGCCTTCGGCAAAGCACAGCGTGGTATAGTCCGTCGAAAAGGTGATCGGATAGGTAACGTCCGATATCTTCCCGGACAGATCGATAAATCGGAGCTTCAGATCATTACCGAAATCGCCCCGCAACCCCTTACTGACTTCTTGACCCGACGTCGAAATAACCAACTTATTATCAGCGAAACCAAAAATAGTATATACATTACTTGAGCCTATTTTAACCGTACCGAAATTTCCCCAGTAATAATAATTAGACCCCTGATATGCAGCCGTATATGACGAATAACTATAAAAGTGCAACGTCCCACTTAAATTTAACGTGTCAGCACTTGTAACCTCGACGCTATTGTCGGTAACACTTCCAAATCCGGTTGCAATTCCAACCTGCCCCTGTTGAAGCGTTATTCCATTGAGCTGGGCCAGAAAATCTTTAATCGGACTATCTGCCATGACCTATTCTCCCTGAAGAATCCCGCGTTCTGACGGGATGTTGTTGCAGCATCCGGCGCACAGTTCCCCGCGCCGGCAAAGGGGGCGCTATTGCGCGAAAACGGGCTCGCGGACGTGCTCGTCCGGCATGGGATATCCCAGACGATTGATCGCCGGCGCCAGCACCGGCACCACCGGCGCGAGATGGTCGCGATAGTGGCGGTGGCGATAGACCGACCGGTCGTAAAGCTTCTCGGTCACCTGCGCGTAGCTGGCGGTGCGGGCGTAGCGGGCATTTTCGTGGAAGGAGAGCGTGGCCGGATCGAACGGCACGCCGATGAAATCGAGCAGCGCCCGCACTTCGCGCGCCTGATCCGCTACCAGATCCTCATAGCGCACCGCATGATAGCGCAGGGGCAGCACGGCGCGGTATTGCGCGATAAGGTCGGCGATCAGCGCATAATGTTCGGCGGCGGTCTCCAGCGCGCTGGCGCAGTTGAAGCCATGGCTGAGCCCGTTGGAAAAGACCGACAGCACCACATCGAGCGGATGCCGCAACAGATGCACGATCGGCGATTCCGGAAACAACAGATGGATGAGGCCCAGATGGGTTTCGTTGAGCGGCATCTTGTCGGTGAACCAGGGCCGCGACGGATCGATGGCGCCGATTTGCGCGGCTTCGTTCAGGTACAGGTCGCGCAGCGTGTTCACCACGCCGCGCCGGTCCCCGAGCCACAAATCGCTCAGCGCCTTGGGATAGGGCAGCATGGCACCGAGCAGCATGGGCAACCGTTCCGCCAGCGAGGCGATGATCGGCAGCTCGTCACCAGCGGCGATATCCGGATGTCGGTCCAGCGTCTGCTCCACCAGCGTGGTGCCCGACCGGGGAAAGCCGATGATGAAGATCGGCTGTGGCGTGTCGCTGCGGCGCTCCGCGCGCGGCAACAGTGCGGCGCGGCCTTCGGTGAAGAAATCGCGCAGTTCGGCGACCAGCGAGCGGGCGGCTTCGGCCTGATATTGTCGCCCGCCCTTTTCGCGGAAATGCGCCTTGGCGGCGGCGAAACACGCAAAGGCTTCGTCATAGCGCCCGAGCGAATCGAGTATCTGGCCCTTGGCCAGCGCTGCCTGCATCGACCCGTCCTGCTCGCCCTGTTCGGCTGCTGTGACGGCGAGCGCGTCGAGCGTGGCGAGCGCCGCATCTGCCTGTTTCATCCGGCGCAGCAGCGCGGCGCGCTGGTGCAGGGCGCCGCGATGGTTGGGCGCCAACGCCAGGGCACGATCGACCAGCGCCAGCCCGGCATCGAAATTGCGGGCCGCTTCTTCCAGCTCGGCCATGGCGACCAGCAATTCGCTCTGCGCCGCCGTGTCCTGCATCTGCGGCTGAAGCGCGGAAAACAGCGTGCGCGCCTCGTCCAGCCGGCCCTGGGCGCGAAGCGTGTGGGCAAGCTGAAGGTCAAATTCGCGGAAAAGATCGGGCTGATCGGCGGTTTCGGGAAAGTCGCGGCCGGTGCGGAAGTGATATTCGGCGGCTACCGGCGCGTTGCAGGCGCGGAAGACCCGCCCCATGGCCAGATGCGCGCGGGGCGCCTGCGGCGCGAGCCGAACCAGCATACGGCCGTGAATCTGCGCCCGCGCCAGATCATTGATCGCCAGGAAATAGTTCACCGCCAGCAGGCGGACCATGCCGTCATTGGCATTCACCGTAGCCAGCCGGTCCATGACGCGGGCTGCTGCCCGTTGGGCACCTTCGTCCTTCAGAATGTTGAACAGCGCGCCCAAGGCATCCTTTTGTCCCGGCGCCTGTTCCAGCACCTCCAGCGCCAGCGCGCGGACGGTTTCGCGATCCTGCAACCGCCAGGCGCGGGTGATCGCCGACAGCGTCTCCGCGAACGGCCCTTCGGCATCGACCGGGGTGACGGTGCGCAGGTCCAGGCCGCAGCAGCGCAGGTGGCGGAGACCCGAACCACAGGGGCAGGGTTTAGCCTCGGCCGCGGGCGTTTCGGGCGGTACGTTTTCCAGCGTTACAGGCATGACGTTCTACTCTTCAGCAAAACAGGAGTGCATGGTTCCGGACGTGCCGGGGCGGCGGGGTTCTTCACTGGCCGGCACAATCGGGGTCCTCGCTGGTGCTGCCGGGCGGGCAGACGCCGTCGCTGACCGGGCCGAGCACCTTGACGGTGATGATGGAGCGCTGATCGCGCTGTTCGGGCGGGCGCGAGGCGTCCTGCACCAGCTTGCGGATATCGCGCGACGGATCGGTCTGCGGCGTTACCGCCACCACCGCGGCGCCGGTGGGCACGCCGGTCATGCTGCCGGCGGCCTTGAAGTTATCCGCATTGGCGACCCGCGCGGCGGCGACGACGATATTGCCGGAGGCGCGGACGCCGGCGTCACCCGCGTCGACGGTACCCACCGGCGCGATCAGCACCACATCCGCGGCGGGATCGCTTGGGCTCGCCTTGAACGTGCCGATGCCGGCACCGGCGACGCTGGCAGCGCTGTTGACTTCGGCATTGCCCTCCTCGTCGAGGCGGATCGTGACCGGCGGGAAGTTCGACGCGCTTTTCGGGCCCTGGCCGGCGGCGAGGTCTCCGTTCGAAGACCACATGGTGATGTTGCCGCCGCGCTGGGTGAAGACGCGGCTCTGGTTGAGCGTCACGTCGCCATCGGTGAAGCTGTTGATCGCGCCACCTTCCAGCGTGAGCACGCCTTCATAGCCGATCGGGATGGAGACGATGGAGACGCCTGTGGTATTGGCCAGATTGCCTTGCGCCGGATATTGCCGGTTCATGCCCTGGGTGAAGGGGAAAAAGGCGGTCTGACGCCGGTTGGGCTGATCAGCGGTGCGGATCGTCGAGCCAGCGATCAGGTCGCCGCCGGGGCCGAGGATCGAGACCTTGCCGCCGCGCCCGGTCTGGATCGTCGCCAGCCGCAGGTCGAGATTGCCGGTGTGCACCTTGGTCGCGGCAAGCGGCTGACCGTTGACGATCTTGCGTACCGGCTCGCCCAGCGGATGATCGGCGGAAATGGTGGCGGGATCGACCGTGTAGGGCGCCAGATTGTCGGTATAGCCCAGGCTGGTCGGGAACAGAGTCTGGATCGCGCGGTAGCCGCGGATATATTGCTGGTACGAAGGGCCAGACACCTGGCCGACCGCCGAGATCTCGCCAAACAACACGCCGTTCACCAGGAAATCCTGCTGGCGCAGCGGGTCGATCTTGGCGAAGGCGGCGTAGAGTGCCGGGCCTTTGGCATAGGCGGCGTCGGCCAGCGCAGCGTCGCTGGAAAAGATCTGGCCGCCAAAGACCTGCGCAAACGCTTCCGGCGCGTGGTCGCGGAGCCAGGCGGCGAGCTTGGGCAGGTAGATCGGCTTGGTCCGGTCCGGCTTCTTGTTGCCGAAGCTGTCTGTCGCCTGCACGAACAGGTCGCCGTCGAGCTTGGCGAAATTGTCGGGGTTCAGATAGGTGTCGCGCAGGGCCGCATAGTCGGCGCCCTGTGCCATGCCGAAGCGGACGCTCAGATCGGCGCCCGTGGTGCCCAGCCAGGGGTTCAGGTCGTTGCCGACGGTGCGGATGCCGCCGCCGAAGCTGTAGATCAGGCCGTCATTGCCCTTGACATCGGCCGAGCTCATGAACGGCCCGATGTCGCCGCCCGCCTCGACGATCAGCGTTCCCGGGCCGCCGAGGATGAAGTTGTTCGACTGGACGAAAGGCAGTCGGCCGGCGCCGACGACACCGGTGATGTCGCCCCCGGCGCGGACGCGCGTAATGTCGCTCGACTGCAGGTTCTGCCCCTGGAAGAACAGATTGACGATATCGTTGCCGGCCGTGACGCGCGCCTGTTTCGGCAGGAAAAGCGCGGCATTCGTCAAATCGCCATTGGTGTAAATGCGCACCGGCAACGCATCATGGAGATGGGTAAGCCCCTGCGCATGCTGGTAGCGCAGTTCATTGTCTAGAGTCCGCGCAGACACAATCGGAAGACGATAGGAAAGCGCATCGCGACTGAGAGACCATGCGCCGCCGATCAGACCGGGGTCGACATCGCTCATGGCCAACGCCAGGTTCTTCAGGCTACCCTGGCTCAACAGGTTGAGCTGACCGACCGCCGAGGGATAGAGAGTCTGCGCGATGTCGGCAGTGCCGAGCGTTACCGTACCAGCAAGCGCGGTCAGGTTCAGACTAGGCGGGAGCACCTGCAGATAGGCCTGCGGATCGCTTCCAAGTTCGGACCATACTGCGGGTTCCAAACCATATGCCGTGGGGAAACCGGAAGGAGTCTCTGCAATCTCCACCGCACCATTTGCCTGGAGCGAAAGCGAGGCGCTGGGACTGAAGAAGCCCGCTGCGGCAGCGTTCTGGCCCAAAAAGGCATTTCGCTGCGTGCTCCCGTCACCCTGGGCCTCGTAGACATTTCCCGACTGCACGCCCAGCGCCGACACGCTACCCAGCGTGGCCGATCCCCCCGCGGAAATTGCAACGGTAGCATCGCTCAGTCGCACACGAAGATATGCCGGATTGGTGGAGAACTTGCTGATCTCCGTACCCCAGCTGGCGATATCCCGCCCTGCCTGAAGGGTCGCGGCACCGGAAGCGATATCGAACCGGCCACCCAAAAGGTCTCGCCCGGCCGCTACCGAAAGGTCGCCTCGGCCAAAGGTCAACATCGTCTTCGATCCACCGGCGAGAGTCGTCGTGACGCCGCTATTGAGTGCGACCGTCAGATCGACGATGTCGCGGCCGGCGCGAACGCTCACATCGCCGCCCGCCAGTGCGCCGACGCCGGATGTGAAATAGCGGGAAGCAAGACCAACTTCGGTATCCGTACCGACGCTGCCGGTCCGCCACATCTGGGTGGAAGTTCCTGCGGATTTACCAGGCAGAGTACCGGTATACCCGAAAATGGCCTGTTGCACGGCATTGTCGGTCCAGCTGTCCCGTCGAGCGAGCACATCTCCACCAGCGTCCAGGCTAATATCGCCACCGCCCGCGGCCAGCACCGGCATCGCGTCAGTAAAGGCGAGCGGGGATGGTATGAAGGCACGGCTTTCGATGCCCGTCGCAAAATAGGGGCTATCGGGTATCACCGAAAGAACGTTACCGGTCCCGATGATCCGCGCGGAGACCTGAGCCTGCGCCACACGAATACCCGCTGTATAGATGGCCGCTGCGCCGAACTGCCCCGCCCGCAAGAAGCTGGCGCTGCTCGCGATCGTTCCATCGGGATTTCGGTACTCGGCAACCGCCGTTCCCTGGAGATCAATATTGCCGCCCGCGGCTACTGCGATGTTTCCATCGCCCGAGCGGATATAACTGCGGACATAGGATTTGTTTGCCGAACCGTAGCTTATGGTCGCAGGCGGAGTCGGGCGGGTATAGCCGGGGCGGCCGCTTGCCAGACCTGCCTTATAGGTCGGTTCGAAGGTCTGAAGAAAAGCGATGATGTCGGAAAGTGGCGCAACGATTCCGGTCGGGTTCGAACTGGAGCCGACCAGCTTGTACCGCTTGCCCGCGAAAAAGGCGAGCGCCGCACGGCGCGTATCGGCGCCAAGGCCGCTCGAGTTGCCCCAGTTGAGCTGGGTATAGGCGTCACCCGAAAGCTGGTTGAGCCCGCGCGTCGTGTCGGTCAGGCCAAGCGTGTCGCCAAGGTTGAAGTTGACCGGCGCCGCACCGTTAACACCAAGCGAAAACTGCAGCGGGCCATTATAGGTGGTGGTGCCGGGGGTGGCTGTCAGCGCGTAGGAATATTCACCCGAAACCGCCACTTGGGCGCTAGTGCCACGATCCACCTGCAGGGGATTTGCAGAAGCCGCAGCGCCCGCGCCGCCAGCCAGTCTAATGTCGGACGAATGCATTGCGACATTCCCGGCCAGCAGCGGAAAGAGCTCGCCAAATCCCAGTGAGTCCTGGCCATCGCCACCGCCCGCCGCCCCGTTGCCGGCAAGCGCGAGCGGCGAGTTCGTTCCCGTCGCGCCCGCGCTGACAGGAGCGGTGGTGAGCGAAATCACCAGTGTTGCGGAGGAAGGCGGGTTGCTGCTGGTGTAGTTCTGGAACTGGGCCAAAGTGGCGCAACTGCCCGTAAGGCCACCACAGGCGAAGCTGATCCCCGCCGACAAATCGCGATTCCCGCCACCCAGTTGGTAATTGATATAGGTCGGATCGGACTTGTCGCGGAAGGTGAAGAACCCGTCCGAAATGCTGCGGTTGATGGTCAGGTTGCCGCCTGTGCGCAGCGTGACGACCGGCGCCTCGCCGCGGGCGCTGCTGCCGACGCGGTACAGGAACGTGGCATAGTTATCGAGAAGATCCCCTTCGCGGCCCGATACCACCGAATAGCGGGTCTGGCCGCCATTGCTGAGCTCGGGAATGACCTTGAGGTCGCCCGCCGCCACCGCCGCCTGCAGCTGTGCGCTGGAGAAGGTTGCTGCGGCGAGATTCCAGGCGCTGCTGGTCTGGATCGCCCCGGCAGCGTCCAGCTCTACACCCGGACGAAGGCGGATGCCGCTAAGGTCGCTGCCATCCACGGCCGAAA
This sequence comes from Sphingomonas sp. DMC8, assembly GCF_056314185.1. Taxonomy (NCBI): domain Bacteria; kingdom Pseudomonadati; phylum Pseudomonadota; class Alphaproteobacteria; order Sphingomonadales; family Sphingomonadaceae; genus Sphingomonas; species Sphingomonas sp. DMC8. The sequence goes on along the minus strand of NZ_JBQUYV010000001.1, from coordinate 807,102 downwards.
CCGCGAAATTGCGGATGAAGCGCACCATGGACTGGCTGCCGTCGGCTAATGCGAAGTCCTGCGTGAAGGGGTTGAACTTGCCGCCGCTGTTGCTGCTGTCTTTGCCCATATCGAGCAGAATCGTGCCGTCGCTGCCGCGCGTGATGCCGGCATAGAGGCCGCTGTTTGCGATGCTGTCGAGATTGTAGCGCGTATAGCCTTCGAGCTCGACCGAGCCGGCGCCCTGAATTGCACCCTTCAGGCTAACGGCCACCTGATTGCCGCCCGTACCGATGACCGGCGCGCGCAGATGCACGGTGCCGCCCGTGTCGGGATCTGCATAACGATAGACCGTCACCAGCTGGCCGGTCGCAGCGTCTGTAATGGTTTCCGGGATCAGTCGCGCTGCCGGTGCACCCGCCGCCAGTGCTGCCTGGGTGCGCCGTGCGCCTGCATCGATCACCGCCCCCGCCGCAATGGTGAGCGCGGCAGTATCGCGGCCGATGCCGATCGTCACGTTGCCGGCGCTGGCGACGCGGCTATCCTTGTCCGCATAACCGTTGGTGTGGGTATCCAGCCGCGCGCCCCCCGCCAGGGTGACGCCGTTCATGCCCCACAGGCTGATGGCGCCGCCATTCACGCGAGCATTGGCTGCGTCTGTCGCGTTCATCGCGGATACGTCCACCCCCGACGTATCCAGCGTTCCGGCGATCTGGATGGTCCCGCCGTCGGCAGTGAGCGACACGCTCTTCGCCTTGAGCGACTGGCCGGTTGCCAGGCTGAGATCGCCGGCACCGGTGCGGATGGCGACATCGCCACCGAACAGCGCACCATAGCTGGTCACGAACGCCGAAAGATCGAGCGCGCCCGTACCGCTGTCAACATTGAGCGAAGCGCTGCGGCTGCCAGTTGCGGCAGGGTTGATCGCCGCATTGAGCGTCACAGAGCCACGACTGGCGAGCAGGTTGAGCGTGCCGGCAGCGCCGGTCCCGCTGTCCACCACCAGCTTGCTCGTCGCGTCGGTGCTGATGTTGCCGCTCGCCGACAAGAGATTGACCGTACCGCCATTGGCAGCGACCGTCACGGAGTCGTCCTTGTCGCCAAAGGTCTGGAGATAGCCCGGCGTCGAGAGCGTAGCGCCGCTCAGGCCGATATCGCCGATAGATTCGACATCGATGAGGCCTGCGGTCGCACGAACCAATGCTCCCTGGAACTGTGCCGAGGCGACCTTGGCGTCGCTGGCGCCGATCGTAATGCGCGCCCCGGGCGTGGCATTGCCTGCCGGCGCGGCACCTGCCGTTGTGCCATTGGCGGTCAGCACGAAAGCACCGGTGGTGAGGAAGCTGTAATCGGGGCGGACTGACTGGAGGCGCGGGTCGACCACCGGCGATCGATCGGCGAGGAACGGCGCTACCAGCGTCAGCGCAGTTCTGCCGGTCGAGAAACTACCCTTGTCATCGGCATACATGCCGCTGCGGCCGATCAGCGTCACGCCATCAGTTAAGCCGGCAGCCCGCACTGCATTCGCGCCGAACGCCACCGTAGTGCCGTCGATCGTCAGGCTGCTGCCGGTTCCGCAGAAGCCGGCGGTCGCGCAGGCATCAACGCTCCCCGCCTTGTTGCGAAGCGTGACATTGCCCGCGCCGATCCGCAGCGCGTCGGTCGCGGCCGCACCCGGCGTTAGCGCGATGCTGGCGCTATCGAGCACCAGATCGTTGAACTGGTGCGTCCCCGCCGAGAAGCGGATTGCGCCGGGCGAGCGGATGGTCAGCTGCTGCGCCCCCGCGAGCTTCGCCTCGAGCCCGGCACCGATCACGCCCGCCTGCCCCGCCGCACCGGGGCTGGAATCGAACCGGACCGACGCACCGCTCAGTGCCGCGCGGGTCGCGGCAATCGTGGCATTGTCCGAAACAATGAAGTTGCCGCTCGAATCCAGCGCGACATTGTCGCCGCGGAGCGTGGCAGCACCGATCTGCAGCGTCGAACTGCCGGTACCGGTCCGGCTCACCAGCCGCTCGCCCCCCGTCGCCACGCGAAGCAGCGATCCAGCCGTCGAAACCGCATAATCACCGCTGGCCTCGGTGCCGAGCGCGCCCGTAGCCGTAAGCGTAGCACCATCCGCGACAGTCAGCGTCGAGCCGCTGCCCGCAACCCCGAACAACAATTCGGCAGCATGGACATTGGCGCCCTGGCGAATTTCCACGCTCTGTGTTGCCACGTTGAGCACCGTGGTGCCGTCGCTCGCGCTGCTCCGCGTGCCGCCGATAAACAGGCTTGGTGCGTTGAGCGCGTTGAGCGTCGTATCGCTGAGGCGCAGTGCCCCTGTCGGCGCCGCGCTGCTGTCGCTGTCGGCCGCAATGACGATCTTTGCGCCCGTTATATCGAACTGTCCGGCCTTGCCGCCCGTCGCCGGGCTGGTATCGAACAAGCCAGCAATGCGGAGTTCGGTCAGCGGGCTCAACACCACCCGCGCAGCGTCCAGCGGTACTCGCGGTCGCGCCAACCCGCTCTTTGTCGCAGTGTTGGTGATTGTCGTGGTGCCGCTGATCGTCTGGATGGTCGAGAATTTGCTGAATACATCCTTCGACTGGACGGTGAACGAGTGGCGCGTGGATTCGGCGATGCCGGTGCCTGCGGTGGCATAGCGCCCGCCAACCACGACCGATCCGTCGAGCAGTTGCGTGCTCTGCCCGGGGATGGGCGCGTTGGTGGTCGTGTTTTCCACCACGCGCAGCGCGCCCGGAATGGCGACCGCATATTTGGCCGGGAGCAGCAGATATTCGCCTGCCGGCACGCCAGGGGCCGCATCCAGGATAACCGTACGACCTGCCGCTGCGCCGTACAGATTGACCGGCCCGGCAGCGCCATAGTCGGCCGAGAATACAGGATCATATCCGGCGATGCCGGCTGTCTTCGACACCGGCACCAGCGCGAATACCTGGCGCTGATCAGGGAATTGATAGCCCTTGCCGGTGGTCGGGTCGAAGCTGTTCGAGCTGAACTCGTCGGTGTTGAACCTGTCGAGCACGTCGTGCGAGCCACCAACGCCAGGCTGGAACTGATAGCCAAACACGTCGCCGCCGCCACGCCCCACAAAGCTGGCGCCGGCGTCCTGCACGATCGACCCGGCCGTAAGGCGCAGCTCGCCCGTGGGCAGCTTCGTGATCGGCGCCTGCAGCGTGGGGAAATAATATTCGCTGTTGTCCGTCGACGTCCCGTAGGCAAGATTGAGCCCGGTGGCGGAAACGGTGGTAATGCTACCGGCACCAAACCGGATCGACTGCGTCCAGCTACGGCCGAGTTCTAGTAGTCCCAGCGGCGCTGCGAGATAGCCGTTCTGAACGATGTTGCGTGCCGCCAGCACAAGGTGCGAACCGGCGGAAAGGGGCGTCGGCGCATTCGGATCGAGATAGGTGTTGCCGATCGTGATCGTGCCGCCCGCAAGGATCGTGAACGGCTCGGTCTGGAACGTATTGGTCGAACCTTCGAGCAAGGCTTGTAGGTTGCCCGTGCCGGTGGTTGCATAGACACGGTACGCGTCAAAGGTCAGGTTGTTGCCAGCCTGCACGGTCCCGCGATAGGCGACCTGCAGCGAACTGAGGCCGTTACCGTCGGCTACGCCGATGAAACGGATATCACCCGGTGTACGCAGGGTTACAGCGCCGATCGAATTATCGAAACGAGTGCCGCCGAAGAAATCAATCCCCTGCGATCCAGCCACGAAGGCGATATTGGCATCACCGGTTCCCTGCGTTGGCGCCGCGGCGGTGCTGTCGCCAAGCCCATTGGGCGCCGAGAACTGGATGTAATTGGCGGCCAGCGTCGCGTTGCTGCCCTTGGTGCCGCGCACGAGGACCGTCGGACGGTCATTGACCGTGAGCGCGTCGCTTGCAACGACGCGCAGCGCCTTCCGAAGCGACAGGCTGAAATTGCCATCGAGCGTCAACCCGCCGCGGGCGACCAGCGTATCGAACCCGCTTTGCGCAAGCATGTCGGACGAAAGGTAATTGGCCGAACCGGGGCTGACATTGCCCACCACGGGGTTCAGCCACTCGAGGCTGCCCCCTTCCGCAGAGACCGCTCCCCCCTTGGCGAGGATCGGCGTCTTCCCCAGCGCGCCCCCACCCATGGCGGAAATGCTGCCCGCGGCGCTCCATTCCTGATAAGGGGTATAGAGGCCGCCCAGCAGCGCCTGATCGTAGATAGCGCTGGCACCGCTGATATTGACCAGCGCCGCATCGTCGCGGATCAGCTGGCTGCCGCGATTGTTGACCGCCGGTGTCCCTACGTCCCGCCCGACGAAAGTGCCCCAGGCGAGCGAAATCGAGCCACCGTTCAGAACCCGGCCGGAGCGCAGCTGCGTGCCGCCGAATATGGGCGCGCGCGGATCGAATAGCGCAACGCCCGAAAGATCGGTTTGGCTACCCGCCGCCAGCACGATGCCCTGGCTGGCATCTAGCTGCCCCAGATAATAGACGAGACGGTCCACGCCAAGCTTCGACACAAGTTCGGCGTTGGTCAGCAGTCGCGTGTTCTGCGCATCGAGGAAGACGCCCGCGGCATTCGCGGCACCTTCGCTGAAGCGGCCCTGGGCATCGACGGGTCCGCCAAATGCATCTGCCAGCCCGTTGCCCCCCAGCGCCACGTCACGCACGCCGACGCCGCTGGAAGCAAGATTTGCCGGCAAGTCATTCCGCTGGCTGATCGATCCGCCGTGCAGAATGATGCTGCCTGCATTGTACAGCTTTTCGACGGTGATGCTGGCTTGCGGAGCGCCCGTAATCGTGCCGCCGGCCATCACGTCAAGCTCGGTCAGGCCGCCCAGTACCAGATTGGCCGCGCGCTGATCCCATGCCGATGTCGGCTTGAGTGGCGCCATATAGGCTTGGGCAAGCAGGCTGGAACCCGTTGCCAACCCGCGCAACTCCCGTGCCTGGTCCGGCGACAGTACCGACGGCAACAACCATTGGGAAAGATCGAGCGTTTCGCCCGCGCCGACTACCATGCGCGACGTTTCGAGAAACGCCGATTTGCTCGCCCGGCCATTCGCGAAAAGATCGTCGACGATTCGCGAACGATAGCTGGTCAGGCTCAGCGTGCCGAAGCCGGTTTTTTGCAGGAAATCGAGACCGATATGCGTGCTGCCTGCATGGTTGTCGGAGCCGAAGCTGATGTCCGGGGCGGACAGCGCAAAAGTGCCTCCGCCACTGAAACCGAAACCGAGGATGGTAGCACCCGCAATATCCACGGTTGAACGCGGCGTCGGCACCAGGCTGGGCGTAACGAGCAGGCGACCACTTTCGGTAAAGGGCGTGAAGTCGACCGACTGGCTGGTGCCGCCGATCGAGAAATTCGACGAGCCCTGACTTATCACGCTGTCCGTAAGGCGCGTGGACGCATAGACGCTATTGTTGAGAAGCGAGACGTTGCCGCCCTTGCCGGCGAGGCTCAGCTTGCCTGCGGTGCTTACATAACCGCCGGCACTAACGTCCAGGCGTCCTTTGACAACGACACTGCCGCTGAGGTCGACCGCCTGGGTCGCGGTCGCCAGCGAAGTCCCGACCGCCGCGAAGACATTGGGGGCGCTGGTAAGGCTGATCGCTCCGCCATCCTGGAACGCACTGCCCGCCGACACGCCGCGATCGAGATAGTCGTTAACCCACAGGCCGGCGGTAGAAAGCGTTCCGGTTACGGTGATGTCGAATGGACGCAAATTGCCCGGGTCGGTGGCATACAGGCCATAGGGATTGACATCGTCGCCATTGCCCTGGCCGTACTGGCCGTTACGGAAAATCGAGCCGTTGCTCACTTGCGTACTGACGCTGAGGCCCGTGTTGCCGAACAACTCGGTCTTTGCCACAATCGATCCTGACGCGGCCGTGACCGTGCCGTCAAAGCGGATCGCGCGACCGGCATCGACGCTCAACGTGCCCCCGGCGGCAAGCTGCAGATTGCTGGCACCGGTGACAGTGAATACGTCGCTGCCCGCCAGCGAAGCGACCTGAGAGCCCGCGAACGTGACCGAGCCGGCAGCCGTCAGGCTCAGTGCCGACAGGCCAGCATTATTGAGCGTCGAGTCGCTGAGCAGCAGCTCCGAACCGTCCGCATCGGCAGCCCCACGCACGCCATGATAGACGATCATGTCGCCGAGCGAACTTATCGCGAGATTGGCACCCGAAGGCAGATCGAACTTGCTACGCTGGAGCAGGCGCGGGTCACCGGCGATGCTGCTCTTGCCGCTCGGCCGCACAGCGCCGAGCAGCTGGCGTGCGCCAGCGAAGCCGTTACCGAAAATGCTGCCATCCATCGTTGCCGAGATCGTCGCGATGCTGAGCGAACCCGCATCATGACCCTCGTCGTAGCTCGCTTCGTAGCGCGTGCTCTGCGATGCCGCGTTCAGATAGTTTCGGACGATGCCGAAGCGCGGCTGAACGCTGGTCGACGCGTCGACCACGCCGACATAATGATCATTGGGGTCCGCCTTGGCGATATCGACGATACGGCCGTCATCGGTGAGCAGACGGCTGGTCCGCACCGTACCGCCCGCGTAATTGACCCAGCCCCCCGACACGTCGAGCAATGCGTTGGTCGCAACATGCACGCCGGGCGCGGCAGTCGCGTTGGTGACAGGACCGGTGGGAACCGTAACGGTGTTCAGGCTAACAGAGCCGCCCTTGGTCATGAGCTCGGACACCGTGACCGGAATCTGGCTCGCAAGGCTGCCGCCCTGGATCAGCGGCGATCCCACCCAGGCCACACCATCGTCGCGCACGCCCGAAACACGCGAATCGATGTAAAGCGTCGCCCCGTTCAGCGTGAAATTGTCACCGATCGCCACTTCGCGGTAATTGGGCGTATCGCTGAGTTCGTTCCGCTTGACGGGTGTGATCGCGATAATATTGTCAGCCACGTCACGCTGGACGTTTTTCAGGCCGCTGACATCGATCACCGCGCCGCTCGCAATATCGATGCTGCCGGGCAAAGCGGTCAGATAGGCGGCCGCCGAAACCGCATCCGTCGTAATCTTGCCCACCTGCACATCGGCGTTGGGCGCATATAGCACCGCATTGTTGCCCATGGTGAAGTTGGTCGACACCAGCTGGTCAAACAGCGAGGCGCCCTGGGCGGGATTGATTTGCGCGCCGATGACTATTTGCGAGGATTTGAAGTTCGCCGGATTGGCCGCGCTACCCTGGGGGATGGTCTCGCCGTTTTCCTCCGGAAAAATGGCAATACCCGCCGCCTGCCCCGGATCGCTGCTCCCGCCCAGCCGGACATTGCCAGACAACAAAGCGATCTTGCCGTTGCGAGAAACGCTGGTGGTCGATTCCAGATAGCCGTCGACGCCGATGCTACCGAACACGCCGGTTCCCAGCGAAAGATAACCGCGGCGCGACGAGATGATACCGTCGACATAGATGCTGCCGTCCCCGCCTTGCGGCACATACCCGTTCGGGTTTGACAGTTCGACTTGATAGCTCGCCAGCTTATATCCGCGAACATAAGGGTCGGCGGCCGACCCTGATCCGGTTGAGGGCAGGAACGGGATGACCCGGCCCGCCTGCAAGCTGACCTGACCATCGCTGGCCGAAATCGCACCGCTGACCGAAATGGTGGGCGCCGCCATAATGACGAATCCCGAACTGCCGGAGCCGATTTGCGCACCGCGGTCGACGACGATGCTGCCTTCCAATGGGTTGGCATAGGCAAGCTGTTGGAACCCGGTGTTCTTCACCTGCGCCGAAACCAGCACACCGGGCCCGTTCACGTCAGTCGCTGTATCCTTGGCGATCGTCCCGTTACCGCGCGCGAACAGGCCCGAACTGAGATAGGCATTGTTGCGATCGGCGATACCGAGCGGCTGGAAATCGCTGGCTGAGGTACGTTGCCAGCCATTCCCCAGTTCCAGCGTGCTGACGAGCAGCGAATGGGTATTGATCTGGCTCTTCGCGCCGAAAATGATGCCGGCCTGGTTGAGCACCACCACCGTACCGTCGGCCTTCATATTGCCAAGGATCAGGCTTGGGTTGGTGGCGTTGGTAACGCGGTTCACCACAACCCAGTCCGGCTTGGCGACACCATTTTGCTTCTGGTTGAACTGCAGTGTGGTGTTCTGGCCTATATTGAAGCTGTTCCACGACAGCAGCGCGCGTTCCTGGGTCTGGTCGATCGATACGACGGTGCGGCCATCGACCACCGTCTGGCTGGGCAGGCCGGCGCCTTCCCAGGTATTCACGCCGGTCGTATCGTTCGCTGCCTTCACGCTGACCAACAGGGTGTTCGCCTTGTCGGTATCGCCTGCCTTGCCGGCGGCAATCGCCTGGCGCACGGCGTCGATCGGGTCGAGGCCGTTGGTGGTGAGACCATCTGCGGCGCCGTCCCGCACCACGACCTGGCGCAAGGCGCTGGCATAGGCGCGGATCTGCGTGACGCGGGACTGGGTCGACTCTTGCCGTGCCAGCGCCGCCTGCATCGTGGCCGAGCGCGCCGGTGTCGCGGACGGAGCCGACGTTTCCGGCCGCGGTGCCCGTGCGCCGCCACCCAGCAGCGCTCCGACGTTCTGCGCCCGCGCTGGCGCTGCCCCCAAACCGGCCGCCAGTGTTGCAGCACTGACGCCGAGCAGAAACATGGAGCGGCGGGCGCGGCCCGGAAGCGAGGCACGGCGGACGATCATCGGGAAACTCCGATCCAGCAAAAGCAGAAACAGACACGCGACAGGCGGGCCGCCGCAGCACCATGCAGCCGCGCCCGTGCAGGGAAATCAGCCGGGAAGCGTCCCGGCCGCATCAGAAGGCAACGCCAAGATCGAGGTGAAGGACGTCGATCGCCAACGGCGAGCCCGAAACCTGGTTCGCGCTAAGCCAACGGCCACCCAGCGTTATATGCTCGAACGGCGCCCAGGCTCCGCCGATCACATAGCCCTTTGCGTTGGTGCCGCCGAGGTGGAAATCGGAATCGGTAAAGGCATCGAGCGTCGCGTCGCTCTGCAGATATTTATACGCCAGATTGACGGCCCATGCGCCCTTGCGCGCCAGTCGCGGATTGACCGAAAACAGCGCCGGATCGCCGATCGAGAAATAGGCGCCGAACCCCTTGTTGCCGCCGACGAACCGCGCAGGGTTCTTTGCGTCGCAGGCGCCTTGCAGCGAATTGCTAGCGTCGGTGAGAACAACATTGTTGAGTGGCTGGCTGTCTGCACCTTCGCGGCACAGGTTCCGGCGGTCGAAGGCGAAGTTATAGAGATAGGTGCCGGTCAGCTGGGCAATCGAACGTCCCGAAACCGGCACGCTCAGCGATCCGTTAAGCTCGAGCACCCGGTAGCCGAACTTCAGCCCCAGAAACTGCGGCTGCGACGGGTTGGCGGCATCGTCCGGATGGCGGAAATCGAACCGGCGCAGGAACATGAACGTGTTCCCCTTCGTCGCCCAAAGCGGGCGCAGCGCGTCGGTCGAGCACTCGACATATTTCGCCGAATAAACATCGCACGGCTCGGAGATATGGCCGCGCATATAAGTGAAGTCGTGATAGGCGGCGCTCAGATTCGCCTTCACGCGCCCACCAAATTCCTTGGCGAGTTCAACCTGACCCGACAGCAGATAGCGGTCGCGGAAATTGCGTTTGGAAACCGATGTCGAAGGATAGTTGATGTCTTCGTACATGATGGGGAAGGCGCCACCGCGAACCTGCAGCGTGAAGCCCGGATCGCCAACGATCCGCCCCAGATCGACCTGGCCATAGACGCCGTCCAGCGCCAGATCGGGGTCGAACATCAGATCGGTGGTGCGGAACGGATTGTCGAAGCGGCCCAGCATCGCGGTGATGCCGGGAACGATATCGCCCTTCACATAGGCGTTCTGGATCCAGACGTTCCGCTTCTGGAAACCACCGGTGAGCGTAGCGGTGGTCGAAATAGGGCCTGCATTCTCACCCGTCGCCAGCTGAAAGCCAAGCTCGAAGCGGTCTGCCACGGTGGCGACCACATTGATCCGGCCGCGGATCTGCATGTTGTTGATTTTGTTGCGGGTCGTGTTCAGCGACGGCAACAGGTCGTGCACCGGGTCATAGGGGCCGCTGGCATTGAATTCGGGCACATTGAAGAACGCCTGGGCGTTGTCCTTCGCGAAGGTCGAAGAAGCGGAACGGAAACGGAAATCCCCGTGAATCTGCAGGTCGCGCACCCAGTCCGGTGCTGCCTTGTCCGGCGCTGCCCAATGTTCGGCCTTGGCCTGGGCCAGCACTTCGGTCCGCAGTTCCTCGCGGATCTGCGCGCGAACCGTTTCGGGGACATAGGTCACACGCACCGCGCCCGGTGCCGGCTGCGGCAGATCGGCGGCAGCCTGTTGCGCGACGCCCCCCGACGCCGGTTGTGCCACCTTCGCGACGCGCGCCTGGGCGGCTTCCGCCTTGGCCTGCGCCATCAGCGCGTCACCCTTTTCGCGCGTCAGCACGCCCTGCTCGACCAGCAGCCGCACCAGATTGACCATCGCGCTGTCCGATGGCTCCGCCGATACCGCCTGTTGCGCGTAACCGGGCGTCGCCCATAGCAGCGCCAATGCGGCCACGCCGCCGGCGAAACCGGCCTTGCGAACGCCCAACTTGCCTTGCACCAACATCAATATTCCCCTCTGCTGCCGACGCGCCCTCAGAATGGGCGCCGCCCCTGCACGGTTACCTTTTGCGGAAAGTGCATCGCCGCCGGCGGCGGGTTCAGGCCCCGCACGTCCTCCAGCAATGCGATCAGTTGCTTCGTTGCCTGGTCGTTGCCGCCGTGGCGGTTCACCAGCCGTACCCCCGTCACGCGCCCGTCGGGTGTGACGCTCAGGGCAAGGTCTGCGGAAAAGACCAGCCGGCTCAGCCGCTCGTCACGCCGCACGCGCTCCTGCAGCGCCGCGGTCAGATAATTGGTATAGACACCCAGCGGCACGCCCCCGCCCCCGCCCGTGCCGCAGGGCGGCGTGAGACAGGTGCCCTTGCTGGCCGGCGAACCCATGCCGCTCCCCGAACCGCTGGTGAGGTTATAGGCGCTCGGCCCGGCCTCTGCCGGTGCATTCATCTGCATCGGCGCCGCCTCGGGCTGTGGTGCCTTGGCGGGTTGCGCTTCGGCAGGGGTTGGCTGCGGCTGTTCCGTCGGTTCGGGCGGCTTTTCCTTCGGCGGCGGCGGCGGTGGCGGCGGCGGGGGTGGCGGCGGCAGCGGCACGACCGCTACCGTCTTCTGATCGACCCGAACCGGCACGCCGCCGACCCAGCGATATTGCGAATAGAAATACCAACCCGCCGCCACGAGCAGCAACAGCCCGATCGCATAGGGCAGCGCATCGCGCAGCGGCGAGCGTTCCTCGAAGGCATCAAAGCCGGTGGGCTGGGCTATGGCCATGGCGACCGCCCCCCCGCTCAGCTCGCGCCGCCGGGCTTGCCGGTGACGAGCCCCACCTTGTCCAGCCCGATTTGACGGCACAGGTCGAGCACCGCCGTGACCTTGCCATATTGCGCGGCCTGGTCCCCCTTCAGCACGATCGGCACGTCCGGATTGCTCGCTTTGGCGTTGCGCAGCCGCGCCTCGAGCTCGGTGAGCGTTACCGGAAACGCATCCATGAAGATCTGGCCGTCATTAGTAACGGTGATCGCGATCGTTTTGGGCTGCACCAGGCTCTGGGCCGAGCTGGCCTTGGGCAGATCGACCTTGATCCCCTGCACGGATGCCGTGGCCATCAGGATGAAGATGACCAGCAACACATAGGCAAGGTCGAGCATCGGCGTGATATTGATGTCGTCATAGGCCTTGCGGCCGCGCTGGATCTGCATCGCAAACCTCCCCTTGCCCGGCCTATTCGGCGGCCATTGCGGGGGCAGGCATCGGGCCGCCCTCGCTCTGCATTTCGGCAAGGCGCGCGATCAGACGATCGACGAACACTCGCATCTCATCCGACAGCGCAGTGATCCGGGTGTTCAGATAATTGTACCCGAACAGCGAGGGGATCGCGCAGGCCAGCCCGGCGATGGTCGCCATCAGTGCGGCGGCGATGCCCGGCGCGATGGCGTTGACATTGACGTCGCCCGCCTGCGCCACACCGGCAAAGGTGTTCATCACGCCCAGCACCGTGCCAAGCAGGCCGATGAACGGACCGCCTGAAATCGCGATGGTGAGCAGCACCATCCAGCTGTCGAACTTCTGCTGCTCGGCCACGACCACGCTATCAACTGCCGCGCGCATCGCCTCCACGCTCTCCGCGGAGAAGCTGCCGGAGCTGCGCCGCTGACGGCGGGCTTCGAGTTCCTCGATGCCAGTTTCATACAGATGTGCCAGCGGCGAGCGATCGATCACCGCCTGCTCGCGCGGGCCGATGCCCTCGACCGCCTTCATGCTGCGCAGCTGTTCGTGCAGCGCCCGGAAGCGGTGAAGGAATGCGGCGTTGGCGCGCACCACGCGGCCGATATAACGCGCCTTGGCGACCATCACGCCGATCGCCAGGGCCAGGATGAACAGGCAGAGACCGATGATGAAAGCATCGACTGCCTCCACTTTGCCCAGCACATAGAAGAAGGTGCTGCCGCCCGCACTCTGCCGCTCGGCAGTGCCGGCGACGCTCACCAGCTTGTTGCCCGGGCCTTCGGCCTGCGCCTGGGCTGCGATCATGGCGGCCGGACGCGCCGCCTTCGCGAAGCGTACTTCGTCGAGTTCGCCGGTCAGGGGGCGACCGCCGCCGCCGCCCAGCAGTACCGGGCCGTCGAGCGCGGGCAGCGCCCCGGCCGCAGCGCCCGCTTCTACGCCATTTACATATAGCCGTGCACCCTGAGCATCGGCGACGAAGGCGAGATGCGCCCATTCGCCCTGCTTGAGGGGCGCCGCTGCCTGCATTCGCTGGCTACCCACCAGCGCGAAGGGCACGCCGTTTGCCGCACCGATCACCAGTGGACCGCGCGTGAACACAGCCTGTTCGCCGGCAAGCCGTTCCAGCTTCACCCACGCCTGGAACGTAAAGGGCGCACCTGCAGGCATCGCCAGCGCCGGCGTCGCCGGGATCACCAGCTCGCCGCTGCCCGGAAAGCGGGCGGCGCGCGCGATAACACCGTTTTCGTCGATCGCAGGAACTGCATTCTGGGCATTGCTGCCATTGGCGGTCAGGTCGGCCGCTGGCTTGCCCGCCGCGTCGCTGAAATGATAGGCGCCCAGCGTATCCGCGTCGTACGTGCGCGCGACATCGCTGCCGGCCGGCGCATTCTTGTTGCCGAAATAGAGCCACAGCCGACGTTTTTCCCCACCGGCAAGGTTGGGCACACTGACCCATAGCGCCGCCAGGCCGTTGGTGGCATCATAGCGCTCGATATGGAAAGGCAGCGGCGTCTTGCCGTCGGCATCGATTACGCGCAGATCGGCGCCATTCTCCAGCGCGTCGCTGAACGAAAAGTTGGCATTATGCAGCCGCACCAGCAGGACGGTGCGACCGATCGCCCCGCTGAGGTTGGCGCCTGAAGCCGACGTATCGAGCGTCACTGCGCGGCGATACGGCCAGTCCTTGTTCCACCAGCCGCTACCGGCCTGTGCGAACGCAGGAGACGTGACCGCAAGGAGCGCGATCAACCATGCTAGAAAAAATCGGCCCACTTTGGCCCCCCATTCCTGTCGGTTGTCAAAATTCGCCCTTGAGCGAGAAACTGTATCGCGGGTCGCCTCGGTCGCTGATCGGGCCGCCACGCAGCGGGACGCCGACCACGAATTCGCCGGTAACCAGCCGGAAAAGCTGGAGCCGCACGCCGCCGCCCGCGCTGTAGAGGCGGAACGAGCGTTGCTGGCCCGCCGCCGGCTTGCGCACCCAGGCGAAGCCGGTGTCGAAAAAGCTGAAGAGGCGCAGATTGCCGACGAACGAACCGATCGACGGGCCGAAATCCGGGGTGCGCAGCTCGATCGTCGAATTGATGCCGTCGTCGCCCACGGCTTCCGACACATAATAGCCGCGCACGCTGGTAAGGCCGCCGACCGAGAATTGCTCGTTGGTGACGAGGCTGGAATCCGCCAATTGACCGGCCAGATGCAGTTGCAACTGGAAATCCCGGACCAGGCTGCGGGTGTAGCTGGCGTCGATATTGAGGTGGAGGAAGTTCTCGCTCGCATCGATGCCGCGGCCGGTAAACTGGTCGGCGACGATGCCGGTTCCGTTACCAAGCTTGCAGGTCAGCACACCCTGCGGAATCGTTCCCTGATATTCGAAACAATCATCGCGTCGCAGGATGCGCAAGCCACCGGTTGCTCCCAGCGTCAGGCCAAAGCTCGATCGCTCGCCAGCCGCGCTTGCCGAATATTCGGCCACGAACGGAACATAGCGGATGCGGGTCGGCTGCAGCGCCTCGCCCTTCAGCGAGATATTTTCCTTGAACGATTTGAAGTCGGGCCCGAAGCTGATCTGCTGGAACGACTTATCGCTGGGCAGCCGGTACACGGCACGAAAGCCGACCTGATAGCCATTGCCGAGCACATTGGCGCCGCCCAGGGCAGCGACGTTGCTGTTCGAGCGATACCCATAGAGCAGAAACGACCAGGGCGTGCCGATCAGCGGCGCATTGTACGAGGCGGAGATCACGGCGCTCTGCTTCGTGCTCTGCGGCGCCAGCGCCCCCGTTATCGACAGCGTGTGGCCCTCACCCCACAAATTGCTGTAGCGAACGGTGCCGCCCAGCCGCAGCGGGCGCGTATTCGGGCTGTTGTCGTTGTTTAACTCTACGCTCGCGTGGAACGGCACCCGATCTTCGACTTGCAGGTCGACATCCACGGTGCCCGGCTCGGCACCAGGCTTGAACTTGGGGCTGATCTGCCGGTCGGGAAAGCGGTTCGCCTCCGTTATGTCGCGCTGGAGGGCGGCAAGATTGACCGGCTGCCCCGCCACCAGCGACGGCACCTGGGCGCGCGCCTTGTCGGGATCATGGTGCTTCGCATCGACTACCGCGACCTTGCCGAGCGGCGCCTCGTGGACGGCGAGCACGACGATGCCCTGGCTGAACGTCTCGTTCGCCTGAATCGGAATTTCGACATCGACCGCGTCATAGCCCTTGGCGGCATAAGCCTGTTGCAGCGCCTTTTGCGCGGCAACGACATCTGCATTGCTGCGATCGGGGCCGAGATAGGGATAGATCAGCTTTTCGAGCTCGGCATTGCTGAGCTTGGTGACGCCCGAGACGTCAATCGCCGCAATCATGAATTTTGCGGGCGCCGCCTGCGCGGTCTGCCGCGCTGCCGTTTCGCCCCCCTGTGCCCGCGCCGTATCCGGCATCAGCGCCGCAACGCCGCCCAGCAGCATGGCGGCAGACAGGAGTGCGCAGCCCGTGCCGGAACGTCGCCGATGGGCAAGGCAGGTCACGCGATGTTCGACAAAGCACATCATGGGGGCGGAAGACTCTCGCATGTCAGATCGGAAAGGCGCCGCAGGCGCCGCGCGCGGGAAAAGCCCCGAAAAAGGCGGGCCGACCGTGCGCCAGCGGCTGCCCAGTCGCTGCGCGGCGACGCTCGCCAGAATCCCCCCGGATCGTCGCGCACAAGTCGGCACGGGGTATTTGGGCGGAACCAAACCCTGCCCCCCGACACCCGCAAACGGTAACTGCTCCCGGCAGCATGGCCGCACCTGCCCGGCGCGCCGGGGTGCCAACACCGGCGGACCTACGCCACGCCCAGCGCCTGCCCTGTCGCGCCAACGCGCCGCCCCCATGCATGTGCTCTTGCCCCCCGCGAGAACTTGCCCCGTTGATAAGTGGACAAGGCGAGTGCGCGATTTTGGCAAAAAAAATTTGTTACAGAATTATTTCACGTCTGGATGTACAGCAACGATCGGCACGAATACTGGCATATACCAGGGGCTATAGGAAAGTTACGACAAAGCATTCCGTTCTATTCTGTTCGGAAGCTGTGTAACTGTTCCGCTATATCCTTTATGAGGGCGCCGTGCCTGCCCCTCGCATCCCGCTCCTTTCCCTGGCCGCCGCAGCGCTAATCGCGCCTGTGGCAGCCGCGCAGGAAAGCGCTGTCGACCAGCGCATGGCGTTCGACATTCCCGAACAGCCGCTCGATAGCGCGCTGACGCAATATTTCCGGCTGACGGGCGTGCAGCTCCTCTACGACAGCCAGATTACGGCTGGCCGCCGGTCGAGCGCCGTACACGGCAATTATGCGCCGCGCATCGCATTGGCACTGCTGCTCCGCGGCACCGGACTGGTCGCGCGTTACAGCCGGGCAAGTGCCGCCGTCATCACCTTGCCCGAGCGGAGCACCGAAGCGGCACCGCTACCGCTCGGCCGGGTCGTGGTACGCGAAAAAGTGGCATCGACCCGGCCCAGCCCGGTAGACCACATGGTTTTCTACGGCCGCCTCGAGAGCGAGCTGCAGGCACATCTGCATGCCGACAAGCGGACGCAACGGCTGATGTTTACCGTTCAGCTCGCGCTTCGAGTGGCCAATGGCGGCGAGATAACCGAAATTCGGGTAGAACGCGGCAGCGGCGACCGACACAAAGACCAGCTGGTGCGCGAGGCGTTGCTCGGACGCATTGTCTCGGCGCCGCCGCCGGGCATGGCACAGCCGTTGCTGATCGCTCTACGCGGCCGCGCCTCGACCGGGGACTAGCCCAGTCACAGGCCTATCGCAGCCCCCGCGCCGAACGCCAGCACCACCGCGCGCAGCTTGGTCGGCGCGCCAAGCTTTTCGAGCGCATTGCGCAGGTGGAACTCCACGGTCCGACCCGAAATCCCCAATGTGTGACCGCTTTCGTCGACGGTCTGGCCCAGGGCTGCGAGCTTCAGGCATTCGAGTTCGCGATTGGACAGACGCGGTCCGCGTCCCACCCATTCGGCGACCGGCACCATGGTTTTGGCAAGCGCGTGGAATTGGCTGGCGAGAAAGGCGAGTTCCGGCGCGCGCCGCGCGATCAGCTGATCGATCGAATCCGCATCATACCCGAACAGGCTGAGATAGGCCGGGCAACCGGCGCTGTCCTGCACCGGAATGGCAAGCCCTGCATCAATACCGCGCGCACGCTCACCCTGGATCCATGCCCGCTGCCGCGCGGACAGCGCAGCCGCCGAGCCGCGCGTCGACCAGCAAAAGGGAGCGTAGCTTCCGCGTATCCGTGCAATCGAAGGATCGCTACCGATCCACTCGGCATCTTCGCGATCCGCATCGACAGAAGTCGACAAATGGCGAATGGCGACTCCCGGTTCGCTTTCGTCCATGCCCCAGCAGGGTCGCCCGAGCTGAATGTACCGCCCGCCGAAAAAGCCAAGCTGATGCGCGAAACGCTGCAGCCAGCTGCGCAGGTCAGCGGCGGAGCGACATTCGCTGAGCTTCGGAATGGAAGCCCCGATCTCCGCCCATCCCGGCGCATGCACCGCGCTCGCGAAATCGCCCCCGCCCCGCTGCTCTACGCGCTCGTCCTGCACAGCCTGGCTGCGAAACATGCGCCTTCCCCCAAATGATCCCGAAAGGGAGACAGGCGGAGGAGCGATTTTGTGCAAAAATTTTATGTTTCAATAAAATGACACTACAGCGCCGAGCGCGTACAAAATCGATCAGGTCAGAACAACGACGTTGCCCGGCAAGCGCGTAACACCGACACCCATGATCAATTGAACCTGACTGAAAAAGTCGTCCAGGCGCGCCACCTGATAGGTTCCGCTGAGCGACTTCTTGTACAAATCAGTATTTGCGACAAAAACCTTGCCGGCACGATAGCGGTTGATCTCTGCCACCACCTGTCCCAGGGGCATGTTGCGAAAGATCAGCGTGCCGGTCTGCCATGCCGTCAGCACGGCTGGATCGACGCTTCGATTGACGTTGCCGATCGCGCTGCCGTCATAGCGTACGCTGTCCGCAGGCTGCAGGCTGCGCTGCTCTGCGTTCCAGTGAACATCGACCGTGCCGGCAAGGCAAGTGACGCACACTGCCGCGCCATCCCGCCGCGCGTTGAACCGCCCCCCGCGCACAACGCTGGTCCCCGAACCGGCCAGCAATGCCGCCGGCACCCTGCCGCTGTTGAGCACCGCTTCCCCAGCGACCAGTTCAACCGCCGGCATGGCGAGGCCGTGGCGCAGGTTGATGCTGGTCCGCGTATTCAGATCGACACTGGCGCCATCGGCCAGTTGCACCAGCCGACGTTCGCCGGGGCCGGTACGATAATCGGCCACCGCCTCGGCTACGCTTGGTACAAAATCCAGAAGACGGCCCGTGAGGATCGCCCCCCCGGCAACCGAGGCTGCGATCGCACCGCCGAAAAAGTGCCGGCGCGTTATCATCGCACGCGAGGCTGGCCTAACGAAGGGAAGAATATTGCCATCCGGAAGCGGTTGAGCTTCGGCGTCCTCTCCCACGGTCGTGGCATGGCCCGCCGAGCTTCCGTTCGTCGCGCCGCCTGCGCCGCGCGTCTCGACCATTTGCACGAGCTGGCGCAGCCGCACTGCAGCGCGGAACGCCTCTTCATGCGCCGCGCTCTGGCTCCGCCACGCGATCAATGCGGCTGCGTCCCGGTCCGTCGCTTCGCCCGAAAGCAGGCGATTGAGGTGATCCAGGCCCTCCAGGCGCAAGCGCGAGGCGTCAGTATCTGTCCAGCCGCTCCCTTGCGTCATCCCGAATAGCCGTCCGTTCGCTCCCGAAGCCGGCGGGCCGTATAGCCTCACCGCCCCCCGTCTCCTATCGAGGAGACACTTTCGGCGTGTGATTTTTGCAAGGGTAGAACAAAAATATCTTCGGTTGCCTTGTGCAAATATCGGGTAGCGAGCAACAGCTCGTTGCGCACAGTCCTTTCCGACACGTTGAATTCCAAAGCAATTTCTTTATAGCCCTGATTATTTACCCAGAAGCGGCGAAACATGGCACGCCGCCGCTCTGGCAGCCCGTTCAGCGCACGCTCCACTGCCTCCAGGTCAGACCGGGCCCCAGCTACATGTTCGGGACTAGGCGCTTCATCGGGCAGGTCGATCAATTCCTGCACGTCCGCCGCCGACAAATGCCGCGCCTCGGAGCGGAACCGGTTGATCGCGATATTGATCGCCATGCTGAGGAGATAAGAGCGTGGGTTGCGAACCTCGTCCACCATGTCGGTGCGCCGCAAGCGGACATAGGTGTCCTGCAATGCCTCGTTAGCAGCATCGGCGGAGCCCAGGCGGCCAGTGAGGCGCCGCCGGAAGTCGGCAAATTCCCCGACCAGCAGCGCAATCAGCCTGTCGCGCGGAGACGCACTCACAAACTCGCCTCGATCGGCCTGGCAACAAGGTCGCAAGCGGAAATAAGGTTTCCCCTTCAACCGGTCGTGTGATTGGCGGCCTGCTGCAGCACCGACAGGTCGATCTCGATCAGAAAATCGAGCTGCGGTGGAAGGCCTGCAGGCATTGGCGGCAGCGGCTGGGCACGTACCAGCGCCTCCAGCGCGGCATTGTCGAGTAATTCAGAGCCCGAACTCTTTTGTATCCAGCTTTCTAGCACCGCGCCGCTGCGGTCGATCCGGAAAGCAAGCTGTGTCACACCAGCGAGGTGTGCGCGACGCGCCTCCGCTGGATAGCGACTGCTGCGCGCCACCGCCTCGTGCAGGCGGCGTTGATAGTCGCTGAACTCCGATGCCGTCGCGCCGCCCCGCTCGAGGGGCGCGGGCGATTCCGACGAAATACCGGCGATCGCCTTCTGGTCCGATACGCTTGGCGCGCCCAAAGTCACCGCCCGAAGCGGATCCGGGCGCTGGCCAGGCTCGCCATCGGCGCGGCGTGCAGCGGGCTGCACCTCCGGCGCCGACAGCGCCGCCTTGCGCGGCGCTTCGCGATCGAGCGGGAGCAATTCAATCACGAGCGGTCGACTCGCCGGCTTCGATCCTGCGGTTTCCCGATGGTGATCCAGCAATCCATACATGATGCCGCCCAGAATGAGCGCATGGCCCATGCAGGAGCAGAAAAGGCTCAACAAGTTGATCCTGTTGGAACCAGACATAAGCACTCGCATCGAGTCGGGATTACCGCTGTGTTTAGAGCACGCATCAGGACGTTCGTGTTACACTCATGCCCCACCTCGTTGTTCAACGAGCTAGGGAAACCCCCAGTATGGTTCAAATAGACACTTGATTCCTTAGCTAACCGATCGCGCGTCATGGCCAGCTGGATTCGGATGCTTCGTGCGTCGCACTCAGCCAAACGTTTTCAACATTGCGCTCTTCAAACCGAATAGGATTCTTCGACACCGGGAAGACGTGCAGGATCATCGGCGCGTCAATTGCCAAAACGAAGAGCCACAGTTGCAACCGCCGGCAAAAACCCCCTTCCCAAGCGCGCCGTCCTCGCGCAACGAGCGGGCCATGGTCGAACGCATCCTCGGCATTCTTGCCACCTTCATCATCGGCGTCATTTCCACGGGCGGCTATCTTGGCATCGTATTGCTGATGGCGATCGAATCCGCCTGCATTCCGCTGCCGTCGGAAATCATCATGCCCTTTGCCGGCTATCTGGTGTCAACCGGGCGGTTCGACCTGTATCTTGCCGCCACCGCCGGCGCGATCGGGTGCAATCTGGGGTCGATCGTCGCCTACGAGATCGGCAAGCGCGGCGGCCGGCCGATGGCACTGCGCTGGGGACGCTATGTGCTGATCGGCGCAGGCGAGATCGATGCGGCGGATCGCTTCTTCGCACGCTGGGGCAGCATTGCGGTGCTGATCGGACGGCTGCTGCCCGTCATCCGCTCGTTCATCGCCTTTCCGGCCGGCGTCGCACGGATGAAGCTGGTGCCGTTCCATATCTATACCTTCATCGGCAGCTGGCCGTGGTGTTTCGGCCTCGCCTGGGTGGGCATGACGCTGGGCGACAAATGGAACAGCGATCCCCGGCTGAAAGCAGCCTTCCACAGCGCCGATGCGCTGATCGGCGTGGTGCTGGTGGTCGCGATCGGCCTGTTCGTCTGGCACAAGCTCCACGGGCTGAAGCGCCGCTGAGCGAAGCGCCGCGCGGCCGTGCTTGCACAAGGCGGCACGAACCGCTAGATACGGTCCCCTATCCGACAGCGTGGTGGGAAAGCACCGGTTCCTGACAAGGACCGGGCAGCGGACCCATGCCCGCCGAAGGACCAAAGTTTCTTTAGCGAGGATGGCCCCAAGTGGCGAAGACCAGTCCCGTCGAATTCGTAAAGCAGGTGCGTGCCGAAGCCCGCAAGATCAGCTGGCCCACCCGGCGCGAGACGATCATGACCGGCGTCATGGTGATGATCATGACGTCGCTGCTCGGCGTCTTCTTCCTCGGCATCGATTCGGTCTTCGACCTGATCGTCAACAGCCTCCTCCGCCTCGCGCAGTAAGGGAAAGAACAAAGACCATGTCGCGCTGGTACATCATCCACGCTTATTCCGGTTTCGAGGGCAAGGTCCGCGACCAGATCCTGGCCGACGCCACCCGCATGGGCCTCGACCGACTGGTCGAGGCGGTCGAGGTTCCTACCGAAACCGTCACCGAAGTGCGTCGCGGCAAGAAGATCCAGTCCGAGCGCAAATTCTTCCCCGGCTATGTCCTCGCCAAGCTGGAAATGAACGACGACGTCTATCACCTGGTGAAGAACACGCCCAAGGTGACCGGCTTCCTCGGCAGCTCGGGCAAGCCCCAGCCGATCAGCGAGGCGGAAGCCGCCCGCATCCTGAACACCAAGGAAGAAGCGGCAACGGCAGCCCCCAAGACCAAGCTCAAGGTCGATTACGACATCGGCGATACGGTCAAGGTCATCAGCGGCAACTTCGCCACCTTCTCGGGCGTGGTCGAAGAGCTGGACTACGACAAGAACCGCGTGAAGGTGTCGATCTCGATCTTCGGCCGCGCCACGCCGCTGGAACTGGGCTTCGAGGACGTCGAACGGGTGAAGTAACGCGGCATTGGCGGCGCCATTGCCGCACGGGGGAACGCAATGCCGCATACCACCAAGGCTCAAACCCGCGCCCGCATCGTGCTGGCGGCAGCGATTGCGGCCGCTGCACTGTGGATCGGCATGGCCTTCGTACCGGCGGTGCTCTGGGCGGGTGTGCTTGCGATCGCAGTCGACCCGGTGCGCCGTCGTCTGCTCGATCGGTTCCCCAAACACGCGACGGTGATCGCGGCGCTGCTGACGCTGGGGGTGCTGCTGATCGTGCTGCTGCCGCTCAGCATCGCCGTCAGCCAGGCGGTTGTTGAAATTCAGGCGGCTGCCCACTGGATCGCGGACGCGCGCGCGCATGGCGTGCCACTGCCCGACTGGGTTGCGCGCCTGCCCTGGGGGGCGGCCGAAGTCACCGCCTGGTGGAACGTCCATCTCGCCACGCCGCAGGCCGCCTCCGCCGAAATCGGCCGGCTCGACCATTCGCTGTGGTTCAACCATTCGCAGGCGCTGACCCATACGCTGGTGCGCCGCGTGGTGGTGTTCGGCTTCACGCTGATCGTGCTGTTCTTCCTGCTGCGCGATCGCGACGGTATTGTCCGTCAGCTCGAACGCGGCGCCACCCGCGCGTTTGGCGATGCCGGCGACCGGCTGGGGCGGCAGATCTTCGCGGCGGTGCGCGGCGCGGTCGACGGGCTCGTCCTGCTGGGGATGGCGCAGGGCTTCCTGATGGCGATCCTGTATCTCGCCGGCGGCGTGCCGCACCCGATTCCGGTGGGGCTTTTCTCCGGTTTCGCCTCGATCATTCCCTTCGGGCTGGTGACGGTACTGGCGGTCGCGGTGCTGCTGTTGCTGGCCAAAGGCAGCGTAATCGCGGCGATTGTCGTGGGCGGCGTCGGCTTCGCGCTCAATTTCGTCATCGATCACTTCCTCCGCCCCGGCCTGATCGGCGGCACCACGCGCCTGCCGTTCGTCTGGGTATTGATCGGCATCGTCGGCGGCGTGGAGACAATCGGCCTGCTCGGCCTGTTCGTGGGGCCGGCCGTGATGGCGGCACTGGTGCTGCTGTGGCGCGAATGGGTGGCCGAGGGCGATATTGGCGGCGCCGGCGCGGGCGGGACAGAAACGCACGGATGAGGCCATTTTTCCTGCCTCGCCATCAGGACATCAACAGGGGGAAGGGAAGATGCCGGGCGGACTCGTAGCACTGCTGGATGATGTGGCGGCGCTGGCGAAGCTGGCGGCGGCATCGCTCGACGATGTCGCCGGCGCGGCAGGACGCGCGGGCGTGAAAGCCGCCGGCGTAGTGATCGACGACACGGCCGTCACGCCGCGCTATGTGACGGGGCTCTCCCCCGACCGCGAACTGCCGATCATCGGCAAGATCGCGCTGGGATCGCTGCGCAACAAGCTGCTCTTCATCCTGCCCGCAGCCCTGGCGTTGAGCGCGCTGGCCCCCTGGGCATTAACGCCGATCCTGATGCTGGGCGGCAGTTATCTGTGCTTCGAGGCCGCAGAAAAGATTCTCGAAGCGCTCACCGGCGGCCATAACGCCGAAGCCGTCGCCGCCATCGCCGATCCGGTCGAGCTCGAAAAGCGCCAGGTCAGTGGCGCGGTACGGACCGATTTCATCCTTTCGGCCGAGATAATGGCCATCGCGCTCGGGGAGCTCGGCGATCAGGCGCTGGGCACCCAGGCAGCAGCACTGGTCGCAGTGGCGGTGGCGATCACGGTTGGCGTGTATGGCGTCGTGGCGGTGATCGTGAAGATGGATGATATCGGCTTGCACCTCAGTCGCAAGCCGGGCGCCGCGACGCAGGCACTGGGTCGCGGACTGGTGCGGACGATGCCTCTGCTCCTCACTGCGCTCTCACATATCGGCGTCGCGGCAATGGCCTGGGTGGGCGGCGGCATCCTGCTCCATGGCCTCGAAGCCTTTGGCCTGGGGGCGCTGCCGCATGCGCTGCACGCCGCAGCCGAGGTCGCGGAACATGCCGCGCCGATGGGCGGCGGGGTCGTCGCCTGGGTGGTGAATGCGGTGGGCGCCGGGTTCGCTGGGCTGGCTGTGGGTGCTGCAATCGCCGGCCTGCTGCACCTCGCGCAGCACTTCCGCCGCCACTAATTTACAGACCCGCAGCCAGCTCCGCGGCGGGACCGGCGGGCAGGCGTCCCAGTTCGATCGCCGTCGCCTCACGCGCGCGCCGGCCGAGAAGCGCGAGCGCTGCCGCAAAAGGCGCGTCGAGAGCGGCACCGCGCTCGATCTCGACCAGCTGACGGTCCACCATCCGCGCGACATCCCCCAACGCGACATAGCCGAACAACGCCGCATTGCCGGCCACCTGATGGCACAGGCTGCGCAGCGCCGCGCGGTCCTCGGGCGGCGTCGCCTCCCCTTCCCAAGCCGCGAGCGCCACGCGGATCGCCCGCAACCGGCGGCGGAATTGCGGGCGCAGTTCGTCCAGCGCCGGGTTGAGATTGGGCGTCGGCACCTCTGCAGGCACGCGCGTCCAGCGGCGGAGCACGCGGGTCAGCGCGGCAAAATCGATCGGCTTGGCGATATGATCCTGCATCCCGGCCAGCAACGCCGCGCGAATGTCCTCCTGATAAGCATTGGCGGTAACTGCCACCACCGGCACCTGCTCCGCGCCAAGACCCGCATCGCGGATCGCGCGCACTGCCTCGAACCCGTCGACTTCGGGCATTTGCAGGTCCATCAGCACGAGATCATAGCCCCGCCCTTCGGCCTCCGCGCGCAACACGGCTGCAATCGCCTGCGCCCCGTCGGACACGACATCGCACCCGATGCCCAGTTGCGCGAGCAGCGTGACGATCAAGCGCTGGTTGATGTCATTGTCTTCGGCAACCAGCACCCGGCCCGGCAGTGCGCCTTGCCCAGCGGCGTCCGGTTCGTCCGCCGCCTCTTCCTCCTCCGGCTGCGGGACTGCCAGCAGCGGCAGCTCCAGCCGGAAACGCGATCCTTTGCCCACTTCGCTTTCCAGGCCGATCGCGCCTCCCATCAGCTTGGCCATGCGGCTGCTGATCGAAAGGCCAAGCCCCGTGCCCCCCAAAGCCCGGCTGGTTTCTTCATCCACCTGCACGAATTCGCCGAACACCGCCTCCTGCTGGTCGGCTGGGATACCAGGGCCGGTATCGATGACGTCGAGCAGCAACTGGGTCGCGCCCTCCTCGCCACGGGCGAGCGTCGCCACCACGCGCACGCTCCCCTGCCGCGTGAACTTCACGGCGTTGCCGACAAGATTGGTGATGATCTGCCGCAACCGCAGCCCGTCGCTCAATATCCAGCGCGGCAATGCGGGGTCCATTTCCATGTCGAGCGCGATACCCTTTTGCCGGGCGGCGGACTCGAACAGCCGCACCGAACGCCGGATCGCATGAACCAGATCGACCGGCTCTGAGGTGATCGCCATCTGCCCGGCCTCGATCTTCGAATGGTCGAGAATCTCGTTCAGGATACGCATCATCATATGGCCGGATTCGGCAATCAGCCGGGCCTGTTCGCGCTGCACGGGGTTCAGATCGCTCGCCAGCAGCAGGTCGGCAAAGCCCAGCACGCCGTTCATGGGCGTGCGGATTTCATGGCTCATGCTGGCGAGGAAGCGCGACTTCGCCCGCGTCGCGCTCTCGGCGCGCCGCCGCTCGCGGTCCAGTGCCTGCTCCATTTCCTTGCGCTCGGTTACATCTCGCAAAGACGCCACAATCTCGCGCGGACGTCCCTCCGCATCGCGCACCAGCCGCGAATTGGCCTCCAGCCACATCCAGCGGTCGTCGACCGTGTGGCGCGCACGATAGGCGAGCACGCTCTGATCGCGCTTGCCCTCGGCCATGGCGGTAAAGGTTTCGCGGATCGCGGCATCATCGTCTGGATGGAAATTGGTGAGCATATAATGCCCGACCAGCTCTTCCGGCGACAGCCCCAGCACGTGCTGCGTAGAAGGTGTTGCCGACAGGCAGCGGCCCTGCAAGTCCAGCCGGAAAACCGCATCAGACACATTGCTGGCGAAAATGCTAAGCTCGCGCTCTCGCTCCGCGAGCTTGCGTTCGGCGCGCTTGCGATCGGTAACGTCGAGCACCAGCACGATGAAACCGGTCACGCGGTCGTCGCGATCGCGCTCCGGCCGGCCATAGGTCATCACCCACATCGTCTCGCCGGCCTGGTTGGTGAAGCGGAACTCCTGCTGGAAAGGTACTCCCCTGCCGATCAGCGTGCGCCACGCCTGCAATGCCTCACCGGGGCCGTCCGGATAGAGTTTTTGGGCCCAGCCGTCACCGAGCACTTCCTCCAGCTTCATGCCGGTCAGTTGCAGCCAGACCGGACTGGCCCAGGTCATGTCGCCGAGCGTATCGGTGCGGACGATGCCCGCCGGCGAAAGATCGGCGATGATCTGCATCCGCCGCTCGCCTTCCCACAGCGCCCGCTGGTCGGCGCGCTGACCGGTAACATCACGCAGATTGCCGATCAGCCCGGCATATTCACCCTGCTCGTCGCGCAGCAGGTCGAAACGCGCCTCCGACGTCCACTCGGAGCCATCCTTGCGACGAAAACTGATGTCGATGAATTCGGGATGGCCGCCGCGGTTGATATCGTCCAGAAGCGCGCGCGCTGCCGCGAGGGATTCTTCGGAAAGCCAACTTCGTGCCGGCTGCCCCACTGTTTCGGCGACGCTGTACCCCGACACTTCTTCCCAAACGGGGTTCAGGAAGGTCCAGCGCCCTTCGCGGTCGATGCGGAACACGATATCGCGCATATTGTCGAGCGTGGAGCGTAGGAAACGCTCGCTACCGCTCAACCGGCTGCGGATCGCCTGCAGTTCCTGGATCGCTGCTGCGACCGGCACTGCCGAGGCAAAGGTAACCAGCAGGAACAGCTGCAATATCAGGGTTCGCCTCGGCACCCCATCCTGCACCAGATGAATGGGGCCCATGTCCAGCGTAGTGCCAACCGACGCGATAATGGCCACGATAAGGGTAGCGAGTGCCGCGCCGGTTACGCCCAGCCGAAACGCCGCCAGCAGCACAAACGGCGTGATCAGGAACAGCAGGGGAAAATGGCTCTGTGTGAACACCACCAGCGTCAACAGCGTACCGCCGCCGAAAATCAGCATCCATTCGACGATCGTGCGGCCCGACGGGCGCACGCGGGTGCGGGCAGCATCGTAGAGAAACACCGCGATCGGCGTGAGCACCAGATTGCCGATCCCGTCGGTGAGCACCCAGTCGGCCACCGCGATCCAGCTCATCTTCTCGCCGGCGAGACCGCCCAACAAAACCGACGGCGCAGCCGTGGCCAGCGGCGCAATCACCCCTGCCGCCAGCGCGAAGCGGAACAGGCCAGCCGGTGCCGTTAGATTGAAGCGCATCTCGGGCGGGCCGCGATTCATGATCGCCGCGGCGATGGCGACCTCCGCCGTGTTGCCGACGCCATAGGCAAGCGCAGCCCCCGACGTATCGTTGCTGAGCAGGTTGCCAAGTGCCAACCCGAATGCCGAAACGGCGATAATCAGCCCAAAACCCTTGCCGCGCGTGCGGATGAGTACAGCAAGCACAATCGCGTTGGGGAACCAGGCCGGGACGACCCAGGCCGATTTTTCCAGCAGGAGCGCACTGCAGCAGTCGAGCACCGCCACAGAAATCAGAAATAGCAACAGGCCCGCAATCACAGCGTTACGCCGGCGGGATTCGAGCGGAGACGAAGTCAGGCCGTTCATTGCTGTGCCTAGCCTAGCGCATTTTTAGTCCTGTGGCGCACTTCACTTTCGCCCATCATCGCAAAAGCGCCCAAAATGAGTTGGCCATTTCCCGCTTATTCGTTCCAAAGGACAAAGGCGCCCCCGGCAATCTCCCGAGCCGCGCGGGGATTGCCATTACCGGCACTTTGCGCTAACGGCCCGCGCTTCCAGCGCATCAGCATTGGAACCATGCGGGAGGCGGCCTTGCGGCCGTCGCTTGTACCGCTCGACTTGAAAGAGAGTGACATGGCTAAGAAGATTACCGGCTATATCAAGCTGCAGGTGGCTGCCGGCGCCGCCAACCCCTCGCCGCCGATCGGCCCTGCTTTGGGTCAGCGCGGCGTGAACATCATGGAATTCTGCAAGGCGTTCAACGCCGCGACCGGCGACGTGGAGAAGGGCACCCCCCTCCCCACCGTCATCACCGTCTATGCAGATCGTTCCTTCTCGTTCGAAACCAAGACGCCCCCGGCGACCTATCTGCTGAAGAAGGCCGTCAACCTGAAGTCGGGTTCGAAGGAGCCGGGCAAGGTGGTTGCGGGCAAGATCAAGCGTTCGCAGCTGTCGGAAATCGCCCAGGTCAAGATGAAGGACCTGAACGCGAACGACATCGAAGCCGCGACGAAGATCATCGAAGGTTCGGCCCGCGCGATGGGCCTCGAAGTGGTGGAGGGCTGATCCCATGGCCAAGCTGACCAAGAAGCAGAAGACCTGGACCGTTGACGCCACCAAGCTGCACGGCGTCGATGAAGCGATCGCGCTGGTGAAGCAGTACGCCACCGCCAAGTTCGACGAGTCGATCGAAGTCGCGCTGAACCTCGGCGTCGATCCGCGCCACGCCGACCAGATGGTCCGCGGCGTCGTCACGCTCCCGGCCGGCACCGGCAAGACTGTCCGCGTCGGCGTGTTCGCCCGCGGCGCCAAGGCCGACGAAGCCAAGGCCGCTGGTGCCGACGTCGTCGGTGCCGAAGACCTGATGGAAGCCATTCAGGGCGGCACGATCGATTTCGATCGCTGCATCGCGACCCCGGACATGATGGGCCTGGTCGGCCGCCTCGGTAAGGTGCTGGGTCCGAAGGGCCTGATGCCGAACCCGAAGCTCGGCACCGTGACCATGAACGTCGCTGAAGCCGTGAAGGCCGCCAAGGGCGGTCAGGTGGAATACCGCGTCGAAAAGGCCGGCATCATCCACTCGGGCATCGGCAAGGTGAGCTTCTCGAACGAAGATCTGCGCCGCAACTTCGACGCGCTGGTCGACGCAGTCGTCAAGGCCAAGCCGGCGGGCGCCAAGGGCAAGTATCTGAAGAAGGTCGCCCTCTCGTCGTCGATGGGCCCGGGCGTGAAGGTGGACGTGGCCGAAGTAGCCACCGTCTAAGTCCTTCGGGAACAGAAAACGGAAAGGGCCGGGGAGCGATCCCCGGCCCTTTTTGCATGGTCGAACGCGGTCGTCTTTCAGGCGTTCTGATGGACCTTTAGGAGGAACCGGAGAGGCTTGGCAGTCCCGCTGCCGTCGCCAAATGCGATCTCCCCTTGATGGTCGAGCGAAATGACCAGACTGGAGGTCACTGCGCGGTGCCCGACCTCCTCAGGGGAAATTTCGATATTGTACGATACGCGCACGCTGCCCGCCTTCTCCGCCGGGCGACCCGCATCACGGCGCGATAATGGTGCTCGTTCTGCGCCTGAACTTCGATGGTGGCGTCCTCTCCCTCCTTGACCGTCCGCGCGGGCGAAGACAACAAGCGGTCGCCATCGCGCAGTTCGGCCGCAATCAGATAGGTTTTGCCTTCCGGCTGGGCAGCCGGCTGCCGTGCCGGAAATAGCCAGACAAACAAGAGCGCCGAGCATCGAAAACCGATATCGCATACCTTCTCCAAGTTCATGGCTTGTGCGACCAAAGACGCGCATAACGCAATATTATCGAAATGCAAAACACCCGCATCAATAGTATCTTCGGGTATCAATAAAAAAGCGCCGCGCGGAATTTCCACGCGACGCTTCTCTACAACGCCATAAATAGCGTCAGAATTTTACGCGCGATCCTGCGAATAACGAGGTGCCGGTATAGTCGGTCGGATACATGATCGAACCGATGTCCGGCTTCTGGTTGAACAGATTATTCACGCCACCAAACAGCTGGAAGCGCTTGGCAACATCGACACTGGCATAGATGTTATGCACCCAGCGTTCCTTGTAGTATTGATACTGCGGCGCAGCATAATTCGGGTTTCCGGCAAGTGCGTCCTTCGAGAAGCGCTCCGTCTTGTCCCACCACGACAGGCTGTAGTTGAACGAGAACGCGCCACGCGAATAAGTGATGTTCGTATAGGCCTGATATTTCGGCATATAAGGCTGGCCGCGGTTATCCGTCGGTTCAGCGCCGGGCGTTCCCACGAAGGTCAGCTTATCGAGGTAGCTGGCGATCACGCGAATGTTGAAAGTACCGATCTTTTCGAGCGTGAAGGTATAGTTCAGGTTCGCGTCCAGCCCGGCAGTACGGAAATTCGCGACGTTCTGCGGAAACACCTGGAAGCCGGAGATCAGACCGGTGCCTTGCTGACGCTGGATGCTAGAGCAGAACTTGTTGTTGATCGTCGGCTGGTCAACGCACAGCTCGGCCAGTTGCTGCGGATCGACCGTGTTGATCGCGTTTTTCAGGTCAATGTTGTACCAGTCGAGCGAGAGCTGGAGGCCCCGGATAAACCGAGGCTGCAATACCACGCCAGCCGTCCAGGTGCGTGCCTCTTCCGGTGCCAGCGAGGCATTGCCGCTGGAAGTACCCGCGATGTTGAAGTTGCGAGGATCGTCGAAGGTGTTGATCTGCGCCTGGGTGAGCCCCGCCTGCGACAGGATGGCCTGGCAATTGGCTGCACGGGTCGACTTGCCCAGGTTTCGGTTCGAAACGATGCAGGGATCATTGAAGAAAGCGTAGGTCTGCGACGCCGCACTGTACAGCTCGCCGATATTCGGCGCGCGAACAGCCTTCGAGATCGTGCCGCGGAAGCGGATGTCACGCACGGGTGCCCAGGTCACATCGCCCTTCCAGGTCGTCGTGTGGCCGATCGACGAATAATCCGAGAAGCGCAGCGCGCCGCTGAAGTCCAGCGTTTGGAAAAAGGGGCGGTCGCGCAGCAGCGGCACGTCGATTTCACCAAACGCTTCCTTCACATCGAAACTGCCGCGCGTCGGCAACAGCTTGTTGGTGAAGGTTAGGCCCTGCTGCTCAAGCGGATCGGGTGTAAAACGCGAAGTTTCCTTGCGGTATTCCGCACCGATCGCATAGCCTACGGCACCGCCCGGCAGGGTAAACAGATCGCGCAGGTCGCCGCTGACCGAACCGGAAACTACATTCTGGGTGATGCGCGAATGCTCGGTCGTATTGGCGCGGATGAAGTCCAGTCCGGCCTGGTTCGTCATACCCTCGCCGAACAGATTGATCGGCTGGCATTGTCCGGACGAAAATGTCGTGGGCGAAATGACGTTCCGGCCGCTCGAATAGGGCTGATTTGGGGTCCAGGTGGGATCCAGATTGACGCGGCACGTGATCTGGCCATTGGCCGGATTGCGCACAGCGTCGAGCGCCGCGAAGAAACGGTCACTGTAGATGTCGTTCACAAAGTGATTGGTAACATCCGTCTGGCCGAAAACGTACGAAACCTCATAGTGCATACTCGGGTTCAGATCGCCTTTGGCACCCACCACCGAACGCCATGTCTCGCGCTTGATATTCTCGCCGCGCTGGCCGAGGTCGAAATTGTCGCGCGTTACCAGCACACCGCCAAGCGCCGGGTCGATCGCATTGCGGATCGATGTTGGAATGTACGGGTTATCCTGCGGGACGAACAGATAATAGTCGAACGTGGGCTGGCCGAGCGAATAGGACTTGGTATTGGCGTACTTGCCTTCCGCGAACAGCTGAATCTTGTCCGAAATGTCGTAATGGGCGAAGACATTGGCGACATGCCGCTGAACGCTAGGCAGCAGATCGTTGCCATAATCTGAAACCAGTGTGTCGTCACTGTTGCGAGTGTAGCCTCCGGGAAGATTGGTCCCGCGATTGTAAACCGCACCACTCCCCGTGAAATCCGGCAGCCCGTCGAAATCGACGTCCACAGCACCCTGCCGGGAGGTCTGGCCGTACCGCACGCCGCTCAGCGGGATGTACTGATACGAACCGGGCTGCCCTGCAACATAATTGGGGTTGCGGTAGAACCCGACCCGGTTGGTGCCCGTGAGAGCCTGGCGGTCCTTGGTCCGCAGACGATCGCTATCATTATATTCATAGGCGATCGCGATGTTGCCGCGGCCATCGGCGAAATTTTGCCCCGCGGTAACGGCGAGCAGCCGCTGGCCTGCATCACCATCTTTGCTGATGTCAGCCTGGGCGCGCGCCGACACGCCCTGGAAGTCCTTCTTCATGATGAAATTGACCACGCCGGACACGCCATCCGCACCGTAAATGGCCGAGGCGCCGCCGGTCAGGATGTCGATGCGGTCGATCAGGTCTGCGGGAATGGTATTGATATCGACCGACTGGCTGCCGGGCAGACCCGAAACATGTCGGCGCCCATCGACCAGCACCAGCGTCCGGTCGGTACCGAGGTTGCGCAGATTAAGCAGGTTAAGACCCGTTGCACCGATGCCGGCACGATCACCCGAATTGTCGCGCGAGGTCGAGGAGCCGACGAGCGCAGGAAGGCCGGTCAGGAAATCGGTCACGTTCGTGGTACCAGCCTGTTGCAGCTGCTGGCTGCCCAGCGAGACGATCGGGCTGGCGGTAGCATAATCCGGGCGACGGATGCGCGAGCCCGTCACCACAACTTCATTGCCAGCGCCCTTATCCTCTTCCTGCGCGGCCGGCGCCGGTGCGGCAGCATCCTGTGCCTGGGCGATAGCCGGCATGGCCACTGCCAGCGAGAGCGAGGAAACGGCGAGCCGGAGTGCAACGGCACGAGAACGTCCGATCGAAGACATGGGGTACCCCTTTTGTACTTTTTTTACCATGACCTTGCCGCATGTTTCTGAGGCACTGGTCGGAAACACGCAAAGAAATGTCTCGAAATGGAAAATTGGCAAGCCGTAACGCGACTAACCGTTTGAAATGCAACGGACCGTTGCATTTGAGCAACACGCCACCGCCATCGGGGAAGGCACAGCGCGTTGCCTTCTTACCAGCCCCAGGCTAGGCGCAGTTGTACCGTTACCGTCGCGAGCAAGCCATGCAGCATCCCCTTGCCGACCGCGAACTGCGCCGCCGACGCACATGGATTGGTGCGCTGGTCTGCCTGTTACTCGTTTTGCCTGCGGCTTCGTTTCAGGGGTTCAAGCACGACGTCGCGGACTTTGTGCGCGGCTTCGCGGATGGGGCCGCCGGCCGCTGAACCGGGGCACTTTGCGATACGCACTGCAACTTCCCCCGACCTCGCTCGTTTCGCATCCGTCCCGTTCACCAACGGGTAGGCCCAATCCGCGCGAGCAATGCCATGCCCATCCCCGTTCCTTTGCTTATCCTCGGCCTCGCCGCCGCTACTCCCGCCACGCAGGACTATGGCGCGCGCCATGTCGGCGACTGGACCGTGGTGGTCAGCAAGGATCGGCACGGCTGCTTCCTCAGCCGCCAATATGACGGCCGCGGCAACACCACGATGCTGCTGGGGATGGACGTGGATGGCGGCAATCGGCTGTCGCTGCTCAACGACAACTGGTCGATCGCGGCGAAGGACCGACTGAAGCTGACGTTCCGCCTGTCGAACCGCAATTATGCGGACCAGTCGGCAATCGGCATCGTCGCCGGCGCGCAGCGGGGTTTCGTTACCCGGTTCGACGCGGACTTTCCCACCACCTTCGCCAGCTCCAAGAGTCTGAACGTCGCGCGCGGCGACGTGCCGGTAGCGCGGCTTACGCTCGACGGCAGCGGCGCTGCAGTCGCCGAATTGCGGCGCTGCGTAGACCAGCAGCGCGCCTCTGCGGGTGCCGATGCCACCGAGAAGAGCGACGACGACGGCATTCCGCTCGATCCCTTCGCGCCACCCCCCAGGCACAAGCGCAAATCCTGACCACCGCGGCGAGTCGAGACGTTGCGGCGGCGAACCGACCAATATCGGCGGGAACCCTCACCGGACAGCCGGGTTTATTCCACCGGGTTAACGGTTGGAAGAGAAACGATGTCGCGTACTCTGACGAAAATTGCTCCTGTTGTTCTGATCCTCGTCGGCGGTGTTGGCCTGAGCGGCTGCGCCACCAAATCCTATGTTCGCGAGCAGATTGCGCCGGTAAGCCAGCGGGTCGACGCGCTTGAAACGCGGCTGCAGGAAACTGACGGCACGGCCAAGTCGGCACTGTCGCAGGCGCAGGCTGCCGCCAGCCAGGCACAGGCAGCGGCGGGCCAGGCGCAGAGCAACACCCAGCGGCTCGACCAGCTCACCAGCCGTGTCGACGGCGTCGAGCAGCAACAGCAGCAGATGCAGGCCGAAAAGAAGCGCAAGCGTCCGCGCAACTGATCTGACGGGCCCCTCTGGGCTGTACCTGTTCCTCCATCAGCGGGTGGTCGTCTTTGCGGGCGGCCACCCTGCCTTTTACCGGGCTTCCCGCATCGATGATTCCCTTGCTTCTGGCGCTGGCCGGGCTGGCGCTGCCCGCCCCCGCAGTCTCCGCTCCTGCCCATCCGACGAAAAAGACACGGCACACCCCTGCCCCGCGCATCGCGCCAACGGCGGACAGCCTGCGGATCGCCGGATGGGTGACGGCGACGAAAGACAATCGCGGTCTGCCCTATGCCATTATCGACAAGAAGAGCGCCGCGCTGTTCCTGTTTGACGCCAAGGGCAAGCCGCTGGCGGCGGTGCCGGTGCTAATCGGCATCGCCCCGGGTGATGATGCCAGCCCGGGCGTCGGCGCCAAGAGCCTTGCGGAGATCGGTCCCGCCGAAAAGACCACGCCCGCCGGCCGCTTCCTCGCCAAATTCGGGCTGGCAGCGGGCAAGGCGAAGGTATTGTGGGTGGATTACTATACCTCGGTAGCGCTGCACCCGATCCCGCCCGGCTACCCGAAGAAGGAACGTCGCCGCGAGCGGCTGCTATCCCCCACACCCGACGATAACCGCATCACCTTCGGCTGCATCAACGTGCCGGGCACCTTCTACACCGGCAAACTGAGCCCGATGTTTCGGCGCAAGGGCGGCTATGTCTACATCCTGCCCGACACCAAGCCGATCGAAGCGGTGTTTCCTCAGCTTCAGGCAGTGCCGGTGCCCGATACGCCGGTGGGCTGACCGGCACCGCCTGCCGTCACCACCTTGAAATAAATCGGCACTGATATTTCATATTAGTGCAAAGGGTTGGCCCCTGAACTGTTGCGCCAGCGCCCTATGGGGCGGCGTCACAAGACCAATGCAGGTCCAGGGAGAATCCAACATGCAACCCCCGTTCGCGCTGCTTCGCGCGTCGTCGGCGCTCGCCCTCACGCTTGCTGCCATTGCCCCCGCTTATGCCCAGACTGGCGCGGCCCCGCAGCCGGCACAGCAGGAGGATGGCGGCGAGGAAATCGTCGTCAACGGCACCTATGCCCGCAGTCTTGCGGCCGCGACCGAGGCGAAGCGCCGCGCCGAATATGGCGTCGATTCGATCAGTTCGACCGACATCGGCAAATTCCCCACCCAGAATGTGGCCGAAGCGCTGCAGCTCGTGACGGGCGTCGCCATCACCCGCCCGCGCGGTGAAGGCCTGTACGTGTCGGTTCGGGGCCTGGGTCCGCAGTTTCAGAGCACCTTGCTCAACGGCCGCCCGATCGCGCTCAACGACCTGATCGAAAATGGCGGCGCCAACGGTCGCCAGTTCCGGTTCGAAATGCTGCCCGCCGAGTTCGTGTCGAATATCGACGTGGTGAAGACCCCCACCTCGGACATGACCGAGGGCGCGCTGGGCGGCAATATCGACGTGCGCACCTTCCGCCCGTTCGACGTGGGCAACAAGGTCACCGCCAACCTGCGCGGCACCTACACCACCCAGACCGAAAAGGTGAAGCCGAACGCCACGCTGATCGGCAGCCACACCTGGGGCGACACGTTCGGCCTGCTGGTCGGCGCGCAATATTGGGGCAAGTCGGTCCGCAACGACCGTTTCATGAACTTCGGCTGGAACCTCAACAAGTTCACCTCGGCTGCGGCCGGTGGTCTGCCGGCGGGGCTCTACACTCCAACCCGCACCCGCCCGACGGTCGAGACCGAAGACCGCAAGCGCATCTCCGGCCTGGTTTCCGCGCAGTGGCGCCCGACGCCCGAGCTGGAAACCTCGCTCGACATTCTCGCGACCCGGCTCGATGTCGCCTATGACGAATTCGGGATGGACATCTACCCGGACGATCCCAACACGTCGGTCGCCCCGGGCTACAAGGTCAGCGGCAACACCGTCACCGCCGCGACGATCAACAATGTCCGCTTCATGGCCAGCCGCGAATACAGCCTCAATCGCCACGATCTGCTGACGATCGGCCTGAAGCAGACCTGGAACCACGATGCCTGGCATGTGGCCGCCAACCTCAACTGGTCGTCGGCGCACAGCTTCCACCCCAGCAACGCCGAAGGCACGGTGCGCAGCCGCGCCTTCCTGATCGCGCCGCTGACCTATGACGCATCGGGCGGTTACAAGGTGACGCCGACGCTCACCACCCCGGTCGACCTCACCAACCCAGCCAATTTCAACCTCTATCCGTTCAACATCGCGCCGAAGAACAGCAAGGACTGGGACAAGTTCGCGCGCCTCGACGTCACCCGTGATCTGGGCGGCTTTTTCCGCAAGCTGGCCGTGGGCGGCGAATATCACTGGCGCAAGCGTGACTATTGGCGCCGCGACTATATCGTCAATCCGGCCCCCGGCACGCCGCTCACCTCGCTCGGCGCCGGCGCATATCAGCAGATGCCCTTTGACGACTTCCTCGCCGGCGTCGGCGGCAACAGCCCGCGCCACTGGCTCGTGCCCGTCACCGCAGGCTATTACAATGCGCTGTTCAACGACACGATCGCCAACGCGCCGCTGACCGCAGGCGACATGGCCGCTTCGTTCAAGACGACCGAGAAGACCGCCTCGGCCTATGCCCGGCTCGATTATGGCACGATGCTCGGCAGTGTGAACCTGGTCGGCAATATCGGCCTGCGCTACGTCCACACCGATCAGAACGCCACCGGCTATCTGCGCAGCGGCAACAACGTTACGCCGGCAGCCTTCCCGAAGACGTTCAACGACTGGCTGCCCAGCTTCAACCTGAAGGCGGAGCTGACGAAAACGCTGATCGCCCGCTTCGCCGCCAGCCGGGTGCTGACGCGGCCGAACATCACCGACAGCGCCCCGCGCATCACCGTCTCCACCGACGCGCCGACCGCCAGCGGCGGCAACCCGCAGCTGCTGCCGTTCCTGGCAACCCAGTTCGACGGCGCGCTGGAATGGTATTTCAATCCGCGCGGCGCGCTTACCGGCGCGGTGTTCTACAAGGCGATGGACAATTACATCACCGCGCAGAACGTGAATATCGACATTCCGGGTCGCGGCACGGTGCTGCTTTCCACCCAGGTCAATGGCGGCAACGCCAAGGTCTATGGTGCGGAAGCGGCGTACAACCAGGTGTTCACCTTCCTGCCGGCGCCGTTTGACGGGCTGGGCATGCAGGCATCCTACACCCACACCGAAGTCAACGCTAACTACACCGCCGGCGCGCGGCCGATCGTCAACCAGCTGATCGGTCTGTCGAAGAACAGCTACAACCTCGTCGGTTTCTACGACAAGGGGCCGCTGTCGATGCGCCTGTCCTATGTGTGGCGCGACCGGTATCTCTCGAGCACCGGCAGCACCACCCAGGCGCCGACCTATACCGCCCCGTTCGGCACGCTCGACGGCAGCATCGGCTACAAGCTGACGCCGAACGTGTCGCTCAGCGTGGAGGCGATCAACCTCTCGGGCGCGAAGCTCTACACCTATAACGACGATCCCAACCGGTTCGGCGAGATCAACTATTACGGCCGTACCTTCCTGTTCGGGGTGCGCGCGGAGTTCTGATCCGCGACACCGCGACAGGCGCGCAAAAGGAAAGGGCCGGGATCACTCCCGGCCCTTTTTCTTGGCTTCCGATGCGCCGGCGCTCAGCGCGTCACGTTGTACTTCAACTGATCCTCGGTCAGTTCGAAGCCGACCAGCGCCTCAAAGGTCGCCGACAGCACCGACTTGCGCACGGTGGGATCGGACAGCGGATCGATTGCCGCCGATTCCTCGCCGGCCTTGCGCTTTTCGGTCAGGCGACGACGGACTTCGTCCGGCAGCGTCGCGGCGGCATGGTCGACTGACGTGGTGGCGGTGCCGGTCGCGCTCGCGCGGATCTGGCCGGCTTCGAAATGGAGCGTCACCTGGCTCACGCGCTTGGCGGTTACCGATGTGCCGCCGCGCACCACGGTGACGAAATAGGGCAGCGTAACGTCGCGCGCCGGCCCGGCGTCGCGACGGCGGGCCAGCACGTCGAAGCTGATATTGGTGACGACCTGCTCGCCGCTGGTGTCGCAGGTCGACGTCACATTGGTAAGCGTGGCGGTCACGTCGATCGCGGTCGATTCGCGGCTGTTCGCCGGATCGAATAGCGTAATGTCGCCGGTGCCGGCGGGCACGCCCACCTGCGGGCATGGGGTTCGCACGGCGCTGATGCCGCCTTCGGTGATTTCGCCCTTGTGAGAGCATCCGCCGGCAGCCAGCAGGATCAGGGCGGGAACGGCGATCTTGGCAAAAGACAAGGAAAGCAACCTTTCGAACGGACAGCCGTACGGCACCCCTGCGAGCACCGGCCGGAACGGCGGACACCATAGGAACCGCCTTTCGCGCGCGCAAGCAATCGCGTAGAGGCTGGCGACGATGGAACAG
This sequence comes from Sphingomonas sp. DMC8, assembly GCF_056314185.1. NCBI lineage: Bacteria > Pseudomonadati > Pseudomonadota > Alphaproteobacteria > Sphingomonadales > Sphingomonadaceae > Sphingomonas > Sphingomonas sp. DMC8. Next base: position 768,638 of record NZ_JBQUYV010000001.1, on the reverse strand, counting down.
ACCGAGAAGCGCCCGCTGGAACTGCTGATCGCCGCCCCGCGCGGCTTCTGCGCCGGGGTCGACCGCGCGATCCGCATCGTCGAACTCGCAATCGAGAAATATGGCGCGCCCGTCTATGTGCGCCACGAAATCGTGCACAACAAATATGTTGTCGAAACGCTGCGCGAGAAAGGCGCGGTGTTCGTCGAGGAACTGGATCAGGTGCCGGACGGCGTGCCGGTGGTCTTTTCCGCGCACGGCGTGCCCAAGGCGGTGCCGCACAAGGCCGAAGAGCGCGGGCTCACCTATGTCGATGCCACCTGTCCGCTCGTCTCCAAGGTCCATCGTCAGGCGGAGCGGCTGGTCGCGGCCGGCCGACACATCCTGTTCGTCGGCCATGCCGGCCATCCCGAAGTGATCGGCACCTTCGGTCAGGTGCCGGAAGGGGCAATCACTTTGGTCGAGACCGAAGCCGATGCTGAAGCCGTGTCGGTACCGGACCCGGACAATCTGGCCTTCCTTACCCAGACGACGCTGTCGGTCGACGATACGGCGGCGGTGCTGGCGATCCTCAAGCAGCGCTTTCCGTCCATCCTGGCACCGGGGGCGGACGACATCTGCTATGCCACCTCCAACCGCCAGAGTGCCGTGAAGGCCATTGCCGAAAAGGCCGATCTGGTGCTGGTGATCGGCGCGCCCAATTCCTCCAACTCGCTGCGGCTGGTGGAAGTGGCGACGCGGGGTGGCACCTGCGCCACGCTGATCCAGCGCGCGGCCGATATTGATTTCGCCTGGTTCGAGGGTGTCGAGCGGGTCGGCATCTCGGCAGGTGCCTCGGCTCCCGAAATTCTGGTGCGCGAGGTTGTCGCACGGATATCCGAACGATTCGCCGTGACCGAGCGGCAGGTCGAAACCGTGACCGAAAATGTCGCCTTCAAGCTGCCGCGCGGGCTGGAAGCGGCCTGATGGCAGTCTATACGCAGGTTTCCGCCGAAGCCCTGTCTGCCTTTCTCGACCGTTTCGATGTCGGCGAGCTCGCATCCGCCAAGGGCATCGCCGAGGGGGTGGAGAACAGCAACTATCTGGTCGACACGACCAAAAGCCGCTTCATCCTGACGCTCTACGAAAAGCGCGTCGCGGCAAGCGACCTGCCCTATTTCATGGCGCTGCTCGACCATCTCGCCGATCGCGGCCTGCCGGTGCCGCCGGCAGTACCCGACCGCGACGGGCAGATCATCCACGAAGTCGAAGGCCGGCCGGCCTGCCTGATCCAGTTCCTGTCCGGCGTATCGGTATCGCACCCCACGCCCGCCCAGGCGCGCGCAGCGGCCGAGGCGATGGGGCGGATGCACAAGGCGGTGGCGGACTTCCCGCTCAATCGCCCGAATTCGATGGGCATCGACACGTGGCGCCCGCTGTTCGAGCGCTGCGGCCAGAGCCTCAACGAGATCGCGCCGGGGCTGTACGACGAACTGGGCCGCGCCCTCGACCGGATCGACAGGATATGGCCGCGCGAGGGCTTTGACAGCTGTGCGATTCACGCCGACCTCTTCCCGGATAACGTGCTGATGCTCGGTAACCGCGTCACGGGGCTGATCGACTTCTACTTCGCCTGTACCGACCTGCGGCTCTACGACCTTGCGGTGATGCATACCGCCTGGGCATTCGACGCAACCGGCCGCGCGTTCGATCCCTATGTCTCCGAGGCGCTGCTCGCCGGCTATGAGACCAGCTACAAGCTGACCGATGCCGAGCGAGCGATTCTGCCCGTGCTCGCCACCGGCGCGTGCATCCGCTTCACTCTGTCACGCGCCTGGGACTGGCTCAACACACCGGCCGACGCGCTGGTAACGCGCAAGGATCCGCTCGCCTTCTGGCGACGGGCCGGCGCCTATGAAGCGGCGCTGGCGGCGCTTCTGTGAGCGAACTCCAGCATGTCGAGATTGCGACCGACGGCGCGTGCAAGGGCAATCCCGGGCGCGGCGGCTGGGGCGTGGTGCTGCGCATGGGGACGGTCGAAAAGGAATTGTCCGGGGGCGAGGCGCACACCACCAACAACCGCATGGAGCTGATGGCGGCGATCCGGGGGTTGCAGGCGCTCAAACGCCCCTGCCGGGTGACGCTTTCGACCGACAGCCGCTATGTCATGGACGGCCTGACCAAATGGATTCACGGCTGGCTGAAAAACGGCTGGCGCACCGCCGACAAGAAGCCGGTGAAGAATGCCGATCTATGGCAGGAACTGCTTGCAGCCGCCAAGCCGCACCGCGTGGAATGGGTCTGGGTCAAGGGCCATGCCGGCCACCCCGACAACGAACGCGCCGACAAGCTCGCCAGCGACGCGGCGTTGGCGCAGTAGCCTGCAAATAGCGACGTCCCGCAAGGAAGGGCTATAGGATTTGGCGCTCGCTACCCTGCCTGCGTTGCAGGGCGGGGAACGCAGAAATGTGCCGCGCCCCTACTCGCCCTTCACGAAGAAGCGATCGACCACATCCTTGGCCAGCCGCGCGGGGCGCATGGTCTCGGCATCTAGGCAGCACCAGCTCGACTTGACCTCGGCCAGCACTTCCGAACCCCGGCGGATCACCGTCTCGTAAAAGGCGCGCGCGCCCTGCACCTTTTCCAGCAGGACCGTCGCGACGACATCGTCGTCGAGAAAGGCCGGGCGGCGATAGGTAATCTCGTGCTTCAGCGCGACCCAAAGATGCTGCGCAACCGCCTCTACCGGCGCCAGCGCCTGCCAGTGGCTGACGACCGCCGCCTGCACCCATTTGAGATAGGAGGCATTGTTGACATGGCCCATGAAGTCGATGTCGTCCTGGGCGACGTCGACGCGGAATTGGTAAGGGAGCGCGTTGCCGTTCACAGGCTCATTCTAGCGCAACTCGGCAGGGCACGCGACCGGGAATCGCGGAAAAAAGCCGGAAATCTGCCGCATCTGCCGCAAATGGCGCTTGCCGTAACGTCCGACCTTCGCGCTCAGTTCGGCCCGATCTCCAGCCGCCGCGCCAGCGTGTCGCGCCGCGCATCCAGCTCGTGCCGGGCGCGTTCGATGATTTCCAGCTCGGTCGCCTCCAGCAGGTCGTCGACCACGCCGCGCAGATGGCGCCGCATCGCCGCCCGCGCCGCCTGCGGATCACGCGCGCGAAGGGCCTCGAAGATCGGGCGATGCTCGGCGACGCGCGGGTCGACGCCGCTGCGCCGCGCGCGGCCAAACATGTTGGCGCAGAGCGGCGAGCGCGTGCGCAGATCCCACAGATATTCGACCACGCTGCGGATCGCCGCATTGCCAGTGGCATTGGCCACGGCGAGGTGAAACCGGTGGTCGGCATCCATCGCCGCCGCCTCGGAGGGATTGGCCTCTGCCATTTCCGCCACGATCGACTCGATTTCCTCGAGCTGGTCGGGCGTGATCGACACCGCCGCCAGCGCCGCCGCCTCTCCTTCAAACAGGATGCGCGCCTCCGTCAGGTCGAAGGCGCCGATATCGAGGTTCAGCGCATCCTCGCGCACGCCCGCTGGCAGATCGCGCGGCGTAACATACAGGCCAGAGCCGTGGCGCGCCTCGATCCAGCCCTTCATTTCCAGCGCGATCATGGCCTCGCGGATCGTCGGGCGGCTGACTTTATACTCTTCCGCCAGCTCGCGTTCGCCGGGCAGCCGGGTACCGATCGCCCAGCGACCGGATTCGATTTCGTCGGCGATCGACGCGGCGACGCGCTGATAGAGTTTGCTGCGTGTGGTCTTCATGTCTGCAGCTCTCATAGGTTGACAAGGCGGTTTCGCAAAGCCGATATTGGCCAGACCAATTCAAGAGGCCCTGTCTTGCCACATATCACTGCCGTCCGCACCATCGTAACCCGCCCAGGTCGAAACTTCGTTACCGTCAAGATCGAGACGAACGAGGGCGTGTACGGTCTGGGCGACGCCACGCTCAACGGCCGCGAGCTTTCCGTCGCCAGCTACCTGGCAGACCATGTCGCCCCGTGCCTGATCGGCCGAGACGTGCACCAGATCGAGGACATCTGGCAATATCTCTATCGCGGCGCCTATTGGCGGCGCGGCCCGGTGACGATGAGCGCAATCGCTGCGATCGACATGGCGCTGTGGGACATCAAGGGCAAGCTGGCCAATATGCCGGTGTATCAGCTGCTTGGCGGCGCATGCCGAACCGGCTGCATGGTCTATGGCCATGCCAACGGGTCCGACATCGAAGAGACGATCGAACGCGCCCACGAATATCTGGAACAGGGGTACAAGGCGATCCGGCTGCAGTCCGGCGTGCCGGGCATTGCCACCACCTATGGCGTCTCGGGCGAGCGTTTTTATTACGAGCCGGCCAAGGGCGCGCTGCCGGAAGAGGCAGTGTGGTCGACGCATAAATATATGCGCCACGTGCCCAAGCTGTTCGAACGCGCTCGCGACTCGCTGGGCTGGGACGTGCATTTGCTCCATGATGTGCACCACCGGCTGACGCCGATCGAGGCGGGCCGGCTGGGCAAGGATCTGGAACCCTATCGCCTGTTCTGGCTGGAAGACACGACTCCGGCGGAAAATCAAGAGGCGTTCCGCCTGATTCGCCAGCACACCACCACCCCGCTGGCGGTGGGTGAAATCTTCAACTCGATCTGGGATGCGCGCGAGCTGATCCAGGAACAGCTGATCGACTATATCCGCGCCACCGTGGTGCATGCCGGCGGTATCACCCATCTGCGGCGGATCGCGGCGCTGGCCGATCTCTATCAGGTCCGCACCGGCTGCCACGGTGCCACCGACCTGTCGCCGGTGTGCATGGCGGCGGCACTGCATTTCGGCATCTCGATCCCGAACTTCGGCATCCAGGAATATATGCGCCACACCGAGGAGACCGACGCGGTCTTCCCGCACGCCTATCGCTTCGATCAGGGCCTGATGCACCCGGGCGACGCGCCCGGCCTGGGCGTCGATATCGACGAGGAACTGGCCGCGAAGTACGAATATAAGCGCGCCTATCTGCCGGTGAACCGTCTGGAAGACGGCACGCTGTTTAACTGGTGAGGCGACATTCCTCTCCCAGAATGCTGGGAGAGGAATTGCTTACGGCAGCAACACCGTCGATCCGGTGGTCTCGCCCGCCTCCAGCGCGCGGTGGGCATCGGCAACGTCTTTCAGGGCAAAGCGCTGGCCGATGTCCGGCTTTACCGCGCCGCTTTCGAGCATCGCGAACAACCGGGCGGCACCGTCAGCGCGCTCCTCCGCCTCCGCATAATAATCGAACAGCTTGGGCCGGGTGGTGAACAGCGAGCCGTGCTGGTTCAGGGTCGCCAGCTTCACGCCTTCCACCGGGCCGCTGGCGTTGCCATAGCTGACGATCAGCCCGCGCCGCGCACAGGCGGCGAGCGAGGCGTCCCAGGTCGCCCTGCCCACTCCGTCCAGCACCACCGGCACGCCTGCGCCGCCGGTAATTTCGCGCACCCGCGCGGCAATATCGTCCTGCCGCGACAGCAGCACATGATCGGCACCCGCACGCCGTGCGACTGCGACCTTGGCTTCGCTGCCCACCGTGCCGATCACGGTGGCGCCGATCGCCTTCAGCCAGGCGACCGCGATCTGCCCGACACCGCCAGCCGCAGCATGGACCAGCACCGTCCAGCCCGGCTGCACCTTCGCGCAGCGCTCGATCAGGAATTCTGCCGTGCAGCCCTTGAGCAGCATTGCCGCAGCCACTTCGGCGCTGATCGCATCGGGCAGCCGGAACAGACTGTCCGCCTTCACCAGCCGGGCCGTCGCATACGCGCCCAGCGCCGGTCCAAACGTGGCGACGCGGTCGCCCTCGGCAAACCCTTCAACCCCCGGCCCCAGCGCCTCGACCACACCCGCCGATTCGACGCCCAGTCCGCTGGGGAGCGGCACGGGATAAAGGCCGGTGCGGTGATAGGTATCGATAAAGTTCAGCCCCGCCGCCTCGGTACGAACCAGCACTTCGCCGGGACCAGGCGCCGGCAGGTCGGTCGCCACCCACTGGATCACCTCTGGACCGCCGGTCCGCTCGATCCGCGCCATCCATGCCATGCTGCTACTCCCTAACACTCGTCGACGGCGCCCGGCACGAAACCGGGCCCGTGCGTCTCTAGGGCATAACCTCTACCAGCACCGGATGGTCCGGGACATCTATCTCGACCGTGCGCTCTCCGTGCCGGGTGGCGATTGGCTGGCTGCCCGTCAGAGGATCGAAGGTTCGCACTTGTGCCGGCGCTGAGAGGCGCAATAGCGCGCGGGCCGGCGGCGCCTGTACAGGCCCGCGCGATGACCAGAAATCGACATTGTTCCACAGCGCGATGATGCGCCGGCCGTCGGCTCCTTGCAGCACCAGCCGTTGCACGGTCGGCGGCACGGTTATGTCCATCTGTGGCGGCGACACCCGCGCGCGTCCTTCGGCCTTCAGGATCGCGACAAGGGCGCGGATCGCCTTCGCCGCCGGCTTGGGGCTATGGTCGAAGCGGAAAACCCCGAAATGCATTTCGCCTTCGGTGTTGCGCGGATCGGGCTTTTCATCGAGCAGTTCGTAGACATAGGTCCGCCGGACGCCGCTCGCCGCCCCGCAAAAATAGACGTTCAGGATGGTCTTCGCCTGCGTCGCCTCATCCACCCCCAGCATGGTGTATCCCGACCACCAGGCCTTTTCGACCGGCCAGCCCGACGGCAGGCTGAAATTGCCGATTTCGGTAATGACGCGCGGATAGGCCTCGGGATGCGCATAGCCTTCCGCAAAACCCTGCTGGATTGCTGTGCAAGGCTGGCGGGCATTGTGCGGATAGGGGTGCGCATTGGCGAAATCGGCACGCCCGGCCAGACTGTTGACGCGGGGGGCGCCGGTCATGTCATAGACCGGTATTCCCGAAAGAAAGGGCGTGGCATGAACGCCGCGATACAGCGCCTCCATGGCGGCCTGCGCGGCGGCGGGACCGCTCTGGCCATCATAACGCACTGGAAAATTGTTGATTTCGTTGAAGCCTTCGATCGCCTCGATCGAACCCGGTACCGCATCCAATATCTGGCGGAGCAACTTCAGGTAGCCGCCACTTTCCACCGCCGGCGCGCTCACCATCAGAGCGAACCGCATGCCGAAATGTGCCAGCATCGCGAAATCGGTAAGTGAGGCGGTGTCGCCGCCCCAATGCCCCGGCAGCGCGTCGCGCACATGGACAATGCCCAGATAGCGCAGATCCTCGGCAACGCGCCGGCTGTCGGCATAGGCACCGTCCTTGTAGACGATGTGCGTGCCCATACCGAGGCTGTCGAGAAATGCCGCTACCGGCATCGGAGCGGAGTCGTGCGCAGCTGCCGGAGTGATCGCCAGCATCCCCAGCGCGCAGGCCACGGTCCAGGTCAGCCCTTGTAGGAAAAGGCAGCGGACAGGATTGACCATGGTTGCTCGTCCGACCGGTGAATCAGGCGGAGCCTATCGCCAATCCTCGTGGCGCAAAAGCCTCGATCAGTGCACCGTGCCCAGCGCGCGGGGTACGGACATCAGCAGCACCAGCCGCTCGATCTGGCGCCAGCGGCAGAAATGAATCAGATTGCCCACGTCGCGACTGCGGTCGGCACGCGCGGCGGCTTCTTCGCACGCCTCGTCGCCGAACATCCGGATCAGCTCGGCCGCATCGCGGACTGCATCGCGGTCGCCGAGATAGGGGTAGATTTCCATCGTCGCTCCAGAGCCGGCGCACCACCGGCGCCGCGATCCCTGCTCTAGCGCGACATCCCTCCGCTTCGGTGGACGAGCGTGGTGAAATCGCTGGAAACCATTTTCCCGCAAGGTAGCGCAACCGCACGTAACATGGCAGAGAGCGGCGATGGCACGTTCCTCCACCCCTGCGCCCATGGCTGGCGGTTTCCTGTTGACGCTCGGCGTTCTGGTCGGCGCCGTGATCGGCGCGGTGTATGGTCAGGCGACCCTGGGCCTGCTGATCGGGCTGGGCACCGGCATGGCGCTGGCAGCAACCATATGGTTGCTCGACCGTAGCCGGCGCTGACGCGCCGCCTTAATTCCGACACGGCAATCGGCGATCAGGCGCGAAACGTCGCGTCCTGTGGGCGCGCTTTCCGTATTTTCCGTCTCTTGCCGCCCCTATCGGGGCGCACCATGTTCAGGTTCCCCATGTCGATTCCCCACCTCCCGACGCGCCTTGCCGAGGCGCTGGAACAGCGCGGCTATTCCGCGCTCACCCCCGTTCAGTCCGCCGTGCTCGAGCCCGATGCCGCCGGCCGCGATCTGATCGTTTCCGCCCAGACCGGCTCGGGCAAGACCGTCGCTTTCGGCCTGGCGATGAGCGCCGAGCTGCTTGCGGGCGAAGAGATGCTGCCGCCCGCCGGTGCGCCGCTGGCGCTGATCGTGGCGCCGACGCGCGAACTGGCGCTGCAGGTCAGCCGCGAGCTGATCTGGCTCTATGCCCCCGCCGGCGCCCGCGTCGCCACCTGTGTCGGCGGCATGGACCCGTCGAAGGAGCGCCGCACGCTCAATCACGGCGCCCACATCGTCGTCGGCACGCCGGGCAGGTTGCGTGACCATCTCGAACGCGGCGCGCTCGACCTGTCCGATCTGCGCGTCGCTGTGCTCGACGAGGCCGACGAAATGCTCGACATGGGCTTTCGCGAGGAGCTGGAAGCGATCCTCGACGGCACGCCCGAGGGCCGCCGCACACTGCTCTTCTCGGCGACCATGCCCAAGCCGATCGTGGCGCTGGCCCGCCGCTATCAGCGCGACGCCTTCCAGATCACGACCAAGAGTGACGATCGCGGACACGGCGACATCGCCTATCAGGCCGTCACCGTCGCGCCGGCGGACATTGAACATGTCGTCGTCAACCTGCTCCGCCTGCACGAGGCAGAAACGGCGATCCTGTTCTGCGCCACGCGCGATAACGTTCGCCATCTTCACGCGAGCCTCATTGAGCGCGGCTTCGCGGCTGTGGCGCTCTCGGGCGAGCATTCGCAGTCGGAGCGCAACCATGCGCTGCAGGCGCTGCGCGACAAGCGCGCGCGGGTCTGTGTGGCGACCGACGTTGCCGCTCGCGGCATCGACTTGCCGACGCTAACGCTCGTCATCCATGTCGAGCTGCCGCGCGATGCGGAGACGCTGCAGCACCGCTCCGGCCGCACCGGTCGCGCGGGGAAAAAGGGCACGGCAGTTCTGATCGTCCCCTATCCGCGCCGTCGCCGGGTGGAGCAAATGCTGCGCGGCGCCCGCATTCCCGCCGAATGGATCGAGGCGCCGACCGTCGACGACGTACGCATCGCCGATCGCGAGCGACTGCTGACGGCGCTGCTCCAGCCGGTCGAAACCGACGAGGAAGATCAGGCGCTCGCCGAACGGCTGCTGGCGGAGAAGAGCCCGGCGGAGATCGCCGCGGCGCTGGTGCGCGCGCACCGCGCTGCGCTGCCCGCACCCGAGGATCTGATCGAAGCGACGCCCGAAGCGCGCCGCGCCGCGCAGCAAGAGCGCCACCGGCCCGGCTTCGATGACACGGTCTGGTTCCGCATGGACATCGGGCGGCGGCAGAACGCCGATCCGCGCTGGCTTCTGCCGCTGATTTGCCGTCGCGGCCACATCACCCGCAACGAAGTTGGCGCGATCCGCATCGCTGCGAACGAGACGCACTTCCAAATTCCGCGCGCCCTTGCGGCAAAGTTCACCGCCGCCCTCGCCCGCGCAGCCAAGGCTCAGAAGGATGAGGACGAGGACATTCGGATCGAACCCGCTCCGAATGCACCCGCGCCCGAGGCACGCGGCGACTCTCCCCGCCGCGGCCCGCCGCCGCATCGCAAGGGCAACAGCCAGGGAAAACCGGTGCATCGGAAGGGGCCGCCGCGCGGGCGCTGAGCGCCTCTTACCTCTTACAGCTCCCCTCCCGCTTGCGGGAGGGGTCGGGGGGAGGGCCTGATGGGGAAGAAGCGCTGTACGTTCTCAGCCCCTCCCCTAACCCCTCGCGCAAGCGGGAGGGGAACGGCGCACCCATTGACGTTACCCAAACCGCTCCGGCGAATACCGCGCTGCATCCAGCCCGAATGGCACCGGATCGCCCAGCAGCAACGCCGCCGCCATGGCGGCCGCTGCCGGTGCGGTCTGAATCCCGAAGCCGCCTTGCCCCGCGCACCAGAAAAAGCCCGACGTTTTCGGATCGAAGCCATAAACCGGCCGCCGGTCCGGCGCGAAGCTGCGCAGCCCGGCCCATTTGTGCTCCAGCGCCGTCACGCGCCAGTCGACCACTCGCTCGAACCGGTCGATCGCAAGCGCAACGTCCACATCCTCCGGCGCCGCATCGCAGGGCGGGCTTGGAATCTCGTCGTGCGGGCTCAGCCACAGGCGACCGCCGGGCTCCGGCTTGAAATAGAAGGTGCCGGCCAGATCACCGACCAGCGGGCACCCCTGCGGCGCGCCGGGGTCGCTCGCGAGCTGGACCATCGTGCGGCGGAAAGGCTGGATACCGATCGGCACCGCCCCCGCCACCGTCGCGACCGGGTCTGCCCAGGCACCGGCGGCATTCACCAGCACATCGGCATGAAAAACGCCGGCGCGCGTCTCCAGCCGCCAGATTCCGGCATCCCGGGTCGCTGAAGACAACGCAGCGTCGTTCTGCAAAACCGCACCCGCGCGCCGTGCATCGCGCAGATAACGCGCGTGCAGCCCGGCGACATCAATATAGGCACAGCTCGGCTCGAGCACGCCCAGCGACCATTCGGCGCGCAAGCCCGGTACCAGCGCCGCCGGGTCGACCGGATCGAGCGCCACGCCGCTGCCATCGAACGCGGCGAGAAAGGCATCGACCGCGCCGCCTTCCTCCCGTGTCCCGAGATGGAGCGAGCCGAGCGGATCGAGAAAGCCGCCCTCCCGTAGAGCCGGTCCCGATGCGGTGGTCAGCGGCTGGATGTCCGGTCCGCCATAGGTTTCCGACCAGAATGCCGCCGAACGACCGGTGGCGTGATAGCCGGGACGATCCTCGGCCTCCAGCAACAGCACGCGCGTGCGTGGCGCCAGCGCGGCCGCCATGCTGGCGCCGGCAATGCCCGCACCGACGATCGCCACGTCATAGCGCGTCATGCCCGGGACGCCCGCTCCGCCAGAAACCGATCGATCGCATCCAGCGCCCGATCGCGCACCGGATCGGCCTCACGCAGAATTTCGTGCGCGCTTTCCTTGCCAAAGCGAACGATCTGCGCATCGGGCAGCCGGGCGCCGACGCGCAACGCGACGCGCGCATCGACCAACCCGTCGGCGTCGGCCACCAGCAACAGCGTCGGCACCTGCATCGACTCGACCGGCCCCGCTTCCAGCCCCCGCATCGATTGAAACGCCTGAATCAGCCAGCGCCAGCTCGGCGGGCCGGTGAGAATCGCGGGATTTTCGGTCTGCCACCAGATTTCATCGGCATAGCGATCGAGATCATGCGTCAGCAAATTGGCGCGCGTTTCGGTGGTATAGGGCTTTTCATTACCCTTCCATGCCGGCCGCAGCGGATCGCCCAGCCTGGCCATGAACCGCGCCGCGCGCTCGGCGAAGCGCCCGAAGATGCTGCGCACGCCCAGCATCGGCGCAACCAGCACAGCTGCATCAGGCTGGGCCACGCCTTCGACCAGCGCCCGCAACACCAGATGGCCGCCCATCGAATGCCCCATCACGACATGCGGCCCGGGCGTATTCGCCAGCCATTCGTTGTAAAAGACCCGAAAATCAGCGATATATTCGGCGAAATCGACAATGTCGCCGCAATTGGCGGCTGGCGTCAGCCGCCCCGATCCCCCCTGGCCGCGCCAGTCGAACGACGTGACATTCCATCCCTGGGAATGCCATTCGGCAAAGGTCTCCAGATACTTCTCGAAAATGTCCCCGCGGCCGCCCTGGAACAGGATGCTGCCGCGCGGGGGCACTGCCGCTGTCGCTCGGTGAAAGCACCGCAGCGTCCAGCCATCGGGTGCCTGCCATTGCGCGATCGTGGCGTCGGCCGGGATTGTCCGACGAAGGTTCAGAGAAGCTACCATTTGCGCTGGTTACGTTTTCGTAAGCCGTCCCGTCTAGGGATTAACTCCCATGGGGATTACGGTCGGAACATTTCTGCTCGGCGCGCTGGCGCTGCTTCTGGTGTCTGCGGGCATTCAGGATGCGCGTACGCGCGAAATCGCCAATTGGAAAAACGCCGCCATCGCGCTGCTCGCGCCGCTCTGGTGGTGGTGGTCCGGGTTGCCGCTATGGCCCGGTGTAGCGCTGCAGGTCGGCATTGCACTGATCGTATTCGCCTTCTTCATCGGCGCGTTCGCGCTGGGGCAGATGGGCGGCGGCGACGTGAAGATGATCGGCGCGCTCGCCCTGTGGCTGCCGCTCCCCCAGCTCGTCTGGATGCTCATCGTCATGTCGCTGCTCGGCGGTGCGCTGACCCTGCTGATGGTGGCGGACAAGCTCGTGCGGCGTCGCACCGGGCTGGCCATCGAAATTCCATATGGCGTGGCAATCGCCATCGCAGCGCTTCTGGTGCTCCGCGAACCGATTTTTAACCAGTTTCACTGATGCTTAACGCCGGCGCAACGAAGCCGGCAGAGAATTCGGGAAGGCTTGATACGAAATGGATGCACGCAAGGTCATTCTGCTCGTCGGCGCATTGTTCGTCGCGGCCATTACCGCGTTCATGGCGCGTAACATGATGGCCGGCGCGTCGGCGCCCGCCGCCGGCGCCGCGCCGGCCATGGCGCCCGCCCAGCCCGCCAATACCACCGAAGTGCTGGTCGCCAAGCGCGGCCTGCCGGTCGGCACCATCCTCGATGCCACGTCGATGGAATTCCGCCCCTGGCCCAAGGATCTGGTGCAGGGTGCCTATTTCGTCCGCGGTCAGATCGAGCCCGCCAAGCTGCAGGGAACGGTGGTGCGCTATGCAATTTCCGCCGGTCAGCCGATCATTCAGGGCGCGCTGGTCAAGCCGGGCGATCGCGGTTTCCTGGCAGCGGCGCTGGGCCCGGGCATGCGTGCGGTGACGGTTCCCGTCTCCGCCCAAAGCGCCGTCGCCGGCTTCGTGTTTCCGGGCGACCATGTCGACCTGATCCTGACCCAGACGGTTGCCGGCGGCGGCGATGGGCCGCCGCTCAAGGCCTCCGAGACGGTGCTGCGCAACCTGCGCGTGCTGGCGACCGACCAGCGCACCGACAAGCAGACCGACGACAAGGGCAACACCGTCGTCAACACCTATTCGACCGTGACTGTCGAAGCGACGCCGAAGATCGCCGAAAAGATCGCGGTCGCCCAGACCGTCGGCACGCTGTCGCTCTCGCTGCGCTCGATTGCCGATACGCAAGGCGATCTGGAGCAGGCGATCGCCAGCGGCGCAGTCAACGTGCCCGATGACGGCGACCCGAAGAAGGAAAAGGCAATGCTCGCCCGCGTCCACGCCGGACCGATTGATAGCGGGTCGAGCTTTGCGACCGGCGCCGATGTGTCGCGCTTCCAGCGCAGCACGGTGCCCGGCAAGGCCGCTGAAGGCCCGGCCGCAGCGCCCGGCATGCCGGTCGCCGCACCGGCCGGCGGCACGGCAGCGCCCGGCGCAGTGCTGGGCCCCGTCGTGCGGGTCGTACGTGGCAGCGATGCCAGCCTGGTCCCGGTTGGGGGGAAGAATTGAAATGAATAGCAAACGCTTCCTGCACGGGTCGCTCGTCGCGACGGTGTCTGCCGGGTTGCTCCTCGGCACGACCGCACCGGGCTTCGCCCAGGACCGTACGCCGCGTCCCGGTACCCATGCCCGCCAGGCAGCCCGCGTCGCGCCGCTTCCGGCCGGCGCACAGCGCCCGACCCGCACCGTGCAATTGTCGATCGGCGAAGGCGAACTGATCACCCTGCCCGCCGCAGCCGCCGATGTGTGGACATCGAACCCGGGCACGGCGGATGTCTATGTCGCCAATGCGCGTCAGATCCACCTCTATGGCAAGGCGTTCGGCGAGGCGACGGTGTTCGCCACCAACGCCAGCGGCGAAGTCATCTATTCGGCCAATGTCCGCGTCGCGCAGAATATCAGCAGCCTCGACGCGATGCTGAAGGCGGCGATGCCCGATGCCGACATCACCGTCACCACCGTCGGCCAGATCGCCGTGCTCAACGGCACGGTGCGCTCGCCCCAGGATGCCGAACAGGCCCAGCGGCTGGTGCTGACGCTGCTCAATCCCGGCGTGAAGCTCGACGATTCGAACGCGCAGCTGAAGATCGGCGTGGTCAACCGCCTGCGCACGGCAACCCCGCTGCAGGTGATGCTGCAGGTCCGCTTCGCCGAAGTGAACCGCAGCTTCTCCAAGAACATGAACGCCAACCTGACCAACCGTAGCAACGGCCACAGCACGGTGTGGAACATCAATCAGGGCAAGCAGGGTTCGATCACCACCTATACCGGCACCACCCAGGATCCGGCCACCGGCGCCTTTGCCGGCGCCACCATCTACAACTTCCCCGCGCCGAGCACGAACAATGCGCTGCTCGGCATCGGCGGCCGCTTCCTCGGTTCGGACCTGCTCGCCTCGCTCGATTTCGGCGAGACGATCGGTCAGGTGACGACGCTCGCCACGCCGAGCATGACCGCGCTTTCGGGCGAGACGGCCAGCTTCCTCGCGGGTGGCGAAATTCCGATCCCCGTGGCGCAGACGCTCGGCACCACCACCGTTGAATACAAGCAATATGGCGTCAGCCTGGCCTTCACGCCCACGGTGCTGGCCGACGGCCGTATCTCGCTGCACGTAAAGCCGGAAGTGTCGCAGCTTTCGTCCTCGGGTGCGGTGACGATGAACAACACCACCATCCCCGCCCTCACCACCCGGCGCAGCGAGACGACGGTGGAGCTCGGCTCGGGCGAGAGCATGGTGATCGGCGGGCTGCTGCAAAACACCCACAACAACTCGATCACCAAGACGCCGGCACTGGGCGACATGCCCATCCTGGGCGCGCTGTTCCGTTCGAACGCCTTCCAGCGCAACGAGTCCGAGCTGATGATCGTCATCACGCCCTATCTCGTGCGGCCGGTGAACGCGAACCAGATCGTCCTGCCGACCGACGGCTACAAGGCGCCGAACGACTTCGACCGGCTGCTTATGGGCTCGGTCGGCGGCGGCACCACCGGCGGCGAGCGTCCCAAGCCAACCATGGCGCAGCCTGCCGCCCAGCCTTCGGTAAACGCGGTCACGCCCGCAGCGGTCGATGGCGCGACGCCGGCACTGCCGGTCGCCCCCGACAGCAATTCCGCGCCCGCCAAGGCTCCGGCGATCCCCGCCAATTCCCGCAAGGCGAAGTCGGGCGGCGCCGCCGCCCCGGGCTTCGGTTTCTGATGCCGCGCATGTCGAGGAGAATGCCCGTGTTTCCGCGCTTCCCCATTCTGCTCACCGCCCCCGCGCTGCTGCTGGCCGGTTGCGCCGGCTATAATGGCGGTGTCGAGTCGGTCCACCAGCCGGTCGTCAGCCGCCAGGACTATACGCTGGACCTGCAAACGTCGGGCGGCGCGCTTGCCGCCGGCGAAGCACAGCGCCTGGCCGGCTGGATGCAGGCGATGAACCTGCGCTATGGCGATCATGTCGCGATCGACGATGGCGCCGACGGCACCACCGGCCGTAGCGAAGTCGCCGCCGCAGCGGGCCGTTATGGGCTGCTGCTCACCGATCGCGCCCCCGCCACCAGCACGCCGATCGCACCGGGAACGGTGCGCGTGGTGCTGACGCGGATGAGCGCGAGCGTGCCGCACTGCCCGGACTATTCGCATCCCAGCAACTTCACCTTCGATGCCAGCACCAGCTCGAACTTCGGCTGCGCGACCTATAGCAACCTGGCCGCGATGGTAGCCGATCCCGCCGATCTGGTTCGCGGCGCTCCGGGCGCCCCGACGGCAGATCCCGCCACCTCCGCCAAGGCGATCGGCGCCTATCGCGCCGCTGCCCCCAGCGGTGCCGGCGGTGCCACGGTCAAATCCGATTCGACGAAAGGCGGCGGCCAGTGAACATGCCCTTCAACCCCGGACGCGCGGCGCAACGTGAGCCGTTTGCTGCGTTTGTCTGCGAAGAACGCACCGCGGAGGCGCTGCGGCCGATCGCTGTGGAACTCGGCTGGTCGCCGGAAATGGTCAACAAAGGCGGCCTGCGCAACGCCGTGCAGACGCTTTCGGTGTCCGCCAGCCCGAACATCCTGTTCGTCGACCTGTCCGAATCGGGCGACCCGCTCAACGACATCAATGCCCTGGCGGAAGTGTGCGAGCCCGGCACGGTTGTGATCGCGGCCGGTCAGGTCAACGATGTCCGCCTGTACCGCGACCTGATCGCCAGCGGCATCCATGACTATCTCCTGAAGCCGATCAACCCCGATGCGATGCGCGAAAGCTTCGCCCAGGCCCAGGCGATGCTGAACGCCCCGAAAATCAGCGAGGCGACCGTCGACCGGCCGCATTGCGGTGTAGCGGTGATCGGCACGCGCGGCGGCGTCGGCGCATCGACGGTTGCGACATCGATGGCCTGGTTGCTCAGCGAAAAGCACAGCCGCACCACGGCATTGCTCGATCTGGACGTGCATTTCGGCACCGGTGCGCTCGCGCTCGACCTTGAGCCCGGCCGCGGCCTGACCGACGCGATCGAAAATCCCAGCCGCATCGACGGGCTGTTCATCGAACGCGCGATGGTGAAGGCGTCGGACCGGCTGGCCGTGCTGTCGGCCGAAGCGCCGATCAACTCGCCGATGATCAGCGACGGTGGCGCCTTCTATCAGCTGCAGGAAGAAATGCGCAGCGCGTTCGAGTGCACGCTAGTCGACCTGCCGCGCGCGATGCTGGTCAACCATCCGCATCTGATCACCGACATTCAGGTAGCGGTGGTCGTAAGCGACCTGACCCTGGCGGCTGCCCGCGATGCGATCCGCATTCTCAGCTGGTTCAAGTCGAATGCGCCGCAGACGCAGGTGATCGTCGTCGCCAACAAGGTCCAGCCCGCCCCGCTGCTGGAGATCAGCCGCAAGGATTTCGAAGGCTCGATCGAACGCAAGATCGACGTGATGCTCGGCTATGATCCGAAGCTGGCCGCGCAGGCAGCCAAGCTGGGCAAGCCGCTTGCCGAAGTCGGCAAGTCCGCCAAGTCGATCGCACCGCTGATGGCGCTGCCCGCCCGCATCCTCGCCATCACCGATGCCGGCCTGGAGGCGGACGACAAGAACAAGGGCAAGAAGGAAGGCAAGGGCGCGTCGCTGCTCGGCAAGCTGACCGGCCTGTCGGCAAAGCTACCCGGCAAGAAAAAATGATCCGCACTGGCGCAAGCGGGCGGGCGGTAACCGGGAGCTAAGGTCTCTTTGCGAGACTGGCGCCCGAACCGCTCCCGCCGCAACGTGCGGGGCGTAATAGCGTAGGAGCCCGAACGGCGTGAACATGTTGCCGCTATTGACGGTCGCGTTGGGCGGCGTGGCAGTGCTGGTGCTGATGGCGCTCGCCCTTTCGGGCCCGTCCACCGAACGCGCCAGCTCGCGCCGCCTCACCAGCGTGCGCGAACGCCATCTGGTCAGCACCACCGGCAACAATGCCATGGAGGCGCAGCTCCGCCGCATCTCCACCAATCGCGCGACGCGGCTCGATCTTACCGTCGGCCGCTTTCTCCCCAATCCTGCCGAGCTGCAAAAGCGGCTGAACATGACCGGCAAGGACTGGACGGTCGGCCAATATGGCAGCGCATCGGTGGGGCTGATGCTGGTTCCCGGCGTTCTGTTGTTATTGCGGGGGGCGCCGCTCTGGCTGGCGCTGTTCGTCGGCCTGTTCATCGGCCTGGGCCTGCCGCATTTCGTCGTCGGGTTCCTCATCAAGCGGCGCATCACGCGCTTCACCAGCAAGTTTCCGGACGCGATCGATCTGCTGGTGCGCGGCCTGCGCTCGGGCCTGCCAATAACGGAAACGATCGGCGTCGTCGCGAACGAGATCGACGGGCCGGTGGGCGAGGAATTCCGCTCGATCAGCGACAAGATGAAGATCGGCCGCACGCTCGACGCCGCGCTTCAGGAAACAGCGGATCGGCTAGGCACGCCTGAATTCCAGTTCTTCACCATTTCGATCGCGATCCAGCGCGAAACCGGCGGCAACCTGGCCGAAACCCTGGCCAATCTGGCCGACGTGCTCCGCAAGCGCAGCCAGATGAAGCTGAAGATCAAGGCGATGTCGTCCGAATCCAAGGCGTCAGCACTGATCGTCGGGTCGCTGCCGTTCATCGTCTTCGGGCTGATCTGGTTCATCAACAACGGCTATATGATGCACTTCTTCACCGACCAGCGGCTGATCATCGCCGGCGGCGGCGGCCTGGTCTGGATGGGGCTGGGCGTCTTCATCATGGCCAAGATGGTCAATTTCGAGATCTGATGATGGAACCGAACACCGGCCCGACCCTGCTCGGCATCGACGTCTACTGGGCGGCGACGCTGCTCGCCGGCGTGGCAACCTTCGCCGTGCTCGTCGCTGTCTATCTCGCAACCACCGCCCGCAATCCGATGAGCCGCCGGGTCAAGGCACTCAACGAGCGGCGCGAGCAGCTGAAGGCCGGTATCACGGCCTCCACTTCGAAGCGTAGGGCCAAGCTGGTCCAGCGCAGCGAGGCGACCGATCGCATCCGCGCCTTCCTCCAGTCGCTGCAGGTGCTGCAGGAGGGCCAGCTCAAACAGGCCCAGTTGAAGCTGGCCCAGGCCGGCATCCGTCGCAAGGAATGGGCGGTCGCAGTGATCTTCGGCCGTCTGGTGCTGCCGATCGTCATCGGCGGCCCGATGCTGTACCTCGTCTATGGCACGGAGACGTTCGCCAACTGGTCGCCGCTCAAGGCCTATGGCCTGGTCGCGGGCACCTTCATCCTCAGCTATAAATTCCCCGACCTGTACCTGAAGAACCGCATCACCAAGCGCAGCCACGCGATCCGCAAGGGCCTGCCGGATGCGCTGGACCTGCTGGTGATCTGCGCCGAAGCCGGCCTGACCGTCGACGCCGCCTTCGCCCGCGTGTCGAAGGAACTCAGCAAGGCCTATCCGGAGCTGGGCGAAGAATTTTCGCTGACCGCGATCGAGCTCGGCTTTCTGACAGACCGCCGCCAGGCGTTCGAGAATCTGTCGAACCGCATCGCCCTCGACGCGATGCGCGGCGTCATCACGACGATGATCCAGACGGAAAAATACGGCACTCCGCTCGCCTCCGCACTGCGTGTGCTGTCTGCGGAATTCCGCAACGAGCGGATGATGCGCGCAGAAGAAAAGGCCGCCCGCCTGCCCGCGATCATGACCGTGCCGCTGATCCTGTTCATCCTGCCGGTGCTGTTCATCGTCATTCTCGGGCCGGCTGCCTGCTCGATCAACGATGCGCTGATGCACTGATTGTCGCGTCGGCCGGGGAACCCCCGGCCGCCCGGCTGGTTTTCGGCGAACCGCCGGAGACATGCCCATGAACGCGCTGCCTTTTACCACGCCGCTCCAGTTCGTCGCGCTGGCGCTGACCCTGCTCGCGGGCTGGCTGCTCGGGCTGGCAAGCAGCAGCGCCGGGCGCAAGTGGCGAGACCGCTTCGAGGAGGAGCGCGAGGCGCACAATGCCACCCGCGATCGGGCACGCGAGGAGCTGACCACCGCCAACCGCCGCGTGCGCGAGCTGGAAAGTGAGAATGCACGGCTGGAAACGGCGCTCGCCGAACGCCAGCCCCCCGCGGTTCCCCTGCCCGACCCGGCCGTCTCTGCCACCGAACGCAGCGCGGCGATGCGGAATTGGTTCTATGGGGGCGGCGACATTCTGTCGCGCATCCGCGGCATCGACGAGCCGCAGGAGCGGCAGCTCAATGAACTGGGCATCCGCCATTTCCGCGACATAGAGACGCTGGCCCCCGAAGACGAGCCGGCACTGGAAGACCGCCTCAGCATGCCACGTGGAACGGTTGCCGCGCAGCAATGGCGTGAACAGGCCCGGCTGCTACGCGCCGGAAATATCGACGAACATGCCCGGCGTTTCGGCTGAGCGGGTGGCCTAACCCCTTATCGCTGTTCGATTCGTAATACTCCCGGCGCTCCGGGGGCTTGTCTGACCAAACGCATCGACTGAGTCGGCGTGGGCGGACCAATTGCGCGCGTTTGCAGCGCACAGGTGCGGCAAATTTGCCGCACAATCACGTTCTATCTCCAACCCCGCCCTCTCCCAGGCGCTTTTAACACGCTGTAATACCAATGCCTTTCGAAGCGGCAAAGTTGTCATATTTTTGTCCCCATATTGGCTTGACAAGTGGTAAGGCCTCTAGGACACTCTTGCTACCACAAGAGCCCAAAACGGGCCCTGAATAGCAAGAACGTCTCCGCAGCAGGGAAGCTGGGGTCGATAACCAACTAGGAAGGGGGTTGAACGATGCATAGCGCACGTCCCGAACGACTGACTGTCTCGAATTGTAGCAAACTGGTACTGCTTGCCACCGGCTGCGCCGCCGCGATTGCGGCCGCCTCGCCTGCCTTTGCCCAGACGAACGGCGCTTCTGCGGGTCAGACCGCCGACAGCAGCGGCGACGAATATGTCGTCACCGGCTTCCGCTCGAGCCTCCAGTCCGCACAGGACGCGAAGCGCAAGGACATCCGCATCACCGACGGCGTTACCGCCGAAGACATCGGCAAGTTCCCCGCGCAGAACATTACCGAAGCAATTCAGCGTATTGCCGGCGTCCAGATGTCCAACATCAACGGCCGCGGTTCGACGATCAGCATCCGTGGCCTGGGCGCGCAATATGCCCGCACGACGATCAACGGCCAGACCTTCGCCAGCGCCGACTTCAAGGACGGCTTCCGCTACGACATCATCCAGACTGATCTGGCGAGCGCGATCCAGGTGATCAAGTCGCCGACCGCGGACATGGACTCGGGCGGCCTTTCGGGCACCGTCAATATCGATACGGTCAAGCCACTCGCCTATAAGGGCCCGCACTTCGTCGTGGGCGTTAAGGGCTATAATTCCGACTATCGCGGCAAGGAATGGACCCCCAAGGTAAGCGGCGCCTATATCGACAGCTTCGCTGGCGGCACGCTGGGCGTGATGGCCAATGTCAGCTACCAGAAGCTGAAGGACCGTGGCGACTATGCCTTCATCCGCAACTGGTATGATCCGGGCACCCAGCCCACCCTGCCGAACGCCTATGTTCCCGCCAATCTTCGCTATCGCCGGATCGATCGCGACACCGAGCAGGTAATGGCCAGCGGCGCACTGCAGTGGAAGCCCGCCGACAATTTCGAAGCGCTGCTGCAGGGCGAATATTCGCGCGACCACACCCGCTACACCACGCGCCAGATGGTGTTCGGCAAATGGCAGCCCTCCGCCGTGACGGTGAACAGCGTCGCCAACGGCGTCGCCAACAACCTCACGCTGTCGAACTTCAACGTCGACAACAACACCCAGCCCGAACTGCGCAACCTGCAGACCCAGGCTTATACCGGCACGATCAACTGGCAGCCGGGCGAAACCTGGAAGGTGCACGCAGTCGCCCATTACACCAAGGGCAATGCGCATCTCTATGAGTGGGCGTCGATCGACGAGGTCAACTTCGCCAACGGCGGCGCGCTCGACATCTCCAACCCGAACAACGTCAAGTGGACCACGTCGAGCCTGACGGACGGCTCTCTGTGGAACACCGCCAACCGCACCTGGTTCGCGTTCGTCGACGGCGCGACGCACATTCAGACCGCCAAGGACAAGGCCGCGCAGGTCGATGTCACCAAGGAGCTGGGCTGGCACGGCGTGCAGTCGCTGGTGGTAGGCGTGAAGTACCACCACGAGAGCTTCTCGACCCTTGCCTTCCGTCACGACCGTGACGGTGACGTGAGCGATCCGGTGACCTACCCGGAATATGCGTGGATCCCGAGCCTCAGCTCGACCGGGCAGTTGGTGTCCAACTTCCTCGACGGCGCGATGTCGATCCCGCATTCGTTCCTGTCCGTGAATGCAGACGCATGGCAGTCGCTGCTCGCCTCCAAGGGCATCACCGTTCCCGACGTGCCCGACTGGCCCAGCACCTACCGGGTCGATCGCTACGTGCCGGCTGTCTATGCCATGGCGAATATCGACGGCACGCTGTTCGGCAGCGCGATCCGCGGCAACATCGGGCTGCGGTATGAGCACACGCACCAGAATGTGACGGCAAGCCTCACCGACGGCACCGGCAGCGATGCCAAGCTGCTCGGTCAGGAGCATATCGTTCAGGACTACGGCAACGTGCTGCCGAGCGCGAGCTTCGCGATGGACCTGACGCCGCACCTCGTTGCGCGCCTTGCCGTGGCCAAGGTGCTGGTCCGCCCGCTGCTCAACAGCCAGACGCAGATGGCCGACACCATCAGCACCGGCATTTCCTCGCAGAAGCGCCCCTTCACCAACGTGTCTGCCGGTGAATCGCGCCTGAAACCGCTGACTGCCAATCAGGCCGACATCAGCCTGGAATATTATTACGGCAAGGGCAATTCGATCAGCATCGCCGGCTTCTACAAGGCGGTGAAGAACGGCACCTTCACGCAATTCTATTGCCCCAGCTCGTATAACGGCGTGGCACTGAACGGCGTGACGACCAACTGCCAGTCGGCCGATCTGAAGAGCGACTACAGCTTCAGCCGCGTGTTGAACGACAACCGCACGATCAACATCAAGGGCGTCGAACTTGCGGCAACGCAGAATTTCGACACCTGGCTGCCGGTCAAGGGCTTCGGCGTCACCGGCAACGTCACAGTCGTCGATACCGACGCCAGCGCGCTCGGCACCGGCTTCAACCTGCGCGACCTGTCGAAGCTGACCTGGAACCTGACGCCCTATTGGGAAAACGAAAAATTCAGCGTCCGCGTGTCGGTCAACCACCGCAGCTCGTACAAGCAGGATGCGGCGTAGACCTTCTTCGTCAGCGGCGGCGAGATCCATACTGTGCGGGCACGTACCCAGCTCGATCTGGCGACCGGCTTCACGCCGAACAAGTGGCTGAGCTTCACCGCGGGTGTCATCAACCTGAACAATACCCACGAAGACGCCTACCAGACCACGGCGGACACGTTCCAGATGGCCAGCCGCACCGGCCGGACCTTCTATCTGTCGGCCACGGCCAAGTTCTGATCATTCCCCGAAGACCAACTGCCCCCTTCCCCTCGCGGGAAGGGGGCATTTTTTTGTTCGATAAAGATGGTCGAAATGGAGGGCCGCTCCCCTTCAGGGGGAGGGGCGTAAAAGGACTAGCGCAACGCCGCCGGGGTGTAATTCTCGACCACTTCGGCCAGCACCCGTCCCTCGCCATCCAGCACCAGCGCGCGGTGACGCAGCACATAGGGAGCCACCCCCGCCAGCGCCTGTTCCAGCGGCTGACGGTGCGGATGAAGCGGCCGGATCGCCGCGCCGAACGGCGTGTCACCCTGCTCCAGCGTAGCGTTCATCGCGGGCGTAAGGCGCGCCGGCACATACCAGTTGTCGGCCACCGACAGCGCCACCGCGCCACAGCGCAGCACCACACTGCGATAGACGACACGTTCGGCCGGCCCCACGCCCAGCCGCCGGCGCTGTTCGGGCGTGGCATCCTTCTGCGCCGCTCGGTCGACTTCGGCGCGGATCGGGTGACCGCAGCGGCGCTCCAGCACGGCGGTGGCGGTGGGGCTGGCGAGCAGGTCGCGGCTCAGCGCCGCTGCCGTCTGCGCCGCTACCTGCACCACCACCGGCGCGAGCAGCATCAGCGCACCCGGATCGCAGACTGCGCCGCCGCCAACCGCGCGATCGGCACGCGGTAGGGCGAGGCCGAGACATAATCGAGCCCGGTCTTCTCACAGAACGCGATCGAGGCCGGATCGCCGCCATGCTCGCCGCAAATGCCCAGCTTGATGTCGCCCCGCGTCTTGCGGCCGCGCTCGGCCGCCAGCTCGATCAACTGGCCGACGCCGTCGACATCCAGGCTCACGAAAGGATCCTTGGGATAGATACCCTTCTCGACATAGGTGGTCAGGAAGCGCGCGGCATCGTCGCGGCTCACGCCCAGCGTGGTCTGGGTCAGGTCGTTGGTGCCGAACGAGAAGAAGGCGCCGACTTCGGCGATCTCGCCCGCCATCAGCGCAGCGCGCGGCAGCTCGATCATCGTGCCGACCAGATAGTCGATCGTGCGGCCCTTTTCGGCGAACACCGCCTGCGCCGCCTTGTCGACCACCGCCTTCATCAGCTCCAGCTCGCGCTTGGTGGCGACCAGCGGGATCATCACTTCAGGCACCGGCGCCGCGCCGGACTTTTCCGCCACCGCAATCGCCGCCTCGAAGATGGCGCGTGCCTGCATCTCATAGATTTCGGGATAGGTCACGCCCAGCCGGCAACCGCGATGGCCGAGCATCGGGTTGAACTCGTGCAGCTCGGCGGCGCGGCGCTTCAGCGTGTCGACATCCAGTCCGGCCGCCGCCGCCACTTCGGCGAACTCCGCCTCCTCATGCGGCAGGAATTCGTGCAGCGGCGGATCGAGCAGGCGGATCGTCACCGGCAGGCCCGCCATCACCTCGAAAATCTCGAGGAAATCGCTGCGCTGTTCGGGCAGCAGCTTGGCAAGCGCGGCACGGCGCCCCGCCTCGTCCTCGGCCAGGATCATCTGGCGCACGGCGGTAATGCGGCTCTGTTCGAAGAACATATGCTCGGTGCGGCACAGCCCCACGCCCTCGGCGCCGAAATCGCGCGCGGTGCGGCAATCGAGCGGGGTTTCAGCGTTGGCGCGGACCTTCAGCCGGCGGACTTCGTCGGCCCAGGTCATCAGCGTGCCGAAATCGCCCGAAAGCTCCGGCTGCACGGTCGGCACCTGGCCGGCCATCACTTCACCGGTGGCGCCATCGATCGTCACCATATCGCCCTCGCGGACCTCACGGGTGCCGACGCGCATCACCTTTTCGCGCGCGTTGATCGATAGGCTACCCGCGCCCGAAACGCAGGGACGGCCCATGCCGCGCGCCACGACCGCAGCATGGCTGGTCATACCGCCGCGTGCCGTGAGGATGCCCCGCGCCGCGTGCATGCCGTGAATATCTTCAGGGCTCGTCTCGACGCGGATCAGGATCACCGCGTCGCCCGCATTGGCGCGCTTCTCGGCGGTGTCGCTGTCGAACACGGCAAGGCCGGATGCCGCGCCCGGGCTGGCGGGCAAGCCCTTGGTCAGCACGTCGCGCGGCGCCTTGGGGTCGAGCGTCGGGTGGAGCAACTGGTCCAGCGCTGCCGGATCGACGCGCAGGATCGCCTGTTCGCGGGTGATCAGCCCCTCGTTCGCCATGTCGACCGCGATCTTGAGCGCCGCCTTGGCGGTGCGCTTGCCGCTGCGCGTCTGCAGCATCCACAGCTTGGCGCGTTCGACGGTGAACTCGATGTCCTGCATGTCGCGGTAATGCGTCTCCAGCCGGTCGAACACCGCCGCCAGCTCGGCATAGACCTCGGGCATCGCCTCTTCCATCGACGCCGGCTTGGCACCCGCCGTCTCGCGCGCGGCCTTGGTCAGGTACTGCGGCGTGCGGATGCCCGCCACCACGTCCTCGCCCTGCGCATTGATCAGGAACTCGCCATAATAGGCCCGCTCGCCGGTCGAAGGGTCGCGGGTGAAGGCCACACCGGTGGCCGAGGTGTCGCCCATATTGCCGAACACCATCGCCTGCACGTTCACCGCCGTGCCCCAGTCGGCCGGAATGTCGTTGAGGCGGCGATAGACCTTGGCGCGCTCCGACTGCCACGATCCGAACACCGCGCCGATCGCGCCCCACAGCTGATCGTGCACGTCCTGCGGGAACGGCTTGCCCCACAGTTCCTCGACGATGGACTTGTACTCGGCGACCAGCGCCTGCCAGTCGCCCGCCGACAGCTCGGTATCCAGCGTGAAGCCGCGGTCTTCCTTGGCGATTTCCAGCGCTTCCTCGAACCGGCCATGGTCCAGGCCCAGCACCACGTCCGAATACATCTGGATGAAGCGGCGATAGCTGTCCCAGGCGAAGCGCTCGTCGCCGCTGGTCGCGGCCAGGCCTTGCACCGTCGCGTCGTTCAGGCCCAGGTTGAGCACCGTGTCCATCATGCCGGGCATCGACACCCGCGCGCCCGAGCGGACCGATACGAGCAGCGGATCAGCCGCGTCGCCGAACTGCTTGCCGGTGATCGCCGCGATATGGGCGATGCCGTTCGCGACTTCGGCCTTCAGGCTATCCGGGAAAGTCTCGCCTTCCTCATAATAGCGCGTGCACATCTCGGTAGAGATGGTGAAACCCGGCGGCACCGGCAGGCCGATCGAGGCCATTTCGGCAAGGTTTGCGCCCTTGCCGCCGAGCAGATTCTTGTCGCCTGCACCACCATCCGAAACACCGCCACCGAAACGGTACACGTATTGCGTCATTCCAATCCCCTTCCAGCCGAAGCGCCGCTTCCGCAGAAACTCCGGGCGCCGCTACCGCACCCGCGAAGAAGGCGGAACCGCTGATTGCGTTGTCGGTGCCATATTATTTCTAAACCATGGCAGATCGAGCACGAATATTACGTATTTATCGGATAAATGGGCGTGGCTTCAGCCTTCGATCCGACTGAAGTCCGCAACCTTGTGCACCGCATCACGCATCCGCGCCAGCAAGCCGAGCCGGGCGGTGCGCTTGGCGGGATCGGCGTCGTTGACGGTCACCTGATCGAAAAAGGCATCGATCGGACCGCGCAGCGTAGCTAGCGCCGCCATGGCACCTTCGAAATCCTCCGCTGCAATCGCCCCCGCCGCCTTGGGCTCCGCCGCATCAAGCGCAGCGGCCAGTGCCGCCTCCGCGGGTTCGGCTTGGTAAGTGAAGCCGTTCGACTGCCAGGGTGCGGTATCCGCGACACCTTCCTTCTTGAGGATATTCGCGGCGCGCTTGTACCCGGCGAGCAGGTTGGCGCCGTCCTCGGTGGTAACGAACGCCTGCAACGCCTTCACCCGCGCAAGCAGCCGGACGAGATCGTCCTCACCGCCAAGCGCGAACACTGCGTCGATCAGGTCGTGACGGACACCGGCTTCGCGCTGCTGGACCTTGAGGCGGTCGGCGAAGAAGGCCGCCAAATTTTGTTCAGCCTTACCGTAGAAGATCTTCTCGAAAGCGGCCAAGTCGTCTCCGCAAGCCGCTCGAAGCACTGCTTCCAAACGGAAGCGCAAGCTATTTGCGAGTACGGTAGAGATTACACCGAGCGCTGCTCGGCGTAGCGCAAACGGGTCTTTCGATCCGGTTGGCGGCATGTCTTCAATGAAAAAATGTGCCAAAGTATCCAGCTTGTCAGCCAGCGCCACCGCCACCGTCACCGGATCGGTGGGCACCTCATCGCCCTGCCCGACCGGCTTGTAGTGATCGCGGATCGCCGCTGCGACCGCCGGATGCTCGCCCTGCGCTGCGGCGTAATAGCCGCCCATCAGGCCCTGCAGCTCGGGGAACTCGCCGACCATGCCGGTGACGAGGTCCGCCTTGGCGAGACGCGCTGCGCGCTCCGCGAGGTCGGCCAGAGACTCCCTCTCCCCTTCAGGGGAGAGGGCTGGGGAGAGGGGCATATCCGCAGAGGTCACAGCTCGTGGAGAGTCCCCCTCTCCCAACCCTCTCCCCTGAAGGGGAGAGGGCTTTATAACCCCGCTCTCGACCAGCCAGCGGGCCAGCTTCGCCACCCGCTCGACCTTGTCCGCCACCGTCCCCAGCTTTTCGTGGAAGACGATCTTCGCCAGCTTGCTCGCCTGTTCGGCGAGCGGCACCTTGAGGTCCGTCTCGTAGAAGAAGCGCGCATCGCTCAGCCGCGCCGCCAGCACCTTCTGGTTGCCCGCAACGATCTTTTCCCCGCCATCGGCCGCATCGACATTCGCCACGCACACGAACGCATTGGCCAGCTTGCCCGCGTCATCGCGGCAGACGAAATATTTCTGGTTCACCCGCGCGGTGAGCTGGATCACTTCCGGCGGCACCGCCAGGAAGGCTTCGTCGAACCGGCCGAGCAGCGGCATCGGCCATTCGGTCAGCCCGGCATTCTCATAGAGCAGCCCTTCGTCCTCGATCAGGCTGAGCCCCTCGCGCTGCGCCGCCATCTTGGCGCCGACCGCGATGATCGCGCGGCGCTCCGCCCCGTCTACGATGACATGGCAGGCGCGCAGCTTCTCGACATAGTCAGAAGCCGATCCGATCGTGATCGCACCCGGATGGTGGAAGCGGTGCCCCACCGTCGCCGCACCGCTCGTCACGCCGGCGATCTCACACGGCACCACGTCGCTGCCGAACAGCGCAACGATGCCCTGGAGCGGGCGGACCCAGCGCAGGCTCTCGGTGGAGAGCGACGCCGCGCCCCATCGCATCGACTTGGGCCAGGGAAAGGCGCGGATCACGGCGGGGATCGCCTCAGCCAGCACTTGCGCCGTCGCGCGGCCGGGCTTGTCGACCACCGCGAACAGCACCCCGTCACGCTCGACAAGCTGGTCGGCAGTGAGGCCGGTCTTGCGCAGAAAGCCTTCCAGCGCCTGCGGTGGCGCGCCGACGCGCGGCCCCTTGGTCTCTTCGGAGACGGCGGCAGTCTGCTCAGGCAGGCCCTTGAGGATCAGCGCCAGCCGGCGCGGCGTCGCATAGCTGACCGTCTCGGCGGCCTTCAGGCCGGCCTTGTCCAGCTCGGCGGCGAACAGCCGCGCCAGATCCTCCCGCGCCTTTTCCTGCATGCGCGCGGGGATTTCTTCGGAACGGAGTTCGAGGAGGAAGTCGGTCATGATTTCTTTTCACGCAAAGGCGCGAAGGCGCAAAGGAAGGAAGAAGATTGGTTCACGCGGAGGCGCGGAGACGCGGAGGATGCAGGTCGCACGGCGGCGTCAGCCGCCCCAATCATCGAGCGAGATGTGGCCAGCGCGGTCGAGAGAGGGCCGCTGGCGCGGCGAACACTGACTCCGCGTCTCCGCGCCTCCGCGTGAACCCAAAACTTCTTTGCGCCTTCGCGCCTTTGCGTGAAACGGGGGAGCATCACGCCGCCCACCCGTTCTTTTCCATCCACGCTGCGCAGGCGCCCTTCGCCAGATCGCGCACCCGGCCGATATAGGCCTGGCGCTCCGCCACGGAGATCACCCCGCGCGCGTTCAGCAGGTTGAAGATATGGCTCGCCTCGATCGCCTGCTCATAGGCCGGGATCGGCAGCTTGGCCTCCAGCGAGCGCTCGCACTCGGCCGCCGCCTTGCGGAACAGGTCGAACAGCGCGTCGGTGTCCGCCACCTCGAAGTTCCACGTCGACATCTGGCGTTCGTTCTCCAGGAACACGTCGCCGTACGTCACGCCTTCGTCGTTGAAGGCGAGATCGTACACGCTGTCCTTGTTCTGGATGTACATCGCCAGCCGCTCGAGCCCATAGGTCAGCTCGCCCGCCACCGGCTTGCAGTCGAACCCGCCCATCTGCTGGAAATAGGTGAACTGGGTGACTTCCATCCCGTCGCACCACACTTCCCAGCCAAGCCCCCAGGCGCCGAGCGTCGGCGATTCCCAATCGTCCTCGACGAAGCGGATATCGTGCTTGGTGAAGTCGATGCCGATCGCCGCCAGCGAACCGAGATAGAGTTCCTGCAGGTCCGCCGGGCTCGGCTTCAGGATCACCTGATACTGGTAATAATGCTGCAGCCGGTTGGGGTTCTCGCCATAGCGGCCATCGGTCGGGCGGCGGCAGGGCTGGACAAAGGCGGCGTTCCACGGCTCCGGCCCCAGCGCGCGCAGCGTGGTGGCGGGGTGGAAGGTACCGGCGCCCATCCGCATGTCATAGGGCTGCAGGATCAGGCAGCCGCGCGCGCTCCAATAGTCATGGAGCGTCAGGATCATGCGCTGGAAGCTGAGAGGTTCGGACAAGTTCGGTCACCCTGAAAATCTTGGGGAGCGCTTTGGCGCAGGGCGCGGAGGGGGTCAACCGGTGGCCATGGCTGCGGCACCATCTTCCCCGCCCGGTTGACGCTGCAGCGCGGCGACGGCATAGGGCGCGCCAAGGCGATGGATTTCCGCCGGGCCATCTTGGCCGAACCGCCCTGACAAGGGACGATGATTCCTACCAGGCGCCGCAAGGCAGCAAGGAGGAATCGTGCGCGCAACGTTTCGCAATCTCTATCACCGCTTCGATGGGACCGCCCTTTTCCGCGATCGGCACGCCCATGCCATGTCCGCCATCCGCTGGGCGTTGATCCTGGTACCGCTGGCGGCGCTGGTCGGCACGTTATGCGCCGCCTTTCTGTGGAGCCTCGATGCGGCGACGCGGGCGCGGTTCGATCATCCCTGGCTGCTGTACCTGCTGCCCGCGGGCGGTGCCGCGATCGCCCTGCTCTACCACCGGCTGGGCCGTTCGGTCGAAGCCGGCAACAACCTGATCGTCGAGCAGATCCATGAACCCGGCGGCGGCGTGCCGCTACGCATGGCACCTTTGGTGTTCCTGGGCACCATCGCGACGCATCTGTTCGGCGGATCGGCTGGGCGCGAAGGCACCGCCGTGCAACTGGGCGGTAGCATGGCGAGCGCCTTTGCCAGCCGGCTACGACTCGATCCCGCCGGCGTCCGCATCGTGCTGATGGCCGGAGTCGCGGCCGGGTTCGGCGCGGTGTTCGGCACGCCGCTGGCGGGCGCCGTGTTCGCGCTGGAAGTGCTGGCGGTCGGGCGGATCGAATATGCCGGCATTCTGACCTGCCTGCTCGCCGCGCTGGTGGGCGACTGGACCTGCCACGCCTGGGGCATCCACCATACGCTCTATGCCATCCGCTATGTCGCGCCGGAGGGCGCCAGCCTGTTCGTCGCACCGCTGCTCGTCGCCAAGGCGGCGGTGGCGGGTGTCGCCTTCGGGCTGGCCGGCCTCACCTTTGCCGAGGCGAACCATGCGCTCGGCGGGTTGCTGAAGCGCCGGATTCCCTATGGCCCTGCACGCGCGGCGCTGGGCGGGCTGCTGGTCATTGCGCTGGTGTGGATCACCGGCACCCGCGCCTATCTGGGGCTGGGCGTCTGGTCCGCCATCCCCGGCGACCCGACCATTGCCGGCTTCTTCACCGGGCCGGTGGACCATTGGAGCTGGGCGCTCAAGATGCTGTTCACCGTCGTCACGCTGAGCGCGGGCTTCAAGGGCGGCGAGGTCACGCCGCTATTCTTCATCGGCGCGGCGCTGGGCAATGCGCTGGCCGGAGTGCTGGGTGCGCCGGTGGACCTGTTCGCGGGGCTCGGCTTCGTCGCGGTGTTTGCCGGTGCGGCCAACACCCCCCTCGCCTGCACGATCATGGGAATCGAGCTGTTCGGCGCGGGCCATGCCGTGCCGATCACCGTCGCCTGTTTCGTGGCCTATATCTGCTCAGGCCATAACGGCATTTATCTGTCACAGCGGATCGCGGTGCCGAAGCGTCCCGCCGGTGCCCAGGGCAAGACCGCCGCTACGCTGCGCGAGGCCCGCGCCGCGCGCCAGGCCCTGCGCTCCTCGCAAATCGCCCGGCGCTAACGGCCGGGCGGGCGCTCAGTTCACCCGGAACGAGGCGCCGAACAGCAGCACTTCCGAATCGGGCGGGCTCACCTGCAGATCGCCGCCCGTCTGGGTGACGAGCGCATGCGCCAGATAGGCCGCGGCCGCGCGCGGGGTGATCGGAATTTCCTCACGCCCGCCGGCCAGCGCGCTGCGCAGCTCAGGATCGAGCACGATGCGCGGCCCATCGGCGCGGATGACGATTTCGATGATGCCGTCGCTCGTCTCTGCGCCGATGTCGAGCTGGCCGCCGCGGATCAGGGCGTCGCCGCCGATCAGCGCCAGGTTGAGCAGCACCTTGATCGCCTGTTTCGGCATCACCGGCTCCTCGACCATCCAGCCGATCTTCACCCGATGATTGTCGCCGAACAGCCCCTCCAGCGCCGCCTGCGCCTCGCGCGTATCGACCGTTTCGCCAAAGCCGCCGGCGGCGCCGAACGCCAGACGGAAGAATTTCAGCTTGTTGGCACTCGCCCGCGCGCTTTCGCTCAGCAGCTCCAGGCAGCGCGCACGCATTTCCGGATCATGCTCGTCGGCGAGCAGTTCCAGGCCATTGTTGAGCGCGCCAACCGGGCTCAGCAGGTCGTGGCACAGGCGCGAACAGAGAAGGCTCGCAAAATCGGTTGGGCTGATGTTCAAGGTATTCGGGCTCCCGCTACCTGCCCTCTTTGGCGCAGCGGACACGAAGCTGCAAGCATTGCGAAGACGCTCCGCCGCACGGAAAAACCCGTATATGGCGGGACGATGCGCCAGCAAGCGCCCCGCCGCACGCGGCTAGACCCTGCGACCGGTGAACAGCTGCACCAGCCCGACGATCAGCGCGATCACCAGCAGGATATGGATGATACCGCCGGCAAGGTGCAGCGAAAAGCCGAGCAGCCAGAGCACCAGCAGAATAACAACGATTGTCCAAAGCATCAGCGCATCCTCCCTGCAGTTCCGCAGGCGGCGTCAACGGCAGGAGGGGCGGAACGTTCCGTGTGGCGGAGCCGCCCTGCAACTTGGCGAAATTCTGCTGCGATGCCGACCGGCGCGGCGTGGGCGACGAAGGCGCCGGGCGTTTGATACGTCCAAGGCCGCTCCAACTATACTGCGCTGCAGTAAGTCGCCCACCCGCGCAACGACCAGCTGCATATTACAAGATCAAGTTTCAGGAAAACCGGACGCGCGAAAGCGGAGAAACTCCACAAATCAACCCGCAACCATTACGCGTATCGCTAAGATTTTTTCATCCGAGGAACTGCCGCCCCAGGCGCGCGGGGGCAATCGACGACTACCCCCGCAGTCTGCTGTCGAAGCTTTTGCTAGCGCTAACAAAGCAATCTACGATTTGATAGAACCCAGAATATCTTCCTGAATCATAATATGTTATACGAATTTGCTGCAACATTTGGAAACAAGTGTGTTATGCGTGCCACACAGGCGCGACAAAGCGGCACCGTAACGGTTACAGCTTCTTTACAAGGATAAGACCCACCGTCATCCACACAGCCAGTGCCGTAGCGCCCAGCCCTTCGGCACGAATGTTGGGAGAGCTCGCATCCTCCCTCCCCCTGGAGACGCGATTGCGAGCAGCACAAGGATAGTAAGAGTATGAGTCGTATTGCACACGCCCTGCGCGCGGGAACCGCGCTGGCAGGTATCGGCGCTATCGCGCTGTTCGCAGCGCCGGCGCTGGCACAGGATCAGACCGGAGCCACCGCCTCGTCCTCGACCACCGATGATACGCAGAAGGACAGCCAGACCGAAGTCGTCGTCACCGGCTCGCGCATTGCGCGTCCCGATCTGCAGTCGTCCACGCCGGTGGCGGTGGTCAGCGCCGAGCGGATCCAGCAGACCGGTGCGTCGAACATCCAGGACGCGCTCGCCACGCTGCCGGCCGTCGGCCAGAACATCAGCCGTACGAGCTCGAACTTCTCGAACACTGGCAACGGCGAAGCGACCATCAACCTGCGTAACCTCGGTTCGTCGCGCACGCTGGTGCTGATCGACGGCCGCCGTACGCTGGGCATTGCCGGCACCTCCGCGGTGGACGTCAACAACATCCCGACTGATCTGGTGCAGCGCGTCGAAGTCGTCACCGGCGGCGCATCGGCCGTTTATGGTTCGGAAGCGATCGCCGGCGTCGTCAACTTCGTGCTGAAGAATGACTTTGAGGGCCTGCGCGTCCGTGCGCAGAACACCGTGTCGGACAAGGGCGATGCGCCCCGCCAGTATGTTTCGATCACCGGCGGCCACAATTTCGGCGGCGGCCGCGGCAACATCACCGCCAACTTCAGCTATGACAACGACCACGGTCTGCCGTCGCGCAACCGCAGCTTCTCGGCAACCGACGTGCCGAACCGCAGCTCCTATGCCGCGCAGGGCCTGTTCGACGTCAGCAACCCGAACCAGACCCAGTTCTCACCGGCAACCGGCCGCACCTTCACCTTCGATGGCGCGAACAACCTGAAGGGGTACCAGGGCGCGAATATCGACGGCTATAACCGCAACGGCGACCGCCTGCTGTCGGTGCCGGTCGAGCGCTACCAGGGCGCGCTGCTCGCGCATTACGACTTCTCGGATGCGTTCAAGCTCTACGCTCAGGGGCAGTACACCCACACCAACTCGAACGCTTCGCTTGAGCCGTCGGCCATCGCCAACACCGGCCCCGGCGCCGCGCTCAGCTTCGACGGCTCGCCCTATGCCGGCATTCCGATCACCAGCCCCTATGTTCCGGCTGCGATCCGTGCAGCAGCAATCGCAAACGGCACCAACGTCATCCAGTTCCGCCGCCGCTCGAACGACATCTTCAGCCGCAGCAACAAGAACGACCGCGACTTCTATCGCGGCGTGATCGGCGCAAAGGGCGAGTTCACCGCGGGCACGACCTGGTCGTACGACATTTATTACGAGCATTCGGAAAGCCGCGACCACACCACCGCGCAGGCGATCTACACGCCCAACTATGGCGCGGCGCTCAGCAACGAAATCGGGCCTGACGGGCAGGTTCGCTGCTCGGATCCCGCAGCGCGCGCGGCGGGCTGCGTGCCGATCAACATTTTCGGCTATAACACCGTAACGCCGGCTGCCGCCAAGTTCCTGCAGACCTATACCGGCCCGACCCGCACGGTCACACTGGTCGACGGCAACACCGTCCAGCTCGTCAACGGCTCGAATGTCGCCTTTGATTATCTGGCGAAGGTGAAGCAGGACGTGGTGTCCGGCAGCGTCAATGGCGACCTGTTCTCGCTGTGGGGCGGCCCGGTGGCCGTGTCGTTCGGCGGCGAATATCGCCACGAGAAGAGCACTGAGGTTTATGATCCGTTCACCCAGGCTGGCCTCAGCTCGGGCAACCAGATCACCAACACCAAGGGCAGCTTCAACGTCAAGGAAGGCTTCGTCGAAGTCGTCGCACCGATCGTCGAGGAGCGCGCAGGCCTGCACTATCTCGGCCTCGAAGGCGCCGCCCGCTATGCCGATTACTCGACCGTCGGCGGTGTGTGGAGCTTCAAGGGCGGCGGCAGCTATGCGCCGACCCGCGACATCCGCTTCCGTGCGATCTATTCGCGTGCAACCCGCGCGCCGAACATCGGTGAGCTCTATTCGTCGCTGAGCCAGACCTTCCCGGCCGTTACGGATCCGTGCGACCAGGGCGGCGGCAATGGCGATGGCGCG
Source organism: Sphingomonas sp. DMC8 (assembly GCF_056314185.1). Taxonomy (NCBI): domain Bacteria; kingdom Pseudomonadati; phylum Pseudomonadota; class Alphaproteobacteria; order Sphingomonadales; family Sphingomonadaceae; genus Sphingomonas; species Sphingomonas sp. DMC8. Next base: position 733,530 of record NZ_JBQUYV010000001.1, on the reverse strand, counting down.
ACGCTGGGCGCACTACCGGCAGCCTGCCGCAACATCCCGGGTATCGCGAACACTGTCGCATCGCGCGGATCGTTCGCCTACACCACGTCGCAGATCCAGACGATCGACGGTCTGCTGGGCGGCAATCCGAAGCTGCGGCAGGAAACGGCCGACACCATTACGGTAGGCACGGTGATCACGCCGACCTTCTTCCGTAACTTCAGCCTGACTGCGGATTATTACCACATCAAGGTGAAGAACGCGATTGGCATCATCGGTCAGCAGGTTTCGGTGACCCAGTGCTTCCAGACCGGCAATCCGCTGTTCTGCAACAACGTCATCCGCGACAGCAACGGCTTCATCACCCGCGTCAATGCGCTCAACCTGAACACGGGCTCGTTCCTGGTTTCGGGTCTGGACATTGAGGGCCGCTACATGATCCCGCTGGGCGGCGCCCGACTGGACATCGACGTGATGTACAATCACCGCTTCAAGCAGGAACAGACGCCGTTCCCGGGTGGCCCGGTGCAGAACGAACTCGGCCAGGCAGACTGCTACAGCTGCGGCCGTCTCGGCTCGGGCTTCAAGGATCGCGGCTTCGGCAACTTCACGCTGAGCACGTCGAAGTTCCAGTTCAACTATCGCCTCGACTATATGGGCCCGCTGACTGACAATCTCGACGGCACCACGGTGCCAACCCGCATCTCCGCCTATTGGTACCACAATGTGCAGGGCAAGGTGCTGGTCGGCGGCAAGCACCAGATGGAGCTCTATGCAGGCATCAACAACCTGCTCGACACCAAGCCGCCGCGCTTTGGCGACACCAACCCGGTGACATGGCCCGGCACGCAGACGGTGGCGGACACGTACGACCTGTACGGCCGCATGCTGTACGTCGGCGCGACCTTCAAGTTCTGATCGCCCCCACGGGTTCGCTAAGAACGGGAGCGGCACTCTTCGGAGTGCCGCTCTTTTTTTTGCGTCCGCCCATTTCCTGATCGCCGCGTTCCCGGCCCCTTCCCTCCACCGGCGCCAGCGACTAGCGTTTCGCTGCCGCAGCAGAAGGATCGCCATGCCCGCCCCGCTCAAGATCGACTTTGTCTCCGACGTCGTGTGCCCCTGGTGCGTGATCGGCCTACGCGGGCTGGAGGAGGCGCTGGATCGGCTGGCGGGCAGCGTTTCGGCGGCAGTCACCTTCCACCCGTTCGAACTCAACCCGGACATGCCGCCCGAAGGCGAGAACATCGTCGAGCATATCGGCCGCAAATATGGTGCGAGCGCCGAACAGTCGGCGAGCACCCGCGCGATGATCCGCGAACGCGCCGCCGCACTCGGCTTCACCATGGCGATGACGGACGAGAGCCGCATCTACAACACGTTCGACGCGCATCGCCTGCTCCACTGGGCCGGGCAAAGCGGCCGGCAACAGGCACTGAAGCACGCGCTGTTCACAGCCTATTTCACCGAAGGCCGCAACCCGGCGGAACGCGCCACGCTGATCGACGCAGCCACCCAAGCCGGGCTCGACGCGGAGGCGGCGGCCGAAATCATCGACAGCGGGCGCTATGCCGAGGAAGTTCGCGCCGAAGAAGCGCTATGGCGCAGCCGGGGCATCGACGCTGTCCCAGCGATTGTCGTCAACGACCGCTATCTGATCAGCGGCGGCCAGCCGCCCGAAGCGTTCGAACAGGCCCTCCGGCAGATCGCTGCGGAAGAAGCGCGTTAGCCCAGGCGAGACTCAATCGGCCAAATCCAGCGGCATCGTGGCAAACCGCCCCCACCGCCCCTGCTTCCCCGCGCGCCAGCAGGTCATCGCCTCGCCCGCCACAATCACCCACAGCTTGCCGTCGGGCGCCGCCATCGCCGCGTCGGTTTCGGACGGCATTGCGTCGCCGCTTGGGTGCGAATGCCAATAGCCGACCAGACTCGGTCCGCCGGCACGCTCCGCCCGCAACGCTGCGAACAGCGCCGCAGGGTCGATCTCGAAATGGGTCTCGGGTGTTTCGCTGACGTTCCGGGTCTCGGAAAAGGCGGTGATCGCCTCCCCCGCTCCGAACAGCAGCCCGCACGCCTCGGCAGGCGCAACTGCGGCGGCAGCTTTTTTCATACCGGTCAGTACGGATCTTGAAATCGTAACGCGCATGCCCATTTCCCGTAAAACATGGATCAGGGGGTTTCCATCATTGAAGCGCGGATCGCGGAAGGCGCGCATGGCTGGCGGCTCGACCGCGCGCTGGCCGATGCGCTGCCCACGCTGTCGCGCGAGCGGCTGAAGGCGCTCATCTCGTCGGGCGCTGTCACCGGCCCCGATGGCGGGCTGGCGCGCGATCCCGCGCGCAAGGCGGCGGGCGGCGCACTGTTCCGTATCGCCGTGCCCGATCCCAAACCGGCGCATAACGAAGCACAGGACATTCCCTTGAACGTGGTGTTCGAGGACGAGCACCTGATCGTGATCGACAAGCCCGCCGGGCTGGTCGTCCACCCCGCCGCCGGCAATCTCGACGGTACGCTGGTCAATGCCCTGCTCCACCACTGCGCCGGCCAGCTTTCGGGAATTGGCGGGGTGGCGCGGCCGGGCATCGTCCACCGGATCGACAAGGATACGTCGGGCCTGATGGTCGCGGCGAAGACCGATCGTGCGCATGAAGGGCTCGCCCGCCAGTTCAAGGCGCACAGTATTGACCGTCGCTATCGCGCGATCGCCGGCGGCACCATCGTGAAGGCGGAAGGCACGGTGAACGCCGCGCTCGCCCGCTCGCCCGCGAACCGCAAGAAAATCGCCGTCTGCTCCCCTGGCCAGGGCAAGCACGCAATCACGCACTGGACTAAACTTCATAAACTTCGCGACGCAACATTGGTCGAATGCCGGCTGGAAACCGGCCGCACGCATCAGGTGCGCGTCCACATGGCGTCGATCGGCCACCCGCTGGTGGGTGACCCTCTATATGGAAGTATGCGTTCCGCCCATCGCGAGATTCTGGCAACCTTGGGTTTCCGGCGCCAGGCCTTGCATGCGGCGCGGCTCGGGTTCATCCACCCGATAAATAGTAACGCTTTGGCGTTTGATAGCGAAATACCTGCAGACATGCAGGAACTGTTCAACCAGCTTCTCGTATGAGGTTACCGGCGTTCGACTCCGTCCAGCGGACAGGGCGCCGGCAAGGAAAGGGAGACATGATCATGGCTAGCGGCAGCAACGTCCCCGCGACGATTCCCGCGCTCGGCGGCGAGGCGAGCCTCAATCGCTATCTGGCCGAGATCAAGAAATTTCCGATCCTGAGCCCGGAGCAGGAATATATGCTCGCCAAGCGGTTTCAGGAACATGGCGACACTGATGCGGCGGCGCAGCTCGTCACGTCGCACCTGCGGCTCGTCGCGAAGATCGCGATGGGCTATCGCGGCTATGGCCTGCCGGTGTCGGAGCTGATTTCCGAAGGCAATATCGGCCTGATGCAGGGCGTGAAGAAGTTCGAGCCCGATCGGGGCTTCCGCCTCGCGACCTATGCGATGTGGTGGATCCGCGCCTCGATCCAGGAATTCATCCTGCGTTCGTGGAGCCTGGTGAAGATGGGCACCACCGCCGCGCAGAAGAAGCTGTTCTTCAACCTGCGCCGGATGAAGGCCAAGCTCGATGCGTTCGACGATGGCGATCTGAGCCCCGAAAATCTCGCCAAGATCGCCACCGACCTCGGCGTGACCGAGGAAGAAGTCACCTCGATGAACCGCCGCATGGCGATGGGCGGCGATACGTCGCTCAACGTGCCGATGCGTGAGGATGGCGAAAGCCAGTGGCAGGACTGGCTCGCCGATGAAGGCCCGTTGCAGGACGAGGCCGTCGCCGAGGCGCAGGAGGCCGATGTCCGCCACGAGATGCTCGTCTCGGCGATGGAAGACCTCAATGAGCGCGAGAAGCACATTCTGACCGAGCGGCGTCTGACCGACGATCCGAAGACGCTGGAGGAACTGAGCCAGGTCTATGGCGTGTCGCGCGAGCGTGTCCGCCAGATCGAGGTGCGGGCGTTCGAGAAGCTGCAAAAGGCAATGATGCGGCTGGCGGGCGACCGCCGCCTGCTCGCCACCCACTGAGCGGCGATACGGTTCCCGCCGGATTGCGGGAACCGCCCCGGCTGGGGCATGGGAGCGCGGTGATGCAGACTCGCACCCGTTCCCGCTCCGCCTCCCCCCGCCGCCGCCGCGCCGCCACCGGCGCCAAGCCATGGTGGCGCCGCCTGCTGGTATTGCTGGTGCAGCTCGTGCTCGGGTTCGTGCTGCTGTCGCTGTTCATGGTGACGGTCTATCGCTTCCTTGCGCCGCCGATCACCTGGACGATGATCGGCGACATGCTCGGCGGCCACGGCGCGACGCGGCAGTGGATGTCGCTCGACCGGATCGACCCCAGCATGGCCCGTGCGGCGATTGCGGCGGAGGATTCGCGCTTCTGCCAGCATCACGGCTTCGACCTGGCGGCGATGGAAAAGGCCTATCAGCGCAACGCCCAGGGCGGCCACACCATCCGCGGCGGCTCGACAATCAGCCAGCAGACGGCGAAGAATGTCTTCCTCTGGCAAGGCGGCGGATACTTCCGCAAGGGGCTGGAAGCGTGGTTCACCGTCCTCATCGAGAATATCTGGGGCAAAAGGCGGATCATGGAAGTGTATCTGAACGTCGCCGAGACGGGCATCGGCACCTATGGCGTCAACGCGGGGGCGATGCGCTATTTCGACCACGATGCCTCGCACCTTTCCGACCGCGAGGCGGCCCTGATCGCCGCCGTCCTGCCCCTGCCGAAGAAACGGGCCGCGGTCGATCCGCACGGCTATACCCGCCGCTATGGCAACCGGATCAACGCGCGGATCAACGTGGTGGCCGGCAACGGGCTGGACAGGTGCCTGAAGTAAGCCCCACGATCCGCATCGCTGCCGCAGTCATCGAAGACAGCGCCGGCCGCCTGCTTCTCGTGCGCAAGACCGGGACCGAGCGGTTCATGCTGCCCGGCGGCAAGATCGATCCCGGCGAAACCGCGCTGGAGGCACTTCGTCGCGAACTCGCCGAAGAAATTGGGCTCACGCCTGGCGCGAAAGCCCAACCGCTCGGGCAGTTCCAAGCCCCTGCTGCGAACGAACAAGGATACACGGTCGTCGCCGAGCTATTTCGGCTGCCTGCCCGGCAGGAACCGCGCGCAGCCGCGGAAATAGCGGAAGCGATCTGGTTCGATCCCGATCAGGCGACAACGATTTCTTTGGCGCCTCTCGTCCAGACGCAGGTTCTGCCGCTCTTACGGCGGCGCTCAGCCACTATTTCTTCGTAGCGTCCTTCGCCGCGTCGCCTACGTCTTTCGCGGCGTCGCCCACGTCTTTGGCGGCGCTGGTGACTGCATCGGTCTTCACATTTTCGCGGCGGTTCTGATTGATGAGGTAGAATGCGCCGACCGCCACTGCCAGCAGCAGGACGATCGCGAGCAATGCCACGCCGCCCCCACCGCCGCGCCGTTCGATTACCGTGGTGTGCGTCGCGCGGTCGGTCGCGACGCCGTCTTCTACGATACGGTCTGCCATGATCGTCTCTCCTCGGTTACCTGGCGACAGCAACCGAGGGAGCCGATCATTGGTTCCCCTAACCCGTTGTATCAGAACGGGAGCTTGAAGCCCGGCGGCAGCGGCAGGCCGCTAGTCATCTTGCTCATGGCTTCCTGCGAGGCGGCGTCCGCCTTTACCCGCGCATCGTTGAAGGCGGCCGCGAGCAGATCCTCGAGCATCGCCTTTTCGGATACAGCCATCAGCGAATCGTCGATGGCGATGCCGATGATACGCCCCTTGGCGCTGGCCTTCACCTTTACGAGCCCGCCGCCGGAAACGCCTTCGACCTCGACCGTGTCGAGGCTCGCCTGCGCCTTGGTCAGCTCGGCCTGGACGTTCTGCGCCATGGCCATGATGTCTTCGAGACTCTTCATCCGTCACTCCCGGTCTTGGTCCAGCCGATCAACTCGGCGTCTGGAAATGCCTGCATGGCGGCCGCGACGATCGGCGAAGCGAGCACCGCTTCGCGTTCCGCGGTTTCCCTGGCAGCCTGCTCCTCGCGCAGCGTCATCGCGGTGGCGCCTTCGACCAGCGTCACCTTCCAGTGCACGCCGGTGCTCTCCTTCAGCGCCGCGCCCAGTTCACGCACAAAATCCTGCGGCAGCGGGCGCGCCGCGCCAAAATCGATTTCGCTGTTTTCGAACCGCACCGGCCGCATATAGTCGCGCACGAACATCGCGAGCTGGAGCCGGCGATGCGTCTCCAGATGATCGGCAAGTTCGCTGAGATTGCCTGGCAGCACCGGCCCGGTTTCCTGCACCGTCGCCGGCCCCGGCCCGGTGGGGGCGGTCGAAGCAACGGCGGGTAGCGGCGTGCCGGCCGGCACCGCCACGGTGCCGCTCAATATCTGCTTCGCCAGCTCCCCCGGATCGGGCAGTTGCGAAGCATGAATCACGCGCAGCAGCGCCATCTCGGTCGCTTCGATCGGCAGTGCCGCCTTTGCGACCTCATCGTGACCGCGTAGCAACAGCTGCCACAAACGGTGCAGCGCCGGGAAGGACAGGCGCCCAGCCCATTCCTCCATCGCCTCGCGCTCTTCGGTCGACTGGCCCGACAGGCGATGCGTGCCCAGCTTCACCAGCGTCACGCCGTGCACCGTCTCGAGCAACGCACGCAGCACCGCCAGCGGATCGACGCCCAGATCATATTGTGCGCGCAGCCCGGCCAGCGCCGCCTGCCCGTCGCCCGCCAGCAGCGTGCCGAACAGCGCACGATTGGCGCCGCGGTCGGACAGGCCGAGCATCTGGCGGACCGCCTCCGCCTTGACGCCCTCGCCTTCCAGCCCGGCATGGGCGATGGCCTGATCGAGGATCGACAGGCCATCGCGCGCCGATCCTTCCGCCGCCCGCGCCACCAGCGCCAACGCCTCGGGTTCGGCCTCGACATGCTCGGCCTCGCACACCTTGGCGAAATGCTCGGCGAGCAGTTCGGCCGGAATGCGGCGCAGGTCGAAGCGCTGGCAGCGCGACAGCACCGTCACCGGCACCTTGTTCACCTCGGTCGTGGCGAACAGGAATTTCACGTGCCCCGGCGGTTCTTCCAGCGTCTTGAGCAGCGCGTTGAACGCGCTCTTCGACAGCATATGGACTTCGTCGATAATGTAGATCTTGTAGCGCGCCGAAACCGCTGCATAGCGCGACGCCTCGATGATCTCGCGGACATCGTCGACACCGGTGTGGCTGGCGGCGTCCATTTCGATCACGTCGATATGGCGCCCCTCGGCAATGGCCCGGCAAGGTTCGCACACGCCGCACGGGTCGATGGTCGGCCCGCCCTGCCCGTCCGGCCCGATGCAGTTGAGCGCCTTGGCGATCAGCCGCGCCGTGGAAGTCTTGCCTACACCGCGAACGCCGGTGAGCAGGAAGGCATGCGCCAGCCGGCCGCGCTTGATCGCGTTGCCCAGCGTGGTGACCATCGCGTCCTGGCCGATCAGCGCGCTGAACGTCTGCGGACGGTATTTGCGGGCGAGCACGCGATAGGCTTCGCCGCGCTGCGGCTGGGCGGGTTCGTCGAGGCCAAGCAGGGAATCGGACATCGCTGCCTATCTAGGCATCCGCGTTCGATTTGTCGAAGCGGCAGGCGCTATGCGCTGTGGATAGCAGCCGCGCAGTCAGCGATGTGATGAGGTGGGAGCCGGAACGACCCGGGACGAAATCGTTACGGCTGCTTCCTTCCGGACCTGACCGGGTTGGCGACGATCCCGTCCGCCCGACTCCCGCCGCGCATATGGGGGAAGTGGATGCGGGTGGCAAGAGGGCGCGCGCGCCTGCCTCAGCCGGTAAGCTGCGCCAGCCGCACAACAATCACGATGGCAATCACTGCCAACGCCACCAGCGTTACGGAAAGCGTTACGGAAAATGCCGTGCGCACGCCAAACCCCGTCTGGCGATTTTCCTCACCGTCCAGCCGCATGTCCGCCTCCTGCCGTTCCCTGAGGCCGGCATGGCTGGCGAAGCGGCTGCGGCCAATCGGGAAGAGTCCCGATCCCGGGTTTGGCGCCCCTATCGCCCCTGCATGTCGCGGTGGCCGCGCGGCATACGGATCGTCAGCCCGTCCAGCGTCTCGTCGAGGACAATCTGGCACGCCAGGCGGCTGGTCCGCACCGCGCCCAGTGCCAGATCGAGCATGTCTTCCTCTTCCTCGCTGGCGGCGGGCAGGCGCGCGAAATCCTCCGGCGCGACGATTACATGGCAAGTGGAACAGGCCATCTGCCCCTCGCATGTACCCTCCAGCGGCTGCCCGGCATTTTGCGCGACTTCCAGCAGGCACGTGCCGGGCGCGGCCTCCACTTCCTGCACTACGCTTCCGTCGGCGCCTTCGAACCGGATGCGGATCATGCCGCTACACGCTGGGCGGCGGCAGCCGCAACGATACGGTCGAGTGCGCTCATCAATTCCTCCTCGGTCGTACTGCGGCCAAAGCCGATCCGGATGCTCGAACGCGCCTGCGCGTCGGAAAGCCCGATCGTGCGCAGCACATGACTGGGCCGACCCGACCCGCTGGCACAGGCAGAGCCGGCCGAAAAGGCAATATCGCGCAAATCGGCCATCAATCGCGCGACATCCAGCCCCTCGCGACGAATGTTGAGGTTGCCAAGGTAGCGGGACATGGCCGAGCCATTGAGGTACCACCCGCTTTCTCCCCTCCCGCTTGCGGGAGGGTAGCTAGGCCAAGCCTCCAGCACGCCGCCTCGAACAACCGCGCTACATGCGCCGCATCGGCATCCCACCGCGTCGCCGCCAGCTTCGCCGCTGCGCCGAACCCGGCGCACAGTGCCGGCGAGAGTGTACCCGAGCGGCCCGGCGCCTCTTGGCCGCCGCCATGGAGCAGCGGCGCCAGCGAAACGCCGTCGCGGATCCAGAGCGCGCCAATGCCCTTCGGTCCATGAATCTTGTGCGCGGAGATCGCCACCAGATCGCAACTTTCGGGGATCGGTACCCGCCCATAACCCTGCACCGCGTCGCACAGGAACAACGCGCCGGCAGCATGCGCCAATCCGGCCAGCGCGGCGGCCGGCTGGATCACGCCGATCTCGTTGTTGACCAGCATCGCTGCGACCAACCCGGTTCCCGGCACAATCGCCGCGCGGGCCGCCGCCAGATCGACCAACCCGTCGGCACCGACCGGCAGCACCGTCACCGGTCGCCCGGAGGCCGCCGCCGCGTCGAGCACGGCGGCATGTTCGGTGGCAAGCGTGACGATCGGCCCGGCACTGCCCTTGATCGCCCAGTTGAGCGCCTCCGTCGCGCCGCTGGTGAAGGCGACGCGGCCGCCGGCCGGGAGCAGCGCCGCGACCTGCGCGCGGGCGACTTCCACCGCAGCTTTCGCCGCCCGACCGGGCGCATGCGGCGAATGTGGATTGGCGTGTTGCTGCTCCAGCCAGGGGAGCATCGCCGCCAGCGCTTCGGCGGCGAGCGGTGTCGTCGCCTGATAATCGAGATAGATCACGCCGCCCGCGCCCGGGCATCGGCCGCTGTCGCCTGCCATAACTCAGCGAAACGATCGACCTCTGCCTCGGTCGTGGTTCGGCCGAAGCTTACCCGGACGACTTCACGCAGATCGGGTTCCTGCCACCCCATTGCGGTCAACACATGGCTTGGACGCATGCTGCCCGACGAACAGGCGCTTCCTGCCGACACCGCTATTCCGGCGAGATCGAAGCGAATCAGTTGCGCAGCAGCCGACACGCCCGGCATCCGATAGGCGCCGATCAGCGGGCTGCGCGGGCTCTGCGCCCCCACGATCACGCCCCCGGCAGCAGCAATCGTCGCCTCCAGCCGTTTCCGCAGCCGCGCCATTTCCGCCATATCCTCGGGCAGCTCGACCGCGACAGCATAGCCGAGAGCGCCGGGAAGATTCTCGGTCCCGGCCCGATACCCCTTTTCCTGCCCGCCGGTAGGGATCAGCACGCCGAAATCCCGAACCAGCAAGGCGCCGATTCCCGGGGGTCCGCCGCGCTTGTGCGCCGACACGGCCACCAGATCGGCGTGGCGCAGCACCGCCGCGTCTGCGCGCACAGGCATCTGCGCCGCGTCGACCAGAAAAATCCCGCCCGCCGCATGGACGACAGCTGCGATGTCGGCGATCGGCTGGCGCACGCCCGTTTCGCTGTTCGCCCATTGCACGCAGACCAGGCTGCGATCGGAGACATCCAGGGCCGTCGCCAGCGCGGCGAGGTTAAGAATTCCGCCGGGCTCGACCGGCAGGACCGTCGCGCCCTCTGACAACCGCAACACCGCGTCATGCTCGACGGCAGTAACAAATCTCCGTTCGACCGCGCTGCGCCCGATCGCCAGCGCCAGCGATTCGCTCGCACCGCTGGTCAGCACCACTTCGTGCGCCCAGCCATAGGCCGCTGCGATACGCCGCCGTGCCTCCTCCAGTAAGGCGCGTGCCGCCCGCCCCTCGCCATGCGGCGACGAGGGGTTCGCCCAAAGCTGCATGCCGCTCTCCACCGCCGCTATCGCAACGGGGTGCATCGGAGTCGTGGCTGCATGGTCGAGATAGATACGGGTCAAATCTGGTCCCATTGTCCATGTTGCAGTGCGAACACTTCCTGTGCCTATAATGTGTCGCAGCCTTTTTGTTACCTTCCTTCCCGATCCACAGGAATAGCCTTGCCCGGACCCGATCTTGCCAACCTAGCCCGGCGCGCGCCCCGCAGTCGGGCGGCCCTGCGCGCCCCTCGCATGCGCTGCGCGGGTTGAGGGGGAGCCGACTCATGCGGTGGAAAAACGGCCTGACAATCAATGGAAAGTTCTTCGGCGCCCACATGACTGGCGTCCACCGCGTCGGGATGGAACTTACGCGCCAGTTGGAGCGCCATGGCGAAGAAGTCGCCGCGCTTTTCGGCAGCGCACCCCGGCTTTTGATTCCCACGGATGTCGCCGAAAACAAAGTTGAAACCAGTCTGGTAGTCGAGAGGGGGCGTTTCCTCGCCGGTCAGCTGTGGGAACAGCTGGAATTGCCTGTCCAGGCACGCGGGAGCCTGCTGCTCAGCTTCTGCAATCTGTCACCGATTCTGAAACGGGACTCGGTGACAATGATCCATGACGCGCAAACTTTCTCGACTCCGGCCTCGTACAGTTTTGCATTCCGCACATTTTATCAGCGGATTCAGCCGATCATCGGCCGGCGGGCACGGGCTATACTGACGGTGTCTCACTTCTCCCGCGAACAGATTGCACACTATGGCATTGCACCGATCGAGCGGGTTCATGTCGTCCATAATGGGTGCGACCACGACGCCAGCCGCGATCATAACGAGGCAGCGATCCTCGAACGGTTCGGCCTGGAACGTGGGCAGTATGTCGTGGCGTTGGCGTCGGATCAGCACCACAAGAACATTAGCGTCCTGCTGAAAGCATTCGCCGAACCGCAACTGGCCAATATCAAGCTGGTGTTGTTCGGCTCGAACGGTGCGGCGGCGGTGGGCAGGCTGGGCGTGCCCATTCCCGCCGGAACGGTTTTCACGGGCCGCCTCTCGGATGACGATCTGGCCAGTCTGGTGTCGCAAGCATTGTGCCTCGCCATGCCCTCCACAACCGAAGGCTTTGGTCTTCCACCTCTGGAGGCGATGAACCTCGGCTGCCCGACCATCGTCGCCCCCTGTGGCGCACTGCCAGAGGTGTGTGGCGACGCAGCATTGTTCGCGCCGCCGGATTCGACTGGCCAATGGGCTGCGGCGGTCCGGCGGCTGGCAGACGATCCCGCGCTCCGGGAAAGTTTGCGCGCGCGGGGCTTTGCACAAGCCAGCACGTTTACCTGGGATCGGGCAGGCGACACACTAATCGCCACATTGCGGATGCTGGCGGAAACGCTCTGACCTCGCGGACGGCCCTGGCCGGGAATATGCATCCCGCGCTGTGGCTCGAACGTAAACAGCACCCACTACCGTTCCAATTGCGTCCGATGCCGCGCTGCCTATATAGCGACGACGTTCTGCGCTCCATCGCGCACTTGCCCAATCGACAGGATCTGCTTTGCCCGAAGTCATTTTTCCCGGACCCGAAGGTCGTCTCGAAGGCCGCTTCGCCCCCGCTCCCCGTCCGCGCGCGCCGGTGGCGATGATTCTCCACCCGCATCCCAATGCAGGCGGCACGATGAACAACCGCATCGTCCAGGATCTCTACAAGACCTTCCAGCGCCGCGGCTTCGCGACGCTGCGCTTCAATTTCCGCGGCGTCGGCAAGAGCCAGGGCACGTTCGACAACGGTATCGGCGAGCTCTCCGACGCGGCGAGCGCGCTCGACTGGGTGCAGAGCTTCCACCAGGAAGCATCGTCCACCTGGGTCGCGGGCTTCGGCTTCGGCGCGTGGATCGGCATGCAACTGCTGATGCGCCGCCCGGAAATTCGCGGTTTCATCTCGATCGCGCCGCCGGCGAACATGTTCGACTTCACCTTCCTCGCCCCCTGCCCCAGCTCGGGCATCATCATTCAGGGTGAGCAGGACGAGGTGGTGACGCCCGGGGCCGTGCAGAAGCTGGTCGACAAGCTGCGCACCCAGAAGCACATCACCATCCATCACGACACCATTCCGGGCGCGAATCACTTCTTCGAGCACGAAATGGATCACCTGATGGGCTCGGTCGATCGTTATCTCGACATGCGGCTCGATCCCAACTGCCCGATCCGCTAATCCACCACTGGCTCAGCGCGGCGACAGCACCGCACTGAGCCAGCGATTGACGATGGCGCCGCGTGATCTGCCGCGCCGGCCTCGTTACACCGTCCAGATCAGCACATTGCCCAGAATGACGAGGGCGCACACCAGCATCAGCACCCCGCGCAGCCGATCGCCCTGGCGGAGCACGACCACGCCGCCCCAAACCAGCGCCAAAACTGCCAGCACCGCAATGCTCATCGCCAGCGGCGCAACGCCTGCCACACCGCTCACGCCGCACCGCCGATCGCGCGGGCGTAATCCTCGGGATCGACATTACCGCCGGAGAGGATCACCAGCGTTCCCGCTTCTGCCGCCACCTTGCCGGCCAGCAGCGCAGCAAGACCGACGGCTCCGCCCGGCTCTACCACCAGTCGCAATTTCGCCGCCGCCCAGCGCTGCGCCGCACGAATCTCGGCCTCGCTGACAGCGACGCCCACCGCACCGCGCCGCGACAGCACGTCGAAGGTCAGTTGCGAGACGCACGGGGTCTGCAATGCGTCGCACGCCGTCAGCGGTGGGTATTCGCCGACCGGCTCAATCCACCCTGCCTCCAGGCTGCGCCGCATATCGTCCCATCCTTCGGGTTCGACCGGCAGTATCTCCGCCTCGGGCAGCGCCAGCGCAGTGCCCGCCGCCAGCCCGCCGCCACCGCACGGCACCAGCACGCGATTCGGCGCGTCGAGCCCTGCCTCCGCCATCTGCTTCGCCGCCTCGATCGCGGCGCTGCCCTGCCCTTCGATGATCCACGGATCGTCGAAGCTGGGCACCAGCACGGCACCGCGCGCATGGGCCAGATGCGCCGCGATCTTTTCGCGGCTCTCGGTCGCGCGATCGTAGCGGACCACTTCCGCCCCCAGCGCCAGCGTCGCTTCCAGCTTCACCTTCGGAGCGTCGTCGGGCATCACAATCACGGCGGGAATGCTCAGCCGCTTCGCAGCCCAGGCCACACCCTGCGCATGGTTGCCCGAGGAGAAGGCGACCACACCTTTGCCCCGCATGGAATCATCGATCGCGGTCAGCCGGTGCCACGCCCCGCGGACCTTGAACGCGCCGATCGGCTGAAGGCTTTCCGCCTTGAACGCGACTGGTACGCCGCGCACGTCCTGCACAAAGAGCGGCGTCGGCGGCAGGATCGCCGACAGCTTCGCGGCCGCATCTCGCACCCCCGCCCGGGTAGGTTGTCGCAAAATCGTCACAAAAAGCCCTCGCCGTATAAAAACGGACCCTCGAATCACTTTACATGGGGGTCCGACGCGCATATGTGCCGCCTTCCGCTGCCCCATGGGACTTCCAACCGCAAGGCAGCTTTCGTCAACGTTCGCCGTCAGGCACTTGGAGGTCCCTTGAGTTGCACAAGCATCATCGCGCGCTGGGGTTAGCGACCACCCTCACCGGCACCACCCGTGTTGCCGATATCGCTAAGCTTCGTCCGGTTCAGCCGGTTACGCTCGTCCGCCCGCACGCTGCATCGCGTGCAGCCCGGTTCTTCGCTGAGAAGTTCCCGGGCCGCTCGATGTATGCCGTAAAGGCTAATCCCTCGCCGGATCTGATCCAGATCCTGTGGGAGGTCGGAATCACGCATTTCGACGTCGCCTCGATCGCAGAGGTTCGGCTCGTCTCCGGCGTCGCGCCGGAAGCGACGCTGTGCTTCATGCACCCGGTAAAGGCTGAAGAAGCCATTGCCGAGGCCTATTTCGAGCACGGCGTTCGCGTCTTCAGCCTGGACAGCATGGAAGAGCTGGACAAGATCGTCCGCGCCACCAAGGGCGCGACCGATCTCACCCTTTGCGTGCGGCTGCGCGTTTCCTCCGATCACTCGAAGCTCAGCCTCGCGTCGAAGTTCGGCGTCGGCCCGGGCGAGAGCAAGGAGCTGCTGATCGCCGTCCGTCAGGTCGCCGATGCCCTGGGCATCTGCTTCCATGTCGGCAGCCAGGCGATGTCGCCCGAAGCCTATGCCAATGCGATGGAACGCGCCCGGATCGCAATCGTCGAGGCCGGCGTCACCGTCGACGTCGTCGATGTGGGCGGCGGTTTCCCGTCCAGCTATCCCGGCATGGAGCCGCCGCCGCTCGAGCGCTATTTCGCGACGATCCACCGCGCCTTCGAAAGCCTGCCGATTTCCTATTCGGCGGAACTGTGGGCGGAGCCGGGCCGTGCGCTGTGCGCCGAATATAGCTCGCTGATCGTGCGCGTCGAAAAGCGCCGCGGTGACGAGCTGTACATCAACGACGGCGCCTATGGCGCGCTGTTCGATGCGGCGCATATCGGCTGGCGCTTCCCGGTCCGCCTGCTGCGCGAACCGGATTCGCACGCCAAGGATATGGGCTTCAGCTTCTATGGCCCGACCTGCGACGATATGGATCGCATGGCCGGCCCGTTCGAGCTGCCGGCCGATATCCAGGCAGGTGACTATATCGAAATCGGCATGCTCGGCGCCTATGGCGCGGCGATGCGTACCGGTTTCAACGGCTTCACCGCCGGCGACACCGTGATCGTCGACGATGAGCCAATGGTGTCGCTCTACACCGGCGAAGACGAGGCGGCCGCCGCCCCGTCGAACGTCGTCAAGCTGTAATCAGCACGTCTTATCCGACCTCGCTCCCCTCCCGCTTGCGGGAGGGGTCGGGGGAGGGCATGGCGTGTTCCTGCACAGGAGCGGCCGAACGGCCCCTCCCCTGACCCTTCCGCCAAGCGGTAGGGGATTAT
The DNA here is from genome assembly GCF_056314185.1 of Sphingomonas sp. DMC8. Lineage (NCBI taxonomy): Bacteria > Pseudomonadati > Pseudomonadota > Alphaproteobacteria > Sphingomonadales > Sphingomonadaceae > Sphingomonas > Sphingomonas sp. DMC8. The sequence goes on along the minus strand of NZ_JBQUYV010000001.1, from coordinate 718,103 downwards.
ATGGGTTTCCGCGTCCCCTTTGAATGACGGCGGCATGTGAAGAATTGGGAGTTCCCATGTCCGACAGCCTCACCAAGACCGCGGCGGCCAACGCCCCGATCAACGACACGCGCAAGGCCGAGCTGCTATCCAAGCAGGTCAAACACATCGACATCAAGAGCTTCGACGCGCGCCCGATCGTCGATGCGATGGCCGATATGAGCTTCACCAGCCGCGATCTGGGCCGCGCCACCAAGATCTACAACGACATGCTGGCCGACAAGGACTGCACGGTCTGCCTCGTGATCGCGGGCTCCACCTCGGCCGGCGGATGCATGGATCTCTATGCCGAGCTGGTGCGCAACAACATGGTCGACGTGATCGTCGCCACTGGCGCCACCATCGTCGACATGGATTTCTTCGAAGGGCTGGGCCACAAGCACTATCAGGCGCTCGAGATCCCCGACGACGACACGCTGCGTTCGCTCTACATCGACCGCATCTACGACACCTATATCGATGAGGAGCAGCTCCAGGACTGCGACTTCACGATCAACAAGATCGCGAACGAGCTGGAGCCCAAGGCCTATTCGAGCCGCGCCTTCATCCGCGAGATGGGCCGTTATCTGTCGGAGCACGGCAAGAAGGAAAACAGCCTGGTCAAGCTCGCCTATGAGCATGACGTGCCGATCTTCTGCCCGGCATTCGTCGACAGCTCCGCCGGCTTCGGCCTCGTCAAGCATCAGGTCGACCAGATGAAGGCAGGCAAGCCGTACCTGATGATCGACGCAGTCGCGGACTTCCGCGAGCTGACCGAGATCAAGATTCAGGCGGGCACCACCGGCCTGCTGATGATCGGCGGCGGCGTACCGAAGAACTTCATCCAGGACACTGTCGTCTGCGCCGAAATCCTGGGCCATGAGGATGTGGAAGTCCACAAGTACGCCGTGCAGATCACCGTTGCCGACGTGCGCGATGGCGCCTGCTCGTCCTCGACGCTGCAGGAAGCCGCGAGCTGGGGCAAGGTGAACACCGGCATCGAGCAGATGGTGTTCGCGGAGGCCGGTTCGGTGATGCCGCTGCTGGCGTCTGACGCCTACCACCGCGGCTATTGGAAGGATCGCGCCAAGCGCGGCTGGGCGAAGCTGTTCGCCTGAGCCTGAGCTGCACGGGGCGAGCCGCGCTCGTCCCGAGACCGCCCATCGGAAAATCGAAGCGACCGGGGAGCAATCCCCGGTCGTTTTCATATCCCCCCCTGCCCGCTTCGGCTAAAGCACGGCAATGTCGATGCTCCGACCGCTGGTTTTCGCCCTTGCCCTGCTTCTCGGCAGCTGCAGCACGCCGGGCCCGGACGCGAAGCCCGCGCTTTGGGCGGTCCGGGACGGCGACACGACGGTCTATCTGTTCGGCACCGTCCATATGCTCCGCCCGGAAATGCGGTGGTTCGCGGGCCCGGTGCGCGATGCGTTTGCGCGCAGCGACACGCTGGTCCTTGAACTCGTAATGCCGCCGCCGGCAGAAACTCAGGCATTGCTCGATCGTGTAGGCCGCACGCCCGGTGAGCCCAAGGTCGCCGCGCTGCCTGCCGCCGAGCGCGAAAAGCTCGCCAAGGCACTGCGCGCCGGCGGGTTGCCGCCGCAGGCCCTCAACGGCGACGAGCCCTGGCTGGCGGCACTCACCCTGTCCCTGCTGCCACTACAGAAGCTGGGCTATGCAGATGCCAATGGCGCCGAACAGGCATTGCAGGCGCAGGCCCGCAAGTCCGGCAAGAAGGTGGCAGGACTGGAAACTGCCGAACAGCAATTCGGCTATTTCGACCATCTGTCGGCGGCGGCACAGCGCCGCCTGCTGGACAGCACGATTGCCGGGCTGCCCGACACCGGCAAGCAGATCGCGGCGACGATCGACGCCTGGAGCAAGGGTGATAGTGCCGGGCTGGCCCGCCTGCTCAACAGCGACCTCGCCGCCAATCCCGAGTTGCGCGAAACGCTGCTGGTTCAACGCAATCGCCGCTGGACGAACTGGATCGCCGGGCAAATGCAACGGCCCGGCACCGTCTTTGTGGCCGTCGGCGCGGGGCATCTGGCCGGCAGCGACGGCGTGCCCGCCATGCTTTCCGCCCGCGGGCTGAAGGTCGAGCGTCTGCAATAAGGCGCAGCGGCCTGCCGTTATTGCGTGCGGATTTGGTTTCGGCCCCGGCCGCGATCCGCTATTCCCCTGCCATGCTCGATCGCCTCAAGGCCCTGCGCACTCGCCCCTGGATCGTTGCCCTGCTGATCGGGCTCGCCGCCCAGACACTCTTCATGGTGCATCTCGATCAGCCGAGCCGGATTTCGTTCGATGAGATCCATTATGTTCCGGCCGCGCAGGCGCTGATCGAACTGTCCGGCCCGCGCAACATTGAGCATCCGCTGCTCGGCAAGGAACTGATTGCCGCCGGCATCGAACTGCTGGGCGACAATCCGTTTGGGTGGCGCCTGTTCCCGACGCTGGCGGGCACCGCCACGGTGCTCGGCGTCTTCGCCTTTCTGTGGGTGCTGATGGGCCGGCGAATGCGGCCGGCGGTGATCGGCGCCCTGCTGACGCTGCTGAACCAGAATGTCTATGTCCAGGCGCGCACCGCGATGCTCGACATCTTTCTGGGCGCATTCCTGATCTGGGCAATGGTCTTCCTGCTCTGGGCGATGCGCGGCACGCCGCGGCAAGTGCTGTGGCGCTGGCTCGGCGGCAGCGCGCTGCTGGGGCTGGCAACGGCGGTGAAATGGTCGGCCGCCCCCTATGAGGCGGCGATCGCCCTCGCCTTTGTCGCGATCCGCATCGCCGATGCACGCAAGGCAAAGAAGCCGCTGGGCCATGCGATCTGGCTGAAGGACCAGCCGCACTGGCCCGGCCTTTCCACGGCGCGCGGGCTGGTATTGCTCGGCGCCATCAGCATTCCCGTCTATTTTCTGACTTTCCTGCCGGCATTCTTCTACGTCCAGGATGCGCTCGACCTGCCGGGCCTGTTCCAGCTTCAGCGCGACATGTACGCCGCGCAGACCCAGATTCTGCCGCACCACAATTACCAGTCGAGCTGGTGGAGCTGGCCGCTGATGATCCGGCCGATCTGGTTCTTTTACGAATGGGACATGGGCGCCCAGCGTGGCGTGCTGCTGATCGGCAATCCGGTCATCATGTGGGGCGGCCTGGCGGCTGTGGTGGCGAGCTATGCCGCCTGGTTCCGCGACCGCGCCGTGCGGCCGCTGGCAATGGCGCTGCTGTGGACCTTCTCGGTCGCGATCTACATCATCATCCCGAAATCGCTCGGCTTTTATTATTATTACCACCTCTCGGCGATTTTCCTGTGCCTGGTGCTGCCGGTGGCGTTCGACCATTTCGATCGCGGTCGCGGGCGTGGATGGGAGGAATGGTACACGGCCCTGGCGCTGGTTTGCTTCGGCTATTTCTATCCCATCCTTTCGGGCGCCCCCCTCGCCGACGCACAGGGCTTCACGCACTGGATGTGGTTTCCGAGCTGGCGGTAATTTGCATACCGGCTGCAGGGTCATCTTGCAGGATCGTCGGGAACCCCTAGCTTTACATCAGTTTCGAACTGCAACGGAGTTCTCATGACCGCGTCGACCGACGTCCTGTTCCGTCCCTTCCGCTTCAAGTCGCTCGATCTGCCCAACCGGATCGTGATGGCGCCGATGACGCGGACCTTCGCGCCGGAAGGGATTCCGGGCGCAGCCAACGCGGCCTATTACCGCCGCCGGGCCGAAGGCGGCGTCGGCCTGATCCTGTCCGAAGGCACGGTGATCGACCGGCCTGCCTCGCGCAACCACCCCAATATCCCGTTCTTCCATGGCGAGGCAGCGCTGGCGGGCTGGAAGATGGTGATCGATCAGGTTCATGCCGCCGGCGGCAGGATGGCGCCGCAGATCTGGCATACCGGATCGACCAAGACCCAGGTTGACTGGCAACCCGACGCCCCGGTGGAAAGCCCCTCCGGCCTGCTCGCACCCGGCAAGCCGCGCGGCGTGGCGATGAGCGAGGAAGACATCGCCGATACCGTCGCCGCCTTTGCCCGCGCCGCGGCGGATGCACAGCGGCTTGGCTTCGACACGGTCGAAATTCACGGCGCCCATGGCTATCTGATCGACCAGTTCTTCTGGGACGGTACCAACACGCGCGACGACCGCTATGGCGGGGCGAGCATCGCCGATCGGTCGCGCTTTGCCGTTGAGGTGGTGAAGGCCGTCCGCGCCGCTGTGGGGCCGGACTTTCCGGTGATCCTGCGGCTCAGCCAGTGGAAGCAGCAGGATTATACCGCACGCCTCGCCGCCAGCCCGGATGAAATGGCCAGCTGGCTGCAACCGCTGGTCGATGCCGGCGCCGACATTCTCCACTGCTCGCAGCGCCGTTTCTGGGAACCCGAATTCCCGGAGGTTGACGGTGAGAACGGTCTGAACTTCGCCGGTTGGGCGAAGAAGCTCACCGGCGCGCCGACCATCAGCGTCGGTTCGGTCGGCTTGTCGGGCGAATTCCTCACCGCCTTTGCCGGCCAGGGCGCCGAAAGGGCGGGTCTGGAAAAACTGATCGACCGCATGGAGCGCGACGAGTTCGATCTGATTGCCGTCGGTCGCGCGCTGATCAGCGATGCCGACTGGGTGAAGAAGGTGCAGGCCGGCGACAGCGAAGGGCTGAAGGATTTCAGCGCGGCTGCGCTCGCAGAACTGGTCTGACACCTGCGGAAAGGCGGTCCCGGGCCGCCTTCCCGATTGGGCAGGTTCCTGCGGCGGGCGCCCGCTTCCCCCGGCGCCCGCATCGCGGTAGGTGAGGAGCATGGCCTTTGCTCCTGATACCGCCCGCCCCCGTGCGCTTGCCAACTGGTTGTTTCTCGTCGCCACGATGATCATTGCCATGGTGGTGGTCGGCGGCGTCACCCGGCTGACCGAGTCCGGGCTGTCGATTACCGAGTGGAAACCGATCTCCGGCATCGTGCCCCCGCTCAATGACGCGCAGTGGCAGGCGGAATTCGATCATTACAAACAGATTGGCCAGTATGAGCAACTGAACCAGGGCATGACGCTCGCCGGGTTCAAGGCGATCTTTTTCTGGGAATATGTCCACCGCCTGCTCGGCCGGCTGATCGGCATGGTGTTCGCGCTGCCGCTGCTGTGGTTCTGGGTCCGCGGCCGCATTCCGCGCGGCTATGGCTGGCGGCTGGTCGCCCTGCTGGCGCTGGGCGGACTGCAGGGTGCGTTCGGATGGTGGATGGTCAAGTCCGGCCTCAACCACACCCGCACCTCGGTCAGCCATTTGTGGCTGGCGACGCACCTTATGACCGCGCTGTTCACGCTGGGGGGCATCATCTGGACGATGCTGGACCTGCGCGCGCTGGCGCAAAACCGCGCCGCCCGGCCGGCGCGGCTGACCTTGCTCGGCGCTGCCGTCCTGCTGCTGCTTGCCGTCCAGCTTTTCTATGGAGCGCTGGTCGCCGGGCTCGATGCGGGGCTCGTCACCAACCAGTGGCCGCTGATGAACGGCCATTTCTTCCCCGGCACGTCCGTGCTGGGCGAAACGCCGCTCCATGCCGCGCTCTATGATCCCGCCATCGTCCATTTCATCCATCGCTGGTGGGCCTGGGTGGCGGTCGCGGGGCTGATCGTGCTGGCGCGGGCGGCGAAACGCGCCAAGGCACGGCCGGCGTCGATCGCGATCCACACTGCGTTTGGCATCCAGATCCTGCTCGGCATCGCCACGGTGATGAGCGGTGTGAACATCGCGCTGGCGGCATCGCACCAGCTTACCGGCGCGCTGCTGGTCTGCGCGACCGTGTGGGGTGCACACACGATCGGGCGGCAGCGGCGGTGAGCGACACCGCCCTGCTCTACGTCACCTTCGCCGACCGGGCCGAGGCCGAGCGCATCGCGGAAACGGTACTGGCGGAGCAGCTCGCCGCCTGTGCGAACCTCCTTTCGCCCTGCACCTCGATCTATCGCTGGCAGGGCGGCATCGAGCGGGGCGAGGAAATTCCCGTCCTGTTCAAGACCCGCCCCGCCCTCGCCCGGCCGCTTCGCGAACGGATCGCGGCGCTGCACAGCTATGACCTGCCGGTGATCGAGCAATGGCCGGTCGAAGCCGGCGCGGCCGTGGCCGGCTGGATCGCTGCGGAGACCCGCTGAATCACATGGTATTATAATACCCGTCAGCAAACCCACGCATTTTCTTGACTTCTGCGCCGGGAATCGTCAGAGGAACTGCGATCGCGCTGCCGGAAACGGTGGCGCGTTGCATTTTCTACGCGAAAGGTCACAGGCCATGAAGGCGCTGATGAAGACCACCAAGTCGGTCAAGCCGGCCGAGGTGGAGAAGAAGTGGCACATCGTCGACGCCGAAGGGCTCGTCGTCGGTCGTGCTGCGGTGGTGATCGCCAATGTGCTGCGCGGCAAGCACAAGACCAGCTTCACCCCGCATGTCGATTGCGGTGACAATGTCATCGTCATCAACGCGGACAAGATCCGTTTCACCGGCAAGAAGCTGGGTCAGAAGGTGTACTACAAGCACACCGGCTATGCGGGCGGCATCAAGGGCATCACCGCTGCCAAGGTTCTCGAAGGCCGCTTCCCGGAGCGCGTTCTGGAGAAGGCCGTGGAGCGCATGATTCCGCGCGGTCCGCTCGGCCGCCAGCAGATGCGCAACCTGCGCATCTATTCGGGTTCGGCGCATCCGCATGAAGCCCAGAACCCCGAGGTTCTCGACATCGCCGGCATGAGCCGCAAGAACAAGGTGGGTGCATAATGTCCGACAACCGCCAGTCGCTTTCCGATCTGGGCGCCGCGCTGGGCCAGCAGCCCGCCGCCGCTCCGGCTGCTCCGGCCGCCAATGCCGCCGAGGCCTATCTCGCCGGCGAGATCGCCGAACCCGCCGCCCCGACCACGCCGCTGCGTGCACAGGAGCTGGACAAGTTCGGCCGCGCCTATGCCACCGGCCGTCGTAAGGACGCCGTGGCCCGCGTGTGGCTGAAGCCGGGCACCGGCAAGATCACGATCAACGGTCGTGACCAGGAAACCTATTTCGCGCGTCCGACGCTGCGCCTCGTCATCAACCAGCCGTTCGGCGTCGCCGAGCGTGAAGGCCAGTATGACGTGATCTGCACCGTCAAGGGTGGTGGCCTTTCGGGCCAGGCCGGTGCCGTGAAGCACGGCATCGCCCAGGCGCTGACCAAGTATGAGCCGGTGCTGCGCGCCCCGGTGAAGAAGGCCGGCTTCCTGACCCGCGACAGCCGCGCCGTCGAGCGTAAGAAGTACGGCAAGGCGAAGGCCCGCCGCAGCTTCCAGTTCTCGAAGCGCTAAGCGTCTCGGCTACGGCCAGAAACAAGGGGCGGTCCGGCAACGGGCCGCCCTTTTTCGTTCAGCCTCCGCACGGCCCGCATGCGGGCCTGGATCGGTCCGAGACTGCCGGCGGTCGCGAGCGGCCGAAAGCGGTGAAAAACGCCCGCGCCGCAGTGGCAGCCCCCGGCCGAAGTTTAGGAAGTTTAGGCGTACGCGCGTTTCCGCAGGGACCGCACCCGTGCAGCGGGGTGAAGTTTAGGAAGTTTAGGCCCACGCGCGTTTCCGCAGGGATCGCAACCGTGCAGCGGGGTGAAGTTTAGGAAGTTTAGGCCCACGCGCGTTTCCGCAGCGACCGCACCCGTGCAGCGGGGCGAAGTTTAGGAAGTTTAGGCCCACGCGCGTTTCGGCAGGGATCGCAACCGTGCGGCGGGGCAAAGTTTAGGAAGTTTAGGCGCACGACGATGGGGTGCGCCTCGTCCGCAAGAACACCGGGCACAGCCGCACAGTCCGTCCCTCGTCGGGCGCGCGTGCATATCGAACAGAATCAAAGAGCGGCCGCCAAGGCCGGCAGCAACGAAACATATAGGGAACATTAGATGGCTCGCAAGCCGCCGCCTCCACGAAGTTCTGTCGCCGCCAAGGGCAGGAACTGGTGGGAAGCGGACATGACCGCTTTTGGAGGGAGCAACCGGCATAGCTGCCGTTGAGCAAGCCGCGGCGCGGGGGCGCCTCCCGACCAGCTTAAGACAATCAGCTTCATTGATGTGAGCGGCGGCTCTTGCCTAAACCCGCCATTTGTGCCTCGTAAACCGGCCAGTCGACTTTGCGCCCTAGTTTCGGCCGTTTCAGGAGGGTGATGGGAATCCCGAAAGCTGCCGCTCGCTTTGACCATTGTCAAATAGCGAGCTGCTCAGTGCTGCCGCCTCCGCAATCTCTAAGATGAATTATCGCTCAACGCGATATTTTATCTTGACCGGCATCTCGATGAGGTTATGCTAGCGGTGCGATGGTAGCTCATACTGAACCCGTCAGAAGCTGGGGCCACAAGCCCTGTGGGGAGATCGTCTCCCCGACTACCACCTGCGTCTCGGCGGCGGGGAGCGGCGCGCCGCGCCCGCCCGGGACCGGGCGCGGCAAGCCCGAGGTACAAACGCTCCGGAACAGTGCTCTCAACAGTGCCTACGGGGGCCGGCATTTCGTCGCCGGTCTGGCCGAAAGGAGAGCCATCAATGAGCCGTCATCCTCGCACGCAGCGGCACCAGCCGCCTTCTCCTTCGCGCTGGCTTCTTCTCATGAAGGTGGTCATCGCGATTGGACAGGTGGTGTCATTTCTGAAGTATTTTCTTCATCGGGAGTGACAGGTGACCTCGGGACAGCCGCACCATGACTAGGCGCAAGAGCATTAATGACGCGCTTCGTCTGCTGCGCCTCTATTGCGGCTTCTCGCAGACCGAGATGGCGGCCAAGCTCGGAGTTGCCCAATCGATGGTTTCCGATGTGGAGGGGGCGCGCAAGAACGTCACTATGGATCTGCTCGAAGCCTACAGCCAAGCGGTGGGCGTGCGCATGTCGCAACTCCTGTTCTTTGCTGAGGAAATCGAGGGCCAGCCGATCGCGCGGCGCGGGCAGCTCATTGTTGCCGACAAGGTGCTCAAGCTGCTCGAAAAGCTGAAGCCGGCCGACCGTGAGGCAGCGTAAACCGCAGCGCTACGAACGCTATGCGTTTCAGGATTCGCCCTGGGTGCAGGATTTGACCCAGCGCGACCTTGCCGAGCTTCTTGGCTACACCAAGACCCAGCTCGAGGCCCTGATCCGGGACAAAGACAAATGGATCAGCCGCCGCAGAGAGCTGATCGGCAGCAAGATGCGCAATCTCGCCGTGCCCAATGGCAAGCTACGCGCTGTGCATGAACGGCTGAAATTTCACCTGAACAAGATCAAGCAGCCCGACTATCTCTTCAGCCCGCGCAAAGGCCGGGCCCAGCGCGACAATGCCGAACATCATGTCGGCCAGGCGCAGTTTCTCAGCCTCGACATTCGCCAGTTCTACCCCTCAACCACCAGCGAACATATCTTCCGCTGGGCCTATCATAAAGCTGGCCTTCGCGCCGAAGTCGCGGGCATGCTCGTCCATCTCGTCTCGGTCGACGGCAAGATGCCCTTCGGATCACCTATCAGTCCGGTCCTAACAACGCTCGTTCATCGCTCGATGTTCGACGCCATCAAGCGGATCTGCGACGCCCAGGGGCTTAAAATGTCGCTCTGGGTCGACGATCTCACCATCTCGGGCCGAGCGATACCCGGAACCATCATCGAAACTATCAGGGCCGAGATGCGCAGGTGCGGTTTCCAGACGCACAAGATTCAGTTCCGTACCGGCAACCGTCCCGTAATCGTCACGGGCGTCCCGATCGAGGGTGGTCGGGTGACCGCGCCGCGCTCGATTCATGAACGGGTGCGGGTTGGCTATGCCGCTCTTCGTGGCCAGCTTCAGGACGCTGAGCGTGCGCACGAGATCGATCGGCTTCTCAGCGCCCTCGGGACACTGCGTTACCATGTCGGCAAAAGCTCAGCCGAGGGCCGACTGGCAGCCAACCGCATGCACGCGCTTCGGCAGCGACGAGCGAAGCTGACCATCGTCGTCACGACGGGCGCCGATCCGTCCTCCGCGTCTGCCATCACAGTTGCCGCCGCGCCGGATAGCACGTTGCCCTGGGAATAGCTGGCAATGGGCGTCTGCTTTTAACCCTCTCTGGCCGGGAGCCGCCAGTCCGCACTCGGCCCAGCTTCAGTCGTAACGTCACGCGACGCGGACGAGCGCTGAACGTCAGTTTCTGACAGGAGCTGACCTTCAACCCGCGACATCGGGGCGACGGATTTGTCCCAGGCCTCGTCATTCCAAGCTTCGCCGCCGGAGATGAACAAACGGCAGGTTTCGGGTTCCACAAATGCGACGCTGAACGACGTGGATTGGGGACGGCGCCGACCAAGTATGAGCCCGTGCTGCGCGCCCCGGTGAAGAAGGCCCGCTTCCTGACCCGCGACGGCCTCGCCGTCGAGCCCAAGAAGTTCGGCAAGTCGAAGGCCCGCCGCAGCTTCCGGTTCTCGAAGCGCCAAGCGTCTCGGCTGCGGCCAGAAACAGGGGGCGGTCCGGCAACGGGCGCCCTTTTTCGTATCTACTCACCCCTCCACGCGCACGGAGTGCGAATCGCGCCTGCGTCGGCTCCCGCGACCTGGCAACCGGCATCAGACCTCGTCCGAGTGCTCGGAAAACAGTCTTCGCGCGAAAAAATTTCCGAAAGATTCCGGCAACCGGCCGAGCGCGCCCGCCTCCCGCAACGACCTTTGCATCGACCCGCTCGCGCCATCTTGTTGTTAATGAACTTTTATCATTAACCGCCGCCGCCAGCGGCGACGCGAAAAATCTCCCATTTCCATCCGCATACCCGGATTGCTACTCCATCACCCATCATAATCTATGTTTATAGGACTTAATGTGGTAGCCACTCATCGCGGGATGAATGTTACAGAGGCGAGACAAATATACGGTGGGTTAAAGTCCTATAAGTGTTTCGACGAAACCCGCTCTTAACCAGTCCTTTCCTACCATTTCTCCACAAATGCTTGAGCATTGACGGGCGGGAAAACATTGTGATCATCGGGATAAGGCAAGCTGCCCTTTGCACGGCAGCAATGATGGCGTTTGCCCTTTCGGGTTGCGGTGGCGGCGGCTCCGGCAGCGGAGGCAGCACCGGCGTGGTGCAGAGCCTGCCCACGCCCACCCCCACTGCCACCCAGAACGCGCTGGTAGATTCGGTGCGGCTGGCAAAGCAGGCGAGCTTCGGCCCCACCCAGACGCTGGTCGACCATATCAAGCAGGTCGGCGTATCCGCCTGGCTGGACGAACAGTTCGCCGCGACCGGCAGCACCTATTCCGATATTGCCGCCACCGAAGTGCGGCGCGATTTCTGTGCGGCCACCGACATTAATTGCAGCCGGCTGCACTTCACCCGCGTGCCGGTGGCGATGCGCTTCTATGCCGATGCCGTGAACGGGCAGGACCAGCTGCGCCAGCGCGTGGCCTTTGCCCTGCAGCAGATGATCGTCGCCTCCGAACTGGAAGTGACCTCGGCTGCAGGCATGGCCGCGTTCAACCAGATCTTTCTGGACAATGCCTTCGGCAATTTCCGCGACATCCTGAAGGCAGTGACGCTCAGCGGCTATATGGGCGATTATCTCGACATGGCCGACAGCAACAAGACGGCCCCATCGGAAAACTATGCGCGCGAACTGCTGCAGCTCTTCTCGATGGGCCCGGACCAGCTCGCGATGGACGGCACCCCGAAAAAGGATGCGAACGGCGCGACGATCCCCAATTACGGGCCGGACGACATTCGCGGCGTCGCCCGGGCACTGACCGGCTGGACCTATGCGCGGCTGGGCGGTGCGCCGATCACCGACAATGCCGCGCGCGACTATTCGCAGCCGATGATCACGGTGCCCAGCCGCTATGACAGCGCCGAAAAGCGCTTCCTGGGCGCGGTCGTGCCGGCCGGCGCCAGCCAGGACGCCAGCGTCAATGCGGTCGTCGATGCCGCGTTCAGCAATGCCTCGACGGCGCCCTTCGTCGCCCGCCACCTGATCGCGCATCTGGTGACGCCCAATCCCAGCCCCGCCTATATCGGCCGGGTCTCGGCCGTGTTTGCCGATAACGGCAATGGCGTGCGCGGCGATCTGAAGGCAGTGGTCCGCGCGATCCTTACCGACAGCGAGGCGCGCAACGCCTCCGCCACCACCATCGGCAAGCTGAAGGAACCGATCCTGGTGATGACCAGCCTGGTCCGCGCCATGGGGATGGTGACCGACGGCTTCATGTTCACCAACCGCGACTCCAGCCTGGGCCAGCCGGTGATGCGGGCGCCCTCGGTGTTCAACTTCTATCCGATCGACTATCCGCTGCCGGGCAGCACCACGCTCTACAGCCCGGTATCGAAGCTGTTCAACACGGCCAGCGTCATCAAGCTGCACAATCTGGTCTATGACTGGACGATCAACGCCGACAGCGCGGCGACCAGCGAATGGGTGTCCAACTCCGCCCTGCCGGTCAATTCGGGCAGCAAGGCGGCCTGGGCCGACTGGGAAGCGTTCGGCACCGACACGGACTCGATGATCACGCGGGTCGATCTGCTGATGTTCGGCCAGACGATGACCCAGGCCCAGCGCGACAAGCTGAAGGCCGCCGCCAACGCCATTACCAACACCGACGCCGCGACGCAGGCGCGCAAGCGGGCACAGATGCTGCTCTACATCGCCGCCACCAGCCCGCTGTTCCTGGTCGACCGCTAAGGGAGCCCCCATCATGACGCTTTCCCGTCGCGACTTCGTTCGCCTCACTGCCGGCACCGGCGCGCTTGCGGCCATGGGCCAGCTGGGCCGCACCGCCGCCATTGCCGCGCCTGCCAGCAGCTTCCGGGCGATGGTCGGCATTTTCCTCTATGGCGGCAATGACGGCTGGAACATGGTGATCCCCACCGATGCCCGGCATTCCGCCTATCTCGCTTCGCGCGGTCCGGTCGGTATCGCCCGGTCGGCGCTGACGCCGCTGACCAACGCCAGCTATGCGCTGCATCCGGCGATGTCGGCCCTGCGGCCTGTGTGGGACGAAGGCTCGCTGTCGCTGGTCCTCAACACCGGCACGCTGTTCGCGCCGCTGACCAAGGCGACCTACCAGTCGCGCACCGATCTGCGGCCCAGCAACCTGATGAGCCATGCCGACGAGCAGGCACATTGGCAGGGGCTGCGCGCCCGCGAAGCCAATACCGACGGCTTCATGGGTCGCATGGCCGACCGGATGACCGGAGGCAGCCTGCCGCCGCTGATGTCGATTTCCGGATCGGCGCTGGCGATCATCGGCCGCCAGGGCAGCGGGCTGGTGCTGCCCTCGACCGGTACGATCGTGCGCTCCGGCTATACGGCAGGAAGCAGCCCGAAGAACGACGCCATCACCGCCGTGGCAGACGGCAGCGGCTTCGATGCAGTGACCAGCGGCGTCGCCCGCGACATCACCAATGGCTATGCCCAGGCTGTCACGGCCAACACCATCCTGTCCGGCAGCAGCACCCTCGCCAGCTATTTCGTGAACCCCGCCACCGGTGCGGCGCTGACCAGCGATCTGTCGAAGCAGCTGATCCGCGTTGCCCAGATGATCCAGGCAAGCGGTACGCTGGGCCATAACCGCCAGACCTTCCTGGTCAGCCAGGGCGGGTTCGACAATCACTCGGGACAGGTGCAGGCGGGGAACACTGCGGCCGGCACGCACGCCGGGCTGCTGGGCGAACTCGCGATGGCGATGGCCGGTTTCTACAATGCGATGAAGGCGCTCGGTCTGGCACAGAATGTCACCGCCTTCACGATGAGCGATTTCGGCCGCACCTATCTGGGCAATGCGCAGAGCGGTACGGACCATGCCTGGGGCAACAATCATCTGGTGATGGGCGGCGATGTCACGCCCGGCGGCGTGTTCGGCACCTATCCGGACCCCACGCTGGGCGGCGCGGACGACATCACCCAGCAGGGCCGGTTCGTGCCGAGCACCGCGCAGGAAGAATATCTGGGCGCGATTGCGCGCTGGCACGGCGTTGCCGATGCCGACATGCCCTATGTATTCCCGAACTGGACGACCTGGTCCACCGCGGGACGCGGGCCGCTGTCGCTCTTCCGGGCGTAACGCCCAGGACGATCGACCTTCGGCTCTTTCGCTCCCCTCCCTGAAGGGGAGGGGCTGGGGGTGGGGGCGCGCGTCCGCGCGCGCACAGACTCCCTCGTCCCGTGTAGCGTTCGCGACCCGCCGCCTGACGGCGGCGGACCCACCCCCGGCCCCTCCCTGCAAGGCAGGGAGGGGAGCGAAAGAGCCCTTTCACCCGTTCGAGGGATTGAGGAACGCCTCTGGAAGCCGGTCCGCTCTAGAGAACCACGCTCCCCTCGCCCTGGAAACGGGCGCGGGTGGCGAAGTCGCCGCCCTCCACCAGAATCTCGTTGAACGAAGGCGGGCGGTCGCGCGTGCGGCGCGACAAGGTGCCGGCGCCGACCAGACGGATCGTCCGGTCGCCCACGCGGTGCACGCGGTCGAACGGATCATGGACATGGCCGGTCAGCACCGCGTGCGCGCCGGCCGCCGCCAGCGCCGCCAGCGCCCGTGCGCCGTGGCGCGTATGGGAGGTTGCGCGCGTGCCGGCTTCCGTCAGCGGGTGATGCGCCGCCACGAAGATCAGGTCGCCCTGCGGCACCGCCTCGGCCAGCGCCAGCGACTGTTGCAGCGCGTGCAGGCTCACATGGCCCTTCGACCAGTTGAAACGCCACTGGAACCGCGCCGTCGTCTTGAGCGGCACCACCGACACACCCCGCACATCCAGCGGGCGTTCGATCATCCGCTCCAGCGCGCGATAGCGTCGGTACGGCGTGGCGAAGCGGACGAGCGGGTTGAAATAGGGCAGGTCGTGATTGCCGACTTCCACCGTCACCGGCACGCCCAGCCCCTCCAGCCACGCCGCCGCAGCCGCGAATTCCGCGGCACGCGCACGCATCGTCAGGTCGCCGGTCATGATCACGGCATCGGGCCGCTCCACCCGCACCAGATGATCGAACCAGTCGATCGCGGCGCGGTCCTCGCAGCCGAAATGGACGTCGCTTACGTGGAACAGCCGTGTCATGTCGCCGGTGCCTCCGCCCGCGTGGCGATAAAGGTCTCCAGGCTGCGGCCGGCGCGGATGGCAGTGCCGGGATCGAGCATCGCCGGCTCGCCATCGAACAGCGCGAGTACCGGCGCCCGCTCGCGCAGTGCCAGCCGGTCGGTCCGGCCTTCGGTCACGGCCCGCGCGGCGATCCAGTCGCCGGTCACCCATTCCCAGCCGAGCTGGACGATCGATCCCCAGTCGCGCGCGTCCACTGCGGCGACCTCCAGCCCCGCCAGCGTCGGCGTGACGAACACCGCCTGATACCGGTCGCCGAGCTGCGGGGCGCCCGCGATCCGGACGCCGCGGCGGTGGAAGGTCTTGCGCCAGGCACCGCGTATCGCGGCGAACAGCCGGCCGATCCGCCCCTTGCGCACGGCCTCGCGCGCACGGAACCAGGCCGCTGCCGGCCCCAGTATCAGACCTACGAACGCGCGATGCTCGCCCGCGACGATATAGGGCAAGGCCACGCGCCGGTCACAGCCGTGCGCAGCGTGGATAATCGCGTGCGGGTCGGTTTCGGCGTGCAGCGCCTTGGCCAGCAGGTTCATCGTGCCGCCGGGCAGGATCAGGAACGCCCCTTCCCAATCCGTCAGGGCGCACAGCGCCGCGTTGATCGTGCCGTCACCGGCGAACAACACCACCGTATCGACACCGGCGGCATCCAGCGCGGCGCCATCCGGCAGCGGATCGGCGGAGAAGCGTGTCCGGCCTGCCAGCGACAGCCCGCGCTCGGCGAACACGGCCTCCAGCGCTTCGCATTTCGCGTCGGACGTGGTGCCCGAATTCGGGTTGGTGATGAACCACAGGGTCTGCATGCCCCCGTAACGCGCCAACGCCGATTTGGCGCCCTTACCGCCCCCGGAACTGTGCGGGGCGCTTGGCGAGGAAGGCCGCGACGCCCTCGCGGAAATCCTCGGTGTACGAGGCGAGCCGCTGGTGATCGGCCTCAATCTCCAGCGTTTCGGTCAGCGAGCCTGACAGTGCGGCCGCCACCTGCTTGCGGATCAGGCCCAGCGACACGGTGGGCATCGCCGCCAGCTTCGCGGCCAGCACGCGCGCCGTTTCCATCAGTGCGGCATCATCGACCACCCGCGTCACCAGCCCGCAGGCGAGCGCTTCGTCGGCCGGCAGCTTCTCGCCGAGCAGCGCCATCTCGAGCAGCTTCGCACGGCCCGCCGCCTTGCCGATCAGCCAGGTCGCGCCGGCATCGGGCACCAGCCCGATATTGGCGAAGGCGAGTAGCAGATAGGCCGAACGCGCCATCACCACGATGTCGGCGGCCAGCGCGATCGACGCCCCCGCCCCCGCCGCCGCGCCGTTGACCGCGCTCACCACCGGGATCGGCAGGGCGGCGATGGTTTCGATCAGCGGATTGTAATGCGCACGGAGCGACTCGCCCAGATCGCGCTGCCCCATGCTTGCCGCGCTGGCGGCAAGATCGGCGCCCGCGCAAAAGGCGCGCCCCTCGCCCGTCATCAGCACCGCGCGGGCGCCATCCTCGGCAGCGCGGCGCAGGGTGGCGGCGAGCAGGTCGAGCATCTCGCTGGTAAGCGCATTCAGCCGGTCGGACCGGTTGAGCCGCACCAGCGCAATATCCCCTTCGCGTTCGAGCAGCACCGATGCGTCCGACATCCTCTTTCTCCAGTATTTTTTCGCGCCCTCCCGATTTGCCGGGAAGGGGATCTTACAATTCCTTCAGCACCGTCGCCGGATCGGCGAGCTTCGCCGGGTCGGCGGCGATCCGCTCCACCACCAGCCGCCGTCCCTGCACATAATCGCGCGTCGCATTGACGCAGTCGAGCGCGATGACATGCCCCGCCTTCAGATAGATCACCGAGAAGGACCGGCTCGCCGGATCGCCGCGCACCACCGTGGCATCATGGCCCATGCTGAGGCCGATGGTCTGGAGCTTCAGGTCATACTGGTTCGACCAGAACCAGGGCACCGCGTCATACGCCGCATCCTGCCCGGTCAGCAGCTTGGCGACGACATTCGCCTGGTCATTGGCATTCTGCACCGATTCCAGCCGGATCTCGGCGCCATCGGCATAGCCATTGGCGTGCAGCGCGCAGTCGCCGATCGCGAAGATGTCGGGAAGGCTGGTGCGGCACTGGTCATCGACATGCACGCCATTGCCGCCCGCCGCGCCCGCCGCAAGCAGCGGCGCGACTTCCGGTACGATGCCGATGCCCGCGATCACCAGATCGGCCGCCAGTGTCTCGCCGCTCGCCAGCCGGACGGCGGACACGCGCCCGCCCCCGCCCAGCAGGCAATCGACCATCGCGCCGGTGCGCAGGTCGACGCCGTGCGCGCGGTGTTCGGCCTCGTAAAAGGCGGACAGCGCCGGGCCGGCAACGCGCGCCAGCACCCGCTCCATCGCCTCCAGCACGACGACATGCTTGCCCTGCTTGGTCAGCGCAGCGGCTGCTTCCAGCCCGATATAGCCGCCGCCGATCACCACGACATGCTGCGCCGCCGGCAATTCGGCGAGCAGCTGGTCGACATCGGCGCGGGTGCGGATCGCGTGGACACCGGCCAGGTCGTGCCCGCTGCACGACAGCCGCCGCGCGCTGCCGCCCGCCGCCCACACCAGCGTGCCATAGCCGATCTGGCCGCCGGCCGTGTCGGTCAGCGTCTTGGTCGCCGGATCGACCGCAGCAATGCGCCGGCCGCGCAGGATCGGCACGTTGCGCTCTTCCCAGAAGCTCGCCGGGCGAATGAGGATGCGCTCGAACGTCTTCTCGCCGGCCAGATAGTCCTTGGAGAGCGGCGGCCGCTCATAGGGGATTTCGGGTTCCTCGGTAACGATCGCCAGGCTGCCGGCATGGCCTGCCTGTCGCAGCGCGATCGCGCATTGCGCCCCACCATGACCGCTGCCGACGATCACCACATCGAACTGTTCCAATACACCCTCCCGTCCCGGCGGCGCCCGCACCGCATCCTTTGGACCGCGCATAGCCAGCGCCGGGACGGAGGGAAAGCCTCAGTCGGGCAACGGCACCGTCTGGTCGACATGGAAGGTGGCGGACGTACCCGGCGCACCGGTGCCGGGCTGGCCGCCGCCCACGGTCAGGCGATAGTCGCCCGCCAATACCCGGTGCTGCCCTTCGACCGAGACGCTGCTCAGGTCACGCGGCGACAAGGCGAAGCGCAGCTGCCGCACCTCGCCCGGCTTCAGCGACACGCGCTGAAAGCCGCGCAGCGCGATTCGCGGGGCACCCGGATCCTTGGGAAATTCCAGATAGAATTGTGCGACTTCATCGCCCGCCCGCGCGCCGGTGTTGCGCACCTCGGCCGTCACGCTGATCCCCGCCCCGGCGCCCCCCGCCGCCGGCGTGACCACGGGGTTTGCATAGGCAAAGCTGGTATAGCTGAGCCCATAGCCGAACGGATACACCGGCGTGCCGGTGAAATAGCGATAAGTCCGCCCGCGCATCGCATAGTCACCGAATGGCGGCAGATCGTCGACGCTGCGATAGAAAGTGAGCGGCAGGCGGCCCGACGGGTTGGTCTTGCCCGACAGCACCTGCGCAATCGCCAGCCCGCCGACCTCGCCCGGATACCAGGCCTCCAGGATCGCGGCGGCGTTGTCCTTCGCCCAGCTCAGGTTGACCGGGCTGCCGTTCATCGCCACCACGACCAGCGGCTTGCCGGTCGCGCGCGCCGCCTCCAGCAGCGCCTGCTGGTCGGCCGGCAGGTCGAGCGTGGTCTTGTCGCCGCCCTTGAAACCGGGGATCGCAACGGGCGATTCCTCCGCCTCCAGATCGGAGGTTAGCCCCACCACCGCGACCAGCACCTCGGCATCCGCCGCCGCTGCCTTCATCTCGGCAACCGGATCAGCAGCGATCCGCTTCCACACCATATCGATCCCGGACAGCACATGCTGGTCGGCGCGTACTTCGACCGGATAGCGCTTGCCCTTTTCCAGCCGTACCTCCCGCATCGTCGGCAAGCTGCCCCAGCTGGCCTTGTGCAGATCGACGAACGGCTTGCCTTCGAAGATCATCTCGCCGCCGAAGCCGGTCAGGCCCAGCCGGTAGGTGCCGGTTTCCGGCGGAACCAGAAAACCGGTCCAGACGGTGCGGTGATGCTCCGACACCGCCGCGAGATCGAGGCTGCGCGCCGCCACATCGGCTTCGATGCGCGTCACCACCGGGGTGTCGGCAAACCGCATCGCCGCGGTCGCCTCGCGGAAGGTGCCGGGCGCGAATTCCGCCGGGGGCGGCGTGACGGGGTTATAGTAGCGCGCGAGCAGCCCGGGCTTGCCGTCGGGCGTCCGCAGCGCGCTCGGCGGCACGCGATCGCCATCGGTATAGGAGGGGCCGAACGGGACATAGCGCACCTGCGCCTTGGGGAAGGTCTGGCGCAGCCCTTCCACCACCGAGATCGGTTCGCCGGACAGGCCGGAGGAATAATTGCCGCGCAGCACACGGGTGGCATCGCCCAACGGCCCGATCACGGCGATGCGGCTGCCCGGCTTCAGCGGCAGCAACCCGTCATTCTTCAGCAGCACCAGGCTCTTTTCCGCCGCCTCCAGCGCGAGCGCGCGGTGCGCCGGCGCGCCGATGTCGCTGCGCTTGCCGGCCGCGGTGCGAATGCCGGGCAGATCGCCGTTGCGCAGCCGGGCCGAGAACAGGCGCACCAGCGCGCGGTCGATGTCCGCTTCGGTGAGCAGGCCGCGCGCCACCGCTTCATGGTAGCGATCGCCCAGCCCCGCCGTGTCGCTGAGCGTCTGGGTATGGCATTCATTGTCCACCCCGGCGCGCATCGCGGCGGCAACTGCGGCGGCGCCGTCGGGGGCATAATGGTGGTTGTCGCTGATGTCCTTCACCGCATCGCAGTCGGACACGACATAGCCCTTGAACCCCCAGGCGCCGCGCAGATGGTCCTTCAGCAATTCGTCGCTGGCGCAGGCGGGCTGGCCGTCGATGCGATTATAGGCGCACATCACCGATCCCGCCTTGCCCTCGACGATCGCGGCCCGGAACGCCGGCAGATAGGTGTCCTCCAGATCGTGACGCGAGACGAACACGTTCGCCGCATGGCGCGTCGATTCCGGGCCGCTATGCACCGCGAAATGCTTGGGCGTGGCGATCACGTTCGGCAGGTCCGGGTTCGCCCCCTGCATCCCCTGCACGAACGCGACGCCGATGCGCGCGGTGAGGAACGGATCCTCGCCATAGGTTTCCTGCCCCCGCCCCCAGCGCGGATCGCGGAAGATGTTGATATTGGGCGACCAGGTATCGAGCCCGGTGCCGATCCGCCCCATCCGCCCGGTTTCGCGGGCCAGCGCGTGGAGGCCCTGAACCTCGCTGCTGATCGCGCCCGCTACGGCATGGACCAGCGGCGTGTCGAAGCTGGCGGCAAGCCCGATCGGCTCCGGGAAATTGGTGGTCGGCAGCGTGCCGAGCGCGCCGTGCAGCGATTCCGTCCACCAGTTATAGCCGGGGATATTCAGCCGCGGGATCGCAGGCGCGACATTGCGGAGCTGCGCGATCTTTTCGTCCAGCGTCAGCTGGCGGACGATAACCGCAGCGCGGGCATCGGCTTCTGCCTGCGGATCGGCCGCTGTCTGCGCGAATGCCGCCAGCGGCGTCAGCGCGGCAGCCAGCAGCGCGGCGCGCAGAGGGTGTCTGATCGTCTTCATCTTTCCTCTCCTCAACAGTTTCTGCGTGTTGCGCCGGACCGGAAGGGCCGTGCACAAGCACTCGTTTTTTCCGGATCAGCAGGAGGAAAGGCCGCTACACCTCGACCCGAAAGGATCGATCCCCGGTGCCCCGCCCCTCACCTTCCGATCGTATTTAGTCCGACTTGTTCTAGTCGAACGGAGATGTTAGCGCTACCGCATAAACAACGGGCGCAGAAAAAATGCGCCGTCGAACGGCAACATCCGGGAGAGACGCCATGGGCTTGTTCCGCGACATCACCATTGCCATCGCGCTAGGCGGCACCGCGCTGGGCGGCACGCACGCCGCCGCGCAGGTGCAGACGCCCGCACCGCCGCCGGTACCGGGCGCCCGCCCCGTCACGATCGAGCGGATCAAGGTCCATTCCCCGGCGATCGAAGGCAATCTGGAAGGCGAAAGCGCAGACCGCGACGTGATCGTCGTGCTGCCGCCCGATTATGCGGCCAACCCGCGCAAGCGCTATCCGGTCGTCTATGCGCTCCACGGCTATTCGATCGGTGCCGAGCAATGGAGCAAGGAAATCCATGTGCCGCAGGTGGTCGAGGGCGGTTTTGCGCTCGGCGCAAAGCCGATGATCCTGGTGCTGCCCGACAGCAAGACGCTGCACAACGGGTCGATGTATTCCAGTTCGGTGACGACGGGCGATTTCGAGCGCTTCATTGCCCATGATCTGGTCGCCTATATCGACAGCCATTACCGCACGCTGGCGACACGCGAGAGCCGCGGCCTGGTCGGGCATTCGATGGGCGGATACGGCGCCACGCGGATCGGCATGAAGCATGCCAATGTCTTCGGCGCCGTCTATATGATGAGCCCGTGCTGCCTGTCGCCGCGCGACACCGGCATGATGACCCCCGAGGCGATGGCCCAGCTTGAGGCCGTGAAGACCCGGGAGGCGGCAATGGCGCTGCCCTGGATGCTGCGCGGTACGCTCGCGACGGCAGCGGCCTGGTCGCCCGACCCCAAGGCGCCGCCGCTCTATCTGGACCTGCCGGTGAAGGACGGCAAGCCGCAGCCGGATGTGCTGGCAAAATGGGCGGCCAATGCGCCGCTCGCCTTTGTCGACCAATATATCGGCGATCTGCGCCGCTACCGCGCGATCGCGATCGATGTCGGCGACAAGGACAGCTTGCGCTTCGATGCGCAGAAGCTGCACGAACTGCTCGACCGCTATGGCATCGCCAACAGCTTCACCATCTATCCCGGGGATCACACCAGCGCCGTGACCGACCGTTTCCAGAACCATGTTCTGCCCTTTTTCAGCAACGCGCTGGTCTTTGCCCCCAGCCGATGAAGCGCGCATTCGCCCTGTTCGCGGCGGCGCTGTTCGCCCAGCCCGTCGCCGCCCAGACCGCCGATCCGCTGGCCCCCACGGGCCGCTGGACCGCCTATAGCCGCGGCGCGGCCGCGCTGCCGCCCATGGGGTGGAATAGCTGGAACGCCTTCACCAGCGACATCGACGAGGAGAAGATCCTCGCCTCCGCCAAGGTGATCGTCGACAGCGGGCTGGCCGCCAAGGGGTATCGCTACATCGACATTGACGATGGCTGGTGGCTGAAACGGCACCAGCCCGACGGGCGGATGGTGATCCGCACCAGCGCCTTCCCCTCCGCCGCGATGCCCGACGGAACGACCAGCTTCCGCCCGCTGACCGATCGGCTGCACGCCATGGGGCTGAAGGCCGGCATCTATTCGGACATCGGCCGTAACAGTTGCGGTCAGGTATTCACCTCCACCTATCCCGGCCAGCCCGAAGGCACGGTGGCGGAGCGCGAAGTGGGGCTGTACGGCCATGTCGATCAGGACATCCGGCTCTATTTCGCCGAATGGGGCTTCGACCTCATCAAGGTCGATGGCTGCGGCATTCGCGGGCTGCCAGCCACCGACAAGCGCGTGCAGGCCGGCCAGTACCGCGCGTTCCCGCCGCTGGTGGATGTCGACTCGCTAGGCCGCACCGATGTGGCGGCGGTCCGCGCGCTGTACCAGCAGGTCGGCACCGCGCTCGAGCGCTGGAACCCGGACAACGACTTCGTCTTCTCGCTCTGCATATGGGGCGCCGCAGACGTCCGCAGCTGGGCCGCGCAGGTCGGTAACATGTCGCGTACCAGCGAGGACATTTCGCCGAGCTGGAGCCGGATGCTCCACAATATGGACAGTGCCGCCCGCCGCGCTTTCTATGCCCATCCGGGCTCGTGGAACGACCCCGACATGCTGTTCGTGGGCACGGGCGCATTCGATGCCGCGCACCTGACCGAGGCGCGGGCGCATTTCAGCCTGTGGGCAATCCTCAACGCGCCGCTGATGATCGGCTATGACCTGCGCAAGGCCGGCCCTGCGCTGCTCGACATCTGGGGCAATCCGCGCATCATCGCGCTCAATCAGGATCCGGCGGGCAATCAGGCCGTACTCGCCTTTGATTCGGACGACATCTCGATCTTCGTGAAGACGCTGGCGAACGGCGACAAGGCGGTGGCGATCCTCAACCGCGGTGCTGCGCCGATCGACGCCACGCTCACCGCCGAGCAGATGAAGTTCCGCAGCGATACAGCGGTGGCGCTGACCGACCTGTGGAGTGGCGAGGCCCTGCGCTTCACCGGCGAGCAAACCGTTTCTCTGGCCCCGCACGAGGCGCGGATGTTCACTGCGCGCGGGCCCCGCCAGCTTGCCGACGGTCTGTATCTCTCCGAAATGCCCGGGCGCGTGAACCCCGCCGTCGACGGGGTAGTGGTGCCGCAGGCCGAACCGCTGATCCATCGCGGGCTGCTCCCCTGGCGCGGCAGCCGCGGCAATGGTGAGCCCCCCCGCTATGGCGGCTGGGGCGGCACCCAGCCCGATCGCGCCGTCTATGGCGAAACCCTGTCGGTGGCCAGACAGCGTTTCGACAGCGGCGTGGGCGCGCTCGCCAATTCGCGGATCGAAGTGCGCAGCGCCGGTTTCGCCCGCTTCACGGCGCGGGTCGGCGTCGACGACAGCGCCCGCGACCGTCGGCAGGAGGTGGTCTTCGCCGTCTATGCCGACGGCAAGCTGCGCGCACGCACCCGGCCGCTACGGTTTGGCGAGGCGCCGGTGATGATCGACGCCGATATACGCGGGGCCACGATCGTCGAACTGATTGCCACCACGCCGGGTGCCCCCCGCTTCCCCGACCCGATCGCCTGGGGCGATGCCGCGCTTCACCGCTGATGCCTCGAGGCACAGCAAATCATTGACCAGCCTGCCCCACTTATGCCAGTGACCCCGGCGTCGATGGTCGATCGGCCCGGCCACCAGCGCCGCCGCCCGGCCCGGGATGCGGGTGTAGCTCAATGGTAGAGCAGAAGCTTCCCAAGCTTACGACGAGGGTTCGATTCCCTTCACCCGCTCCAATTCTCGATCTCACAACATCCCACAGAGCTTTGTAAACCGCAGAAATTTGCGGTATTTTTCGGGTCATCCGGCTCGTGACCGCTCGTCCCATCGCATTAAATCGCAAATGCGGGTGGGGCCTTCTCAAAAATCGCGGGCCCCACTTATTTGCACGAGGCCCCAAAGTGGTGGGGCCTCGGGACGGAAGGCCCGAACCATGCCTTTGAGTGATATGGCAATCCGCAAGGCCAAGACCCGCGAAAAGGCCTACAAGCTTTATGACGAGCTGGGCCTCTACCTCATCGTGTCGCCGTCCGGCTCCCGCCTCTGGCGGATGAAGTTCAAACACCGTGGCCTGGAGAAGAAGCTCAGCTTCGGCTCCTACCCGGAGGTCAGCCTGCGCGACGCGCGTAAACTGCGTGACGATGCCCGCGATGTCCTTTCCGAGGGGAAGGACCCCGTTCTGGAGAAGCAGCGCGAGAAAGTTCGGGCCGAAGCCTTGGCGGAAAACACGTTTACTCGAATCGCTCATGAATATTGCTCGAAGCGGCGGCGCGACGGCGACCGGGCCTGGGCACCCTCCACCGCTGCACGGTGCGAATATCTCCTCAGCCTGCTCGACACCTCCATCGGCACAATGCCGATCCATGAGATCGAGCCCATCGACGCGCTGACCGCGATTCGAAAGATCGAGAAGCGTGGCAAGCTGGAAAGCGCACGACGAACCTTGCAGTTGGCCAGCGCCGTGTTCCGCTACGCCGTCGCCACTGCCCGGCTGAAGTCCGATCCGACACGAGATCTTCGTGGCGCGCTGCTGACGCCGACCGTCACCCACTACGGCGCAGTTACCGAAGCCAAGGAGGTCGGCAAGCTGCTCCGGGCGATCGATGCCTATGAAGGTCAAGGCATGACCAAATGGGCACTGCAACTGGCGCCACACGTGTTCGTGCGCCCGGGCGAACTGCGCCATGCGCGGTGGGATGAGATCGACTTCGACGCCGCCGTGTGGACCATCCCGGCCGAGAAGATGAAGATGCGCAAGCCGCATCACGTCCCCCTCTCGACCCAATCGATCGCCATTCTGCTGGAGATCAGGTCGATCACCGGGGCCAACGGCTATGTCTTCCCGTCCATGCGATCGCGCACGCGGCCGATGTCGGACAATACCCTCAACGCTGCACTGCGCCGCTTGGGCTATTCCACGAATGAAATGACCGCCCATGGCTTCCGGGCGATGGCGAGCACCCTACTGAACGAGTCGGGCAAATGGTCCTACGACGCCATCGAGCGCGCGCTGGCGCATGGCGATACCGATAAGGTGCGGGCGGCTTATCATCGTGGCACGCATTGGAAGGAGCGCGTTGCAATGGCGCAGTGGTGGTCGAATCTACTCGACAGCCTGCGCAGTGGCGCGACGATCCTGCCCTTCCCGGAAGTGAAGGTCGGCTGAGCGCGTTCGTTTCCTCCTCACCAGATCGCGTCCCGGCACGTATGGGTTTGTGGCCCCCTCGCTTATTGGACCAGGTTTTCCCAAGGGTTGAGCAGGGGAACGTCGGTTGCGACAAAGTCGGCGGTGTTGCGGGTAACGACGGTGAGACCGTGAACAAGGGCGGTGGCGGCGATCATTGCGTCGCGCTCTGAGCGGGGATCAGGAACGTGGAGCGCTGCGCAGCGACAGGCCACCGCCGCGTCGAAATCAAGAATGTGATCCGCAAATCCAGGCATCACGGTCTTGTCCATCCAGCGACGCAGCGAAGCGGCCTGCGCTTCATCCCGACGGTGCAACCGAAGGATGCCGATTTCGATTTCCATGATCGTCACGGCCGACACGAACGGGCGTGCGCCGAGGGTCATCTTTGTCCAGGCCTCGAACGCCGGGCCGGCGCGTTCCGGCTTCCGCAGCGCCGAAACGACGTTGGTATCGAACAGGAACATCAATCCTCGCCGAACTCTGCCGGACGGAAGCTGATGTTCAGCTTGGGCGGGTCGAAATCGAAGTCGCCGCCGTCATCCTTGTCCGCAAACATATCCCATAGCGTCGGGCCCTTGCCGATCAGCCGCTGATATTCTTCGATCGAAAGCAGGACATGCGCGGGGCGCCCGCGATCGGTGATAAAAACAGGGCCGTGCAGCGCCGCCTTCTTGGCGCGGGCGGCGTCCTGGTTGAACTCGCGACTGGTGAAGCTGGTGATGCCCATGACGCCCTCCATGGCGCTTGACGATATGTTGCTACATTGTGAGCAGCACAGCGAAAGTCAAGCTGCATGGAGGGTAGCGTCGCGGGACGATCGTAGTCATGGGGCCAGCTGGTCAGCGGAAATCGTCCACATGGTAGAAGATGGGATTGTGCATCCACTCGTTGACGGCGGATTCCCGCCAGCCCGCGCAGCGGGTGGCGATGCGCACCTGCCTGGGGAAGGTCCCCTTCTGGATCTTCCGGTAGAGCGTCGCGCGTGACAGGCTGGTGCGGCGGAGCACCTCCTTTAGGCGAAGGAAACGGTCGGGTTGCTGCTGGGCCATGGGTCAGTCTCCTGTGTCTTGTGGGGTCCTTTTGTGTTTGTCGGAGACAGAGTTGGGGCGACGATCGCCGTCGTCAACGGTAGGAGAATTGGCCGTTTTATGGCGACTTGTCCCTAGATGTTCCTATTCGTCCGCTGCCGTTCCAAATTTGCGGGAAAATTATTTTGCGGGCGGATGACGTGGCGTCTCAGGCTGTTCCAGCCTGATCGCGCTCTACTTGCGCGTGCCGCTCCAGCCGAGCCGCCTTGCGGCGTCTCGTCGGCTTCGCCGTGACGATCGCATGACGTGCGGCCGGTCCGCGATGCGGCCCGGTCGGCATGGGCGCCATGCCTCTGGCGGTCGCCGCGCCGGTGGCGCGGCGGCGTGGTGCCTTCGGCGTCATGGTGGCGGGGGGCGTCACGGCCCTGTAGCCCCGCCTCGGCGCGGCGCAACCCGGCAGCCTTGCTGCCGGGTCATCCACGTTCGTTCCTGCCCTTCGGGTGCGCCCCGCCTGCGTCCGGCGGGGCTGTCGGTCCGCTCCTGCCGCCCCCCGCCACCCCGGCGCCGGTCGATGGCGGTTTTAGGAAGGAGCAGAGGAGATGCAGAGCAACGAGCGTCAGAGCCTCTATGGCGAGGTAACCGCCCGGATCATCGCGGAGCTGGAGCAAGGCCGATTGCCATGGGTGCAGCCCTGGGATGCAGCGCGGTGCCCGTGCACCATGCCGAGGAACGCGGTTTCGGCCCGCGCCTATTCGGGGATCAACGTGCTGATCCTGTGGGCGGCGGCGATCGATGGCGGCTATGCTGGCCAGCGCTGGCTGACCTACCGGCAGGCCGAGGCGGCGGGCGGGCACGTTCGGCGCGGCGAAAAGGGCACGGTGGTCTGCTATGCGGATCGCTTCACCCCGAAGGACGAAGCCGAAAAGGCGCAGGGCGAAGCCCGGGAGGCGCGGACGATTGCGTTTCTGAAGCGGTTCACCGTCTTCAACGTCGACCAGTGCGACGGGCTGCCCGAGGCGATGACCAGCATTCCGGTTCTGCCCGATCCCGTGCTGGCGATCGCCGAGGCGGATCGGGTGATTGCAACCAGCGGCGCGGATTTCCGGATCGGCGGGAGCGAGGCCTATTATTCGCCATTGCAGGACGTCGTGCAGGTGCCGCCGCAGGCCGCCTTCCATGATCCGGTGAACTGGTACCGGACGGCGCTGCACGAGCTTGGCCATTTCACGGGCCATCGCAGCCGCTTGGACCGCGACCAGTCCGGCGCTTTCGGATCGGCATCGTACGCAAAGGAGGAACTCGTCGCGGAAATATCGGCGGCGTTCACCTGCGCGTCGCTCGGCGTTGTGCCCACCATCCGACACAGCGACTATATCGGGTCGTGGCTCGCGGTGCTGCGCGGTGACGAGAAGGCGATCTTCCGGGCTGCCAGTGCGGCGAGCAAGGCGGCGGACTTCCTCCTTTCCGGTGGGGAGGCGCGGTCATGACCGAGCGGCTTCCACCCCATGTCTTCCGGCGCCGGGGCTTTCGTGCCCTGCGTCGGATGACCGAGCGGCAGCGCGCGATCTTCTGGGCGATGCGGTTCGAGGAGATCGACTATCCGACGCTCGGGCATCGCCACGGGATCAGCGCGGAGGAAGTGGAGGCGGAATTTGCTGCCGCCCTCACCCTCTTCATGCGCATTATTGACACGCCGGAACCGTGGTGGCGGCGTCTCTGGCCCTGGTGATCGCCGGCATTCGAACCAACCGCTTGCCGCCGGGTGGCTTGCCATCGGGCGGCAAGCCCGACAGGGTAGCTTCCGCCATGCGCAGCAATCTCGATCACCTTCCGCCTGCCAAGCAGCGCGAGCTGGAGCGCGTGGTGCAGATCGTCTTCGAGGAGTTCGACGACGCTTTCGCGCTCGCCAGCCACGAGTGGAAGAAGAAGGGCCGCATCCTCAAGGTCATCCTGTACGGCAGCTATGCGCGCGGCAACTGGATCGACGAGCCGCATACCGCCAAGGGCTACAAGTCCGACTATGACCTGCTGATCATCGTCAACGACAAGCGCCTGACCGACCGCATCAAATATTGGGCGAATGTCGATGATCGGCTGATGCGCGAATTTGGCATCACCGGCAGCATCAAGACCCCGGTCAATTTCATCGTTCACAGCCTGCAGGAGGTGAACGACGGCCTCGCCCATGGCCGCTATTTCTTCATGGACGTCGCCCGCGATGGCATCGCGCTCTACCAGAGCGACGACAGCGAATTGCACCAGCCCAAGCCGAAATCGCCGCACGCCGCGCTTACCATGGCGAAGGAGTATTTCGAGGAGTGGTACCCGAGCGGCGGCGAGTTTTTCGACAATTTTCGTTTCAACCTCGCGCAGCAGCGATTTAACAACGCGGCGTTCCAGCTGCATCAAGCAACAGAACGATTGTATCATACGGCCTTGCTCGTTGTGACGTTCTACACGCCGCACGTTCACAATCTGGCGTTCCTGCGCACGCAAGCCGAGAGGCTCGACCGGCGCCTGGCCTACGTCTGGCCGGGCGACAACCGCAAGCAACGCGGCATGTTCGAGAAGCTGAAGGAAGCCTATGTGAAGGCGCGCTATTCGAAGCACTACCGGATCAGCGCTGACGAGCTGACGTGGCTAGGTGAGCAGGTCGAAGAACTGGGCCGCGTGGTGAACGAGATTTGTTTGGAGCGCATTGCCCAGTTGGAGGCGACGGCGCGGCAGGCAGGGTAAAAGGCGGCATGACAAGTTTGACGCGGTCCCGGTACCTCGCCCTGCCATTCGTCGTGACATCCACATATTGGGTGATCGACCACCTGTTGCCGGACATCCTGCCAAAGCCGCCCAAACCTGTCAGTTGGTCGATTGTCGCCTGCGCGGCATCCTTACTGCTCATAGCGCTCATAGTGATGGGCTGGCGTCGCTTGGTAGACTGGATGCCACGCCCTTGGTTTCCCCGCCCGTTCTGGCGGGTCGGCTCTTGGCTTCGCTGCCGCCCGACGGTCTCTGTCGTTACAGTGGTTCCGCAGGCTTCGATTGTCGACGGCCGCATGGAGGAATGCGTAATCCGCGTGACGCTTGTGAGAAGTCTCGCACAAATGCCGGTCGACGCCGTTGTTCGCTTTGACGCTACGACGCTGATCCTGCAACGCACCGATCAACGCGGATCGGCCAGACATGTGTTCCGTCCGAAGGAAACCGGCGGCCTTCTTATGCGACCGATCGCAGCCGGGTCATTTGACAGCGTTTTAATCGATTTCGCCGCAACCGGCCTTCCTGCCCGCTTTCCCGACGCCCCCGATTTTGACGGCGACTATGAAATTGCAATCACCGGGATTCGTGTCGAGGCAAGGAGTGACAGACCGTTTGGAGGGAAATTACCTCCGGTGAAGTGGCAAATGTGCCGGGCCGCATACCAAGCGAATCTCTCCGCGCCGCTGCCCGGCAACGCCGCCTTCTGATCAATCTACAGGATCGAAGAGCTACTTCGACAGCGGATCACAAACATCCCTCCCACCCGGCGATGTCCGCCACGCTCAAAGTTCAGCTGAGATCGTCGTCATCCGACACCGTGCTCGAAAGCGCGTCGGCCACGCCGCCGCCACAGCGTCAGAACATGTTCGCGATTGCCATCACGCAGCCTCGCTGCAGCCTCCAGCAACAGGCCCAGGATCGCGGTACGGTCGTCCTCGGTCAGCTCGACCAGGCCAGCTTTAGCGATGAGCCCGCCCAGTTCGATCAGCTGCCGGGTACGCTCGCGCCGTTTCACCTGCCAGTCGCGGCGATCATGCCGCGCCTGCTTCGCCTGGAGCCGGTTCCGCGCCTCGCTCACCCGCAGCAGTGCCGCCCGGCTCGCGACGAGTGCGGCGGCCAGCGCCCTGCCGTTCGCGCTGAAAGAAAGCTGCGCCCCGTTTGCGCCACGCCTCCCGCGTCGCAGCGTCGATGCCGGCCGCATGCAGCAACGCGCCAGCCAGTTCCTCTACGCTGAGCGCATCGGCGCCGGTCGCCATCACCAGTTCGCCGAGCTGGTTCTGTTTGCGCGTTTTCAGTTGGCGCGCCTTGTCGGCGAGCGCTTTCAGGTCCGCATCATAGTCTCTGGGCTTTCGCATCGTCCGGTCCTTCCCTTGTGTCGGTCGGACATTCCAGATATCGTCACAGCTAATCCGAGCCAATAGCCTGAAACTTGGTGAGATTTCGTGGTCCCGAGAGCGATGAAATCGTTCGAGGGCGCGCTTATACGTCGTGCCGACGTGCGCTTTTAGGCGTATCTGGTGCGTCGCCATGGCGATCTACCACTTCTCGGCCAAAGTCATTTCCCGCGCCACCGGGTCGAGCGCGGTGGCGGCTGCCGCCTATCGCTCGGCGTCGCGGCTGCACGATCAGCGGCTCGGCCGCAGCCATGACTTTTCCAACAAGGCCGGCGTCGTGCACAGCGACGTGCTGCTGCCCGAGAACGCGCCGGAAGCATGGCGCGACCGCGAGCGGCTGTGGAATGATGTCGAAGCCGCCGAGCTACGCAAGGACGCGCAGCTTGCCCGCGAAATTGAGTTCGCGATCCCACGCGAGATGCAGCAGGCTGACGGCATCGAACTGGCGCGGTCGTTCGTCCAGGGCGAATTTGTCGATCGCGGCATGGTCGCCGATCTCAATGTCCATTGGGATATCGGCGCCGATGGACTGGCGAAGCCCCATGCGCATGTGATGCTCGGGCTTCGCGGGATCAGCGAAGATGGGTTCGGCGCGAAGGTCCGCGACTGGAATCGCACCGAGTTGCTGACCCACTGGCGTGAGGCCTGGGCAGAGCACGTCAATCAGCGCCTCGCCGAACTCGATATCGATGCGCGGGTCGATCACCGCAGCCTGGAAGCGCAGGGCATCGATCTGGAGCCTCAGCACAAGATCGGCCCCGCCGCGTCGCGCATGGTGGCGCAAGGCCGTGACAGCGAACGGCTCGAAGAACATCGCGCCATCGCCCGCGCCAATGGCGACAAGATCCTCGCCAATCCCAGCATCGCGCTCGACGCGATCACCCACAGCCAAGCGACCTTCACCACCCGTGACCTCGCCATGTTCGTGCACCGGCATAGCGAGGGGAAGGACCAGTTCGACCAGGTGATGGCAGCGGTGCGTGCGTCGCCCGAGCTGGTGAAGCTGGGCAAGGACGGGCGCGGCGACGATCGGTTCACGTCGCGCACGATGCTGGAGACCGAGCAGCGGCTCGAACGTGCCACCGCAACGCTCGACGCGCGCCGGCATCACGCGGTTGCCGATCGGCATCTGGAAAGCGCGCTCGGCGTCGCCGAACAGCGCGGCCTACGGCTTTCGCCCGAGCAGCGTGGCGCGCTGGAGCACGTGACCTCCGCGCGCGGCATCAGCAGCGTCATCGGCTATGCCGGGACCGGCAAGAGTGCGATGCTTGGCGTCGCGCGCGAGACCTGGGAAGCGGCGGGCTATACCGTCCACGGCGCGGCGCTGTCGGGCATCGCCGCCGAGAATCTGGAAAGCGGTTCGGGCATTGCGTCGCGCACGATCGCCAGCCTGGAGCATCAATGGGGCCAAGGCCGCGAGTTGATGACCGACAAATCCGTTCTCGTCATCGACGAGGCCGGGATGATCGGCACGCGGCAGATGGAGCGCGTCATTCGGGAAGCAGAGAAGCGCGGCGCG
This sequence comes from Sphingomonas sp. DMC8, assembly GCF_056314185.1. NCBI lineage: Bacteria > Pseudomonadati > Pseudomonadota > Alphaproteobacteria > Sphingomonadales > Sphingomonadaceae > Sphingomonas > Sphingomonas sp. DMC8. The sequence continues at coordinate 685,874 of NZ_JBQUYV010000001.1, read as the reverse complement.
AAGGTGGTGCTTGTGGGCGACCCGCAGCAGCTCCAGGCGATCGAAGCCGGTGCGGCGTTCCGCTCGATTGCCGAGCGACACGGCGCGGTGGAAATCACCACCATCCGCCGCCAGTCCGAAGACTGGCAACGCGACGCGACACGCCAGCTCGCCACCGGCCGCACCGGCGAAGCGCTGGCCGCCTATACGGAGGCTGGGCATGTCCATGCCGCCGAAACGCGCGAAGCTGCGCGCGAGGCGCTGATCGACCGCTGGGACAAGGATCGTCAAGCAACACGACTGACGAGCCGCATTATCCTCACCCATACCAATGATGAAGTGCGCGAACTGAACACTGCGGCGCGCGACCGGATGCGGGCAGCGCAGATGCTGGGCGACGACGTCGATCTTGTCGTCGAACGGGGACGCCGGTCGTTTGCGGCGGGCGACCGCGTCATGTTCCTAAAGAACGAGCGCAGCCTGGAGGTGAAGAACGGCACGCTGGGCACGATCGAACAGGTCAGCGGAATCGCGATGCGCGTGCGCACCGATGACGGGAGAAGTGTTGCGTTCGACCTCAAGAACTACGCCCATGTCGATCACGGCTATGCCGCCACCATCCACAAGGCACAGGGCATGACCGTCGACCGCGTCCATGTGCTGGCAACGCCGGGGCTGGACCGGCACGCTGCCTATGTCGCGCTGTCGCGCCATCGGGAGCGCGTCGATCTGCATTATGGCCAGGATGATTTCGCCGATGCCGGGCGGCTGGCCCGCACGCTGGCACGCGAGCGCGGCAAGGACATGGCGTCGGATTACACCCGCGCGGCCGACGTGCAGCTGGCGCTATCGCCAGCGCCGACGCTGCCCCGTCGCGGCATGTTCGACGGGCTGAAGCTCAGCAGCGCGCCGATCCGCATGCCAACCCAGCCCAGTCCGCTCGAACAGGCTGTGCAGCGATTTGGCCGCGCGGCGCAGGACATCGTTGGCATGAAGCAGCAGGGTTTCGAGCCTCTGCCCCACCAGCGAGAGGCCTTTGGTAGTGCCCGAAAGGAGATCGATGCGCTTCGCCCCGGCGGCAGCGAAGACATGCGCGTCGCGATGAACAGGGACCCTGCCCTTATCAGCGAGGCCGCGAATGGCCGCACCAGCCGCGCCATCCAGGCGATGATCGCCGAGGGCGAAATCCGCATCGATGCCGCCAACCGCGCAGATCGCTTCGTCGCGGATTGGCAGAGCAAGGCGCGGCAGCTGAAAACTATGGAGCGGAGCGGCGATTACGATGCCGCGCGATCCACCAGGGATGCCATGACCACGATCGCCAAAGCGCTCCACCGCGATCCCCAGCTCGAGTCGCTGCTGCGCAACCGTGCGCTGGAACTGGGTTTGAAGTCTCAGGGAGGCGCGTCGATGTCTCACGACCTCCAGGAATGGCTCGGCCGCTCGCGCGGCCTCAACATCGGGATGTAGGCTCGCGCCCATGACCGACATTCCCCGCCACTACGGCATTGCCGACGATCCCACCCAGGCCTTCGAAAGCCTGCGGCAGGAGATATCCCTCCTTCACACAGCCATCCAGGGGCTGACCGCCGCGCGCGAGAAGATACCGGATTACAGCCCGACGCTGGGTGCTATCAACCGACAGCTTGCCGCGATGACCGAAGACATCGCCCGCGTCGAGCAGGCGCCGGCCGTCAAGCTAACCCCAGCCATGATGGTCCAACAGCTGGCGAAGGCGGCGGCAGATGCGAGAGCAGACGACAAGCGCCAGATGGATGAGGCGCGCGCCGACCTGCATAAGGTGATCGGGCGCATCGACGGGATCGTCGTTCGGGCGAGGTCGACCGATCACCAGCGCAGGCGCGAGCTATGGATGATGCTCGGTGCATTCCTCTCCGGGATTCTGCTTTGGTCTTTCCTCCCAGGAGTGGTTGCGCGGTCCCTTCCCGAAAGCTGGCATGTACCGCAGTGGATGGCGGCGCGGACGTTGGGGGCGGAACAGGCCCTTTCTAACAGGCCTTTCGTCGAAAATGACCACGCACCTGAGAAGAATTGACCGGCTATGGGACTTACCTGCCGGTCGGCGCCGCGACTAGGATCGTCCGGTCACGCAACTAACCGCCATTCGTGTAGCCGCTGATGTCCGTTCTACCATGTCTTGATTGTTGGACGATCCTGACCGTCCACTTCTGGTGGTGAAATGCAAAGAACGGACGTTGATATATCTTGAACGCGCTCGCCCGCCTTCATGGCCTGCCAATTCGTCGACGAACGTTTTCATCTGTATCATGCCACTCAGCATCGCGCCGGTATCCGTCAGCGATATTATTGAGCATCCGCGAGGTAAACGGGTGCTTTGGCGCAAGAGCATCGGCCCAAGCTCTATATTTGCTTTCCAAAGCCCGCTCCTGATCGCCGCCATGCCCTCGGTAAACGACCCCGCGAGAATTATAGACGCCCAACTCCATCCCGCGTGCGATTTGTTCTGTGCCTACGCTTTCCAAGGCGAGTCGAACCGCTTCATGGGGCCAAATGCCATCCTTGCCGGGTTGGCACCTGCCTAAAAGCTGGCCGATGCATTGATCCCCGATTTCGCCGCGAGACAGATCGGCCAATTGCGCCCGAACTTCCTTGATCCAATGTATCAAGGCTGCGACGTCTATTTCTCCCGCATCGTTCGATCCCGGTGTTCTACGAATATAATCTAGGACACGATATACGTTGTGGAAGATTGCTTCCTTGTTGGCGTCGTCGGGTATCTGAAATCGTTCAGGATCGGTTCCGTCATCCCTCCGCTTATACATCAGGGCAATTAGCTGGACGAATGAGGCAGGCTCGCTCGAAATCTTTTTCTCTAGGTTGGGGATGCCATATTCGTTGTGAGTCAGGGCATCAACCAACGCCACCTCAAGCGAAGCCATTTCATCCATTGATAGCTCGCGGGATGCGTTCAGATGCTTCATCGCGTCGGAGAGGCGGTATCCATCAAGTTGGTAAGTTCCTTCTTCCTCATCGCCACCAGCGACCAGCGATCGCATCAGCTTTGCCAAGGTCGGTCCGCCCAACTTTTCAACCTCGAAGCGGATGCTGCAAAAGGCCGCACGAGGCCGATTTGCCCTTAGCAGCTTGTCGACCATCTCCTGCATCTCATCAGCTTCAAGTCGCCAAGCGTTCGGGATCAATTCCCGCCAATACCGTCCAACTAGATCGGGTCTTTGCGTTTCAAGCATTCGCCACGTCGCACCATTGACGGGGCAAATTTGGAACAGGCGAATTGCTGCATCGTCATTGAGGCACGACATAGCGCCTTTAGTTGCCATCACTTGCGACGCATATTCGAGTGCTCCAGCTTCCCCATCTCTGTTCAACAAGCCGTTTGCACAGGCCATTCGCTTGGCACGCATTTCCGTATCGTCGTTCGAGATCAACGCACGAATCAAGTCGATGGTCTGCTCGGCAGATATGGCTTTCGACAGGTGCCAGCCGACTGCATAGCTGGCGTTACCGTTGCCCAGAAGGTCCAGAATGCCCTCCATACCTCTGGCGGCGAAAACTTCGGCCATCGCAGCATCGCGCATATCAGCGATGCGCTTTTCGCGCTTTTCATAGTCAAACTTTTCATCCTCAAGCTCGACGCGGGATTCATGAATCCAACTTTCCGCGAATAGCCAACGGTGCTTTTGCACAGGATCATCGGGCTGAAGCCGAGTGGCAAGGTCGCACAAATATTTTGAGATTTTGGCGGCCTTTTTGGGAGGCTTTTTGCCGGCAGAGTAGCCCAGCAGTCGAAGCGTCTCCCCAAGCTTAGATTTGGCATCGTCGCCGGGTTCTGTCGCCAACCACTCCTCTATCTTGACAGTTAGCCGCTGCTGATCCGTGTCATTCAGCTGATCAGCGATCTTCAACAATTCTCCTAGTTTTTCCGGGCCTGGTGCGGTCCACGAAAGCATGAGGTCAAGCGCAGCATCACACATCTTATACATTTCGACGTTGGTCATGCGGCGGGGGCCTGATCGCATGATCGGACGATAGGTTGGGCGCGAATTAGGCGTTGCCATACGATGATGCTCGGCAACCTGAGTCAGGCAAATGCGCCAGCCCACCTCCGGGCTTTGAGCGACAATCACCTTCAACGCCGCGATGCGTCCATCAATCTCCACGCACGTTTCTGGGTGCCAGCAACTCACGAGGGATTCTAGTGAATTTTCTGGCTTGTTCATGTAGTTGTCGTTGATCGGCACTTCGCTCAACGCCGTCAGAACGCGCACAACCCGTAAATAATGGGCGGGGTCCCAAGCCAGAAGTTCTAGCGCCCACAGCAGGCCAGTGCGGTCCGGGCTGTCAAAGCCACCCGGTGAAACAGGTCGAAGCATCAAAAGCGTTTGGGAATCCGCCTTGGCAAGATCGGCTTCGATTGCGGTCAAGAAACTGCTTGGAGATGCCTCGGCTAGCGATTGCATATCCGAGGAAAGCGCAACCAGATTGCGGTATGGCTTATCCATGAGCAACCGTTGCACAAGCCGATCAATGCGCGGGGCGATCTTGTCCAGTCTGCCCTTAATTAGCTCGTCGCCATATACTGCAAGCAACACGAGCATGTCGCCGATCGCTTGGCGTAGCGAACCCGAAATCTCGCGCTTCTTTCCGTAGATGCCCGCCGACCATCGCTTTTCAGGTTCGAGATCGAGGGCCGGATCATCCTCCGACAGGATTAACTCAGCCTCCTTAAGAAATGCCTCAATATCGGTGTCGAGCAGGCTGGAATGCACCGCGAAGAGAGCATCTCGCCGGCATACGATGCCTCTGTAGTTGCCAATCGCCCAGACAGGCGCATCGGGCAACGCTAAGAGATCGAGCATGTCCCGTTCGATCTGGTCGTAGGGCGTGCCTTGGGCCAAGTCGGATATAATCGCCCGGTCCCATTCATTCGATTTGTTCCAGGCCCCCGCGAGCAAGATCGGGATGAGCTTGCGTGTGAGAGCGCTTCCCTCCTTGGACCAATCGGGATTTTTCAATGCGGGAAGCGTGGCGAGATGACGACGCAAGATTGTCGGAGATTGGGCGGTCTGTGCACTCAGCGCGGACACCTCTTCATGGGCATACCCCATATCCTCAAGGGCAAACCTGAAAGAGTCATAGTCAGCCTGATCTAGCTCTATGTCTGCATCCTTCTCGATGCTTTTCTTGGTGCGAACCGCAGCGATGTGATGCGAGGCCAGATAAGGACCCGCACCTTTTTCAACTTCTTCGTTGTCGATAACTATTACGCTTCCTATGGTCGCAGCAGCGGTGCGGCGAAGCGCATCAGGGGTCGAAGCAACGACGGCACTTTCCCTTACATGCCCCCCCAGGGCGCATGCCAGCCAAGCCAAGCCCTCAGCTATTGAGTCCGCCGTCACCACAAGCGGTCGTCCGCCTGTATCTGCAAGCCAGCGATCTATGGTTGATGCGTTCGCTTTGATTGAGCCTTCAAATAGGCGTGGTGACAGTTCAGGTTTCGTTGCGCTCGCCCACTCTACCCAACAGCGATCAAGCGATCTTACGCCATCAGTGGGTCTACCAATTTGCTCCGCAAACCAAATCTGCGTTGCCACGGACAATTCGAGCCACTGAGAAAGGTCGTCGGCGTCATACGCCCGCACATCACGCCATTTCCGTGAGGCACGCTGAGTTTCCGCCCATGTTTCCTTTCCGCGCCATCGGCGCGGAGTCACATAGACAAAGGTAATATCCTTACGCTTTTGCGGACTGAGCGCAGCTTCTCGGGTGCGAATATCGTCGTTGGGCTTTCCCGGCAGGTTTGCCGAATTACTCAGTTCCCAGCAGGACGTGCCAACTGGCACCTTTTCTGAGCCTAGGGAGCTAGTGGTTTCGCCGTCCCAGCCATGCCGTTCGGCTTCTTCTTCGCCGTGGAAATCCAGCCCTGTTAAATCGGGGGTGGTGGCAAAGGCTAACCGGCGAATCAGAAGGGGCAGCACGGCTCGGGATGAAACACGTTTAGCAAGGGCCCAATCTTCAATATCTGTTGCGCCAATGGTCAGGTACCCGGCCGAGTTCTTGGCTGCTTGCCGCGCCACCTCAGTCGAGCCATCTATCTGCGCTTGCAAGGCAAGAAGCTCTGCCGACGTCGTTTCAAAGCACCGCTCCAACCGCGCTGCCATATCTGCCGAGAGCTTTGCCTTACCCGTCAGAAACGTATGCAAAGTTTGCCGGGCTATCCCTAATCGGCGTGCGGCCTCAGCGACTGCCATCCCTACCGGTATGACTTCGGCTTTAACGTAAGCGCCAACGGAAGTGTATTTCATGGCAGATCGTCCTGTGTCGCGTCTACATGACACATTACAATCATATGTGAGGACGTCAACCTCTAAGTGCAGGAGCGATCAGGCCAAATGGTTGATGTCACTCGCGTGCGGTAAGCGGGCGTGAACGAAAGGCACTATTTTACGATCAATTAGTAGGCCGCAAATGGCCGCTATATCAGCGATCGCGGCCTAAATGATCAGGTGCAAGCGCACGGCAAGTTTCGGCATAAGCGGACCATCACAGTGTCGAGGCCGAACGTCTCGATCTGGTCGTTTGGCGCCTATCTGGCCGAATGCGGAAGCTGACCGAGGCCATCCACGACATTAGCGGGCGAAACGTGCGAAATAGCCCTGTCGACACTTGGATCTCTTGCTTAGCAGACCATAACTGTTATGACGCCTGTGGCGGCTGCCACCCGAGAACCGGCCCGACATGAACCGTAATGCCACTGGCATAATCGTCCTGACTGTATGGCGCGCCACGGTAGAGGATGACATCGCAATCGCCGGCGAGCCGACGGTAGAGCAGGTTGCTCGACCCGCAACTGAAGAGCAGCGCCACCTTGATCTGTTTCCCTTCGTGTGAAGCGGTTACTGTCATGAACAAACCATCGTCATCGGGTTCCTCCACAGAGACGCTCCAGCCTGCAGCTCGCAAAGGCCGGACGAGATCACGCATGCAATCTTCGGTCAGAACCGCTTTTCGTAAGGTCACGCCATTGTCAGTCGGTAGCTCCGGGACGAGACGACCGTTTTTCTGATAGAGGTCCTGCTCCACCAGTTTCATTGTCATTTGCGTATTGCCGCGCAGAAGTGCCTGCTGCCACAGAAACTTGCTGTCGTCGTTCATCTCTGGAAATATGAACGAAATCCGACCGCTGGCATCGTACCAAGACTCGATCACGGCCATCGTAGCCAATGCCACGACAAGGCGGCTGAAATTGTTCATTTTTTGCCAAGACGACAACGTGCCATGCGCAAACATGTGTCGGTTTAGGCCTGTCAAACCTCGATAATCAGCGGTGTTGCAGAAGAAATGGTTTTTGAGCCAGCGACGAAATGTCTCAAACACGAATACACGCTCATCTTGCCCAAGTAGGTATTCAGTGGTCTTATAGGCCTCCGGAACCCACATACCTTCAAAATGTATATCTGCTGCGGTCTTGATCGCGCGACCGATAGCGTGATCGATCTTCTCGGGCGCCTTGGCTGACTCTGGGAGATCGGTGGCGATTCTCGTCAAGCTCCCTTCGATCGCCGGGAAAAGCGCCGCAATGCTCGACGCCCGGTAACCGCTATAGACGGCGAGATAAGCTTCGCGTGCCAAGGGGACAATGTCACGAAGGCTCCGCGCCTGCGGCAAGATCTGCTCGATGCACATCGCCTGGAACGCAAGCGTATAGAGCGTCGAGGTATGATAGTCGAACAGCGTAATCGCCTGTTCCGGTGAGGAAAATCGAACGGCGGCCAGCAGTTTCCGGATGTCGTCCAATGGCAGCCATAAGGGCAGAAACCATTCCACCTTGTTCCAGAGCGCGGCATCCTCATCTGCTCTGGCGCGACGCAAAGCCCAAGCTTCGTCGCCCGACTGCTCTATGGTCGGGAAGAAGGCCTTTCTCGCGCCAGCAGTCAGCACGATCCCCGGCGTGCTACTAAATGGACCGACATTGCACGCGCTGGCTACCGGATCGACGACACCCTTCTCGACGGCCCAACGAACGATTTGCACGTCGGTCAACGCGCTGAGCGAGGGCTCCTTCAGGCATCTTTGCCAAATGCCCTTGAAAATCGCTTCGATGTCACGCGGCGCCACGCAATGCCTTTCTCAATAGCAGTCCACCCTACGCGCTTCTTACGCCGGCTGGTCCCCGGCCTAGCCTCGCCCGGCAGACTACGTCGGCGGCGCCGTTGTAGTGGTTGATTCTCTGTACGCATAAGATAGTCATAGTTGCCAGCCGGCTCGCGTTTGTGCTTCGAACCCGATTTACAAAAAGGGGAGTGGGGCCAGACCCTTGGGGCTCAACTTTTGCTGCGGTGCGGCAAGTACTTATTTTGAAAGGCGCATTCCAACCCGTTGGATTCCCTTCACCCTCCAATTTATCACATTGATATTACGCCATAGATTACGCCAACCTAGTCGGCTGGCGTAATCATGATTGCAGTATGTTCGCGGTAAATGCGCCGGGCGCGTGCTTTTCGATGTCGTTGGTGATCGATTCAGTCGCCGCTCGTGATGCGCATCCATGATCTTGCGGCAACGTGGACGCGCTACGGCTATTTCCGTGGACAAGCTTATATCGGACAAACCCTCACATGATTCTCGACAAGCATGCGGACCGGTGAGGGAATCAAGCGCTGCCCCTGCCTTCCACCACAAGATGCATACTATCATGGAGCAGCTTGAACCGCTCTTGATGATGGCGCTGCGGATCCTGTTCGGTGGCGCGCTCGTCAGCGGCCTGCTGGCGGCTGGGTCGACATCGTCGTTGCGGCTACGATCCTGCTGCACGGGCTGACGGTGACGCCGATCATGCGGTCGCTCGATCGCCCGCAGGGGCGGGATCCGGACACAGGCCGAGCCCCTGCTGCCCGCATCGCCGGGTAAGCCACGTCATGCGCCCAAACCACGATCCGAAGTCAATCGTCCGAGCCAGCACCGTTGCGGAAAGCCACGACCGCAAGCGCAACCGGCGCCGATGCCCGATTTGCAAAGCCGCGGTCCGGGTTTTCACTCAAACTGCGGTCATCGAACGGCGAGGTGGCCCGGCCGAGGTTTGCCTCGCCTCGGCGGCGACGGGTCTCGCGGTCGCGGGCCTCGCGCTTCTCTGCGGCCAGGGCTTCCTTTTCCCAGGCCGCAGCCGCGACGAAAGCGATGTCTCGCACATTGGGCAGCGATGCGTTCGCGGCCAGCTGGCGCTGACGCGCTTCCTGCGCGCGGCAGGTGATGGCGGTAGGCTGCATCAGATGGAGTCCTCGGACGTGGGATTGGAAGCGGCGGCGCGTTCTGCGCGACGGGCGGCGGCCAGCGCATCCTTGAAGCTGGAGTAGCGATAGCCACCCCAATGGAAGACGTCAGCGGGAACGCGCGCGATTCCATAGCCGGCCATCAGCCGATGCTCTTCCACGGTTGCTGCGTCGGGCGCCGGATCGGCGGATGGGGACATGCAAGAATTCCTTTTGGAGGCAGGCTTCGGAGGAAAGTCAGACGCGCCTTCGGCCGCCGCTGGTCCGCGTGACGGCGCCATCGAGGAGACGATCGCGGTAGAGACGGCGCATGCGCTCGGCATCCTCTACGCGGGCAAAGACGACGTGCGTGCCGCTCGGTGATATCGGCTCGATGGCGCTAATCCGCGCCTGCTGCTGCGCGCAGGTCGCGAGTACCTGTTGCACGGCCGCGTCGATGTTGACGACGCGCGACATTCACGCGGACTTTGGACTGGGTGGCCCTGCGGGATCGTGCCGGGGGGCGAAGATCGACAGGACCGGCCGGCGGCGCACACTGCCATCGACAAACGGAACGACGTTCGGGGACCGCGGAACGAGGGAGAAAGAAGACATGGGACTGCTCCTTCGAAGAGCGGGAGCAGGATTCTCTCTCAGCCGCGGCCTTGCTCAGGCAGGGCGAACCGCGATGCTATCAAGATGGGGACTCCACCGCGTATTTACTAGAGCGGCCGCACGAGATCGTCGGCAAGCCTGTGGTAGAATTGGCCGACACCCTGCAGGTCCATCGGTACAACGACGAGCATCATGCCCGGATCGGGCACCGGTGGCGTGCCAGCCCTGCCTAGGCCGATCCAGCACGCCGCCGCCATCGCGCGGCTGCGCAGGATACCGTCACAGTGGAACAGGCAGGCGCGCGTGCTGCCTAGCGCCAGCAGACGCGCGTAATCGTCGCCGCCTCGCCCCAGCGCCGCGTGCAGCGCGCGCAACTTGTTGGCGCCGTTCCGCTGGGCGGGCGCAGTACCAAGGCCATGGGCGTGCGCGAACGCGTCGAGCAGATGGTGGAGGAACCGATCCAGTTCGCGCAGGCCGTTGCCGATCCATTTCGACCGGTGCTGATGACTGATCGGCACGACGCTCTCCGGCCGCGTCGCGGCTTGCCCCATGGGGCCGGCGACGAAGCGCGCGCCCCGGCACAACGTCCGATAGGCGCGATCGAGTTCGGCGGCGCGTCCGTTCGGGTCGGGCATCTCAGAGGGCGAAAGCGTCGAAGGCACCGGAGGGCGTGCTGCTCGTCTCGACCGTCACGTCGACCTGCATGTCGAGAAAGTCCTCGGGCGCGCCGAGATAACTGCCCCGCACAGGGTGAATCTGCGCGATATTGCCTGCGACCGCCACCGGGATCAGGCCTGCCCCGCCCATGCGGCCATGGGTGGGATCGAAAGGGATCCAGCCGGCACAGGGCAAATATACTTCGGCCCAGGCATGGGTGGTGCCGTGCTGGTCACCCGGCAGGTCGGGCTGGAGATAGCCAGACACCGCATGCGCGCCAAAGCCGAGGTGGCGCACCGCCTCGATGAACAGCGTCGCGAAGTCGCGGCACGATCCGCTGCCTCGGTCGAGCGTCTCGTCCGGCGACTGGGTGCCCTCTTCCTCCCGCACCCGATAGGCGAGGCTGGTCGCGATGGCGGTGTTGATCGTCTTGAGCAGCGTCAGCGTATCGGTCGGCGCGGTGCCGCGGAACTTCGCCACCCATGCGCCTACCCGGCCCGCCGCCTGCGGATAGTGTGGCACCCGCATCCCGCCAAGATCGGCGATGTCCGCATCGGAATAGGCGAAGGGAAATTGATGCGCGGATGGCGCGATGGTGAAAACCGGCCATGCCGCGGCGGAATGATCCACCACCATCCGGCTGTCGATCGTCAGCGTCTGGGTCGCCTCCGCGAAGCTCGCCGTCGCGATCAGGTTGCCGAACACATCCTGCGTCCAGTCGATCGCGGCCGGCGGCACGCAGCGGAGCTCGGTCGTGAGCAGCCGGAGGTCATGCTGGCCGCGCGGGCACAGCATCATCCGGTGGGGCTGCAGCCAGACCGGCCGCGCATAGCGGTAGCTGGTGCGGTGACGGATGGTCAGCAGCACGGCAGCGATTCAACGGCGCTCGACGCGGGCGGTGATCGCCTGCTCCACCGCCTCGCAGCCGACCGGGCTGGCGACGGCAAGGTCTAGCGGCCGCCCGCCCAGCGCCTCGTCATGGCTGTTGAGAAAGGCGATCGCGGCATCGCCACCGAGCAGGTTCCAGGCGAGCAGCGCGACACGGCTCTGCCGCTCGAGACTGTCCGGTGAGGGGCGCGGCATCCCGAACGTGCTGCGGAACTGCTTGCGTGCCGGCGCGCGCGTGGCAGTCGGTTCGTTCGTCGTCGGAGCGGACATCGGCATTCCTTTTTGTCGCGAAGCGCGGGAGAAAGGGGCGCGAAAGCGCAGGCCAGCGCATCGGATCTGCGTTCAAGGCAGCAGAGGATCGAAGGCGGCTGCACGGACCGAGCCTTTCGACTCGCGAAGAAGATCAGCCCTTTTTGGGCAATTGCGCCTGCGGCGTTCCCTTGAGCGAGGGATTGGAAGCATTCTGCTTCGGCGGCTCCGGTTTTTTCGGCTTGCGTGCCTCGCGGTTGCCGCGCTGCTGTCCTTTGGCCATGTCGTACTCTCCTTGGTTTTGGGGTCGGATGGGCCCCGCGTGCAGATGATGGTCCGTTCGGGAAGCGCGATAGAAGCGGACGAGCTCAGCCCAGGCGGCCGGCGCTGCGGTATCGGCCACGCGCGGCCCTCTGCTTGGCGCAGGACTTAGGGCACGCTAGTTTGAAGGGTCTTATGAGCCGCATGTCGGAAATCGAAGGCATGAGAGCGTTCCGCGTCAGAGCGGGAGCATCGATCGCTCTCGGTCGCGGCCAGGCTCGGGAAGGACGGCGCGATGAGCCCTATATGGGGACGCCGGGACACATGGGCACCCCCCCAGTTGTGCGAAACTCGAAATAGTTTGTGGTGCGCCTGTGATTCATATGTGGACGCCCCTTCGCAATGGCCATTTTGCCGGGACGGGTTTGATCTTTTTTTCAATAGCCTAGAAAACCAGGGGCTACGCAAAGCATCAATTCCCCCCCCCCGGCCGGTGGCCACGCCGATGCTGCGACGGATCGTTGGCGTCGAAGCGCTTCTCCCGCCCGTTCTGGATGGCGGCGTACCAACGCCGCCGCGCATCGGCGCGGCGCCTCCTAACCAACGGCCGCGTTCAACGCACGCACTGCGCACGCACCGAACAGTCCCCTCCACCAGTCGCCGCCCTCTGCCGAAAATGAAAAATTAAACATATCGGCAATTGCTCGCGTCGTGGCACAGCATTAATCAAGTGCTTGGAACGGGGGACATTTCATTGGCCCTGTTGATGGGCCGACATCATCCCCAATCCCGGTTCTGGTCCCTAGTATCAAATATTGATCGTGCGTCCGCCATGCGGGCGCGAAGGACATAGCCTTGCTTGCTTTGTCTTGGGGGAAGATATGTCATGTTGCGACCGTTCACATGCCGATCGAATTAACATTCGTCAGCCGCACGCACGCGAGCCGGGCGCTCTGTATAGCGTTGTTCCAGTTTGGCGCGACAGTACCGGCAACAGCGAGTGCACCGATCGCATGGAAAGTCATTCGCGAATGTCCCTTCGACTGGTCTCATCCTTTTTCCTTCGAAGAGGTTCTGGAAGCATCGCTGAGCGATGATCTTGGGAATTTTTCGCCCCGCACGCGCGTCGAACCGGGGCAGCGCTGGGCGATCGTCGACAGTCCCTCCGCTTGCCGGTTGCATCCAGCCGGCGCGAGCCGAAGCGTGGCGACGATCGAATTCGTCAATAAACTGCCGTTGGGTGCGCTTAGGGTGGCGTTGTTCCGAGGCGTACGAATGGTGTGGCGTAGCAACTGGCTTGCGCCTGCTCAGCGGACGGACGTGGAACTGGTGCCAACTCTGGGAGTGGTTGCAGCACCGGCGATCGCGGAAGGCACGCCCCTTCCCTCCCATTTAGTGGAGCGCGCGACGCTTTTTCCGCTCGCCGGAATCGCGGCGGCGCGCATCGTGATGCGCGGAGGAGGGCCTGGCCTCGCCGCAAAACCTATCGGCTTCGCACTGGAAGAAGTGGTGCGCTGCTGACCGGCGCCGGCCGCATCCGGCAACCCCGCAGCAGGGCATGCTGCTACGCTACCGAGGAACACGCGATGGATGTCCAGCTCAATTTCATCAACAAATCCAACGATGCGAACAATTCGAGCATCGTTCTGTTCCAGAAGAATGTCGCTTCCGGCTATAACGAGCTCGCAGTCGCCTGGCTCGTGATCGAAAATTGCGGCCTCGGCGACAATCACCCCTTTGTCTATCCGACCACCATGCAGGTGTCCGCGAGCGATTCCTACGGCAACTACACGCCGCAGCTCAACGCGCAGCCCGGCCAGGCGTTTCAGATGGTCCGCAACGGGTCGGGCGACGTCCTCATCACGGCTGGCAGCGCAACCTATCCGACCGAGGTTCAGGTTCAGAACAATCTGACCAGCGGCGCGATCAACGCCAATATCTTCAAGGACGGCAAGCTACTGGCGACCAAGACCTCGATCGTCCCGCAGCAAATGGCGGCATTCGAGTTCCAGCCGACCCTGTGGATCGGCGCTGTATCGCAAGTCACCCAGGGTCAGGTGATGAACTCGGCAATCGTCGAACAGGTGAACACCGAAATCTCGCTGCTCGGCGTAGCTTCGGCGGACATCCTGATGACCGGCGGCGGCCCCGGCAAATTGTCGCAGCCGTTCACCTTTACGCTCGAAAACGTCCAGATGGCCTGAAGGCACGGCATCCGCCCGGCCTTAACGGGCTGGGCGGATGTCTGCTTCGACCGGAGACGGCCAGGAAGGCAGCATGTCCATCCACACCGAAACCTACACGCTCGACGACCTGTTCGTGTTTCACTTCGAACTCGAAGCGGACGTTGACCGGATCCATGCGGTGAAGGTCACTTGCCTGGCCGAGCCTGTCCAAACCCACGCCGTGCCCCTGGGAGCTGGCCGGCCAGCCCCGATCAACATGCAGTTCGATTCCGGCTACGCAATGACCGGCATTTTGCAGATGCTGGTGCAAGGCGCGCGCTCTTCGTTGAGAGTCGGTGTCGACGCGCAACTTGACTATAACTGGCGCGGCCGGGCGCCGACGCACCATTTCTCTGGCATCATGTTCTTCTACTCGCCGGGCGCCCATCCACCCGCGCCGCCGACACCGCCTCCGGCGCCCACACCTCCCGAACCCGCGCCATTGCCACCGCCCGGCCCCACGCCGATGCCGGATATCACCCCCGTCGGCGGCGAGCTCTTTCCCTATGTCTATGTCCGCGCGTGGCCCCGGCTGCCGGCCAGCGATCTGGAATATGGTTTCTTCAGCTATGAGGAGAGCTCGCCTCCGGCTTCCGCCTTTATCACCGCACTGGCCACAGCCGCGGGCCAGGGCCGTGCGGCGATGGAAGCACAGGCGCTGAACTTCATCGACGGCGCACCTCCCTATCAGGGAGAATATGTGGCGTCGCCAAAGGCGCTGGACGGCCCGATCGCCGGCTTTGCCGCGGCGGCGGCGCGGCTGCGGCCGATCGCGCCGGACGACGGCACGTGGCTCCACCGGCTGCTCGAGACGACAAAGACATTGCTCGAAGCCTATGGCGTGGACGCAAGCTATTTCGCCAGTGCCGCCTACAAGACATCGCTGGAGCGGGTATGGGAAAGCTATTTCGCGCTGGTCGTGTTGCTCGGCTATGACCAGCGTTGGCTCAACGATCTCGCGCTAACGCTTTGGTACGCAAATGCCGTCGCCAAAGGCCTGGATCCGGAACACGGTCTGAAGATCCCGGAAAAGCTGGATGCCAATGAACAGGCGCTACTCGGCAATGCGACGCTGCTGCTTCCGCCGGATATTTTCCCAATGCCACCTGCGACCCAGGCGGCTGCGCTCCCCGGCAGGGGCTGGGTCGGCTTTTACGCGGTGGGCGACCTCCAGATGGTGCGTCAGCGCCTGCTCGGCTACGCTGCGGGAGAAATCGCCCGTATCGAGAATGTCATGCGTGGTGAACGGCGACGAATTGAAACGCGCCGCGGACACCGCATTGTCGACGTGCAGCAACGCCACGAGGTCGCGGCGCAGTTGCTCGAAAGCGACGACAGCGAGAAGCGGCTCGGCCTGCTGGAACAGACGACCAGACTGCTCGCCGGCGTTACCGTTGCAACCAATTACGACAATTTCCAGAGCAGCTATGGCCCGCCGACCCAGGCGACGCTCAACGGCACCCGCTCGCGCACGACCACCCCTGGCCCCCCCGCCGCCGATGACGTTACGCGCTTCGCTCGCGACATTATCAGCAAGGCCGTGAACCGCATCACTCGCGACGTGGAAACGGTTCGCAGTTCGGCCACGCTTACGGAGATGGAGGACTCCATTGTCAGCCTTGTCGACAATCGCGGAGGCGAGGAGGATGTACGCGCCATCTATCGTTGGGTGAACAAGGTCTACGAGGCATCGGTCGTGCAATATGGCACCCGGCTTCTGCTGGAATTCCTTGTCCCGCGACCCGGCAAACGCCACCGGGAAAAGCGGTGCGCCGAACAGGGCAGCACATGGCATCGCGCGACCTCGCCCGCCGCGCTCGGCATCCACTCTTTCCGGGATATAACGCCCGAAAACTATGCGGCCGTCTGCGCAGCGGTCGGGGCAACTGACATCGTTCCTCCGCCCCCCGCCACAATCGCGCTGACTGCGGCGTTGCGGACCGGCGACGAAGCCACAGTCGCAATTCCAACAGGCTATCGCGCGGCAAGCGCAATAGCCGCAGATACCGCCGCGGGAGCGCCCAATTTACTGGTAGGGTGGCAGAGCGTGCCACCGAACGGCACCCAGGTGCAGCTGTCCCCCCCGGTCGAACAGCCGAGCCTGGCCCTGTCGCTGGCCGACAAGCCTTTCAGCCTGTCGCCCCCCGCGACGCCCGAACTCGTCAATGTCACGATCTGTTGCGAACGCACCGACCACTGCCTCAGCGCGTGGCAGATCGACGTGTATCGTGCCATGGTGGCGGCGCACCGCACGGCAATGGAAGTCCGGTCAGACGCGCTGCTGCAGGGCCAGGGTGCCCATCTGCGCCGCGCACCCGCCGAGCTGCGCCGCATCGAGCAGCAGGCGCTCAAGCGCGAGTGCACGGACCTGCTGCTTGCCCGTGCGGCCGCCGAAGCCGGAATCGGCGCCGAACTTTCGCCGCCGATCGCCGCGGTCGACCGGCCACGCTATGTCCAGTTCCTCGATACGGCCCTCGAATGGTCCGAAATGTCGTACCGGTTCGAGCATGGGCAGGCGGTGCCTGCTGTCGGATCCGCTTCCGGCGACGACCATGATAGTCTGTTCGACCATTTCCTGGCCGCCGATGAAGCGCGGGTATTGGTGCCGGTCTCGCCCGCGCATCAAATGGCTTTCCTCTATTTCTTCGCATCAGGGTTGATCTGGGACGGACCCGACACGCTGGTTGCGACCATCACCGAGCAATTGCCCGTCGTGGACGATCTAAAACGCGCAGCACAGGCGCGGCACCATGGCGAGCACCGCATTGGCAAGTGCTGGGAAATCGTGGTGCCGACAGCCATGCAGATATTGACGCCAGCCGAAACCGATGCGGCCGCCAGTGGTCTGTTCGCGCCGGGGATGGTGCCATGACCATGCCGCCGACCACTCCCTGGTTCGTGAAACCTGGATTCGGCGACGCACCGGTGGGCGCCGTGATCGCCTTTGCGGGCCAGCTGGGACCGCCCGATTCCGACCCGGGCGTATCCCCCCCGGCGCCGACGCCGGCCATCGGGATGCTCTGGCCCATCGAGGCCTGGGGATGGATGGCGTGCGATGGACGCACACTCGAGTGCTGGGCCTATCCGGAACTATTTGCCGTCCTCGGCTATCTTTATGGCGGACAAGGCGGCAGCTTCGCCCTGCCCGATTATCGCGGCTACTTCCTGCGCGGAATCGATGGCGGTCGCGGGATCGATCCCGATGCAGCGGCGCGAACGCCACCGCCGGGAACCGGGGGCAGCGCGGCGAGTGTAGGCTCCACGCAGCATTGCGCGCTGCAAGACCATGGCCACGATTATCAGAAGATCGAGACCAGTTCGCCGGCGCAGCAGGGCGGCCCCGATTCCGCCCCCAGCGCGCAATCGACGCTGACCAGCGGCGCGAAGCCACTGGGATCAGACACGCTTTGGGTCAGCCAGAAAGAAACCCGGCCGGTCAACATCTACATCAACTACCTGATCAAATTCACCGGGGGGCTCAGGCCGAGCGCGGCTTGACACCATCCAATTGGGAGAAGCGCACATGGACTATGACGACATCATCTTCCTCGGCTGGGTGATCGACACGGCCCCCAAAGACAAGACGACCTATCTCGGCATCACACCCGCCGTCGACGACATCCAGGCGCGCGTCCAGTTGCTGCTTCGCGCATTGGCCAAGGCCAAATCGATGCTGCCTCCTCCTGTTTCTCCGCCGACGCGCACGCTGAAGCTGTTCATGCTGCCCGAATTCTTCTTTCGCGGTCCGACCGGCGCCTATCAGATGGACGATGTGCAATATGCGATTAACCAGCTGGATCAGCTCTCAGCAACTCCCGAATGGGAAGACTGGGTTTTCGTATTCGGTACTATCGTCTGCGTCTGGGAGGACGACAGAACCCCGTCGAAAACGCAGGCGGTCAACTATGCACTGGTCCGTCAGGGCGGCAAGGCGGCCGCAGGCCCGGACGGCGCCCGGGCGGTGATGAAGGAATTCAAGTCCGGAATCGACTTTGTCGCGACCAGTGCGAATGTCGGGGGCCTGCTGGTGGGCGCCGTAACATATCCGGATGCGGGAAGCGCCGGTCCTGGCAAGGAAACGCAGCAGGTCAATTATGATGGTGCCGGCATCTTCTCGCTGGCCGGCATCCAATGGGCCGTCGATATATGCCTCGACCATAGCCAAGGCCGCCTGTTGCGCTCGCCGCAATTGCCAGGCGAGCGTGCCGTGCAGGTTCAGTTGATCCCGTCCTGCGGCATGAACCCGGTATGGCCGGCCGTGATCGCCGAAAAGGGAGGATATGTTTTCAACGTCGACGGCATCACCCGTGGTGCGCATGCCACGCTGCTGGAGGCGGGAAGCGGCCAAAGCATTCCAAGCGCGACGACGCAGATGGTCGACAATGGCCCGGTAGAGATCGGCTCGCCTCCTCGTTCGGTTGCCGTGAGCGAACTATATGCGAACGGCGCAGGCTATATTGCACAATTTGATGCGGTCGCGACCCCGCCGGAGAAGCAAGTCGCGTCGACGCAGGTGCAATATGTATGGCCGGCAAAGAAACCCATCTTCGGCAGGCCGTACTGGCAGTTCACCTTTCACCTTTTGTACGATGAGAGCAACGAGTTTATGGAGGCTCTGGTTTCCATCGAAAGCGCATACGTGAATTTCCGAGGAAACAAATACTTCTTACCGCTACACATGCCAGATATTCAAGTTGACTACGACTATAGAATTAGAACCGGCACAATCACTTTGACGGTAGGCCCGGGCGGAAACCGCTATGATTTCGCCATTTTCGCAAACATCAACCTGCCGGGGTTCGATTTCAGTGGCCCTGTGATGGAATTCATGGGCGATAAGAATTCGCCCATCCCGCCCCGAAAGGTTTGGTGACAGGGCTGTGACACGGGCGGTTCCCCATGATCGCGCGCGCCGGATCGCGATCGGATTATATTTCGATGGTGATTGCGATCGACTGGCGACAACGGTGCGCGCCCTTCACCAGTGCGGCAACGCCGATGCCGTAACGGTGCTGGTCGATCCCGCTGCCGGCGGAGCCGAAGCACTTCCAGCGCTACCCCGCATTCATCCGCGCGACAGCGGGGCGGCAGCGGCGTTCAACGCCCTGTTGACGCTCGAGGCCGATCTATCCGTCTTCCTTGAATGCGGCACCCACCCTGCACCGGGATGGCTGGATGCGTTGGTCGCCGCGCTTGATGCCGATCCTGCCCACGGCCTTGCCGGCCCAACGACCAATTATTGCTGGAACTGCCAGTTCATCCCCGGCCCCGGCGGGACCAGCCCGGCCACACTCATCGCGGCGCGGGACGCTGCATCGGCGCAAACCGGAACGGCGCCGCTACCGCTGAGGGCGCCGCAAGGCCTCGCCGATTTCTGCCTGGCGGTGCGGCGGGAAGTGGTCGAGGCGATCGGCGGGGCAGACCCCGCGTACGGCGAAGGGCCCTGCTGGGAGCTGGATTTCGGCGTGCGAGCAGCAAAGGCCGGCTACCTGTCAGTCTGGGCACCGGCGGCCTATGTCCATCGCCCGCCAGTCTCTGCCCGGCGGGCGGCGCTCGACAGAATGCTGATTGCGCGCAGCCGCGAACGTTACCAGAATCGTTTCTGCGGGCGCCCCGCGCGGGGCTGCGGCGAATCGTGCCGCGGTCTTGCTTGCCAGGACTTTGCACGCGCACCGACAGAACCCGCTCCCCCGCCGCTCGCGTCCGCAGTTCGCGCAACATCACCACAACTGGAAAACCCGCTCATCAGTTGCATCATGCCGACGCGCGGGCGGCCCGGCTATGTCGCGCAGGCAATCGAATATTTCGCGCGCCAGGACTATTGCGAACGCGAACTGATAATCGTGTGCGACGACGATGGCGACCTTCCCGATTGCATCGATGATCCCAGGATCCGCATCGTGCGCACCCATGCCGCGAGCATCGGCGCACGCCGCAACGCTGCAGTTGCCGCAGCCCGGGGCTCACTGATCGCGCATTGGGATGACGACGACTGGTATGGCCCCCAGCGACTGCGCCGACAGTCTGCGCCGATCCGCCAGGGCGTGGCCGACATCACGGGCGTCTATGGCAACCTGTTTCTGGGCGTGCCGGCCGGCCTTTTGTGGGAGACCAGCCCGGCGCTCTACGAACGCCTGTTCGTCGGGGGCATTCATGGCGGAACACTGCTCTATCGCCGCTCGCTGTGGGAGCAATCCGGCCCCTTTCCGGAAATCTCCCTGCGCGAGGATGCAGCGCTGCTCGAACGCGCGGTGCGCGACGGAGCCCGCCTTTGTCGAATACCGGCAGCAGAGCTGTTCGTTTACATACGCCACGGCGCGAACAGCTGGCAATTCGCCGAAGGAAGCTATCTCGACCAAAGCGAGTGGCGCCCAGCCACGATGCCCGCGTCGCTCGCGATGGACCTTCCTTTCTACGTCCCCTCTGACGCGCCTGCGCGGGTGGCGGAAGAGGTGGGTGCACGCCGCCTGCCCGCCACAGCGCGACATGGCCCCGCCGTCAGCTGTATCATGCCGACCTACAATCGCAGGGCGTTTATTGAGGAGGCCATCGGCCAGTTCCTTGCCCAGACCTGCAAGGACCGCGAACTCATCATCCTTGATGACGGGGAAGACGCCGTGGAAGCGCTGGTGCCGCACCACCCCGAAATCCGCTATTTGCGACTGGACCGCCGCGAGACGATCGGCGCCAAACGCAACCGCGCCTGCGAAGCGGCCCGTGGTGCGATCATCGCCCATTGGGACGATGACGACTGGCGCCATCCGCAATGGCTGGAATCGCAGCTTTCGGTACTGGACGGGCATGACATGTGTGGGCTCGACCGTGTTTTCTTCTACGATTCCGAGAACCGACGCGCGTGGCGCTATGCCTACCAGTCCATCCGCCCCTGGGTTTGTGGCGGCACGCTCTGCTACCAGCGCGCCTTCTGGGAGCACCATGGTTTCCCCGACATTCAGATCGGCGAAGACAATGCCTTTGTCTGGAGTCCGGCCCCGAAACGGATCGCCATCAACCCACATAGCGAATATTATGTGGGACGAGTGCATTCGGGTAATACCAGTCCAAAGGCCGTCGGTAGCACGCTGTGGCGGCCGATCCCCGCGCGGATGGTGGAATGGCTGATGCGCCCCGGCGGCGAGGCGCCACTGCAGTTGCGGGCGCACCACACCTCAATTGAAGCCTGAGCGCTGTTCACTCGCTTCTTCCGGCCCGTCGCAGAGCGCGGCGAGCACGATATGAGCCAGATGGCGTTGCGTGCCAGATCGCTCGATCTGTTGTGGCGCGTGCAGCAGCAATCCCTTCAGATTCGCCCAAAGGGTAGTAAGCGCCAGCGCCAGGCGGCCAGTGTCGATCCGCAAGGCGGGCTGCGTCTGCGCAAGATCCTGCGATAGCGTATCTGCAAGTATCCACGCCGATCGATAGCCGAGTGCATGATATTCTTCCAGCAGCCGCACCCGCAGCCGATCGGGCGCATCGAACTCGGTGCGATAGCTTTGTGCTGCAAAGGAGACCGCAGCATGGGCGATTTCGCTTTCACAGGACGGCTTCTCGCGGATCAAAAAATCAAGCATGCGCATATACCATTGGCGCTGGCGCCAGTCGATCGCTGCGCGGATCAAATCATCTATATCCTTGAAATAGCGATAGGCGGCTTGCTGCGTCACATTAGCGTCGCGCGCCACGGCTTCCAGGCTCATTCGCTCGAGCCGCCCCAGCCTTGCCAGCAACCGCAATGTCGAATCGAGAAGTCGTTCGACGGTGCGGACCGAGCGAGGCTGTTGCGGACGCACTCGAAGAAACCGCCCGGCCATCTCGCTCAATATGGATCTCGCGCCAGAGGACAGCGCCGGCACAGCTTCAACTTCCGTCAGCGGCTGCCCCGGCGCGCCATCCGGTAGATAAATGGCCGTCCAATCCTGAAAGCTGCGTGCGACTACCATGGTGTCTATCAGGGTGATCGTCTGGCCCTGACCATCATGATTAAATGGGGCACCCGCCAACTGGTCGATCGTGGCAGGGTCACCCTCCATCATATGAATGAATTTATCACCGAAATGGACGAGCTTTCCCGTAATGTTTAATCGATCGTTTCTTATTCTGGTGCGAGAGTCGCTACAAGGAATACTACCGTCATTTACCCCGATATTATTACTACCGACATAAACGACGCATCGAAGAAAATTCATCCCATTTTGGAATAGCTTATCGCGTATCAGGTGAACGCAAAGCGCATTCCAACCTCCCTTCGCGATACAAATCCCATAATAGTTCTATTTTTTCTACTACATATGCCACCAAGTTGACTCTATCTAAATAGATATACAACCGAATTGGACAAGAAATATGAAAATTAAGAATTATACAATAATCAAATATCAACAAATTTGCTAATTGTTGAATTCATTAAATAATAAAAATTATAAAATACTACAAATATAAAAATATTATGCAAAAACACCACACGACACCCCCCCCATTTCCATGGGACAACATTTCAGTGAATGTTGCATGGGCCAGTGAATTGCCGTCGCCATCACCGCAACTGCTGGTTCACTGCAGCGCCTAACCCCAGCCATAAGGCTGCTTGTTCGCCTGCTTTGTGTGCGAGCCGACCTGGCCGCCTGCGCTCAAAGCCCTAGTGCGGGGCGATCTGCAGTGGCGGCGGCCAGGTCGGCCCGCGCGATCAGTGCGCTGAAGCGTGCATCGAGCGCCCGCAGCCGGGCGTCGGTGGCGCTTTCCTCGCGCTGGTTCATCAGAAAGAAGTCGCTGGCGCCCATTTCGAACCGGCGCTGCTCGGCCTTGGCCATCTGCGCGGCGAGCCCGGCCTCCTCCTCGGCCAGACCGGCGAGCCGCTCCGTCCCGTCAATCGCGATCGACAGACCCTTCACCTCGACGGCGATCTGTTCCTCCAGCATCCGCCGGCGCGCCTTCAGCCCGTCGATCTCCGCACGCGCCTCGGCGATCCGGCCGCGCGCCGCGCGCCGTTCGAACGGCACCGAAAAGCGTAGTCCGACGATCGCCTCGGTGCCCGTCCGCGACGGACCGCCGAGCCCCTGCGGGCCAATGTCCTGGCCCAGCTCGGCGCGGGCGTCGAGCCGCGGCTTCAGCTCGTTTTCGGCCTGCGCCATCCGGGCGAGCGACTGATCGATCCGCGCCATCAGCGTCTGGACATCGGGTCGCATCACCGGCCCGGCTGGCCGCGGGCCACGCCGCATTTCCGGCAGATCCTGGGGCAGCCGCTCCGCACCCACCTGCACCGGCAGACCCCCCTCGTCGCGCAGATAGAAGGACAGCGCGTTGGCGGCATCGGCAAAGCCCTGCTCGGCGCGCGCGACCAGGGCGCGGCGGCGGACCAGATTCTGGTCGTTCTCGGTCAGCAGGATTTCAGGCCGCGACCCCAGTTGCACCTGCCTCGCCAGCTTGGCCCGGCGATCTTCAGACAGCGCGAGCAGGTCGCGATACGCCTTCAACCGCAGCCCGGCGACCACCCAGCTCTGATAGGCGCCCAGCGCGCGGCGCTGCACGCCGATCGCCACCATCTCGCGCTCCAGCCGGGCGATGTCGATGTCACGCGCGGCCAACGCCTGCTTGGTGCGGCGCTCGTCGATAAGCCGGTCGCGCATCAGCGAAAACACCGCGCCGACCTTCAGCTCGCCGAGCTGGTTGGTGTAGTCGCGGTCCTCATAGACCGGGAACCGCCCGCGCGACACGCGATAGCCGGCATAGAGGCCACCGCCATTGTCCGAAAAGGGCCGGCTAGCCTTCGCCTCGACACGCGCCCCGTCATAATAGCCGAGCGCGCGCGTCTGGGCATCCACGTCGAACACCGTGTCGAACGCGCCATCGGCGGTCAGCGCCTTGCCCTCGGCTGCGCGTTCCTTCGCCATCGCCTCGACGATCTGCGGCGCGAAGCGGGCAGAGGAGCGCAGCACTTCGTCCAGCGTCAGCGGTTGCGCGGCGGCGACATGGGGGAGCCATGCCAGCACCATCGCGCAGAGGAGAAGTAGCCGTCTCACTTCTTCTCCTCCTTCTCTTCCTTGGCCGCATAATCGGCCTTGTCGCTCTTGATCCCCTTGGCGATGCCCTTCACCCGGCCCGCCTCGACCGGCTGGCCGAACTCGAGCGGGAAGTCGTTAAGCTGGCGCCACAGTTCATAGCCGACCGAGACGGTCTCCATCTGCACCCAGCCGCGCACCTTGGCACCCAGCCGGACGAAGCGGCCGTCGGGCCAGGGCGCCGCGCCCGGTTGCTGCTCCACCAGCACGCGGAACAGCCCTGTCGCCTGTGCCGAAGGGTCGATCGAGCGCACCCGCCCGTCGAACAGGCCCTGCGCGATCGACGGCCAGCCGCTGAACTGGATCGCCGGCCAGCCCTCAAACTCCAGCCGCACCCGGCGGCCGGGGCGCACCAGCGCCACGTCGCGCCCGTCGATCAGCAGCTCGACCACTCGCTCCACCGAATGTTCGGGGGCGAGCGTCGCCAGCTCGGTGCCCGGGCTGACCAGCGTCGCGCCGGCGGCGGCGTTGATCGTCTGGATACGGCCGTCGCGCGGCGCGCGGACGATCTGCACCGCCTGCCGGTTGATCGACACGTCGATGCGGTTGAGCTTGGCGCGTGCCTCGGCCAGCTTCGCGCCCTGGTCCGCAACGCGGATCTGCGCCTGTTCCAGCTCGCGCCGCGCCACCAGTCCCTCGGCCAGCAGCTCGCGCGAGCGGCGGACGTCGATGCCCGCAACGCTCTGCGCCTGCCGGATAGCGGCGATCTCCGCCTCGATCTGGGCGCGCTCGGCGGCGAGGCGCGACAGGAGATTCGGGTCGTTGTCGGTGATCTTGGCGATCGGGTCGCCCTTCTTCACCTGCTGGCCGTCGGTGACGAACCAGCGCTCAACCCGCCCCGGCACCAGCGCGGTGACCGACTGCACCCGCGCCTCGGGATCGAGCGCGACCACCTGCCCGCGCCCCTGCGCCGTCTGGACCCAGGGGACATAGATCAGCGCGAGCACCACCAGCGTCACGCCGATCACGATCATCCACGCCAGCACGCGCGCCAGCCGGGGCGGCCGCATCGCCGCCAGTGTCGGGAAGTGGCTGAGATTTTCAGCGCGAAAGGGCATGATGATCCTCCGTTTCGGCCAGCGCCGCCAGCAGCGGCTCCAGCGCGTCGAAACGCTGCTGGCGCGTGCGGCCCAGCCAGAGATAGCCGTCGCGGCGGATCGCGTCGGGCCGGCCGGTGAACAGCAGCACCGTCGTCCCCGCCCCGCGCAGCGTGTCGAGCACATTGGTCAGCCGCTCGGGCGGCAACAGATCGAACAAGGGGCTCAGCACCAGCACCCTGGGCCGGGCGAGCAGTGCATTGGCGAGCTTAAGGGCCATCAGTTCGCCGATCGACAGCGGCCAACCGGAAGCCGCCAGCAGCGTATCCATGCCGCCTGGAAGCTGCGCGATCCGCGGCTCCAGCCCGACCCGCGCCAATGCATCGAGCTGGGCGGAGGCGAGTACACCGGGGCCGGCCAGCGCCAGATAGTCGCGGATCGTGATCTCCACGATCGTCGGGCGGTCGAGCACCACCACGTCCGACCGCAGGCGATAGACATCGAGCGCCTCCAGATCGACGCCACCCACCATCACCAGCCCCCGGTCGGGATCGAGGTTGCGCTTGAGCAGCAGCGACAGGCAGCGGTCCATCTCGCTGGCGGCGACCGCCACCAGCTGCGCGCCCGCTTCGATCTGCAAGTCGATCCGCGCATCGCCGACGCTCACGTCGCGCAGCCGCACCTCGCCGCTGGCCGGCACCTGCGCAGCACCGCCATGATGCTCATGCGGGATGGCGTAGAGCAGCGAGACTTCCTCGGCCGCGGCAACCATGTCGTAAAAGGCGTCAAGATAGGTGCCGAGCTGGCCCAGCCCATAGAAGACCCCCGACAGGATCAGTTCGGCCGCGACCAGCTGGCCGATCGACAGCTGCCCCTGCAGAATCAGCCAACCGCCCAGCGCCAGCAGCGCCGCGCTCGCCACCGCATAGAGCAACAGCAGCGCACAGGTCTGGGCGAAGCTGTAGCGGAAATGCCGGCGATGCTCGGCGACATAGGCTGCCGTCATGCCCTCGGAACCGTCCATCGCGAAATCGAGATGGCGGCTCGACTTATAGAAGCCGTTCGAACTCCCCAGCCCTTCCAGCCAGCGCGCCGCCTCATGCTTGGCATGGCTGAGCGCCACGGCAGAGCGGATCGCCCCGGGCGACCAGAACTGCCAGATCAGCAGCACGGTGAAGATCAGGACGATGTTGAAGGCGAGAAAGAACGGATGATAGAAGCTGGTCACCACCAGCCCAACCACCGATTGCAGCAGGATCGTGAACCCGCCGATCACCAGGCTGGGCACCGATTTCTGCACCGTCATCAAGTCGAAATAGCGGTTGAACAGATCACCGCGCCGCGCATCGGCAAAGAAAGGGTTGCGCGCATGCACGGCGCGGATCGTGATTTCGGCAACCGTACGCGCGAACATCCGGCGCTCGAACAGCGCCATCAGGTGAATGCGCAGCGCACTGAGCACCGCGACGATCAGCAGCAGCGCGAACAGGATCAGCGCCAGCGTCAGCAGCGGTGCCGGCAGCGCGATGTTCGCCACGCTGTTGATCAGCAGCTGCACCGAAATCGGCGTCGCCAGGGACAACAGGCTTATCGCTGCGCCATAGACCATGGCGATGCGCAGATAAGGGCGGTCCGGCCCCACCACTTCGCCCAGCCAGGCGCGCACTTCCGCCCAGCCAATCCGCCTTTCACCTGCCACTATGCCGTACCTCCCTGCACGTCCCCTAGATGCAGACACCGACAGATTGGCACAATGGAGGTCAGACTATATCATCGATAGGAAATTCCTATTTCATCGACACAGTCGACAAGTTCGCTCGCCAGATGGTGATAGGCCGCGGCACGCCCCGCACCGCTGCGCCACAAAAGGCCCAGTTCACGATATTGGCGTGCGCCCCGGAACGGGCGCGCCACCACGTCGCCGCCGGGGCCGATCTCCTGCCGCACATAGAGTTCGGGCAGCACCGCCAGCCCCATGCCCATGCCGGCCATCTGGCGGATCGCGTCGAGGCTGGTGCCTTCATAATCGGTCAGGACGCGCGCGCCGGCCTCCGCCGCCAGCGCAATCACCTGTTCGCTCAACCGATAGCTGCGCTCGAGGATCAGCAGTTCCTGCCCTGCCAGGTCCTCGGTGACGATCGCCGCGCGTTCGGCAAGCGGGTGATCGGCCGCCATCGCCAGATGCAGCGGTTCGCGGAACAGCCGCTCGACATGCGCGCCCGGCGCCTGCAGCGGCAATTGCGCCAGGATCACGTCGAACCGACCGGCGAGCAGCCCCTCGACCAGCGCGGCAGGCACGCTTTCACGAACATGGACGCGCAGCGCCTGATAGCGCCGGTGCAGCCGCGAGACGAGCCGCGGCAAAAGATAGGCCCCCATGGTAGGCGACACGCCGAGCCGGATCGTACCCTGCAGCGCCGCCTCGCCCTGCCCGCGCAGTTCCTGCAGATCACGTACCTGCAACAGGATGCCGCGCGCGCGCTCGACCACTTCGCGCCCCAGCGGGGTCAGCAACACCCGCGCACCGCGTTCGGCCAGCGGCCCGCCCACCGCCTCTTCCAGCAATCGAATCTGTTGCGACAGCGACGGCTGCGACACGCCCGCCGCCGCCGCCGCCCGGGTAAAGCTCCCGGCGTCCGCCAGCGCCACAAGATAGCGCAGCTGGCGCAGCGTGATCTGTTTTTCGAGTTCGGCGGGATCCTTGGCGTGTCGCATGGCGGCGCACCCTATCCGGATCACCGCCCCACGAACAGCAATCAGAAGGTCTTGCTGACTCCCACGAAGAAGCCGCGCCGCGCCCCGTAAGAGGGCGCGCCGACGCCGACGCCCGTTCCGTCGCGGATTTCATAGACATGGTCGAACAGGTTCTGGACGTCGACGTGCACATCGAAGCCGCTGTCGCCGAACTTGTGGCCCGCCGAGAGGTTGAACGTCACATAGGTCGGCAGCGCGGCCCCGTTGGGGATGCCCGATCCATCCGGCAGCGTGAGGTCGCGGCGCAGGCCCGAACCCAGGATCATGCTCGCCGAAACGCGCGAACCCGCCAGCGCACCGCCGCGCCAGTTGTACGAGGCGCCCGCCGATCCCGACCAGGTCTGGTCGTGGTCGAGGTAGATATAGTGGTTGGCGATATAGGCGAGATCCGCCGCCTGGAAGTTATACTCGTTCGAGACGATGTTGATGCCCTGCGCCTTTTGATAGGCGATGTTGCCATAGGCGGTGAAACCGCCCCGGGCATAGTTGAGCGTCAGCTCGGTGCCGACAATACGGCCGCGGGCATAGTTGAACGGCGACAGGATGATCGGCGCACCGAACTGGCCTTCGTCAACCAGATGCGTCGAGCGGCGCAGATAGCCGTCGAGCCCGAAGGTGAAGGCGCCGATCTTCTGCTGGAACCCGGCATCCCAATAGTTTTCGCGCTGGGCATAGGTGGTGTCGTTGGTCCGCACATTGGGCGATGCGGTGGTGTTGAACACCTGCGCCAGGTTGCTGTTGGCGATCAGCTCGAACGGCGCCGGCGCGAAATAGCGGGCATAGCCGGCGTGGAAGGTGAAGCCGGCATTGGGCGTCCACACCATGTTGACGCGCGGCGACAGCTGGCGCTCGTCGCGCGGGCCGTCATTCTCGTCAAAGCGCGCGCCATAGTTGAGCACCAGCTTCGGCGTCAGGTGCCATTCGTCCTGCAGATAGACGCTGTAGGTGCGCTGGGTGATGGTGATCGCGAAGGGCAGCGACACCGGCTGCGCATTGGCAAGGATGCTGCCCTGCTGCCAGCCGGCATTGGGATTTGTGGGATCGAAGGTATCGCCCGTGGTCGGGAAGACATTGGTGTTGGTGGCGCTCTTCGACCGGTCGTTCTCGAACAGGATACCGCCGCGCAGCGTGTGGCTGTCCGACAGCCTGTAGGCGCTGTCGAACTGGAAGCCGAAGGTCGTGTCCTTCTTGTTCGCATATTGCGCCTGGCCGTTGAACAGCAGTTCACCGGTATAGTCGGGCCGGTAGGTCAGCGTCGCGACGCGACCGAAGGCGGATGCCTGGAACGAGAAATCGCCGGCCGTATGCAACCAGGAAAGCGCGCCGAAGCCAAAGGTCTGGAGCTGGCGCTCGTTCAGCTGTTCGCTGGGATAGCTGGTGACGCCGTTGACAGAAACGGGGTTGCCATTCACGTCCGTCTGGCCGCCGGTCAGCCCGGTCGGGTTCGGGATCTGATAATATTGGTTGGTATAGCCGCCGGTCAGGGCGATACGATCGTTGGCGCCGAGGATGTGATCGACATAGCCGAAACCGTTGAACTGGTCGGTCTGGTCGTGCAGCGCGCTGCGGTTGCCGTTGACATTTTCGATGCCGAGATCGGAATGCTTATAGTCGCCCGAGGCGAACCAGCTCGTCGCGCCCGAACTGCCCGATAGCTGGATGCTCGGCTCGACCGTGCCGAAGCTGCCGCCATAGATGCTGACGGTGGTGCTGTCCTTCAGGCCCGACTTGGTCGTGATGTCGAGGATGCCGGCGGTGCGCAGGCCATATTGCGCGGGCAGCGTGCCGGTGACGAGGCTCATCTTGTCGACAAGGCGCGGCGACAGCATCTGGCCGAACACCGCGATGCTCTCGGGAATGATGACGCCGTTCAGCCGATACTGGACGCCATTATGCTCATCGCGCACATGGAACTGGCCGAACTGGTCCTGGCTGACGCCCGGCATCTGCAGGATGATGTCCTGGATCGGCTGATTATCGCTGCCGGGAAGATTCTGGATCGCCTGCTGGTCGATCGTGTAGGTCGACGCACCGAGGCTGGGCTTGATGCTTTCCCGCGCCTCGTCGAGCCGCTTCGCGGTGATGACGATGTCGTCAGCGGGCGCCGCGCTGGTCTGCGCCAGTGCTGCGGGGGCCTGGACGCAGGCAAACATGCCGGTCGAAGCCAGGAACCAGGAACGAAACGCCCGACGCGCGATCATATAACGCAACCCCTAAACTGCTCTGGATATTGGTCAGCATCGCACTAGCTGGCGTGTCCGGCAGGAACCATGGCCGGGCTTCCCTATTTTCCCGGGAAAAGTTCCCGATCGCCTATAGAGGACTTGTGGGTTGCGTGTTTGTGCTAGGGAGCCCTCATGTCGCTTCGCTTGCGGGTCATTCTGCTCGTCACGCTGGTCTGGGCGCTCAGCGTCACGCTGGGCGCGGTCCTCGTCGGCTATCAGGTGCGTCACGAACTCGCAGCCGAACTCGAAGCCGGGCTTGCCGGCGCGCGCCAGACGGCGGCGGGCGTGCTCGAGGACATTGCCCGCTCCGACCATCCGATGCGCGACTTGCATCAGCTGGTGCACACATTCGATGGCAATCGCCATGTGGCGATGACGCTGATTGCAACGGGCGGCCACCCGATCATGGCCTCGCAGCCCGAAACGGGCCCGGCACCGCCCGAATGGTTTAGCCGGCTGGTGGCGGAAAAGCCGCCGTCCGTGATCCTCCCCGTACCGATCAAGCACGATACGCCGCTTGCGCTGGCGCTCACGGCGACGCCCGCCCCCGATGTTCGCGCTTCCTGGGAAGAGGCATTCACGCTGGGCAAGGTGGTGACGGGCGTATCGGTGGTCGGCGGCCTGTTGATCTGGCTGGCGCTCGGTGCCGGTCTCCGCCCGCTGTCACAGCTCAGCAACCAGTTCGAAAATCTCGGCGCGGGCGACTATTCGGCGTCGGTCGCCGAAACCGGGCCACCCGAATTGCGCGTGCTGCAGCGCGGGTTCAACGCAATGACGGCACAGCTTGCGCTGACCATGCGGCGCAACCGCCAGTTGGGCGAACAGCTCGCACAGTTGCAGGAGGAAGAGCGCGCCGAAATCGCCCGCGACCTGCACGACGAAATCGGGCCGCGGCTTTTCGCGGTCAGCCTCGATGCCGCGTTGATCGCGCAGCTATGCGAAGCCGGGCGCGCAGCCGATGCCGTGCCCCGCGCCCACGAGATTCGCGAGGCCGTCGCCTATATGCAGGGCCAGGTACGCGATCTGCTCGGCTGGCTGCGCCCTGCCTCCGTTACCGAATTCGGGCTGCGGGCAGCGATCGAGAATCTCGTCGCCTTCTGGGCGGCGCGGCGCGGCGACATCCTGTTCGAGACGGTACTGCCGCCTGGGATGATCTGCGAAACCGCGGCCGAGGTGGCGTACCGCATCGTGCAGGAGGCGCTGAGCAACGCCGTTCGCCACGCCAACCCCAAGCGGATCGCCATTACCATCACGCGCGAAGCGGGCGACATTCTGGCCGTGCGGATCGAGAATGACGGCTTTGCGTTCGCCGCCGGCGCGGCAACCGCGTCGAGCGGATTTGGACTGATCGGCATGCGTGAGCGTGTCGCGCAGCTTGGCGGCACGCTACAATATGGGTCTGAAGGCAGCGGCTGGGCGGTCGCCGCCCGCCTGCCCTGCACGTGCGCCCCAGAACCCACATCGGAGGACGCCGGAGCGTCGCAATGAACATCCTTCTGGTCGACGATCATGCCATTGTCCGCGCCGGGCTCAGCCGCATGCTGGCGATGATTCCCGGCACCCGCATTTTCGAGGCAGCCACAGGGCGCGAGAGCCTTGCCTGCGCCCGGTCCGAAAAGCTCGACCTGATCGTGCTCGACCTAAACCTCCCCGAGCTGGGCGGAATCGAGCTGGTCGCCCGGCTGCGCCAGATCGGCACGGTACCAATCCTCGTCCTGTCGATGCACGACCAGCCGCTCTACGTGACGCGCGCGCTCAATGCGGGCGCGCAAGGCTATATCAGCAAGAACGCGGCGCCGGACGAACTGCTCGTCGCCATCCGCAAGGTCGCGGCGGGCGGACGCTATGTCGAACAGGACATTGCCCAGGCGCTAGCCACCCAGTCGTTCACACCGGCTGCGACGCTCGATACGCTGGCGCCGCGTGACCTGGAGATATTGCGGCAACTGGCGGCGGGGCGGAGTCTCAGCGAGATCGCCGACATTTTAGGCCTAGGTTACAAGACGATCGCCAACAACTGCAGCCTCATCAAGAGCAAGCTGGGAGTGGTGCGCACCGCCGACCTGCTGCGGATCGCCGTGGAGGCCGGGCTCTCCTGAAGCCAGGGGCTCAGCGCCTCGATCCCAGCGCCCGGGCCGGCAATGTTTCTCATTCGGCCACCTCGTTGAGCTTGAGCAGGCGCCCCCCCCAGTTGCCGACCAGCAAGGTGCTGACCGATCCGGGGTCGACATCGAAGGCAAGCAACCGGTCCAACCCGAGCCCCAGATAATGGGCAATGACGCCACGGATGACGTCACAGTGGCTGACGCAGAGCAAGGTGCCCTGCCATCCGCGGCGCGCGAGCCCATCGATATGGGCCACCGCACGCACAGTCACCTCCGCCATGCTTTCACCACCGGGAGGTCGGGCAGTGGCGCGGAGGCGGTTCCACTGCACCCAGTCAGGATCACCCTCGAGCTGCGAAAGACTGCGCCCGGTCCAAGTACCGAAATCGATCTCGTCCAGAGCGGCGACCGTCTGGACGCTGAGCCCGATACGTTCGGCGATGATCTGCGCCGTCTCTCTCGCTCGCTGCCGGGGGCTGCTGTGGATCGCTGCGATCGGCCCGTCCCGCCCGAAGCGCTTTGCCAGCCGTTTCGCCTGCGCCCACCCCTCCACGGTGAGCGGCGCATCGTCGGAGCGACCGCTCAGGCGCTGCGCGACGTCGCCATGTGCGCCATGGCGGACCAGATGCACCCGCGCGGTCATCCTGACCGGCCTCTATCGAAAAGCCTCACCATAGATGCCGAGGAAACAGCGAACTCGGCAGATAAGTTCCAAATAACTTAAATCATATTCTTCAATTCAACAATGCACGGATCCACCATATTTCATAAATTCGTGATGATTTCGGAGAAATACACCCCTATTCAGTATAAAAATAAAATTTTTACTCAATAGAAAATATCAATTTATAACGCAGATATTAATAGAAATATAGAACGAGTTTAGCAGGCAAGCCCCAATACCGGCGTCGGGGGTTCGTATGCCGGATTTGCGGGCGGCGTAGCACGGCTGGCGCGCGGGCGCTGCATAGGGTTCGAGAGCGGCGCCCAGATACAGTTATCGCGGGGCCAGTATCAGGGCGAAGATGGCGCGCTGATCACGACCACCGAGCGCGGCGGAAGGAATCCGTAAGACGGGAACTTATGACGCTCCCAGCCCCGTATTTTCCGTTTCCGTATTTCTCCTCTGCATCAACCCTGTCCCTTTTGCCGTAGTTTCCTCTGAAATCGCAATGCGTAAGCTTTGGCGCCGCGTTTCTGTTCTGTTGCATGTCCGGGCGGACGCAGTGCGGGCAGATCGACTGACCAGTACAGAAGGACGAGGCAGAGAATGGAGCAAAATGGCCGGTCTGCCTCGGCACCCCCCGCCCCGCTGCAGGAGGATATGCAGGATAATGCCCCGTATCCTCCGTCGACGCGGCATCAGATTCGCGAAAGCAATCAGGCGCTGCTCGCCACTGTAAGGACGGTGTTCGCGCGTACCATGGCCGCCGGCGGATCGATCGGGGACATTACCGACCATTTCTTCGGGCGGCTCGATGCGCTGACTCGCCATTTCTCGCATTATGCGGCTGATTCCAATGGCGGGTTCGATCTGGAACAGCTTGTCTGCGAGGAACTGCGCACCTTTCGCTTCGGCGATGATCCGCGCATAGCCCTTTGCGGAGCCGAATTGCGCGTGACTGCCCAGGCGGCGCAATGGCTGGGGCTGGCACTGCACGAACTCGTCACCAACTCCATCAAGTTCGGCACGCTGGGAGAAGAGCGCAGTTGCGGCCAGGTACAGATCAGCTGGACAACCGATGACGAAGGCGGGCTATCGCTCGACTGGCACGAAACGGGCGTGGCGGTGGTCGTGCCCGCCCCGCTCCGCTATGGCTTCGGGCGAAGCCTTATAGAAGATATATTGCCGCAACAGTTAGGCGCGACGAACCAGCTGGCCATCAAGCCTGGCAGGATCGATTGCCTGATCCGCCTCCCTGGAATCCATCTGGCCCGATATTAGGCTATTGCAGCGACTGTCAGGCAACCTTTTGCCTGGTCATTGCTTCAGGATAAGTGACCGCCATCCGCGCCCCATCGTCGCTGTTTCAAGCGATTACCGCGCGCCTGGGAAAACTGGCTGATCTCAGCGAGTACGACGCAGGCGCGATTCGCGACGCCTCGCTCAACCCACAGCGCCTGTTGCCACTGCGGGATCTGGTCGTGCAGGGGCGGCGCGCCCCCGCACCGTTCTTGTTGTTGGAGGGCTGGCTGGGCCGCATACGCCTGTTCAGTGACGGGCGGCGCCAGATTCTGGGTTTCTACGTGCCCGGCGACGTGGTCGGCACAACCACACAGCCCGGCTCGGCCGCCCCCAGCACGATCACGGCACTGACCGAAACGCTGCTCTGCCCCGCCCCCCCTGCGCCGGTTGGTAGCAATCTTGCGGCCGCCTATGCCAAGAGCGCTGCATTCGATGAACTATTTCTGCTCCGTCAGATCGCCCGGCTGGGCCGAATGAGCGCCTATGAGCGGATGCTCGACTGGCTGCTGGAAATCCATGAACGACTGTCGCTTGCCGGCCTTGCCGGCCCGGACAGCTTCGCAATGCCACTAACCCAGGAAGTGCTGTCGGACGCACTGGGGCTTACCAGTGTCCATATCAACCGCACCTTGCAGGCGATGCGACGTGACGGCGTGATCGAGCTGCGCAACGGCGTGGTACGGCTTATCGCCGAGCGGATAGTCGAGCACCGCAATACAGCATTGGGCACGGCGCGACATCTCGTCCGTACCTAGCGCTTCATTTCCGTGCGGCTTCCGACACCTGCCGGCGACGTCAGCCGCCCGCACCGACTCCCGGCCAGCCGCCCCCCATTGCCTGATATAGCGCCACCAGCGCCGTAAGCTGATCTGCCTGCGCCTGGGCAAGGCTCTGCTCGACCGCGAACAGCGTTCGCTGCGCGTCGAGTTGCTCCAGATAGGTGGTATAGCCGGCGCGATAGCGATTGGTCGCATGACGCAGCGTTTCCGCCGCCGCCGCCCGCTGCGCCTCCAGATGCACGCGCTGCACACGGAGCCGGTCCACGGCGGACAGCGCATCCTCCACTTCGCGGAAGGCCGTCAGCACTGTGCGACGATAGGCGAATGCCGCTTGGTCGCGGCGCGCCGTTGCGGTCTCGACACCGGCACGCAGCCGGCCGCCTTCGAAGAGGGGCGCAAGCACGCTGGCGCCCACCGACCACAAGGTCACCGGGTTGGCGAGAATATCGGCAGTGACGACGCCCGCGGACCCTGCGAGCTGAATGGTCGGCAGGAAGCGCGCACGCGATGCCGCCAATGTCCCGTCCGTGGCTGCCAGACTATATTCGGCCTGCGCGATGTCCGGCCGCCTGCGCAGCAGGTCCGAAGGCAGGCCCGCAGGTACCGGCGGCGGCTGCAACGCATCCAGCGCACTGCCACGGGCGATGCTGCCCGGCGCCTCGCCCGCCAGCAGGCTCAGTGCATGTTCCTGCCGCGCAATGGCCAGCTCGATCTGGGGGAGCAGTTGCGCCGCCGCCTCATACTCGCCCTCGGCCTGGCGCAGCTCCAGCTGCGAGGTATAGCCCGCCTGCGCCCGCGACCGGGCAAGCCGCAGCGCCTCCGCGCGTGAAGCGATCGTCGCGCGGGTCAGCGCCGCACGCGCATCGAGCCCACGCAGCGTGATATAACCGCTCGCGGTTGCCGCCGCGACCGACAGGCGAGCGGCATCGCGCGAAGCCTCGGCCGACAGGGTGCCGGCCCGCGCAGCCTCGATCTGATTGTCGGCGCGACCGAACAGGTCAAGTTCATAGCTAGTCTGAAAAACCGGCTGGACCGCAGTGGCATTCACGCCGGTGCCGAACGCGCTTAGCGTCCGCGAACGCCCGACCTGCCCTTCAAGGTCCAGCGTGGGGAACAGCTGCGCGCGCGCCAATCGCTCCTGCGCCCGCGCCTCGCGCACCCGCGCCGCCGCGATCGGGATGTCGGGATTGTTCGCCAGCGCCCGCTCGACCAGCGCAGTCAGCGCCGGATCGCCGAAGCGCTGCCACCAGCCCTGTTCGATTGCCGCCTCGCCGGGCAATTGCGTGCGCCAGGCAAGCGGCGGCGTGACCGCTGCCTCCGCCGGGCGGGCGGTCTTTGGCGGCACACCACAGCCGGCCAGAAGCAGCAGCGGCGATGCCGCAATCGCCGCCTTCACCGCCGCGCCTCCGGACGCGGGCCGCCACGGGTATCGACCTTCGCTTCAACAGACATGCCGGGCCGGAGGCGTGCGATCAACGGATCGTCCGGGGCGATCGCGATCCGTACCGAGATGCGCTGCGCCACCTTGACGAAATTGCCCGTGGCATTGTCGGACCGGATCACGGTGAATTCATTGCCTGCGGCGGGTGCCAGTTGCTCCACCCAGCCCTTCAGGCGCGCGCCGCCTAACGCATCGACGCGGATCGTTGCGGGCTGACCGGGCGCCATATGCGCCGTCTGCGCTTCCTTGAAATTGGCAATCACCCACACGCTCGGCGGCACAAGGAAGGTTAGTTGCGTGCCGGCCGTCACATATTGGCCCAGCCGCACGCCCACTTCGCCCAGCCGGCCGTCGCTGGGCGCGCGGATGATGGTGTTGTCGAGATCGATTTCCGCGAGCCGCAACGCCGCCTGCGCATTGGCCACGGCAGCCTCCTGCCCGCCGCGGCCGACCTGCACGGTCCGCACCTGCTCGCGCGCCACGGCCTGCTGCGCCTGGGCCTGGCCGACGGCCGCCTCGGCCTGGCGGAGCGCCGCCAGCGTCTGGTCGCGTTCGCGCAGCGACACCGACCCCTCGGCCACCAGATCATTGACCCGGCGCATATCGGCGCGGGCGCGGGCAAGCTGCGCCCGCGCGCTGAGCAATGCCGCCGACTGACCCCGCACGCCCGCTTCGCTCGACCGTCGGCTCTGCTGGACATTGGCCAGGCTCGCCTGCTGCGCGGCCAGGTTCGCGCGGGCCTGTTCGACACGCTGGCGGTAGATGCGGTCATCGATGCGTGCGAGCACCTGCCCCGCCTTCACCTGCTCATAATCGCGGACCAGCACCTGCGTGACATAACCGTTCACCTGCGGCGCGATGATTGTCGTGCGACCGCGCACATAGGCATTGTCGGTCGACTGCAAATCACCGCCGAACGGCGGCAGCCCCCAGGAATAGAGCACCAGCAACACGCCCAGCACCAGAATGGCGAGAAACCCGAAGATCGCCCGCATGCTGCCGCGTGGAGGCGCCCAGCCGCGCGGGGGCGTTGCCGCATTCGCTCCCGGATCATTGGGCGTCGGCGTCTCGAGCGGCTCGCTCAGGCGTTCACGCTGCGAAGGCGGCGGAGCAGTATCGTTCATGATTGCGGTCTCATCCGTTGCAGGGCGGCCAGATCTTCGGCGAAGGGGTCGACGCCACGAATCTTCAGGCGAATCCAGCGCCCCCCCAGCCACGACACCATCAGCAGCGACAGCACCGCGACCAGCAGGAACACGTCATTATAGGCGAGGATATTGGCCTCGCGCGTGACCTGCTGCGCCAGAAGCACGCCGCCTTCAGCCTGGCGCAGCGCAGGGTCTCCCAACACCCGGCCATAGGCGCCGCCCAGCGCCTGTATCCGCCCCGTAACGAGCGGATCGACCGGCACCAGCGCCTGGGTGAGGGCAAAGGAATGATATTTCTCGCGCACGATCTGAAAACTGCCGAGCAGGGCCGCCCCTGCCAGCCCGCCGACCGTCTGGCTGATGGAAAACAGCGCGGAAAAGCTGATAATGTGGCTGAACCCCTTGGCCAGCGCCCGCACCACCCCCGCCATGACGATAGGCCCGAACGAATAGAGCGAAGCAAAGGCGATCAGCGCCTGGCTGACATAGAGTTGTTCCGGCCGGGTGAGATTGGTGGTGTGCGAATCCATCCACGCCGCCGCGCCGATCAGCGCCGCGGAAATAATCCCCGGCATCAACAGATCGGTGGGCCGAACGGTGAGAACGCCCACCACCAGCCCGGCGGCCGAGGCGAGAAAGACGATGACGTTCAGCAGGATCATCTGGTCGTTCGTCATGCCCAGCACGGTCATGAGGCCGTAGACGCCGTAACTCTGTTCGGACAGGACGATCCGCAGCACGACCGCGATGGTGACGAAGCGCAGGATGTTGCGGCTGCGCATCCACCGGGTGTTGAGCAGCGGATTGGCGCGGTAATGCTCGACCAGCAGGCATCCGCCGATCAGCGGGATCGAAGCGGCCAATGCATAGCCCAGCCATTCGGTCGACCACCACACGATACGCCCCTGCACCAGCACCGCGCAGAGCAGCGCGACACCCGGTGCCAGCAGACCGATCGAAACGAAATCCAGCGGCTCCAGTGCATCCATCCGCTCGCTCGGCGGCAGGCGCAACAACGACACGGCGGCAAAACAAACCAGCGTCAGCCCTGCCTCGAACCGGAAGAGGTTTTCGACCTGCCCTTCATACAGCAGCACTGGTGTGACGATTCGTGCCAGGGGCGGCGCCAGCTGCGCCACACCAAAGCCCATCACCATTGCGCCCAGCCGTTTCGAGGCCGGCAGCGACTGCATCACATAATAAAGCGCGAGCGTGGTAAGGGCACTGCCCACCAGTCCGCTCGCGCCACGAACGATCAGCTCGGTCGCGAAATCGTGGATGAACATCTGCACGACCGTGAGCACGACATAGCTCAGCAGATAGACGCGCATGAACCGCTGCAGCCCGAAATGCTGGCGGAACCGGATCATCAGCGCGCTCATGCATACGCTGGTCATCGAAAAGATGGCCGTCAGCCAGCCGCCCTCGACCGGTGTGAGGCCCAACGCCCCCTGGATTTGCGGCAAGGCGGCGGTGAGCAAGGCGGTATTGAGACCACCGGTCAGGCCCAGTAAAATGCCGATGCCGAAATAGGCGAGGCGCCGTCTGGTGGGATGCGCAGGCGTGGCCGGCGAACCCGGAATGATCGATCGCTCACTTGGGGCGAATTGATAGTCGTCGCCGGTAGCGGCCACTAGCAAGCTCCTTATGCGACGCATGCAATTTGCCCCTATCAGGATAGATAGTGGTCAAACAGCGACAGTCCCGGATAATCGCGGGCCAACGCCGAACGCAAGTCAGTGATTGGCGCAGGTGAGTATTGCCACTTCGATCATTTGCTGCTGCAGCTCAAGCGCGGGCGGCGCGGGCATGATCCTGGCGACGGACAAAATGCCTGGCCTATTGGGCATTGGTCGGGCGCTTGTACCGCTCCAGCCTGGTACAAACTGGCTTTGCAAGTTTCCAGAACCAGACCCTTGAAAACCTCGGTTAATTAGTAGATAACTTATCAATGATCCTGGCAGCGGAGCGCGGGCGGTGCCTATCTATCCTTCCGCCATGCCATTCTGCGCACCCAGCCCTCAAAGTGCGACCGGCGAGTGCAAGAGATGCACGAAATAACCGCTTAAAGAATTTAAATTACCCGAAACGATATTTTCGATTACACGTTGGTTGCATCAACGATTACACTCCGCAAATAGACGCACGAGCGTAAGTAGGCTATTATTGCGTATATTTTGTTCGAGAAAGGCAGAAAAAATGATTGATGAGGGTATGGTGAGCCCGGTCGAGCTGGCAACCGAAGTGACAGTGGCTTGGCTTTCAAATCCCAATAACCGGGTCCATATGGACGATGTACCGGCCTTCATTCGCACGGTACATGCGACCTTGGCTGAACTGCTTGGCAGCGACGCGGGCGCGGCAGATCAACAAACGTCTCCGGAAAATACGGAAACTTTCACGCCGGCAGTCAGCGTACGCAAGTCACTTGCCTCGCGCGATTACATTCTCTCGATGATCGACGGCAAACCTTATCGCACGTTGCGGCGCCATCTGGCGGCGCATGGATTGACACCCGAAGCATATCGCGAGCGCTATAACTTGAAGGCGGACTATCCGATGGTGGCCGAAGGCTATTCGGAGCAGCGCAGCGCCCTGGCCAAGAGCCTGGGTCTGGGCCGCAAGCCTGCCAATGCCAATGCGGAAAGCGACGGCGAAGAAGGCGCAAAGCCGCG
This sequence comes from Sphingomonas sp. DMC8, assembly GCF_056314185.1. Lineage (NCBI taxonomy): Bacteria > Pseudomonadati > Pseudomonadota > Alphaproteobacteria > Sphingomonadales > Sphingomonadaceae > Sphingomonas > Sphingomonas sp. DMC8. The sequence goes on along the minus strand of NZ_JBQUYV010000001.1, from coordinate 645,567 downwards.
CCGGGCGCGCAACGGCTGATGCCGGGACGGCCGGGCCTTCGGGTCCGGCCGATGCTCAGGCGCGGTAAGGTGGCGGCGCGTCGCCGAACCGCGCGACCAGCACGGACGCGAGATACAGCGCGACCAGTGCCACGCCTGCGCCCATGATCAGGTCGATCAGATAGTGCGTGCCCTCTACGGGCGTAGCGAGAATCATCGCAGCGGTGATGCCGATCAGCGGCCAGCGCAGCGGACCGCAGCGCCAGGCAGCCGCGCAATAAAGAGTGGCCGAGGCGGCGTGGAAGCTCGGCGCCGATACCAGTCCGCGCAACTGGCCGAGATCGACAATCCGCGCACCATGGCTGCGCAGCGCCGGAATCAGCTCCGGCTGCCACAATTCGCTCACCGGCATATAGGGGATCGGCCCCTTCCACAGCAGCGCGAACGGGCCAATCGCAGCCATGCGGCTGAACAGCGCCAGCGTCAGCACCGCTGCAATCCAGAAGGCAGCGAGGAACCGGTGCGCCTCGCGCCGTTGGCCCGTGCAGGCGAACCAGCCGAGCAAAGCGGCGGGCGTCAGGAAAATGCTTTGATAGGCGGCCATGCCAAGCAGTTGCAGCGAGCGATGCTCCGCCACCAGCCGATACCAGGCCAGCCAGTCGAAATGCAGCGCCTCGTCGATCCGCTGCAACGTAGCGTCGGCATAGCCTTCACTCAGCGCCGCGACCGGATAGCTGGTGGTCGCGCCGATCAACGCGATCGCGATGAAAAGCATGTAATATTCGGTGCAGTCGGCAAGCGCGAGGCTCCAGCGCCGACCATCACGCGCACAGACGATGCGCAACAAGGGCGCCAGCATCAGCGCGCAATAATAGGGAATATTGCTCCGGCTGAACGGATCGATCGTCAACCCCACCGCCCATAGCAAGGCCGCGCAACTAATTACGCTGCCGATTACCACGCACCGGACGATCGCCGGGCCAAAACCGGTGCGGGCACTGGAACTGGCCTCCGAAGCTACAAAATCGGCCAGGTCGGGCGAAGTAGAGATGGCGAAGGAGGGTGCAGGGTCGATCAACGGCAAACTCACGGAACGTAGCGAGCAAATTCAGGCGCGCACGCTGCCGGGAAAACTGCCCGGCTATCCACCGCGAAATCAACAAAGCGGAAACGACAATTGCGCGCCATGCCGGAACCTAGCCCGAACCATGACGCCTGCATAGCCCATCCTGCGACAGGATGAGATGACCCATAATGTCAACATGTGTCCGATAGCGAAGCCATGTTTCACTAGCATGACTGCTGCCACGAAAATTCAGGTGAGATAGCTGTGCACGATCGCCACCAGTTCCTCCGCCGCCTGCGCGCGCGGATCGGCCGGCTCGGCAGCAGCATCGACCATATGTTCGCGAATATGGTCCTCGATCACTTCGGCGATAAAGCCGTTCAGCGCCCCGCGACAGGCAATCGCCTGTTGCAGCACCCGGGCGCATTCGGCATCGGCATCGACCGCACGCTCGACCGCCTCGATCTGCCCGCGCAGCCTTTTCAGACGGTTGAGCAGCTTCTGCTTTTCTTTTGCGACATGCCCCATGGACCGGCCTTCTTTCCGCTTGAAATGGATACCCCCCAGGGGTATGGGCCGCGCCGTCGTAACACGCAACCCCGATGAAAGAGTGATGCCGAGCCCATCCCCCTCCCATAGCGGCGAAGGAGACAGTCGAAGCGCGGCTTCGACTTCACACCACGCCCAAACCAACGCGGCCGGAAATCAGTCGTCGCACGGGGGATCGGAAGCGATCCGCTAGCGACGGAGATCAGGGCCGCGCCTATCGCCAGCCCTGAAGGAATTGACCGTTGCTCCACCTGTTCCGTCCGTTCGCATTCCCTGCCCTCGCCCTCGCCGCGCTGCCGGCGTACGCCCAGACAGATGCTGGCCCCGCCGATGCGCCCGCAGCGAGCGCCGGGCAAAAATGGGCCATCCACGCCCAGGCCACCTTCGTTGCGCAGGGCACCGGCGGCTTCGCATCGCCCTATAGCGGCACCAACAGCCTGGCACCCGATCAGGTGAAGGAAACCTTCGACGCCACGCTATATGCCGGCGTGCGCCCCTGGTCGGGCGCGGAATTGTGGATTAATCCCGAAGTCGACCAGGGCTTCGGCCTGTCGAATACGCTGGGTGCCGCCGGCTTCCCCAGCGCCGAAGCCTATAAGGTCGGCAAGTCGCACCCCTATGTGCGCCTGCAGCGCCTGTTCTTTCGCCAGACGATCGGGCTGGGCGGCGAGCAGGTGAAGGTCGACGCTGCCGCGAACCAGCTTGCCGGCACTACCCGGGCAGACCGGCTGGTGCTGACGCTTGGCAAGATCGGTGTCGGCGACATTTTCGACACCAACCGCTATGCCCATGATCCGCGCGGCGATTTCCTCAATTGGTCGGCGGTCGATGTCGGCAGCTTCGACTATGCCGCCGATGCCTGGGGCTATACCACCGGCGCTGCCGCCGAATGGTATCAGGGCGCGTGGACGCTGCGCGCCGGCGCGTTCAACCTTTCCCGGATTCCCAATGGCGAAACGCTGGAGCGCGATTTCAGCCAGTATCAGATCGACGTGGAAGTCGAGCATCGCCACCAGCTCGCCGGCCATCCGGGTGCGGTGCGCATCACGGCATTCCGCAACCGCGGCAAGTTCGGCCGGTTCGACGATGCGCTGGCGCTGGCTACCGCCACCGGCGCCACGCCGGACACCGCGCTGGTCCGCCGCCGGATGAGCCGGCTGGGCATGTCCGCAAATGCCGAGCAGGAAGTTACCGGCAGCTTCGGCCTGTTCGCCCGCGCCGGCTTTGCCGACGGGTCGGTCGAACCCTATGACTTCACGGACATTGACCGCACCGTGCAGCTGGGCGGCGCGCTGAAGGGGAAAGGCTGGGGACGCGCCGACGACACGATCGGCATCGCGGCGATCGTCAACGGCATTTCGAGCGTCCACCAGCGCTATCTCGATGCCGGCGGCACCGGCGTGCTGGTCGGCGACGGGCGCCTGCCCCACCCCGGCGACGAGCAGATCGCCGAAGTCTATTACAACTGGCAGCCGATGAAGGGCGTGCAGATCACGCTGGACTATCAGCACCTGACCAACCCCGGCTACAACCGCGACCGCGGCCCCGCCAACCTGTTCGCCATCCGCCTCCACGGCGGGTTCTGAACAAGCACGCCGAACTTCGCCGCGCAGAAGCTTTTCTGCGCATTCGCTCTCGACTTTCCACACGCAGGGTTCCAAATCGGGATGGTAGGAAGGCTGGTCGCGCCGGCGCCGACCATCCCGAAACAAGAAGTATGGAAGCGCGCCGCCCGTCGCACGGGATGCAGTGACGGTGCCGCTGCAACTCTGTAGCTGGAATGACGGAACCGAGCGTGAAACTGCTATTCCCCCAAGACGAAGCGGATGCACGAGGCGACGGCGGCGGCACATCTTCTCCCGCCGAGAAAGCAACCGGCCGCACCGTTGCTGCAAAAGCGGGGTTTGTGCTCGATCGCAGTGCGGTGCTGGTGGTGGGGTTCGTCGCCGGTATTGCCGTCGGCCTTTCCTTCGATCTCCATCGCTCGGCGCCGCCCACACCGCCGATCGCCACCGCTGCCCCGCTTGCAACCGCCACGCCCGCAATCGGCGAGCCGGTGCTCGATCCGCGCGCGGTGGCGCGGGTGGCACAGAGCGGGACGGTCCGCGTCGGGGTGTTTGGTGACAGCTTCGGCGTCGGCCTATGGGAAGCGCTCGACCATCAGCTACCGCGCGAGGCCGGATTTCAGGTGCTGCGCTTCGCCAAGGAAGCGACCGGCTTCACGCAATATAATCGCCTTAATCTGGAGGCGCGGGCGCGCGAACAGCTTGCGGCCGATCCGGTCGATGTCGCGGTGATCTGCTTCGGCGTGAATGACGCCGTTCCCTTTTACGATGCCGGCCACGAGCAGCCATTGCTCAGCGACGGCTGGAAGCGCGTGATCGGCGAGCGGATCGATCGCTTTGTGGCAACCGCGCGTTCGACCGGCGCCGCTGTCTATTGGGTCGGCCTCCCCGCCATGCGCGATCCGCAGCTCGATGCCTCCATCCAGGCGATGAACGCCTTTTATGCAGAGCATATGCGCCGGCTGAACGTACCCTTCATCGAAACGCGGGCAAGGTCGGTGGACGAACAGGGGCGCTATACCGCCTATATGCCGGACCCGAAGACCGGCGCGCGCCGGCTGATCCGGACCAATGACGGCGTGCACATGATCGGCATCGGCTATCAGCGCCTGACCGAAGGCCTTGCGACGCATATCGAGACGCTGGCGCAAAGACTCCGCAAGGCGGCCCAGCGATGATCCCGGCACTGTTCGCGGCGATGGCGTTGCAGGCGGCCGCGCCGGCGATCCCGTCAGACTGCACCCAGGCGCTGTGCGATAGCGACCGGCTCGCACCGGTTTTCGAGAAGCTGGCAACCGCCCGCAAAACGGGCCGCACCGTCCGCATCGTCCAGATCGGCGACAGCCATACCGCCGCCGATCAGGTTACGGGCAGCTGGCGTACGCTGCTGCAGGCGCGGTTCGGACGCGCCGGACGCGGCGTGCTGCCGCCCGGGCGCCCCTATGCCGGCTATCTGACGCGCGACATCACCGCCACGCAGTCGGGACCATGGACGACGAGCGGCATCTTCGGTGCCGCCTGGCGACCCGATGCCGGCATTCCAATCGGGCTAAGCAGCTACAGCCTGACCACCGCCCTGGCCGGTGCCGAAATGGGGCTGCGCGCCGATCGCCCCGACCAGAGCTTCGACCGCTTCACCGTTTGCGCACTTACCGGCCCGGGCGCAGGCGCCGTGGCCCTGTCGATCGGAAACGAGCAGCGCAACTGGTCGCTCGCCGCGCCGGTGCCGGGCAGCGACTGCACCACGGTCGCAACCCCGGTTGCCGCCACCAATGCGGGGCTGGTGGTAACGCAAGGACCGGTGACGATCACCTCCTGGTCGACCGAAGCCAGTCGTGCCGGCGGCGTGACGCTGTCGAACCTCGGCACCGTCGGCGCCCAGCTGATCCATTTCGACCGCACCGACGACCGCGTGGTGGCGCGCGAATTGCGCGAATATCGGCCGGACTTGATCGTGATCGCCTTCGGCACCAACGAGGCCTTCTACCCGCGCTTCACCGCCGCCGGCTATGATGCCCAGCTGCGCGCCAGCCTGTCCCGCATCCAGCGGCTGGCACCCGGCGTGCCGATCCTGATGATCGGCGCCCCGGATGCCTCGACCAAGCTGCCTTCGCTGCAGGTGAATGCCGAGGGCGTATCCCCGCCCTGCCCCGCCGCCGGCCCGGCCGACATGGCCGGTACATGGCGCCCCACCGCCGCGCTGGCGTCGGTACAGGCCATCCAGCGCCGGCGCGCCCATCAGCTCGGCATCGCCTATTGGGACTGGTCGATGCGGATGGGCGGACGGTGCACCGCCAATGACTGGGCGTCGCGCCAGCCGCCGATGATGCGCGGCGACCATGTGCATTTCACCACTGCTGGCGCCGCCGAGATTGCCCGCCGGCTGGAAGCGGATCTGGAAGCCGCCATGGCGCAGCCCGCCACCCGCACCTATGGCGCTTCCGCCCCGCAAATGATCCGTTGATCTGAATGCAATTTCCGACGCTGAGTTTCGCCCTGTTCTTCCTGTTCGTCTATGCCTTGGCATGGGCGCTGAACGGCGCGAACGAGTGGCGCAAGATCGCCCTGCTCATGGCGAGCTGGTTCTTCTATGGCGCATGGGACGGCCGGTTCGTGCTGCTGCTGTTCCTGTCGGCAAGCGGCAACTGGGCACTGGCGCGTGCCATCGCCGCTACCGCCGGCAGCGGACGCCAGCGCGGCCTCGTCGCGCTGGGCGTCGTGCTGAATCTGGGCGTGCTGGCCTATTTCAAATATGCGGGCTTCTTCCTCGAGCAGCTCGACGCGCTGCTGTTCAGCCTGGGCTTCGGGCGCGACGTACCGTTGATGCAGGTCTTCCTCCCAGTCGGTGTGTCATTCTTCACGTTCCAGGCGGTGTCCTATCTGGTCGACGTGCAGAAGGGGCGGATCGCGCCGGCCGGATGGCTGGACCTGACGCTGCTGATGTCGTTCTTCCCGCATCTGGTTGCCGGTCCCATCGTGCGCGGGTCCGACCTGCTGCCGCAGTTCCGCCGCGCGCCACGGCTCGAGCGCGGCGCCGTAGCGGCCGCGCTGCTGCTGATCCTGTGGGGCATGTTCAAGAAGACGGTGGTAGCGTCCGAACTGGCAACCGCCCTCGTCGACCCGGCTTTTCGCGATCCCGCCCACCATAGCAGCTTCGATCTGCTGTTCGGCGCCTATGGCTATGCGGTGCAGATCTATTGCGACTTTTCCGCCTATTCGGACATGGCGATCGGGCTGGCACTGCTGCTCGGCTATCGCTTCCCCCGCAATTTCGACCAGCCCTATCGCGCCGCCTCGCTGCAGGATTTCTGGCGCCGCTGGCATATCAGCCTGTCGAGCTGGCTGCGCGACTATCTCTACATTCCGCTGGGCGGCAGCCGGAAGGGACGGCTGCGCACCTATCTGAACCTGTTCCTCACCATGGTGCTGGGCGGGCTGTGGCACGGCGCGAACTGGACGTTCGTGCTCTGGGGCACCCTGCACGGCAGCTGGCTTGCCATCGAACGCGCGCTGGCTCGGCTGACGCGGGGCCGTGTGGCGATGCCGCGCTGGCTCGGCATTCTCATCACCTTCCATATCGTGGTGCTCGGCTGGATATTCTTTCGGGCACCAGGGCTAGACGAGGCGCTCGCATATCTGCGCGGGCTGGGCGCGGGGGATTGGCGCAATACGCTCGTCACGCCGCTTTCGCTGGCACTGGTGGCACTGGGACTGGCGATGCACGCGCTGCCGCAACGCGGGTTGCAGCAACTGGCCGAACGGTTGCGCGGCTGGCCGGCGCCGCTGGTCGGGGCGATGCTCGCGCTGGGGCTGCTGCTGGTCGGCGCGATGCAGCCGGAAGGCGTCGCCCCCTTCATCTATTACCAGTTCTGAGGAGATTTCCGTGACGGTCGGCGCAGAACGGGGCGAAATCGCCGAGGTGGGATCGCCGGTGGAGATTCCGCCGGCACCGATCGATCATCGCCACCCCTGGCGGTGGACGACGCTGAGCCTTGCGCTGGCCACGCTCCTGCTCGCGCTGGGCGACGGCCCCGCGATGGCCGAATGGGTCGACGATCTTCCCCCCGGCCCGGCCGTCTCCCTATTGCAGCCGCCAGTATCGGCCTGGGCCGGGTTCACCGGCCGCTGGGGGCTCGACATGCCGGCAAAGTGGCTGCGCAGCCAGTGGATGGCGGCGCGCAAGGCCCGGTTCGGGAACGAACAGCCCGGCGAGGCGGGGGCGTCGGACGCCCCCTGACCCCGGATCAGCGGTAGAAGACGTGTCCGCCCACCCGAGCGACGCGGGTGCGGTTGGGCATGTCGGAACCGACCGTATGGAAGAACAGCGCGCCGGGCACGACTTCTTCGCCTTCGCCCTTCAGCGTGGCGGTCGCGACCGCGACGGCGCCCTGCCAGCGATCGTCGCTGCGTTCGGGATGGTAGGAATCGACATCGAAGAACTGGCCCGGCTGCTTCACCACGGCGCAGGCGCTGCGGGCAAAGCGGCCATCCTCCATGCGGGTGCGGATCACCTGGGCAACGGCCATCTGCCCCTTGAGCGACTGGTTGCCGGCTTCATGAATGATGACCTTGGCCACGCAGGCGACGTCCCTGGGGTCCGGGCGATTGCGGTCAAGGGCAGACTCCGCCACCGGCGCTGACACCGCAGGTTGCGCCTCGACCGGTACATCCTGTCTGGGTGGAGCCACCGCAACCTTAAGGGGGCTCGCAGCCGATACTTTCATGCTCGTCGTTCCGCCGAGCGCAATCGGCAACAGACAAAGAACCACCGGGAGACGTTTGATCATTCCTGCTCATCTTCTGTGCGCGGGGGCGCCCTGCGCATCGAAGAAATGCAAGCAGGTAGAGACACGCCGGGTGACCCCCACGTCTCGCCTCCACGCACGACCGCGCCGCCAAGCGGCTCCGGACGACTTCGTGGCAGACTGAACGAGCGCGGGCCGGTAGCACCGATCGCCGCCCACGTCAAAAATGTCACCTGCAACCTGCGGCGGAAGCGCGCGATTACAGCGAATCAGGCTGCCCCACAAACCGGCCTCGCACACAGCAAGGTGGGACTATCGTGCTGGAATATGAAGGAAACTGGCTGGGGCGGGAGGATTCGAACCTCCGAATGACGGTACCAAAAACCGTTGCCTTACCACTTGGCGACGCCCCAACGGGAAGCGGGCTTATAGAGCCTTAGAGCAGACGTTCAAGCCAGCCGTGTGCATTCGGCAATTCGCCGCGCTGGATGCCGACCAGTTGCTCGCGCAGCCGGGTCGTGAGCAGGCCCGGGCCGCCATTGCCGATCTGGAACTCGAAGCCATTGCCGCGCACACCGCCGATCGGCGTAACCACCGCAGCGGTGCCGCAGGCAAAGGCCTCGCGCAGCCGGCCGCTCTGCGCATCCTCGCGCCACTGGTCGATCGAATAGCGTTCCTCGCGCACCGCAACACCCGCATCGCGCGCCAGGGTGAGCAGCGATTCGCGGGTGATGCCCGGCAGGATCGTGCCCGAGAGCGGCGGGGTCGCGACCGATCCGTCGTCGAATACGAAGAAGATATTCATGCCACCCAGCTCCTCGACATAGCGGTTCTCCACCGCGTCGAGGAACACCACCTGGTCGCAGCCCTGGCGAGTCGCCTCGGCCTGGGCGATCAGGCTGGCGGCGTAGTTGCCGCCGCACTTGGCCGCGCCCGTGCCGCCCGGCGCAGCGCGGGTGTAATGGTCCGACACCCACAGTGTCACCGACGGCGCGCCGCCCTTGAAATAGGCACCCGCCGGGGACGCGATGACGAGATAGAGATATTCGCTCGCCGGCTTCACGCCCAGGAAGGTCTCGCTGGCGAACATGAAGGGACGCAAATACAGCGAGGCACCCTCGCCTTCCGGAATCCAGTGGCGGTCGGCCTTCACCAGTTCGCGGATCGAAGCGAGGAACAGTTCCTCCGGCAGCGGCGCCATCGCCATCCGCTCGGCCGATTCGCGGAAACGGCGGGCATTCTCGCCCGGGCGGAACAGCGCCGCGCCGCCATCGGGCAAGCGATAGGCCTTCAGCCCTTCGAAAATCTCCTGCGCATAATGCAGCACGGCGCAGGCCGGATCGATCTGCAGCGGTGCATAGGGCTGGATGCGCGCATCGTGCCAGCCCTTGTCCGCGGAATAGCGGATCACCGCCATATGATCGGTAAATACCTTGCCGAAACCCGGATTGGCGAGGATCGCCGCGCGCTCGTCATGGCCGCGCGGGCTGGTGTGGGCCTCGAATTCAAAATCCAGGATCGTCGCGTCTTCCATCACTCGGGTCTTTCGGTCCGCAAGGTGCATCGGGTTGCGCAGGCCTAGGCCTGGTGGCAGAAACGGTCAACATGGCTGCCCCAATTCCTGCCTCTCCGCTGTTCCTGCGTGAGCCCGAAATACGTCGCGGTATCGAACTGCTCTATTTCGGCTATACCAATCTGACGCGGTCGATCGATGACGGGCTGGCCCGGCAGGGGCTTGGCCGCGCCCACCATCGCGCGCTCTATTTCATCGCCCGCAAGCCCGAACTCACCGTCAGCGAACTGCTGGGCCTGCTGGCGATCACCAAACAGTCGCTGGGCCGGGTGCTCGGCGAGTTGAGCGAGCGCGGGCTGGTGGAAACCCGCGCCGGCACCCGCGACCGCCGGCAAAGACTGCTGCGCCTGACGGATGCGGGAGCAAAGCTGGAAGCCGAGCTGTTCGACGCGCTGCGCGAAAAAATGGCCGGCGCCTATTCCAGCGCCGGCCAGGGAGCCGTGGGGGGGTTCTGGGCCGTGCTCGAAGGGCTGATGCCCGAGGATGAGCGCGGCAAGGTGGCTTTGCTGGGGCGTTGAAGCCCCGATGGGCGTCACGCCACCTTGAAGCCTTCCTTGTTCATCGCCAGCGTAAGCGCCTTGTTCTTTTCTTCGCTCAGCTGCGCGCGCAACCGGGGGAATAGTTCGTCCTCTTCCTCGCGGATATGCTTTTCCAGGTCGGCGCGGAACGCCCGGACCTTTTCCATCCACGCAGGCGAAGCGCTGGGCGTCGTCTCCAGCTCGTAAAGATATTGCTTCACATAGCCATGCTCGGTGTTGAGCGAGTCCGCGGCTTCCTTTTCGCCGATTTCGCGCAGCGCCGGGTAGATGACATTCTCTTCTTCGACCGCATGCTTGATCAGCGCATGTTTGATATGCGCGAGCAACATGTTGCGGCGGATCGTCGCCTTCTCGTCGGTCGCCTCGAGTGCGTCGAAGCTCTTCAGCACCAGCCGGTGCTCGGCAGCGAGTGCTTCATCCCAGTTGCCGGCCAGCGCGCTCGGCGCCTGCACGGCCGCCTTGCGGCCCAGCATGGCGAGCAGGCCCAGCGCCGCACCGCCCACCGCCGCACCGGCGATCACGCCAAAGCCGCTGCCGCCGGAGCTGCCGCCCGTCTTGTCGCCATTGGTCTTGAACCGGCCCTTGGTATCGCGTTCCGTGGTCGTCGCCATGTCCGTCTCCGTCGATCGGGTTCGGAATGCAGAACCGCCGGGCGCGGCGGGCGTTCCGCAGAAGCGTTATTTGCGGGCTTCGGCCGCCATTTCGGCATTGCGGCGGGCGGAGGCAGCCAGCGTTTCCGCCATCAGCCGCATCAGCGCATCGTCGCGATCGAGCACATTGAGCCCCTCGCGCGTCGAACCACCCGGGCTGGCGACCCGATCGGCAAGCACCGCGGGCGAGACATCGGCCTGCGCCGCCAGCAGCGCCGATCCTTCGACCGTGGCGACCGCCAGCCGCTGCGCCTGTCCGGCCGGCAGGCCTAGCGCGACGCCGGCGGCGGCCATCGCGTCGATGAAGCGATAGACAAAGCCCGGCCCGCATCCCGCCAGCGCCGTCACGCTGTCCAGCTGCGCCTCGCCCTCGATCCACTCGACCAACCCCAGCGGCTCCATCAGCCCCTGTGCTGCGCGACGCATCCGGGCGTCGTGGCTGGGCGTATGGAGCGCGACCACGCCCTTGCCGATCGCCACCGGCAGATTGGGCATCGCCCGCACCACCGTCTGCGCGCCGAACCGCGCCTCCAGCACCGCAACCTCGACACCCGCGAGCACAGACACGAGCAAGGGCACACCCGCAACCCGGGCACCAATCGCATCCGCCAGCGCATGGAGTTGCTGCGGCTTCACCGCCAGCACCAGCGTGCTGGGCGCCGTCAGCCCCTCCGGGCTCGCCACCAGCCGGACACCCGCCGGCACTTCCGGTGTGCCCCGATCGATTACGGTAATGTGGTTGGGGTCGATGCCGGCGCCGATCCAGCGGCGGAGCATCGCCCCGCCCATGTTACCGCAGCCGACCAGCCAGATGTTCGCAAGGGGGGCGTCCACGACCGAAACTCAGGCCTCGCCCTGGGTTTCGATCAGCGCCGCCGCCAGCGCTTCCGAAGGACTCTTGCCGCCCCACAGTACGAACTGGAAGACCGGGTAGAAGCGCTCGCACTCGTCGATGGCGCTTTCCACCAGCAATTCCGCCTGGGTCAGCGTCAGCGAAGCGCCTTCGTCGCCGTCGATCAGCGCCGCGTGACGGAACAGCAGGATGCCGCTCGACGACCAGAGCTCGAAATGGCCGATCCACAACTGCTCGTTGACCAGTCCGACCGTCTCGTAGAGCGACGCGCGCCGCTCGTCGGGCACGCGAATATCCGGGAACGCCAGAAACTGCAGCACGCCATCGTCTTCGCGCCAGATGGCGCGCAGCTCATAATGCGTCCAACTGCCCTTCAGCTTTGCGACGATTTCATCCTCGTCGCGCTCGAAGGTCCAGCCATGCGCAGCGAAATAGCTTTCGAGCATGTCGATCGGTGCCGCCGCGTCGCGATCGAAACCCGCCTCGTCGAGCATCAAGACCTCCGCACCGATGGACTGGCAAGACATGCTCCTGCCAATCGCGCAACGCGCTCACAAGCGCGACGTTCGAAGTCCGCTCGAAAAACTGTGGACAAGCAGCGCGTTCCCGCCGTCACGCATCGCCCTTGGTGGCGCCGCCCAGCTTGGCTTCCAGCGCATCCAGCCGCGCCTTCAGCGCATCGGCCTCGTCGCGCGCTGCCGCTGCCATCGCCTTCACGGCCTCGAACTCGTCACGGCTGACGAAATCCAGCCCACCGATCCATTCGCGCGCACGTTCGCGGGCGGCGGATTCGGTTTCGCGGGCCACACCGGCCAGGGTGCCGGCGGCGCCGTTCACCATCTTCACCAGATCGTCGAACAGGCGGTTATCGGTCTGCATGGGAATTTCACTCACTCGTTTTCAGCGGATCTCGATCTGGTCATTCGCGCGGCCCGGCGCAATCCCTTCCGCGTCGGGATTCAGGACATGCACCTGATATAGCAGCGCCGTGGCAAAGCCCACCCACAACAGATAGGGCAGCAGCAACAGCCCCGCGCCGATGCGAATCCGCCAGAAGACCAGCAGGGTCGCCAGCACCAGCACGAAGAGCACGGCAATCACGCCCAGCGCAGCCACGACCTGATGAAAGCCGAAGAACAGCGGCGTCCAGGTGAGATTGACCGCGAGCTGCACGAAGAACAGCAGGATCGCAGCCCCCCGGCCGCGTGCGCCGCGGGCATGCAGCACCATCGCCAGCGCCAGGCCCATCAGGATGTAGAGAATCGTCCAGACAATCGGGAAAGCAATATTCGGCGGCATGATCGCCGGCTTCTGCAACTGGACGAACCAGGGATTGTCCGGCCCGGACGGCACAAATCTCGCAGAGGCAAGCCCCAGCAGCAGCACGAACGGCACCGTCACCACCGCCCAACGCATAAAGGCCAGCCGCAACTGGCCCTTGGACGCAATCTCGCTCACCCCCCGATGCTCCTTTTGATCACCGCAACCGAAGCCTCCGGCTCGCCCTTTCGGCGCCCCGCCCTTGCATCGACTGCGGCGCGGCAAATTGCCGGCGACCCACATGGATAAGGAAAGAGTAACCGGCCGCAGGCGGGGGTGGCAAGGGCAACCTCTTGCCTTCACAAAGTTTCAGACAGGGCGCTGCGCCGCGACCAGAAACTCCACATTGCCTTCCGGGCCGGTGATCGGACTGGCGACGATGCCTTCCACCCGCCAGTCCTGCCCCGTCAGCCAATCCGCAACGGCATCGCAGACCCGCTGGTGCACCGCCGGATCGCGCACCACCCCGCCCTTGCCCACTTCGTCGCGCCCTGCCTCGAACTGGGGCTTGATCAGCGCCACCAGCCGCGCGCCGGGCCGCGTAAAGCCCAGCGGCACTTCCAATACCTTGGCCAGACCGATGAAGCTGGCATCGCAGACCACCCAATCGATCGGCTCGGGAATATGCGCTTCGGTCAGGATGCGGGCACTGGTCTGTTCGTGGACGACGACACGGGGATCCTGCCGCAATTTCCAGGCGAGCTGGTTGGTGCCGCTGTCGACCGCATAGACTCGCGCCGCGCCCTTGGTCAGCAGCACATCGGTAAAGCCACCGGTCGAGGAGCCGACATCGATCGCCACCGCGCCCGCTACATCCCAGCCGAAATGGTCCAGCGCATGCGCCAGCTTGATCCCGCCGCGCGAAACCCAGGGATGATCGCGCCCGCGTACTTCGATCGCGGCGTCCTCGGCCAGCATCTGGCCGGGCTTGTCGATCTTGCGTTCGCCGGCAAAGGCGAGCCCGGCCATGATCAGCGCCTGCGCACGGGTGCGGCTTTCGGCGAGCCCCCGATCGACGAGCATCTGGTCGGCGCGCTGCTTGGCCATGGCGCCCTTTAGGCGCTGCCAACGGCCCGGCGCAACCGCCCATCGCTCCGCCGCAAGCACATTGCCCACTAATTCAGTAGGAATTATGTAGAGGGTCCGGCCATCCCTCCGGAGGAGTGGATTTATGACCATCTTTTCGCCGATTGATGATCGCTCGCCGATCATTCTTACCGTACCGGGCCTGGGTGGATCAGGCCCCTCTCACTGGCAGACGCTGTGGGAACAATCGCGCCCCGACACCCACCGCGTCGAACTCGGCATGTGGGACACGCCGCATCGCAATGCTTGGGTGACGCGACTCGACCAGGCGATCCGCCAGGCACAGGCCCCGGTGGTGCTGGCAGCACACAGTCTCGGCTGTCTGGCGGTAGCGTGGTGGGCCGAACTGGCCGGCCAGCCCTTCGGCTTTCCGGTCGCCGGTGCGCTGTTGGTGGCGCCCGCCGATGTCGATCGCGACTCGGCACCGGAAGAATTGCGTACCTTCCGGCCGACGCCCACCAAATTGCTGCCCTTTCCCTCGATCGTAGTCGCCAGTTCGGATGATCCATGGATCGGCATCGCTCGGGCGCAGGCGCTGGCCAAGGGCTGGGGCAGTCTGTTCGTCGATGCCGGGCCGCAAGGGCATCTCAACGCTGCCAGCGGTATCGGCTGGTGGGAGGAAGGCCAGATGCTGCTCGACCGGGTACTCGACACCGGCACACAGGGCAGTGGCCGGGTGCGTTCGGCAGCGGAGGCACGCACGCTTTTGGCGGTAAATGCCACCGATGCCGCCCAGTCGCATTATCTCGGCGGGCGCCCCGCCCGTTCGCCGCAGCAGGGAGCAAAATTGACGCATGCCCGTTGGTAACAGCGTATAAATCGACTACATTGATTCCATTGGGCGTGGCCGGGTGACGTACCCTAGAGCGTCATCCGGCCTACGCCCTTTTTTTCCTCCCCTCTTTGCTCGCTGTACCTATCTGAACCTCGATTTTTTTTCGCGGTCCATGACGCTGCGCGGGATTGGCCTGGATCGCTATATGGCATAACACTCTGTCGCACGATGACTCAGTCGAGTCACGGAGTCGGGAGAGGATGAATGCGAAACAAGGCTGCGCGGGCAATCCGCGCCGGATTGCTGGGCTGCGCGCTGGTGGCCGCCCCGATCGTAGCGAAGGCACAGCAGAGCCTGCCGGCGGTACTGGCCGAAGGCCCCCATTCGGATGTTCCGGTCGCCGTGCAAATCGCTCGCTGGCACATGCTGGATGGCGACATCAATGCGCTGACCTTCCACAGCATGGACAGCCTGTTCACGACTCGGACGGTCGCCCATTCCGGCACACCGTGGCAATTGCCGCGTGCCGACCATGCGCTCGATTTCAGCTACGATTTTGGCGGCCAAAGCCATGCGGCGGCCGATTTCGCCGAGCGCACCTACACCAACGCGCTGCTGATCCTGAAGGACGGCCGCATCGTTACGGAACTTTATCGCAACAACACCCGCCCCGACATGCGCTTCATCGGCTGGTCGATGACCAAGTCGATCGTGTCGCTGCTCGTTGGCTGTGCGGTGCAGGAAGGGCGAATCAAGTCGCTCGACGATCCGATCACGGCGTATCTGCCCGAATTGAAGGACGGCGCCTATGCCGGCGTGACGATCCGCCAGATCCTGCAGATGCGCTCCGGAGTCGATTACGAGGAGCGCTACGACTTCCAGCACCCCGGAATGGCCGCGCGCAATCACATCGGCGCGCTGGTCAAGAATGTCGTCCGGTTCGCCGATGCCGCGCGCACGGTACAGCGCGCCCATGCGCCGGGCAGCACCTTCCAGTACAAGACGATCGACACGGCCGTGCTCGGCTGGCTGCTCGAGCGCGTGAGCGGCGGCAGCAACCTTGCTGCCTATATGACGCAGCGACTTTGGGAGCCGCTGGGTGCCGAAGCGGACGGCTTCTTCCTGATGGACGGCCAGCCCGGCGTCGGGCGCGAGTTCAGTGGGGCCGGCTTCAACGCCACGCTGCGCGATTTTGCCCGGCTGGGGCAGATGGTGCTCGACGGCGGCAAGGCCAATGGCCGTCAGATCGTGCCGGCTGACTGGATCGCCACCGCCACGCGCCCGACCGAGCCCGAAAAGGCCGGCGAACTCGGCTATGGCTATCAATGGTGGACGCTGGGCGACGGCACCTTTTCGGCGATCGGGCTGCAGGGACAGTTCATCTTCGTCGATCCGAAGAGCCGGACCGTTGTAGTGAAACTCAGCTATTTCCCGCCCGCGGATGACAGCGCGCCGATGGCGGAAACGGTCGCCTTTCTGAAGGCGGCGTCTGCCTGGACGCCGCGCTGATCCTGCCACTGTAGGGAGGCGCGCGCTGAGCCTCCCGAATTTCAAGATGATATGTTGTACCGTCGATCCGGCAGGTATATATACCCGCTATGTCGCCGAGTATCCCCTGGTCCCGCCTTGTTGCGGGTCTCGATTCGCACTTCGATCGAATCGCGATCGCGATCAGCGGTTTGTGCCTGGTCCATTGCATCGGCACCGCGGTATTGCTGACGGTACTCTCCACGGCAGGCGGCCTGCTCAATCCGCACATTCATGAAGTCGGGCTGATGCTGGCGATCGGCATGGGTATCATCGCGCTGGGCCGCGGGATCGTCTCGCACGGCTATATGGCGCCGGCGGTGGTGGGCGCGTTCGGGCTCGGCATCATGGCCGGCGCCCTCAGCCTGCCGCACGGCGGCTTTGAGATTTTCTGGACGCTGGTGGGTGTCTCACTCGTCGCGCTGGGCCACGATCTCAACCGCCGCGCCACCTATTGATACCGCGGTGCGGGGCCCCGGCCCGGTCCTACGGAAGATGCACGAGCTTGCCGGAACCGGCCACACTGCCTAAATCGCACGCATGGGCGCCCATATGCATCACGATCATCACGAACGTCAGGGCGATGACCTGACCCGCGCTGCTCAGGCGACGCTGGAAAAGGCCGGAGAGCAATGGACGGCGATGCGCGAGCGCGTGTTCGAGGCGCTGGCCGCGTTCGACAAGCCTGCCTCCGCCTATGACATTGCCGAGGCGGTGTCGAAGCTGGAAGGGCGCCGGGTCGCCGCGAACAGCGTCTATCGCATCCTCGACCTGTTCGTCGGCGCCAATCTTGCGCGGCGGGTCGAAAGCGCGAACGCCTATGTCGCCAATGCGCATCCCGATTGCCTGCACGACTGCATCTTTCTGGTGTGCGACAGCTGCGGCCAGACCACGCATATCGACGACGATACGATCACCCGCAACGTGCGCACAGCCGCGCGGAACGCGGGCTTCTCACCGGAGCGTCCGGTGATCGAGGTGCGGGGAAAATGCCACAATTGCGAGTGATTGCACGGCCCCTGCACACCACCTGTACCATTTGACCGTTCGACTTGCGCCCAACACTACGCTAACAAGGCCCATGGCCGATCTACCGCAGACGCCGTTGCTCGACACTGTCGACACGCCCCACGATCTCCGCAAGCTCAAGCCGACTCAGCTGCGCCAGCTGGCGGACGAACTGCGCGCCGAAACCATCAGCGCGGTGGGCACCACCGGCGGCCATCTCGGCTCCGGGCTGGGCGTGGTCGAGCTTACGGTTGCGCTCCACTATGTCTTCAACACCCCCGACGACCGGCTGATCTGGGACGTCGGGCATCAATGCTATCCGCACAAGATCCTTACCGGCCGGCGCGCGCGCATCCGCACGCTGCGCCAGGGCGGCGGCCTGTCGGGCTTCACCAAGCGCAGCGAGAGCGAATATGACCCGTTCGGCGCGGCGCACTCATCCACTTCGATCTCGGCCGCCCTCGGCTTCGCCATCGCCAACAAGCTGAACGAGGCGCCCGGCAAGGCGATCGCGGTAATCGGCGACGGCGCGATGAGCGCGGGCATGGCCTATGAGGCGATGAACAATGCGGAAGCGGCAGGTAATCGCCTGGTCGTGATCCTCAATGACAACGACATGTCGATCGCCCCGCCGGTGGGCGGCCTTTCGGCCTATCTGGCGCGGCTGATTTCCTCGTCCGAATATCTCGGCCTGCGCGAGCTGGCGAAGCGTGTCACCCGCAAGCTGTCGCGCCGGCTGACCGCCGCCGCCGGCAAGGCGGAGGAATTTGCGCGCGGCATGGCGACCGGCGGCACGCTGTTTGAGGAACTCGGCTTCTATTATGTCGGCCCGATCGACGGCCATAATCTCGACCACCTGATCCCTGTGCTCGAAAATGTCCGCGATGCCGAAGAAGGCCCGATCCTCGTCCATGTCGTGACCAAGAAGGGCAAGGGCTATGCCCCGGCCGAAAACGCCGCCGACAAATATCACGGCGTGCAGAAGTTCGACGTCATCACCGGTGCCCAGGCCAAGGCCCCACCGGGGCCGCCCGCCTATACCAAGGTGTTCGCCGACGCGCTGATCGCTGAAGGCGAGCGCGACGCCAGCATCTGCGCGATCACCGCGGCGATGCCGTCGGGCACGGGCCTGGACAAGTTCCAGGCAATGTTTCCCGATCGCACCTTCGACGTCGGCATCGCCGAGCAGCACGCCGTCACCTTCGCCGCTGGTCTGGCGGCGCAGGGGATGCGGCCCTTCTGCGCGATCTATTCCACCTTCCTGCAGCGCGCCTATGATCAGGTGGTCCACGACGTCGCGATCCAGAACCTGCCGGTCCGCTTCGCGATCGACCGCGCCGGGCTGGTCGGGGCCGACGGCGCCACCCATGCCGGCAGCTTCGACGTGACCTATCTCGCCAGCCTGCCCAATTTCGTGGTGATGGCCGCCGCCGACGAGGTCGAGCTGGTCCACATGACCCACACCGCCGCGCTGCACGACAGCGGCCCGATCGCGCTGCGCTATCCGCGCGGCAACGGCATCGGGCTGGAGCTGCCCAAGGTTCCCGAGCGGCTGGAAATCGGCAAGGGCCGCGTGGTGCGCGAGGGCAAGAAGGTCGCGATCCTCTCGCTCGGCACCCGCCTGACCGAAGCACTCAAGGCCGCCGACGCGCTCGACGCCAAGGGCCTGTCGACCACCGTCGCCGACCTGCGCTTCGCCAAGCCGCTCGACGAAGCGCTGATCCGCCGCCTGCTGACCACGCACGAAGTCGCGGTGACGATCGAGGAAGGCTCTATCGGCGGCCTCGGCGCGCATGTGCTGACGCTGGCGAGCGACACCGGCCTGATCGACGCGGGCCTGAAGCTGCGCACCATGCGCCTGCCAGACGTCTTCCAGGATCAGGACAAGCCGGAAAAGCAATATGACGATGCAGGCCTCAACGCCGCGCATATCGTCGAGACGGTGCTGAAGGCGCTGCGCTATAACGAAACCGAATTGGCCGACGGCGCGCGCGCCTGAGAGTGAGGCGCCCCTCCCTTCACAGGGAGGGGCGAATAACCGTCAGTACCGGCCCCAGACGAAGCGCGACGACAACGCGAAATTCCACACTGCGGCCACCGCGATGCCCGCCAGTGCCGACAGGCGCCAGTCGCCATGCTGGACATTGTGCAGGAACGCCGCGAGCCCGACATTGGCCGCTGCCCCCACCGCGCAGACCAGGCAGAAGCTCACCCAACCGCCCAGCAATGCCGCGAATCCGCGCAGCCGCCGCTCGCGATAGGTCAGCGCGTTGTTGAGGAAGAAATTGAACGTCATCGCCACGATCGTCGCGACGATGGTGCCCGTCACGAACGGCTGACCAAGCATGCGGAAGAGCAGGAACAGCACCGACAGGTGTACGGCAGCCCCCACCGCGCCGATCGCCGAGAAAATCGCGAACCGCACCGGCACGACCTTGCCGAACATCCGGTCGTAGAGCGCGATCAGATATTCCATCGCCACGACATGGTCGAGCTTGCTTTCGCCTTCGGTGCGAACCCGGAAGGTATAGGGCAGTTCCAGAAAGCGCAGCGGCTGATGGCTCGCGGTCATGATGTCGAGCAGAATCTTGAAGCCGATCCCAGACAGCCCCGGCACCAGTTCGCGCACAATCGGTGTGCGGACCATGAAGAAGCCGCTCATCGGGTCGGTCAGGTCGGCCTTCAGCACCCGGCGCGACAGGCGCGTCGCGAAGGCCGATTTGGCCACCCGCTCGCGATCCCAGTCACCCGTGCCGCCGCCGCTGCAGAAGCGCGAACCGACGACGATGTCGAGTTCGGCATCGGCCTGCAGCGCATCGAGCATCTTGGGCAGCAGCCTTTCGTCATGCTGCAGATCGCCGTCGATCACGGCCACACAGGGCGCCGCCGTTGCGCACATGCCTTCGATACAGGCCGACGAAAGCCCGCGGCGCCCGATCCGCTGGATCACGCGCACGCGCGGGTCGCGACGGGCGATCTCACGCGCAACCTCCGACGTTCCGTCGGGGCTGTTATCATCGACGAAGATCGCCTCCCAGTTCCGCCCTGCCAATGCCGCGTCGAGTTTCTCGACCAGCAACGGCACATTGGCGCGTTCGTTGAACGTGGGAATGACGACGGCGAGTTCGAGCAGATTTGTGCTCACTGAAGCTCCAGCAACACCGCATCCCCCATCGCGGCGGTTGACAAACTACCTCCCAGATCGGCCGTCCGCGCGCCCTTGGCGAGCGCTGCGGCAACCGCTTTTTCTATGCGCTGCGCCGATGCTTCGTCGGCCAGCGAATGCCGCAGCAACATGGCCGCAGAAAGGATCGCAGCGCAAGGGTTCGCCTTACCCTGTCCGGCAATGTCCGGCGCGCTACCGTGGATCGGCTCGTACATGCCGTTCGCGCCCTGCCAGTCGGCCAGCGAGGCCGAGGGCAGCATGCCGATCGAGCCGGCGCACATGCTCGCCTGATCCGACAGGATGTCGCCGAACAGGTTACCGGTCACGATCACGTCGAACTTGCCCGGCGCGCGCACCAGCTGCATCGCGGCGTTGTCGACATACATATGGGTCAGCTCGACATCGGCATAGTCGGATGCGATGTCGTTCACTACGTCGCGCCACAGTTGCGAGGTTTCCAGCACATTGGCCTTGTCGACCGAGCAGAGCTTCTTGCGGCGGCGGCGCGCCATTTCGAAACCGACGCGAACGATGCGTTCCACTTCGCTCTCATCATAGCTCATGATGTCGAAGCCCTGGCGCAGCCCTTCCAGGTTGGTGCGCCGGCCCTTTTCGCCGAAATAGACATCGCCCGTCAGTTCGCGGACGATGACGATGTCGAGGCCGTTCACGACTTCCGGCTTGAGCGGCGAGGCATCTTCCAGGCCGGGGAACAACGTCGCGGGGCGGATATTGGCGAACAGCCCCAGTTCGCGGCGGATGCCCAGCAGCGCCGCTTCCGGGCGCAGATGCCGTTCCAGAGCCTCGAATCGCGGATCGCCGATTGCGCCGAACAGCACGGCGTTGGCACGCTTGGCCAGCGCCAGCGTTTCCGGCGGCAGCGGGCGCCCCGTCGCGAGATAGGCGGCGCCCCCGACCAGCGCTTCCTCAAACGTCAGGTCGAGGTTGAGTGCTTCGAGCACCCGGCGCGCTTCGCGAGTGACTTCGGGGCCGATCCCGTCACCGGGCAGAACTGCAATCAGCGGCATTCGCATTTCCTTCCGCCTCCCCGCCCTGCGCGAGAGACAATGTGCGGGCCGCTTAGCCGCGAGCGGACCAATTATGCAACTGCCCGCAACAATCGGTTCACCAGCCGTTCGCGCGCGGCGATCAGGTCCGCCCCTTTCCCAATCAGCAGGTCGCGCGCCAGGAAATGCCCCGTGAGCCGCAGACCGGCAACGATTTCAGGCCATTCCGCCGCCCCGCCCAGCGTCAGAAAGGGCGGCAGCGGCAGCAGCCGCGCGGCATAATCCCCTGCCCCCGCCCGGCTAACGGCCATACCGCTCTTGGGGCTGACATAGGCGAGATCCTCGCGCACGCCGGTGACTGCGCATTGCTCCAGATCGAGCCCAAAGCCCAGTTCGGCCAGCAGCAGCAGCTCGTATCGCACCATCGCCACTGCCCAGCCGCGCGCTGCCGGGGCGGCCTCGATCGCCGCCAGCAAACCCTCCAGTGCAGCATGGAGCTGCGGATAGGGCAGCCCCTCGGGCAACGTCGCCGCCGTCAGTGCCGTGCTCCATGCAAGTGCCGCCGCAGGGAGCGGCTCACCGAACAGCGGCGCCCGGCTGTGGAGCAGCTCGACGGTAAGCGCGGCAAGCTGTTCCTCGGTGCGCGCACGCCATTCGCCCAGCACGACATTGGAAGGCTGCAGCACGGGCCGCAGCGCCCGCGATCGGCCACCACGGACATAGCCGGGCTGGACCCCCTCCCGCGCCGTCAGCGCCCGCACGATCGCGCCATGCTCGCCATGGCCACGTACGCTCAAAAGGATGGCTTCGGCGCGAAGATGCATGCGGGGCGATGTAGGCTGCCGGGAGGCGAAGGGAAATGGCGGATGCGCCGGCGCCTCATCGCGCTACCGGAACGACTTCGCCCATCGCGCATTCCCACTCGCACATGCGGAGGAAGCAATCATGTCCGAAACGTCCGAGGATACCAGCCTGCTCGTAACTGCCCGCGTTGAAGGGTTGAAAGTGCGCAGCCGCGACGGGGACAATCTGGGCCAGGTGCAGGCACTGATGGTCGAAAAGGGCAGCGGCCGGACTCTCTATGCCATTCTCAGCCTGGGTGGCTTTCTGGGTATGGGCAAAAGCTATTATCCGCTGCCGTTCGAGGCGCTGGCCTATGATCCGGCAGCGGATGATTATGTCGTGACGATCGACCGCCGCGTGCTGGAAGGCGGGCCGAGCTGGGCCAGCAACCCGCCCGAATTTACCCAGGGCTATGCCGACCGCGTTTCCAGCTATTATGGCTACACCGCCGCACGGATCGATCGCTTGCCCGGTTGAGTCTCAGCCGCGGCGCAGGCGCCGCACCAGCCGCTCGATGCCGAGGCGACGCACGGCCGCCTTGGCAAGCGCGACGCCAGCATCGAACGCCGCCAGCCCCACAATGGCAAGCCGGTTCGACCATGTCGGCCGAAGCAGCAACAGGTCCACGCACGCTACGCCCATGTTCGCCATCTGGCGCTTGTGCTGCCCTTCCCCTTCGGTGAAGTCGAACCAGGCGAAGCGGGCTTCGGCGAACAGGTCGCGCAGCGCCTCGAACTGCAATATTGCGCCGGGCGAAAGCGCCTCGAACGCCGGGTCATGACCGACATGCGCATAGAGCAGCGTGTCGCCTTCGGCCGGACAATAGAGATAGGCGGCCGGCACCCCATCCACATGGAGTAGCCAGGCGCGAACCGAATCCGCCGCCGCGCCGCGCCGCATCGCCTCCAGAAACGCCGGTGTCTCCGGAAGTCCGGCATCGAGCAGACGCTCCTGATAGGTCCGAGCCGAAATCTGCCGGGCGATCGGGTAGAATGTGTCCAGTTCGTCAGGCGTGCGGAAGCAGCGGACATCGGGCGTGCCGAGCTTCTTCGCCTTGCGGCGCAGCCCCTGCCGCGTGTTGGCCGACAGGCCCGAATGCCAGGCGTCGAAGCCTTGCCGAAGATCGACCGCGTAGCGGGTGTAGTACTGCCGCGCAAAGGCGAGCATGCCCCCGGACGCTGCACGCAGCGCCGCCAGCCTCTCGGTGGGCAGCGACGTGACGACATAGCCATGGGCATCCGCCGGCAAGTGCGGCAGCACCGGCAGCGCCCCCGCGCGCGCCTCCGTCCAGGTAAGCGGCACGCGCACCAGCCGCCGCCGCACCGTGAAAAGAGTCCGCGCGCCGATCGCGAATTTCAGCGGCACGCTGCGCGCGACATTCATGCAGCGCGCTCCTCCACCAGATTGGACCAGATCTGTTCCGCCTGACGCAGCCCGGTACGAAGCAGATTGGGGCCCAGCGGCGCGTCCGTCTGATCGAGCGGCAGATCCGGGCGATCCGCGAAATGGGCTGTCGGCAACGCATCGCGCCGCGCCGCCAGCATCGTGCACAGCGCCTCGAACCGGCGGACATGCACGGCATTGGGTCGCGTACCGGCGCGGTTGGCCAGCTCAAAGCCATGGCTGACCACCGTCACCGCTGCGTGGCGCGCGGCGACCGCATGGTCGAGGGCGGCCTTCATCTCGCGCGCCGAGAGCGCGCAGATCTGGAAATGGCGCAGTCCCGCGCCGCTGTCGATCAGCGTGACCGGCACCTCGACGATCCCACGATACAGAACCGGCGCGATCTGCCGCGCCGGCAGGCCGATGGCGCTGGGCCAGGGATGTTCGGAGCCATTGTGGCTCGAATCATATACGAAACCCTGTTCCGCCAGAGCAGTGAGGGTATCGTCGCTCGCCGCATAGGCACCGGAACGAAAGGCGATGGGCTGCGACGCGCCGGCGGCGACCAGCAATTCGGTGGCACCGCGCAGGAGCGCACGCTGCTCCTCCAGATCATAATCGGTCAGCAGGTCGCGATCCGCCCCCTTGCTGCGGCCATCAGGGCAGGCACCGGCCCAGATCGGGTGGAGGTGAAGCTGCACTTCCTGTCCCGCAGACAGGATGGTCTCGACGATCCGTGTTATAGCCCCCAGACCATGCGCCAGCGCCGGCATGGGATCGACGAAGAAGCACGCCTTCAGGCCATGTCGCGCCAGCTGTTCGAGCTGCCACGAAACGCCCACCCCCGCCGGTTCCAGCGAGCGCGCCGCAATGGTCTCCAGGTCGCATCCGGATGCGTGATGCCCCCACATCAGCTCGGTATCGATCGTCAGGAAAACATGAGTTGGCACGCAGGCATTTCTCCGATCCCCCCGCAAGCATGCGGAAGTATTCAGGGGTTGTGCCTGCTGCTTACACCGACCGAAATGAAGAAATTGGAAAGCGCGTCAGGGCTTGATCCCCCAGCGCGCATAATCGCTGTCGATCTCCGGATTCAGCAGCCGCGCATCGTGAAGATCCGCCGCAGCCTCGCTTTTCTTGCCCAGCCGCATTTCCACCACGCCCCGCATATAGCGACTGGCCGAGGAACCAGGGCGCTGATCGATGGCTGCATTAAGGTCGGTCAGCGCGTCGCCGAGCCGGTTCATGCGGAAATAGACCATCGCCCGGCTGTCGAGCGGCACTGCCGTATTCTGACCGCCCAGCTCGATTGCGCGCGTACAGTTCTTCAATGCCTCATCCAGCGCAAAGTTCATCGTCCCGGCGATCCAGCAGCGATTGTTGAGCAGACCGCCATCGTCTGGCCTGTCGGCGAGCGCCTTGTCGAGCGCGGCCAAGGCAGCATCCCCGTCGCCTGCATGCGACAGCACCGTCGCCTTCGCCGAAAGCATCGCCTGAAGATTTTCGCCACCCTCATCGATCTTCGGATCGAGCAACGCCAGCGCGGCGTCCTTCTTGCCCGTATCAGCCATCAACTGGGTAAGGCGGGCAAGCAGTGCTACATTGCCCGGCTCCTGGTCGCGCGCCGCCTGAAGATCGGCAATCGCGCCAGCCTTGTCGCCCAGCGACACCCGCAGGGCAGCCCGCGCGACCAGATATTCGGCACTTGCCTCAATTCCGATCGCCTTGTCGAAATCGGCCACGGCCTGCTTGCGCTCGAAAATCTTCGACAGGAAGCGCGCGCGCGCCGCATAGCGCGCGGCTTCTTCCGGACGTTCGGCGATATAGCTGGCATAGCGTTGCAGCGTCACATCATAGAGATGCGCCTGCTTCGCCGCTTCCACGCCATACCAGGGTCCGGGATAACCGACGTCGGTACGAATGCTGAGCTTCTGGTTGCGCAGCTCGGCAAGCTTTGCGCGCACAGCGGGCAGATCGGCGGCGGCGATCTCCGCCCCGGTCTGCATCTCGTCCCGCTCGATGGTAAGCGCGCCATTCTGCAGTGAAAGCGAAGAGGAGATGTGGCCGCCGGGCTTGTCGATGTCTACTGCCGGCTTGCCGTCGATGGCAAAGCTTTTGCCCGCGCCGGGCAATAGTTCGACAATTTTGGTCGCAACCCGTCCAGCATCGCCGGTGGCGATCGGCACGTCCTTCCAGATCGTGCGCGAACGGTCAGGCAACTTTATGCCATCCGCTTGTACGAAGTCATTATAGTAGCGGCGCTCGCGATATTGCCACCGTGGGGTTGCGATACCGCTGATGCTGATCGTTGCCGTGCCCGCTTTGTCGTCGAACGCGATGTCGCCTGCCGTCAGCAGCGTGTCGCGTTCTCCAGCGGAGAGGGCGAACTGGCGGAAAGCTTTGCGCAGCGTCTCCTTGTCGGCGTTCGCCGCATAGGCTTTCCAGACACCTACCGCAGCACCGCGCAAAACGACGGTCGTGTCGAACGGTGCCGGAATGTCCAGCCCGCCTCGCACATCGGCGCGCGAAGTGAGAATCAGCTGCGGTCGCGCGGGCGCCCGGTTCGGGGACGCAAGCAACTGCGCGCCCTCTGCCCGCAGCGGCAACACCCAGCGATAAGAGGGCACATCGCCCAGATCTTCATATTGCGTACCGGTTGCGGTGCCTTCCAGCCACAGTTGCTCGCTGCCAACCTTGGCCAGCACGAACACATGGTTAAACGCACCCGCCGAAGGCAGCCGCGCCGCGACCAGATCGCCCTGCCCCAGATTGGCCAAGGCCGGCTCCGCCTCGATCCCCAATTCGTGCAGGATGGCGAGCAACAGCAGCGTCTTCGCCTTGCAGTCGCCATAGCGCAGCGACCAGGTATCCGCGGGCTTCTGCGGCACATAATTGCCGTTATTCATGCCGTTGAGCAGATAACGGACCTTTTCCTGCACCAGCGCGAGTGCCGCTGCGACGCGGTGGCGCGGGTCCTTTTCCGCTGCGGCGATCCTGGCGACTTCGGCTGCGAGCGGGCTGCCGGGGGCGATCAACCCGTCGGTGCGGTAGAGCGGCGCCATCACCTTCGATAACGCAGCCCAGTCGGCGAAGGTGGATGCCTCGACCAGCGGCGGACGCGTGAACCGGCCGGGCGCGTCGGGGGCGGCGTCGGGCTGGCGCGCCAGCGGCTGGTTGAACACCGCCTCGTGCCAGCCACCATTGTCGCTTTCGGCGGGCGTGGCGCCGACCGGATAGGCTTTCCAGTGGACTGCCGCGCCGGTCGGCCAAAGCAGCCGCGTGCGGGCGAAGCCCACCTTGACCGGTTGCGAAACCAGCGGCCCCCGCGCCTCGGCATTGCCCCCCAGCGTCGGATCCTTGACCGTTATCGAGGCGCGGACATCGAGCACGTCGCCAACCCGCAGCCCCTCCACCGCCAGCGTGGCGGTCAGGGTGCCGTCGAGCATCATGTTCTCCAGCCCCTGCTCGCGCCGCAGAACGGTGAACGTCTTGCCCTTCAGCGCATCGATCCGCGCGCCGTCGCGCAGAATGTCGACGCTGTGCACGATCAGATCGCCATGTGCCGGGTTCCAGCTAAGCGTGATCGTCCCTGCCTTGGACAGGGCATCGAGCGAGGTCGGGCGCACCGCCTGCTCGAAATAGGACCAGCTAGCGCCATCGCTGATCCGCGACTGGCTGTCATAGACCAGCATTGCGGGCGAATCGCCGGTCAGTGTCTTGGTGTCGGGGGTCGGCGCCAGCTTCACCCAATTCGGCACCGGCTGATACAGCGGCTTGTCCCCCGCATGAGCAATCCCCGCCGTGGAAAGCAACACGGCAACCAACGCACTACGCCTGACCATCAACCCATCCCCACGCTGTAATGGCACAGAGCTTAGTCAGTTTCCGCAGTTGCTCAAGCAGCGAGTATCCATCGAGATACTTTAGAGCTCATCCCGGATGCTTCCACTTCAAAGCACGACGTCCATTCATGTTATATTCACAAAAACCCCGGGAAGCTTCCAACCCGAGGTATCTCGTCAGGGGGCACGCATGAACAGGACGATCAGAATATTTGTGACGCTAATCGGTAGCGTCTCGTTTACAACTTTCGGAACCTTAACGGCATTTGCTCAGGACAATGACATAAAGCCGCAAGAAGAAAAAGAAAACGTTGTTATTGATGGAAAAAACATAAATATAAAAAATTTTTCTACACAAGTTTCCACCAATACTCCTAATGGGCAAAACATCTCAAGCAAAGGAGCCCTATCGAATGCAGAGATGTTCATCCGCTGCTCGCACGCATTTCGCTCGCAATTGCTTAAAGACGTTGTAGATGGAAAGCCCAATCACCCGAATAGTCAATGGGCGCTCCACCAGATTATTATATCTCATAGCGCCTGCTACAAAGGACTCCCAACTACGAACGCAAGCGGTGGTGCATATTACGGCGAATGCCATCCAGAGATTGTAATGTCAGGCGTCGCTATATGCCGGGCCTTTTATGATCGCGGAGCATTATATGAATATGCTTTAACACGGTTCGCACCCGATCTGACGCTTTCTCGCTCCGAGATGATCGACCCCGCAGTCAGACTTCGCTTTGCGCAACGCGAAATTCCTCGCAGCGCAACTCGCACATCGATTGATAGAAGGTACTTCGACGTTGCGTCTTGCCTCGTCCAACTAGCGCCGGACATCTCGGTCCGCTTCATCCACGCTGAATCAGGATCGGAAAAGGAGAGCTATTTGCGCTCGATCCTGTTCGGTACCTCACCCTCATGCGTC
This sequence comes from Sphingomonas sp. DMC8, assembly GCF_056314185.1. Taxonomy (NCBI): domain Bacteria; kingdom Pseudomonadati; phylum Pseudomonadota; class Alphaproteobacteria; order Sphingomonadales; family Sphingomonadaceae; genus Sphingomonas; species Sphingomonas sp. DMC8. The sequence continues at coordinate 617,163 of NZ_JBQUYV010000001.1, read as the reverse complement.
GGGCACGCGAAGAAAGTCACCGTCGATCCCGTCCAGTTCCGACTTTACATGATGGAAGCAGTGTACGGTTGGGCGGTTGCCACCAAGGGCGTCACGTCCCTTGTATCAGATTTGCCCGAGCGACCGGAGTCCGTCACGCCGCAGAACTAACGCGCATGATAAAAATCATAGACCTGCTGCGCCACCGCCGCGGACACGCCCGGCGCGCGCTGCAGGTCTTCCAGGCTGGCGTTGCGTACCGCCCGGGCCGTGCCGAAATGCATCAGTAGCGCCTTCTTCCGGGCCGGGCCGATGCCGGGCACTTCGTCGAGCGGGCTTGCACCGATCGCCTTGGCGCGCTTCTCGCGGTGCGCGCCGATCACGAAACGGTGAACTTCGTCGCGCAGCCGCTGGAGATAGAATAGCAAGGGCGAATTGACCGGCAGCATTCGCTCGGTCCCGTCCATCAAATGGAAGACTTCTCGGCCATCCCTGCCATGGTGCGGCCCCTTGGCGACGCCGACCATGCAGACATCCTCGATACCCAGTTCCTCGAGCACCGCCTTCGCCGCATTGAGTTGGCCGCGCCCGCCGTCGAGCAGCACCAGATCGGGCCAGTCGCCCTGCGCCCGGTCCGGGTCCTCGTCCTGCGCACGGGCGAAGCGGCGGCTGAGCACCTCGCGCATCATGCCGTAATCGTCGCCGGCGATCGTTTCCGGCCGCTTGATGTTGAACTTGCGATACTGGCTTTTGCGGAACCCCTCCGACCCGGCGACCACCATCGCGCCAACGGCATTGGTGCCCTGGATATGGCTGTTGTCGTACACCTCGATGCGGGTCGGCGGCTCGGGCAGGTCGAACAGATCGGCCATCTCGCGGAGCAGCTTGGCCTGTGTCGTGCTTTCCGCCAGCCGCCGGTCGAGCGCCTCTTCGGCATTGCGCTTTGCCTGGTCGAGCAGCCGCCGCCTGGTGCCCCGTTGGGGCACCGACAGCGCCACCTTATGCCCGGCGCGTTCGCCCATTGCTTCGGCCAGCAGCTCGGCCTCGGGCAGGTCGCGGTCGACGAAGACGTTCTTGGCGGGCGGCACATCTTCATAGAATTGCATCAGGAAGGCGGCGAGCACTTCGTCCTCCGGCACCTCCTGTGTGTGCGTCGGGAAAAAACTGCGATGCCCCCAGTTCTGCCCACCGCGAATGAAGAATGCCTCGATCCCGATGACGCCCGACTTGCAGGCGAGCGCGAAGATATCGGCATCGCCCACGCCCTCGGCGTTGATCGCCTGACTGCCCTGAATGAAGGTCAAGGCCTTCAGCCGATCGCGCAGGATCGCCGCCAGCTCAAAGTCGAGCGCCTCCGCCGCTGTCTGCATCTGCTCGCCCAGCTTGGCCTGTACCTGGGTCGACTTGCCCTGCAGGAAGTCGCGCGCATCATCGACCAGTTCGGCATAGGCCTCGGGTTCAATCCGCCCCACGCAGGGCGCCGAGCAGCGGCGGATCTGGTAGAGCAGGCACGGCCGGTCGCGGCTGGCGAAGAAGCCGTCGGTGCAGCTCCGAAGCAGGAAAAGCTTCTGCAAGGCATTGAGCGTCTGGCGCACCTGCCCCGCGCCCGCGAACGGTCCGAAATAATCGCCCTTGAACCGCCGCGCGCCGCGATGGAGCTGGATGCGGGCATAGTCATGGTCGCGCCGCAACAGGATGAACGGGAAAGATTTGTCATCGCGCAACAGCACGTTGTACGGCGGGCGGTAGCGCTTGATCAGCTGCGCTTCGAGCAGCAGCGCTTCTGCCTCGTTGTTGGTCGTGACGATCGTCATCGACCGCGTCTGCGCCACCATCCGCTGCAGCCGCTTCGACAGCCGCTGAACCTGGGTATAGTTTGTCACCCGGTTTTTCAGCGCCCGCGCCTTGCCAACATAGAGCACGTCGCCCCGCGCATCCTGCATCCGGTATACGCCGGGCCGGGCGGGTAGCGTTTGCAACACGTTACGGATCGCCGCGACCCCCGCCTCCAGATCGGGAGCGTCGGCGCCGCGCACCGCATAGGTCGCCTTTTCCTCGTTGAAACGGTCGGGGGAATTGGGTTCGTTCATTGCCGCCGATGTAGGCGCGCGGGCGCGCGATTGCCAAGCGATCGCGGGGACAGGGAGCGCGGCAGCCGCCGGCGCTCCCCTACCGCCTCAAATACCGCCTTCATCCAGGCTGAGCAGCGTCGCGTTGCCGCCGGCGCTGGTGGTATCAACCGACACCGCCCGCTCTGCGCAGAAGCGGTGGAGATAATGCGGCCCGCCCGCCTTCGGCCCTGTGCCCGACAGCCCCTCGCCGCCGAACGGCTGCGAGCCCACCACCGCACCGATCATCGATCGGTTGATATACAGGTTGCCGACCCGCGCCTCCGCCTCGACCAGTTCGGCCGAGCGGGCGATGCGGCTGTGCAGCCCCATGGTGAGGCCGAAGCCCTTGGCGTTCACCCGCGCCACCGTTTCGGCGAGCGTGCCGGCCTTCCAGGTGGCCACATGCAGGATCGGGCCGAACCATTCGCGCGTCAGGTCTTCCGGCCGATCGAGCCGGATCATCGTCGGCGGCACGAACAGGCCGGTGGCAGGCGCCGGTACGGTCTTCAGCCACTGGCCCTTCATGCTCTCGCGATAGGCCATCAGCTTGTCATAGGCAGCCTGATCGATCACCGGGCCGACATCGGTGCGCGGATCGCCGGGATCGCCCAGCACCAGCAGGTCCATCGCGCCGCGCAGCATCTCGATCACACCCTCGGCGATCTCCTCCTGCAGCAGCAGCAGGCGCAGCGCCGAGCAGCGCTGGCCGGCCGAGCGGAAGGACGAGGTGAGCACGTCCGCCACCACCTGTTCGGGCAGCGCAGTCGAATCGACGATCATCGCGTTGATGCCGCCGGTCTCGGCGATCAGCGGGACGAGCGGGCGGTCGTCACCTTCCAACAGCGCAGCCGCGATTTTCTTCGCGGTCGGCGTGGAGCCGGTAAAGGCGACGCCGGCGATGCGCGGGTCGGCCGTGAGCGCCGCGCCCACCTCAGGCCCGCCGGTCACCAGCTGCAGCACATCCGCCGGCACACCCGCCTGAATCGCGAGCCGCACGGCGGCGCGGGCGATTTCCGGCGTCTGCGGCGCGGGCTTGGCGACCACGGCGTTGCCCGCCACCAAAGCCGCGACGGTCTGGCCGAGGAAGATCGCCAGCGGGAAGTTCCATGGCGCAATCGTCACCCACACGCCGCGCCCTTCCATGCGCAGCTCGTTGCGCTCGCCCGTCGGCCCGGGCAGCGCGATGGGTGCCAGACCCGTGCGCGCCTGCATCGCATAATAACGGCAGAAATCGGCGGCTTCGCGGACTTCGCCCAGTGCGTCGGGGATGGTCTTGAAGGCTTCCTTCACCGCGAGCGCCATCAGTTCGATGCGGTTCTCCTCCAGCAAGTCGGCGAGGCGCTCGAGGATCGCGGCGCGGGTGGCCACAGGGGTGGCGGACCATGCCGGGAAGGCGGCCGAGGCGCGGTCGATGGCGGACCTTACCTCCCCGTCTGAGCCCCCCTTCCGCTTGCGGGAGGGGTCGGGGGAGGGGATGGCTGCAGCCTCGTCCGCTCTCGCCACGTCAGCCCCTCCCCTAGCCCCTCCCGCGAGCGGGAGGGGAACGTTCGGGACGGGCCGGGCAGCGATCGCCGCCGCCGTCTCCGCCAACACCGTCCGTTCGGCGAGATCGATCCCGCCCGAATTCTTCCACGCACCGAACAGCTCCACCGGCAGCGGAATGCTCGGATGCCGCGTACCGCCCACCGCCGCGATCTTCTCCACCGGATCGGCGAGCAGTTCTTCCTCGCTCAGATGCTCGTCGGCCAACTGATGCACGAAGCTGGAGTTCGCGCCATTCTCCAGCAGGCGGCGGACGAGATACGCCAGCAGGTCGCGGTGCCCGCCGACGGGCGCATAAATGCGGCAGTGATAGCCTTCCTCGTTGACCAGCCGCTCGTACAGCCCCTCGCCCATGCCGTGCAGGCGCTGGAACTCGAAGTCGCGCGAATCGCCCGCCCAGTCGAGGATCGTCGCCACCGTCAGCGCATTATGGCTGGCGAAGGCAGGCACGATGTTTTTCGCCGCCAGCATGTCGCGGGCGCAGGCGAGGTACGACACGTCGGTCGCGGCCTTGCGGGTGAACAGGGGATAGTCGGACAGCCCCTCTACCTGGGTGCGCTTGATTTCGCTGTCCCAATAGGCGCCCTTGACCAGCCGCACATGCATCGGCCGCCCCAGATCGTCTGCCCAGCCAATGACAGCACGGGCGCGTTTGCCATAGGCCTGCACTGCCATGCCGAAGCCGGTCCAGCCGCGCAGCTCCGGCCGGCGCGCGACCGATCCGATGATGTCGAGGCTCATCTCCAGCCGCTCGCTCTCTTCGGCGTCGACAGTCAGCGGAATGCCCTGCGCCGCCGATTCGGAGGCGAGTTGCGCCAGCATATCGGTCAGCTCCGGCACGCAGCGATCATATTGCGCCACTTCATAGCGCGGGTGGAGCGCCGAGAGCTTCACCGAAATCGAATGCCCCGCCTTGGGATCGCGCCCCACTGCCCGGATCGCCTCGAAATAGGCCTGGAAATAGCGTTCGGCATCGGCCTGGGTGCGGGCGGCCTCGCCCAGCATGTCGAAGCTGGCGGTGAAGCCCTTGTTCTCGGGCTTCTTCATCCGCTTCATCGCTTCGTCGATGGCGCGGCCCATCACGAAAACTTCGCCCATCATCTTCATCGCGGCGCCCACCGCCTGGCGCACGAAGGGCTCACCGGCCCGCGAGATCAGGCGGCGCAGCACGCCGGTCTTTTCGTCCCCCACCAGCGCGCGGCCGAGCATCAGGCCCCAGGTCGCCGAATTGACCAGCATCGAGTTCGACTTGCCCGAATGCGCCTTCCAGTCGGCATCGCCGATCTTGTCGGCGATCAGCAGGTCGGCGGTTTCCGGGTCGGGGACGCGCAGGAACGCCTCGGCCAGGCTGAGCAGCGCCACGCCCTCGGACGAGTTCAGCCGATATTCCTGCAGAAACTGGTTCACCCAGCCGCGATTTTGCGCCGCGCGCAGATCCGCCAGCAACGCCAGGGCATGATCCATCACCCCCTCGCGCGACTCAGGGGTGAGTCGAGCGCGCTCCAACAGCGGTTTTAGAACATCGGGTTCGGCAGCTCGGTGCAGTTTTGCCAGCAATTCGCGGTAGGAGGACGTTACGTCAGTCGACATTTTCCAATTTCCGGTCGGTCAAGGCTTGCGGGAAACCCCTTCGCCTCACTAGATGATGGCCGCCTATGAAAGATAATTACGTGAGAGGATAGCCTTGGCAGCAACCGTGACACCGCAGCAGATGGCCGGGATGATCGGCACCGAGCGCGTGTCCGATTGGGTCGAGGTGACTCAGGCGATGATCGATCAGTTCGCGCAGGCGACGGATGATCACCAGTTCATCCATGTCGATCCGGTGCGCGCCGCGGAAACGCCCTTCGGCGGCACGATCGCCCATGGCTTCCTGTCGCTGTCCCTGATGCCGATGCTGGCGGCCCGTACCGATACCCCCCGGATCGAGGGCGCGCGGATGGGCGTGAACTATGGCGGCAACAAGGTTCGGTTCCTGACGCCAGTGCGCTCCGGCAAGCGCGTCCGCGGCAGGTTCACGCTGCTCAAGTTTTTCGAGCGTCATCCCGGCGCCTGGGAACAGGTGCAGGAATATGTCCTCGAGATCGAGGGCGAGGAGAAGCCCGCGCTGATCGCCGAGTGGATCGGGCTGGTTTACACATGAATTCCCCTCCCGCAGGCGGGAGGGGAGCGAAGAAGGAAGGACAGGAAATGCGCTCCGCAGTCATCGTTTCGACCGCCCGCACGGGCATCGGCCGCGCCTATCGCGGTGCGTTCAACGCCACGCCGGCGCCGACCCTCGGCAGCCATGCGATCAAGGCCGCGATCGAGCGTGCCGGAATCGAACCCGGCCAGGTCGACGACGTGGTGTTCGGCGCCGCACTCCAGCAGGGCAGCCAGGCGCCCAATATCGCCCGTCTAGCGCTGCTCCGCGCCGGGCTGCCGGTGGAAGTGCCGGGCATGTCGATCGACCGCCAGTGCGCCTCGGGCCTGATGGCGATTGCGACGGCCGCCAAGCAGATCGTCGTCGACAACATGGACATCGCGCTGGGCGGTGGCCTGGAATCGATCAGCATCGTGCAGACTCCGGCGATGCGCGTCGAACCCGATCGCGAGCTGATCGCGATGCACAACGACACCTATATGCCGATGCTCCAGACCGCCGAAGTGGTCGCCGCGCGCTATGGCATCGGCCGCGATGTGTGCGATGCCTATGCCCTCCAATCGCAACAGCGCACCGCGGCCGCGCAGGCCGCAGGCAAGTTCGATCAGGAAATCGTGCCCGTCACGGCGACGATGAATGTCGTGAACAAGGAGACCAAGGAAGTCTCGCAGAAGGAAATCACGCTTGCCAAGGACGAGGGCAACCGCCCCGAGACGACGCTGGAAGGCCTGCAGGCGCTGCAGCCGGTAGTGCCGAACGGCACCGTCACTGCGGGTAATGCCAGCCAGCTTTCGGACGGCTCCTCCGCTGCGGTGCTGATGGAGGAGAAGGTCGCCGAGAAGCGTGGCCTCACGCCGCTCGGCCGCTATGTCGGCATGGCGGTAGCGGGCACCAAACCCGACGAAATGGGCATCGGCCCGGTCTATGCCATCCCGAAGCTGCTCGAACGCTTCAACCTGAAGATGGACGATATCGGCCTGTGGGAGCTGAACGAAGCCTTCGCGGTGCAGGTGCTCTATTGCCGCGACAAGCTCGGCATTCCGAATGAACTGCTCAACGTGAACGGCGGCGCGATCTCGATTGGCCATCCCTATGGCATGTCGGGCGCGCGGATGACCGGCCACGCACTGATCGAGGGCAAGCGGCGCGGCGCGAAATATGTTGTCGTGACGATGTGCATCGGCGGCGGCATGGGCGCGGCGGGGCTGTTCGAAGTCCTCTAAGGGGTTGACCGGAGGGTGCCGGGCGCGGCACCCTCCCTTCCATGACGGCTGCCACTTATCGCGATGGCGTTTCGCTGCGGACCGGGCTCCGTGCCATCGCCCGGACTTTCGTGTTGCACGGACGCGCGACGCGGAGCGAATTGACCAGCGCGCTGATCCTGATCGTGATCGCCGAAGGGCTGCTGTTCCTGCTCATCCACCTCTTCCATCCGCCCACCGCGCTCGGGGTAACGACCTTCTGGCGTCGCGTGGCGGTGGAGCAGAGCCTGATGCTGGTGCTGATGCTGCCGATGATCGGCCTGATCTTCCGCCGGTCCCATGATGCAGGTCTGCCCGGCTGGCCGGGGTTGCTGATTGGAGCGCTCGCCATCGCCGGCCAGATCGAACAGGTTAAGGCCGCGCTGGGCGTATATCCCGGTCTGCCGGCGCTGGCGCTGATCGGCGAAGGCTGCGCGCTCATCCTCTTGGTCGCGCTCTACTGGAGTCCGGTGATCGGGCCCAATCGCTACGGTCCGGACCCCCGCGCCAGCTGACGGCCACGGGGGAACGCCGGACCGGCCCTGCACGTTACCCGGAACAAGAAACTCCGGGAGACCCATCATGGCCGACACTGCCGAACTGAAACAGCATTTCTGGGACAAGCTCAGCGGGAGCCCGTTCCTGATGGTCGGGTTGCAGGATGGCCAGCACAGCGAACCGCTGACGGCCCAGCTCGACAAGGATCAGGTCGACACGCTGTACTTCTTCATCGGCAAGGACAATCGGATGGCCGCCGGCGGGAAGGCGATGGCGCAGTTCGTCGCCAAGGGACATGATTTCTTCGCCTGCCTGGCGGGTACAGCCCGCATCGACAACGACTTCGCCATGATCGACAAGCTTTGGAACAAGCAGGCTGAGGCCTGGTTTCCCGGCGGCAAAAGCGATTCGAATCTCGCCCTGCTGCGTTTCGATATCGACAATGCCGAATTCTGGGAAAGCGATTTGTCGATCGCGGGCCGCGTGAAGATGCTGTTCGGCGGCACCATACGATCCGACGAGACGGGCAGCCACGCGCAAGTGCAAACCACTGCAGAATCCGCGCCCTCGGGCAATTGACCCGCGGCGCCGGGCGCGCGAAGCAGGCGCCATGGGACCATCGCTTGCTCACCGCGTCCGCACCGAGGCGCATGCCGTCTGGCTGGCCATCCGCGATCCGCGAACGCCCTGGCCGGCGCGCGCCGTGGGGCTGCTGGTTGCCGCCTATGCGCTGTCGCCGATCGACCTGATACCCGACTTCATTCCCGTATTGGGCCTGGTGGACGACGCGATTCTGATTCCGCTGGGAATCTGGCTGTTCGAACGGCTGGTGCCCCCGGAGCAGTTTGCAGAACATCGCATCGCGGCGGAGCGTGCCACTCAGCGACCGGTGAGCTGGGGCGGTATCCTGATCATCGTAGCGATCTGGGGACTGCTTGCCGTGCTGGCGTGGAACTGGCTGGTGACCAAGTTCGATTGATTTCGCGGGACCGCCATGGACTGCCTCCTCGCTTCCCGCCCCGTGAGCGGGAAGCAAATCCGCCGCCTACAGGATCAACCCGTGTGGGTTTCCATCCACTCGATCAGCACCGGAGCAATGCGGCTACGCCATTTGGAGCCGTTGAAAATGCCGTAATGGCCGACACCGGCGGCGAGGTGATACTGTTTGTGGGCCTCGGGCAGATTGCGCGCGATGGTAAGAGCCGCCTTGGTCTGCCCGATGCCAGAAATATCGTCACGCTCGCCTTCGATCGCCAGAATACCGATGTCGGTAATGGCGCCCGCATCGACCAAGCGACCGTGATGGCGCATCTCGCCCTTGGGCAGGACGTGCGACTGGAAAACCACGTCGATCGTCTGGAGATAGAATTCGGCAGTCATATCGCAGACCGAGCGATATTCCTCGTAGAATTTCATGGTCGCTTCGGCACCCTCGTCGTCGCCCTGGACGAGGTGCTTGAACATTTCCCAGTGGGAAATCAGGTGGTTGCCCAGGTTCATCGTCATGAACCCGGCAAGCTGGAGGAAGCCCGGATATACGCGGCGGCCGGCGCCCGGATAGGTGAGCGGCACCGTCGCGATAACGTTCTGCTCGAACCAACTGAACGGGCGTTCGGTAGCGAGCGTGTTGACGGCGGTGGGCGCCTCGCGCGTGTCGATCGGGCCGCCCATCATGGTCAGCGTGCGCGGGCGGTTGGGATGCTTGTCGGCGCTCATCACCGCTGCCGCGGCATAGCAGGGCACCGACGGCTGGCACACCGCGAGCATGTGCGGCCGCGGATCGCCTTCGGCGCCGATATAGGCGAGAAAGTCGATGACATAGTCGATATAATCGTCGAGGTCGAAACGGCCTTCCGACGTCGGCACAAGCTTGGCGTCGCGCCAGTCGGTGATGTAGACATCGGCCACCGGCAGCATCCGCTCCACCGTGCCGCGTAGCAGCGTGGCATAATGGCCCGACATGGGCGCAACGATCAGCAGTTTCGGACCACCTTCCACGCCAGCGCGCACGAAGCGCTTGAGCTGGCCGAACGGCTTCCGCAGCACAATTTCCTCATGGACATCGACTGTGCGGCCGTCGATCACCGTATGATCGAGCGCGAATTCCGGCTTGCCGCGCGGTGCGGAGGCATGAGCAAAAACCTCAAGCGCCGAGGCAAGCACCGGGCCGCCGCCGAAATAGGCAAAGGGATTGGCCGGATTGTTCAGCAGCCCAGCGCTGAAATTGGCAAGCGCACTGGCGCCCGCAAGCACCGAACGCTGGATTTCATAGGCGTCGTACAGCATCGTAATCCTTCCCCGCAGCCCCATCCCAACAGCGGGGTTTTGTTATGTCTCATATAGACCCGGCCGTTGTGCACCGCAACGTTGTACGCTTCCTTAATTGGGAGTCTCCGGAGGGTGTTTCCCTCCGCGCCGAACCGCGCTACTCGCTCCTGCCATGGCCGAACCGACCCCGCAGGCGCCCGCGCCGCGCAAGCTGAGCAGCCTCCTTCTGATCTGGGGCTTCACCCGCCGTTATCCGCTACAGATCGCGATCGCGACGCTGGCATTGCTGACCTCGTCCGCCGCGACGCTGTGGATACCGCGCACGTTCAAGCAGATTGTCGACAATGGCTTTGCCGCCGGGGCCGACACCAGCAAGATCGGCGTCTATTTCCAGGGGTTGCTGGCGGTGATTCTGGTGCTGTCGCTGGCGACAGCGGTGCGGTTCTATTTCGTGTCCTGGGTTTCGGAAAAGACGATCGCTGATCTGCGCGTGGCGGTGCACCGCAACCTGTTGCGCCTGCCGCCGAAATGGTTCGAGGAAAACCGCCCCTCTGAAATCGCCTCGCGGCTCACTTCAGATACGGCGATTGTCGAACAGGTGGTGGGGTCGACGGTGTCGATTGCGCTACGCAACTTCCTGACCGGGTTTGGCGGCGTGATCTATCTGTTCGCGCTGGCGCCGAAGATCGCCGCCTTTCTGGTGGTCGGCATTCCGCTGACCGTACTGCCGATTGTGTGGCTGGGCGGCCGGGTGCGCCAGCTCTCACGCTCGAGCCAGGACCGAATTGCGGACATTGGCGCCATCGCCTCCGAAACGCTGGGCGCGATGCGCATCGTTCAGGCATTCGGCCAGGAACGACGCGAAGGGCAACGCTTTCAGGATGCAGTGACCCGCAGCTTCGCCGCCGCAAAGCAGCGGATCGCCCTGCGCGCGATCATGACCGCGCTGGTGATCGGCCTGTTGTTCACCGCGATCACGCTCATCATGTGGGATGCCGTTTCCGGCGTCGCAACGGGCCAGATTACCGGCGGCGCAATCACGGCCTTCGTTATCACGGCCGGCCTCGTCACCGGCTCGTTCGGGGCACTCACCGAAGTGTATGGCGACCTGCTCCGCGCATCGGGCGCGGCCGCCCGCCTGGCCGAGCTGCTGATGCAACAGCCCGATATCGGGGCGCCCGCCAACCCGGTCGGCCTGCCCAGTCCGGCCGAGGGGGCGATTGCGTTCGATTGCGTGACCTTCCGCTATCCCACCCGGCCGGAAGTGTCGGCACTCCAGGACTTCTCGCTGTTCGTGGCGCCGGGCGAAACAGTGGCGGTCGTCGGCCCTTCGGGCGCCGGCAAGTCGACCCTGTTCCAGCTGCTCCAGCGCTTCTACGATCCCGAAGCGGGCGAAATCCGCATCGACGGCGTGGCGCTTCCCAAAGCCGACCCCGCCGACATTCGGGCCCGCATGGCGATGGTACCGCAGGAAACCGTGATCTTCGGCGCCAGCGCCCGCGACAATTTGCGCTATGGCGCCTGGGAGGCGAGCGACGAAGCGATCTGGGCCGCCGCCGAGGCCGCCAATGCAGCCGATTTCCTGGGCGACCTGCCGCAAGGGCTCGATACCTTCCTGGGGGAAGGCGGCGCGCGTCTATCGGGAGGCCAGCGCCAGCGGATCGCGATCGCCCGCGCGCTGCTTCGCGATGCGCCGATACTGCTGCTCGACGAAGCAACCAGCGCACTCGATGCGGAAAGCGAGCGGCTGGTACAGGATGCGCTCGAACATCTGATGCAGGGCCGCACCACGCTGGTCATCGCCCACCGCCTCGCCACCGTCCGGGCGGCGGGGCGGATCATCGTGATGGACGAAGGCCGCATCGTCGAGACCGGCACCCACGCCGAACTGGTCGCCAAGGGCGGGCTCTACGCCCGGCTCGCCGCGCTGCAGTTCCACGAAGCCGCGTAAAAACGAGAGCCGTCGCCCCAGCTTTCGCTGGGATAACGGGGTTCACGCCGAGCCCACCAGACTCTTCGCGACCGCCTCGGCAACCTTGATCCCGTCGATCGCGGCCGAAAGGATGCCGCCGGCATAGCCAGCCCCCTCTCCCGCCGGGAACAGGCGGCCGGTATTGAGGCTCTGGAAATCCGCCCCGCGCGTGATCCGTATCGGTGAAGAGGTGCGCGTCTCCACTCCCGTCATCACTGCGTCCGGATGGTCGTACCGGGCAATCTGCCGCCCGAACACCGGCAGCGCCTCGCGAAAGGCTTCGATCACGAAGCCCGGCAGGCACGCAGACAGGTCGGTCATCGTAACGCCGGGTTTGTAGCTGGGGACCACCTCACCCAGCGCGGTCGAGGGACGCCCTGCGAGCAGATCGCCCACCAACTGCCCCGGCGCGTTGTAATTGGAACCACCTGCAATGAATGCCGCATCCTCCCAGTGCCGCTGGAGCGCGATGCCAGCCAGCGGCCCGTCGGGATAATCGCGCGCCGGATCGATCGCGACAACCAGCCCCGAATTGGCATTGAACTCGGCGCGCGAATATTGGCTCATGCCGTTCGTGACGACACGCCCCTCCTCGCTGGTCGCCGCAACCACCCGCCCACCGGGGCACATGCAAAAGCTATAGACCGTCCTACCGTTGGCGCAGTGATGCGACAGCGCATAGGCCGCGGCGCCCAGATCGGGGTGCTTCGCGCATTTGCCGAACCGCGCCTGATCGATCCAGCTTTGCGGATGCTCGATCCGCACGCCGATCGAAAAGGGCTTTGCCTCGATATGCACGCCGCGCCGGTGCAGCATCTCGAAGGTCGGCCGTGCGCTGTGCCCAACTGCCAGCACGACATGGTCCGCCTCCAGAAAACTGCCATCGTGCAAGTGCAGCCCGCGCACGTTGCGCTGTGCGTCCAGCTCGATCTCGTCGACGCGCGTCTGCCAGCGATATTCGCCGCCCAGCGCCTCGATGGTGCGGCGCATACTTTCCACCATGGTCACGAGGCGGAAGGTGCCGATATGCGGATGTGCCTGCCACAATATGTCGTCGGGCGCACCGGCCTTGACGAACTCCTCCAGCACCTTGCGACCGAGGAAGCGCGGATCCTTCACCCGGCAATAGAGCTTGCCGTCGGAAAAGGTACCGGCCCCGCCCTCGCCGAACTGCACGTTCGAGTCCGGGTTCAACTCGGAACGGCGCCACAGGCCCCAGGTGTCCTTGGTCCGCTCGCGCACAATCTTGCCGCGGTCGAGGATGATCGGCCGAAAACCCATCTGCGCCAGGATTAGCCCGGCGAACAGCCCGCACGGGCCCGCTCCGATCACCACCGGCCGCAACCCCTGCCAGCCCTGCGGCGCATGGACCGGGGTGCGATAAGTCATGTCGGGCGTCGGCCGCACATCCTTGTCGCCGGCCAGCCGCGCCAGCACCTCCGCCTCGCCGTCCAGATCGACATCGACCGTATAGACGAGCTGGATCGCATTGCGCCGCCGCGCGTCATTCCCGCGCTTGAACACGGTAAATCCACGCACCGCCGCGGCCTTCACCCCCAGCCGTGCCGCGATGGCGCCGGGCAGCGCATCTGCGGGTTGATCGAGCGGCAGAGATAGTCCGGAAAGGCGAAGCATGGGGTACGGTGTTCCAGGGGGTGAACGGGAAGCCCCCATGTAGCTGCAAGGGCGCGGGCGGCAAGGGTCCGGGTTGAAGCTGGCACCCGCCCATAAACGGCGTTATGGGTATGCCACTGAAACAGATGCACGACCACCGATTGGAATGTCGGGTATCCACGGGGAGAGGAACATGGCCGAGTTCGACCTGATCGTCTATGGTGCCACCGGTTTTACCGGCCGGCTGGTCGCCGAATATCTCGCCGCCACCTATCCGGATGTCCGCTGGGCAATGGCCGGCCGCTCACTGAGCAAGCTGCAGCAGGTGCGGGACGAAATCGGAGCTCCCGCCGATACCCCGCTGCTCACCGCCAATGCCGACGATCCCGCCGCGCTGGAGGCGCTGGTGGCGCGTGCTACGGTCGTCATCACCACCGTCGGCCCCTATCAACTCTATGGCGAAGCGCTGCTTGCCGCCTGCGCAAAAACCGGCACCGCCTATGTCGATCTGTGCGGGGAGCCCGCCTGGATGCGCCAGATGATCGACAAATATGACGCCGCCGCCAAAGCCAGCGGGGCACGGATCGTTTTTTCGTGCGGTTTCGACTCGGTGCCCTTCGACCTCGGCGTCTGGGCCGTGCAGCAGGAAGCGGCCAAGCGCTTCGGCAAGCCTGCGCCGCGCGTTAAGGGGCGCATCCGCGCGATGAAGGGAACCTTCTCGGGCGGCACCTTCGCCAGCGGCAAGGCAACCATGGCCGCCGCCGCGCGGGATCCCTCGATCCTCAAGCTGATGGTCGATCCCTTCGCGCTCGCGCCCGGCTTCGATGGCCCGCACCAGCCGAACGGCATGGTTCCGCACCACGATGCAGCGGTCGATGCGTGGGTCGCGCCGTTCATGATGGCAGTGATCAACACCAAAAATGTCCATCGCAGTAACTTCCTGGCCGGCTTCCCCTATGGCCGCGATTTCCAATATGACGAGATGGTCATCGTCCCCGGCCTGGGTGAAGTCGGCAAGGCGGCAGCCGAAGCGCTCGCCAAGTTCAATCCGATGACCGCCGACAAGGGGCCGGCTCCCGGCGAAGGCCCCAGCAAGGAAGAGCGTGACAACGGCTATTACGACCTCCTCTTCGTCGCGGAGGCTGCCGACGGCCAGTCAGTGCGCCTAAGCGTCAAGGGCGACCGCGACCCGGGCTATGGCTCGACCAGCAAGATGATCGCCGAAAGCGCGATGTGCCTGCTGCGCGACGTGCAAGGCGAAGGCGGCATCTGGACGGCGGGGGCGCTGATGCCCGCCGCCCTGCAAAAGCGGCTGGAGGACCATGCGGGACTGACCTTCGCGGTCGAGTAACGACCACTCAGGCGCGCCGGTCGAGCAGCGTGCCTTCCATCTGGTTCGCGGTGCGGATTACCGCGAGGTTGGTGCGATAGGCGGAGAGCGCCCTGCGCTGCTCGGCATCCTCGGCGGCATAGTCGACATCCGGGGCGGCGACCATGCCGTCGTCATCGGCATCGCGGGAATCGGGATCGTAGCGGTTGGTGACGCCGGGCACTGCCGGAACCGGACGGGCGTTCACCCCGCCCCCGGCCACCGCCGCCTGATAGACCATCACCGGCTGATAGGCGCTGTTCGCCACCCGCCCCGCCGCACTTGCCGCGGCCACTGCCTTCGGCGTCTCGCCGGTGGTGTTGGCGTTGGCGACGTTCTGGGCGCTGGCGTTGAGCCGCGTCACGCTGGCCTGCAGGCCCGAATAGCCGATACTGGCGGCGATCATGACAGGCGCCTTTCAAGGTCCATGGCCCAGCATCGCATGGGCCTGCTTACGCCCCGGTTGCGGCAGAGCGTTAACGCCACGCACGCCATCTTCCCGCCTCCACACAAAAATGGCGGCCGCTGCACGCGACCGCCATCCTGCTTTAGGTTCGATCCGGCCGATCAGGCGGCTTCGTCGAAATCCTCGTCCGAGATCACCGGACCCGAGTCCTGGCCCTTGGCCGAAACGTCGCGGTCGACGAACTCGATGATCGCCATCGGCGAGGCGTCCGAGGCGCGGATGCCGGCCTTGATGATGCGGGTGTAGCCGCCGTTGCGATCGGCATAGCGCGCCGCCAGCACATCGAACAGCTTCACCAGCTGCGCGTCGTCGAGCAGACGGGCATGGGCCAGACGACGGTTCGACAGGCCACCCTTCTTGGCGAGGGTGATCAGCTTTTCGACGTACGGACGCAGTTCCTTCGCCTTGGCGAGGGTGGTGGTGATCTGCTCGTGCTTGATCAGCGCGGCCGACATGTTGCGGAACAGGGCCGCGCGATGGGCCGAGGTACGCTGCAGCTTGCGACCGCCATAACGATGACGCATGATATTCTTCCCTTCGTTCGTCAGGGGGCCGTCTTACGGAACCCCAAGCCAGGCGGTGCGAAACGGGCCACCGCCCAAAACCCGAAGTTTAGGAAGTTTAGGCGTAAACCCAACTTCCGGGAGCTGAAGTTTAGGAAGTTTAGGCTTGCGCCAAACTTCCGTTGCCGGCCCGACGCGGCAGAGCCGCGTCGTCGGTCGGGGCCTGCGGCCCCGCCGGCCGGGCTTCGCCGTCTCGCGGGTAGCTCGCGCTACCCGCGTGCGGCTCAGCCCATGATCTCCTGCTCGAGCTTCTTGGCCATTTCCTCGATATTCTCGGGCGGCCAGCCCGGGATTTCCATGCCCAGGCGCAGGCCCATGCTGGAGAGGACTTCCTTGATCTCGTTGAGCGACTTGCGGCCGAAGTTCGGCGTGCGCAGCATCTCGGCTTCGGTCTTCTGGACCAGGTCACCGATATAGATGATGTTGTCGTTCTTGAGGCAGTTGGCCGAACGCACCGAGAGTTCGAGCTCGTCGACCTTCTTGAGCAGATAGCGGTTGATCTGCGCGGTATCGCCCGCGCCACCTTCCGCCGGAGCCGCCGCCGGCGCCATGCCGACCGGCGCAGCACGCGTCACCGACGAATCGTCGAAATGGACGAACAGCGCCAGCTGGTCCTGCAGGATGCGCGCGGCATAAGCGAGCGCGTCCTCGGGAGCGACGGTGCCGTCGGTCTCGATCGTCAGCGTCAGCTTGTCGTAATCGAGTTCCTGGCCGACGCGGGTATTCTCGACCTTGTACGACACCTGGCGCACCGGGCTGAACAGCGCATCGACCGGGATCAGGCCGATCGGCGCATCGGCCGGACGGTTCGACGTGGCGGGGACATAGCCCTTGCCCACATCGGCGGTCAGTTCCATGTTCAGCGTCGCGCCATCGTCGAGATGGCAGATCACCAGATCCGGGTTCATCACTTCGATGTCGCCCGAAACCGCGATGTCGCCGGCCTTGACTTCCGCCGGGCCGGTTGCCGAAAGCTGCAGACGCTTCGGGCCTTCGCCCTGCATCTTCAGCGCGATCTGCTTCACGTTGAGGACGATATCCGTCACGTCCTCCCGCACGCCGGCGAGCGACGAGAATTCGTGCAGAACGTTCTCGATCTTGATCGAGGTGACTGCCGCGCCCTGGAGCGACGACAGCAGCACGCGACGCAGCGCGTTGCCCAGCGTCAGGCCGAAGCCCCGCTCCAGCGGTTCCGCGACAAAGGTCGACTTGCGCTTGGGATCGCCACCGGGCTTCTTCTCGAGGCCGTTGGGCTTCTTGAGTTCCTGCCAGTTCTTAGCGTTGACCGACACGGGCTTTCCTCATGTTGGGCAGGGGTGAGGCTTCCCCCGCCAGGTAACTACTGCAGGACCGCAGACCCGCCTCAGGGCCTGCGGCACCAGCAGGACGTATCAGACGCGACGGCGCTTCGACGGACGCACGCCGTTATGCGGGATCGGCGTCACGTCGCGGATCGAAGTGATCTGGAAGCCGACCGCCTGCAGCGCGCGGAGCGCCGACTCACGGCCCGAACCCGGACCCTTCACTTCCACTTCGAGCGTGCGCACGCCGTGCTCGGCAGCCTTGCGGCCGGCGTCTTCGGCGGCGACCTGGGCGGCGTACGGGGTCGACTTGCGCGAGCCCTTGAAGCCCATCATGCCAGCCGACGACCAGCTGATCGCATTGCCCTGCGCGTCGGTGATCGTGATCATGGTGTTGTTGAAGCTGGCGTTCACATGGGCGACGCCGGCGGTGATGTTCTTGCGCTCGCGACGGCGAATGCGCTGCGGTTCACGTGCCATTTGGAAATTCCTGACCTTGAAGCTTGATGCCTGGAGGCTCGGGGCCTCAGGGGAAGAAGAGCGCGCTGGAGGCGCGGCTTACTTCTTCTTGCCTGCGATCGGCTTGGCCTTGCCCTTGCGGGTGCGCGCATTGGTGTGCGTGCGCTGGCCGCGGACCGGCAGACCCTTGCGGTGACGCAGGCCGCGATAGCAGGCCAGGTCCATCAGGCGCTTGATGTTCATCGCGACTTCGCGACGAAGATCACCTTCCACGGTGTAGCCGGCGTCGATCGTCTCGCGGATCTGCAGCACTTCCTGATCGCTCAGGTCCTGCACGCGGCGCTCCGGCGAGATGCCCAGCTTCTCGGTGATTTCCTTGGCCTTGGCCGCGCCAATGCCGTGGATATACTGCAGCGCGATAACGACGCGCTTGTTGGTCGGGATGTTAACACCCGCAATACGTGCCATGAACCTTGTTCTCCCAGCTCCACAGGGCGCCGCATGGCAGCAGCACCCCATCTCGTAGCGTTGACTTCCGAAATGCAGCGGCACGACGGGCGCACAACGGCGCCGCCGGGTTTCACTATCTCGGAAGATGGGCGACATATGCCGCCGCAGGCGCTGAGTCAAGCGCTGCGGAGGGAGAAAGCTAGAACCGGATTCATACACCATGGTTCCCGCCGCGCCAAGCATGGCAGCGCCGCCGGCGGCGACATGCGTCCCATTTCGGATAAGGCGGTGGGGTGGTGACGCGGGGTGCGGGCTGAATGGCTGGCAGTGGATGGAGAACCGCCGCGCCGGACCCTGACCACCGACTGAAGTTTAGGAAGTTTAGGCTCACGCGCGTATGTGCGCGAGGGCAGACGGGTGCTGATCCGACAGGCTCAAAAAGCGGCAGCTTGTGGGGGCGCGAATTGAACATATGGGGAACAATTTGGAGCGAGCAAGGGGTTCGTGGAGCGTCTGAAGGTGGTGGGAGGCCGACATGACCGTATTTCGGGGAAGGAATAGGCAAAGCTGCCGTTGAGCCAGTTCCGCCTTGTGGCACCTCCCGACCAGCTCAAGACATTCAGCGGCGTTAAGTTTAACACCGGCTTTTGCTGAAACCCGCCATTCGGGTCGCGCAAATCGGCCGGCTTTGCACCCCAAATTCGGTCATTCGATCAGGATTGCGCGGTAGTGGAAGCCGTCATTCTTTTAAACGGACCGGAACGGCGGTTACAGGGGTGGAAGCGAGAGTTCGGCTAGACTGCTCGCCCCGTCTCGCGCAGGATGAGGTCGCGGTGGGTGTGAGGCCGTTCGGTCAGCACGCCAGGAAAGATCACGGCCTGAAGGCATCGCGCGACGATTAGCTCGAGGTCTTTGATGGGGTCAGTTTCGTAGCGCTCGTAATATTCCTCGTACTTGCTCGACTCATAGACGTTGGGAGCACCGCCATGGATCACACTGGCGCGCAGCCCCAGCATCAGCCTAATCCGGTCATGCGAATAATCGGCTCCCATGACCGGGCTTACCGCATCGACCACCGATTGCGTCGCCGCGCCGGCATCGCCGAAGATGGCGTCAATCGCGGCGAACAGGGTCGGGAAGCGCCTAACCGGATCGGGTGCCCAGGCACGATAGTAATATTCAAGCGCTCGCAGCTGGCGTCTGTCGACTTTGGCCGGGGACGCGAGCTTGTGCCCCAGAGCGTTCAACCAGTGGTGGTCGGCAGCGTCGATGACGATGTCGGTCATTAGCGCTGGTGTGTGGGGGGCGCCGAAAGCCAGTGACCAGCGATCTGAAAGGGTGGCGTAGCCACCAAACATCGCGCGGCCACTGAAGGTGTAGCGCTCGTAATGATGCGGCAGGAGCGCGACCGCGCCGAGCACTGCCGCCCGAATCTGTCGCGCCGCGTCGAGATTGGGCGCCCGCGCGCCGAGCCAAGCGGCCGGCTTTTCGCGGCGCCCGTCCCACATAGTGAGCGGAGGAAAGCTGTCCGGTACGAGATCGCGGGGCGGCGCCACGTCGCTCAGCAAACCGGCGAGCTCTCCGGGCGCGCAAAGAAAGAATTTGTCCGTAACGAACGGCTGTTCGATGTGGATCGGGACCAGTGGGAACAAGGTCGTTTCTAGGGGCTCGATGAACAAGCTCGATGCTGCGAGCGCAGCCGTGAACGCCACCTTAACTGCGGGTGACACATGCGCCGCATAACTGTCGTCGAATGCCTGCAGGAAGGCCTCGCCGGCAAGCAGGTAGTAATGGGTAGCGACGAACCCGGTCAGCTCGCTCTCGAGCTTGCTGATGGACAGCGAGCGCAAGTGCGGCGCGCCATGCTTGCGAAGATACAGAGCGGTGCGCAACAGCAGGCGATTGTCGTAATTGACCTCGGTTCCCCCGCCGCCGTCAAACAGCGACGCGCCCGGCCTATTGAACACGAATCCGTGCCGTCGCCGATCAGGATGGCGCGCGCGAAACATCGACGCGAGGAGGAGTTCTGTCACCTCGGGCGGGTGACTGTTGGTAGTGGCCTTGCTCATTGCCTTACAATCTCCAGCACCGCGCGGCTAGCGGTGGGCCGCAGCCCCCGGATCGTCGTCGACATCAACGACGAGGAGGTACGGATCGAGCCGCTCGTAAAGCTGCATTTCACTGATTTCACGGACCAGGCATTGCTCGACCAGCGTACCCAGAAGCGGGTGCTGCGCATTGTCGTCGGGAACCTTGAGCCAGAAACCGTTGAGGGCAAGGAATTCGAGCATCGCCGCAGTGCCGGTGCGCTTGTTGCCATCGAGATAGCCGTGGTTACGCGCAATCGCCATGCACAAGCGAATGCCGAGCGCGAGCACGTCGTCGACCAGTTCATATCGCAACAAATTCACCGGCGCTGCCAGCGCGCTTTCAACGAGCCCCTCGTCCTTGACGCCGCCGAGCCCGCCACGCAGCCGAATCTGTTCCGCGTGAATCTGCCTGACGTCGTCGAGCGTCAGCCAGAGAGGCTCATCGTCCAAGATAATTGAGGGTGTTGTCGTACTGTTCGTTGATCAGCTTGCGCAGCTGCTCGCGATCGGACGCAGGACGCGGGCGCGCCTTGCGGTCCTGGCGCACCGTCTGGGGGACTCGAAATGTCGTTGCCATCTCGCCCTCCTAGCGTCTGTGGCCTGAACTGGCAGAACGCCTCTGCCAGTCCGATCCGTCTGGATCGATACGCAATTCAATATCGGGTATAGAACGCAGGAGTCAACGAAGGGTTGAATTTGGCGTCGCCATTTTGGGCTCGCCCAATTCAGCCGTTTGAATTGGGTTGCGAACAACCCTGCCTCGTCACCCTAGCACCACGAAAACGATAAAGACCGCAAGCGCGGCAACCACCAGCGCGACATTGGCCGCCCATACCGTCCAGAAAAGCAGGGGGCGTTCCGACCGCAACACCTGCCCAATCAGCCCGTCACCGCCTGCGCTCATCACGAGGTGGATTTCGCCTTCCTTCGCGAACCGGGCCAAGCGGATGAGCCAAAGCACCACGCCCAAGATGAGGACGACACCGACCACCACGTTGAACATATCGACGTGTCCCATAGTGCCCAATCCTGATGCGCCCGGCAGCGGGGCGTAAGCCGAGGACGCCCAATAAATCCCCGCAAACAAAAAGGGCGGGGCCTCCCCCGCCCTTCCTGTTATCCTTGGCCGTTATCCCTGCCCGTCGAGTACCGCGGCGATCTGCCGCGTCACTTCGTCGATATCGGCCATGCCGTCGACGCGGCGGACCAGTCCCTTCGCCTCGTAGAATGGCAGGATCGGCGCGGTCTTGGCGCGGTATTCGGCCATGCGGGTGCGCACCGTTTCGGCATTGTCGTCGGGGCGGCGCTTGAACTCGGTCGAACCGCACACGTCGCACACGCCCGCCACCTTGGGCTGCTTGTACTTGTCGTGATAGCCTTCGCCGCACTTGGCGCAGGTGAAGCGGCCCTCGACGCGCTCGACCAGCGCATCTTCGTCGACCACCAGCTCGATCACATAATCGAGCTTGCGGCCGCGTTCGCTGAGCAGGGCGTCGAGCGATTCCGCCTGGGCCACGGTGCGCGGATAGCCGTCGAAGATCGCGCCTGCCTCGGTATCGGCCATGTCGAGCCGCTCACCGATGATGCCGGAGACGATGTCGTCGGACACCAGCTCGCCGGCTTCCATCACTGCCTTGGCCTTCAGGCCCGTCGGCGTGCCTGCCTTCACCGCGGCGCGCAGCATGTCGCCGGTGGAAAGCTGCACCATGCCGCGCCCGGTTTCGAGCAGCTTTGCCTGGGTGCCCTTGCCTGCCCCCGGCGGGCCCAACAGGATGATATTCAACGCAAACCTCCCCAGAACAGCCGGCGCCTCAGCGCATCCGGCCCTTGAGCTTCGCCTTCTTGATCAGGTCGCCATACTGATGCGCCAGCAAGTGCGACTGGATCTGCGTCACCGTGTCCATGGTTACGTTGACCACGATCAGAAGGCTAGTGCCGCCCATCAGGAACGGAATGCTCATCGCCGAAAAGGCCCATTCCGGTACCAGGCAGATGATCGTCAGATAGGCTGCGCCGATCACGGTGATGCGGGCGAGGACGTAATCGAAATAAAGCTCGGTATTCTTGCCCGGGCGGATGCCGGGGATGAAACCGCCATAGCGCTTCAGATTGTCCGCCGTCTCCTCGGGATTGAACACCACGGCGGTGTAGAAGAAAGAGAAGAAGATGATGCCGGCGGCATAGAGCGACATGTAGATCGGCGAGCCGTGGCGCAGCCAGATGTTCAGGTTGCTGATCAGGTCGCCCCACCAGCTGTCGCCCGACGCGGCCTTGCCGGCGAACTGGGTGATCGTCAGCGGCAGCAGCAGCAGCGACGAGGCGAAGATCGGCGGGATCACGCCGGCGGTGTTGAGCTTGAGCGGCAGATGGCTGCGCTCGGCCTGCACGCCGCGCGCGGTCTGGCGCTTCGGATACTGGATCAGGATGCGGCGCTGGGCGCGCTCCATGAAGCAGATGAACAGCACGAGGATCGCGACGCCGACGATCACCAGGATCAGGCGCAGCGGATCGATCGAGCCCGAACGGCCGCTTTCGAACAACTGGACCAGCGTGACCGGCAGGCGGGCGACGATGCCGGCCATGATGATCAGCGAAATGCCGTTGCCGATGCCGCGGCTGGTGATCTGCTCGCCCAGCCACATCAGGAACATGGTGCCGCCGATCAGGCTGACCACGGCGGTGGCGGTGAAGGCGATGCCGGGCTCGACCACCGGGCTCAGACCCTTGGCGGCGCCGGCGGCTTCAAGCCCCTGCACCAGGAAGAAGCCCTGTACGGCCGTCAGCGCAACCGTGCCGTAGCGGGTGTACTGGTTCAGCCGCTTGCGGCCGCTCTCGCCTTCCTTCTTGATGGCAGCGAGCTGGGGCGACAGCGTGCTGGCAAGCTGCACGACGATCGACGCCGTGATATAGGGCATCACGCCCATCGCCACGATCGACATGCGCGACAGCGCGCCGCCCGTGAAATTGTTGAAGAAATCGAGCACGCCGCCCTGGGTCTGCTGCGCGAGCAGGCCGAGCTGGGTGGGATCGATGCCGGGCAGCGGCACATAGCTCAGCATCCGGAACACGATCAGCGCGCCGAGGGTGAACCACAGGCGCTTCTTGAGGTCGGTGGCCTGGCTGAACTTCGCCAGGTTGATGCTGGAGGCCAGCTGGTCGGCTGCGGATGCCATTTCGTATCTTCGTCCCGGAGTTGTGACGGGCGCTCCCCCGCCCTGCGGGGATGCATATAGGGCTTGTGCGCGGCTTGTCTAATAGCGGGCGCGGAAAGAAACCGCACCTTGCACTTCATACCCGTCATTCCGGCGGAGGCCGAAATCCATTGGGGTCACCGTATCGGCGCTTGCCGCAACGTAGCGGCGAATGGATCCCGGCTTCCGCCGGGATGACAGACGGGGTGGAAGGCCTCGTTCGCAACGCGCCTGCCAAGCCCAGCACGAAGGAAGGCGGAGCCAGCGGCCCCGCCTTCGCTTGTCGTCAGCCCTGCTTGGCGGCCTTGGCGGCGGCCTGCGCGGTGCGGTGCTTGGCCTTGTGCTTCTCGGCGGCCGGCACGACCTCGATCACGGTGACGGTGCCGCCAGCCTTCTCGATCGCCTCACGGGCCGAACCCGACACGCCGGCGACGGTGAAGTTCAGCTTCGCGGTCAGTTCGCCCTTGGCGAGGATGCGGACGCCGTCCTTGCCGCCACGGGCCAGGCCAGCGGCCTTCAGCGCGGCATGGTCGATGTCGGTCGCGGTCAGCTTGCCGGCGTCGACGGCCTTCTGGATCGCGCCCAGGTTCACCTCGGCATAATCCTTGGCGAAGATGTTGTTGAAGCCACGCTTCGGCAGACGCATGTGGAGCGGCATCTGACCGCCCTCGAAGCCGTTGATCGAAACGCCTTCGCGGCTCTTCTGACCCTTGACGCCGCGGCCGCCGGTCTTGCCCTTGCCGGAACCGATACCACGGCCCACACGGATGCGGCGATGACGGGCGCCCTGGTTGTCGTTGAGTTCGTTCAGCTTCATGATGTGTGCACTCGCTTTCGCTTTTGTCGCGCGTTGATAGGAAGCGCGGGCACATAGCGGCGTGCGAGGGGAATGTCGACTCTTGTTTGTGGGGCTGCCTCAACCCTATGTCCGCCATCTGCGTAGCTAGCGGAATCGCCTAGCTACCTAACCCGTCCGGTACAGATCCGCTGAACATTCGGCGACGGCGAGAATTTGCTCCTCTACCAGGGCCTGAAATTGTTCGAATGCCCTGTAGCAGTGATCACACTCGACTGCCAAACAGTCTGCAATACCCCCGATGCCGAGTGGTTCACGTCCACCAATTTCGTAACCGACAGAATCTTTGTAGACATTTCTGCTGATTGATCCACTCACCCCAACAAGGATGTGCGAAGAAAACTCGTGATTATAGGAATTTCTAAAATTATTCGTCGCCGCTTTGAAATTCGCGCCACCGAGAGGCTCCAGTCGCGATTTGAACGTGCGATACTTTTTCCACTTCCTGCCGAATGGATCAACCTGATTCAGGTAAATTTGCTCATCGGGGAACTGATCTTTCCAGCCCTGCGGGTTCTTGGCTCTATTTGCTTGATGGCTGAGGTGAGCGACTGCAAATGCGAATTTTGATTTGATAGCGTACGGCTGTCCAAGCGCCACCGTGCCCAACATATCGATAAATTCGAAACTCAGTTCAAGCTTATCGCTGTCGTCCAAAGGAGCTGCTACTAACGCCCATGCCCGGAGACGCAGTACATTTTCTCTAAGAGCATTGATGAGGTTCGCCAGCTCAGTAGCATACTCGCCAAGCATAAGGCTGTAAGGCATAAAAAGGGGATGCAATGGTTCAGGCAGAACCCACCAATCATAAGGCAGGGGACGACCTTCCGACGGAAGAGCATCGATTTCCGTGCGGAATTGTTTGTACCAAGCAACAAGCTTGTCTGAACGGTCTATTGGCATTTGATCGATCATGACGACCGAATAATCGGGCGCTAGCCCTCTTCCAATCCCTACTTGCTCCAAAAACGAAAAAGGGCGGTGGTTGCCCACCGCCCCTTTCGTGTTTCGCGCCGGTTCAAGCGAACCGAAGGCCTTAGCCCTCGATCACTTCCACCATGTGCGGCAGCTTGCGGATCATGCCGCGGACCTCGGGGGTGTCCTCGAGCTCCGAGACCTTGTGCATCTTGTTGAGGCCAAGGCCGATCAGCGTTGCGCGCTGATCCTTGGTGCGGCGGATCGGCGAACCGATCTGCTTGATCTTGATCTTCGCCATGATCGATTACTCCGTGACGGCCGCTGCGTCCGCCTCGGCGGTCTGCGAACCACCGCGGCCGAGCAGGTCGGCGATCTTCTTGCCACGACGCTGTGCGACCGACTTCGGCGAAGTCTGCTCACCCAGTGCCTCGAACGTGGCGCGGATCATGTTGTAGGGGTTCGAGGTGCCGACCGACTTGGTCACCACATCGGCAACGCCCAGCGATTCGAAGATCGCGCGCATCGGGCCGCCGGCGATGATGCCGGTACCCTGCGGTGCCGAACGGACGGTCACGCGGCCTGCGCCGAAATGCCCGTTGCCGTCATGGTGCAGCGTGCGGCCTTCCTTCAGCGGAACGCGAACCATCGCCTTCTTGGCCGAAGCGGTCGCCTTCGAAATGGCTTCCGGCACTTCGCGCGCCTTGCCATGGCCGAAGCCGACACGGCCCTTGCCGTCGCCGACGACGACGAGTGCGGCGAAGCCGAAGCGCTTACCACCCTTCACCGTCTTCGAGACGCGGTTGATGTGGACGAGCTTCTCGATGAGCTCCTCGCCCTGTTCCTCGGCGTTGCGGCGGTCGTCGCGACGGCCGCGGCCGTCACGGCCCCGTCCACCACGCTCGCCGCGCTCACCGCCGCCACGGCCACCGCGGCCGCCACGGCCACCGCGATTGCCCTGCTCCTGGCCGGCGTCCTGCGCCTCGACCGGAGCTTCGGTCGTGTTGATTTCGTCGGCCATCTTTAGAACTCCAATCCGCTCTCACGCGCGGCTTCCGCCAGCGCCTTGACGCGACCATGGTAGAGGAAGCCACCGCGGTCGAAGACGACCTGGGTGATGCCGGCGGCCTTGGCGGCCTCGGCAACGCGCTTGCCCACTTCCTGTGCCGCGGCGATCGTGGCGCCGGTCTGGCCGCGCACGTCCTTTTCGAGCGTGGAGGCAGAGGCGACGGTGCGACCTGCGGCGTCGTCGATCACCTGGGCATAGATGTGCTTGCCCGAGCGATGGATCGACAGACGAGGACGGCCACCGGCACGCGCACGAAGCGCAGTGCGGTTGCGGCGACGACGCTTTTCGAAAAGCGAAAGACCCTTGGTGCTGATCACTTCTTCTTCCCTTCCTTGCGGAAGATGAATTCGCCATCGTACTTGATGCCCTTGCCCTTATAGGGCTCCGGCTTGCGCCAACGGCGGATTTCCGCGGCCACCTGGCCGACCTTCTGCTTGTCGATGCCCGAGATCTCGACCGTGGTCTGATCCGGCGTCTTGATCTCGATCCCTTCCGGGATGTCGAAATTGACGTCGTGCGAATAGCCGAGCTGCAGCTTCAGCACCTTGCCCTGGGCAGCGGCGCGGTAGCCCACGCCGGTGATCAGCAGCTTCTTCGAGAAGCCGGTGGTCACGCCGGTGACGAGGTTCTGCACCAGCGTACGCTGCATGCCCCAGAAGGCACGGGCGCGCTTGGTGTCGTTCGCCGGCTGCACCGAAATGCCGCCTTCGACCATCTCGTACTTGATGTCATCCGCGAGCGGCATGGTGAGGGTGCCCTTGGGCCCCTTCACCGAGATCTGCCCGCCGTCGATGTTCGCGGTCACGCCCGCAGGGACGGTAACCGGCTTTTTGCCGATGCGGCTCATCAGAACACCTCCGCCAGCACTTCGCCGCCGACATTCTGTTCGCGCGCTTCGGCGTCGGACAGAACGCCGCGAGGCGTCGAGACGATCGTGATGCCCAGGCCGTTGCGAACGCGCGGAAGTTCCTGCGCGCCCGAATAGATGCGGCGGCCCGGCTTCGAGATGCGCGCGACGTGCTTGATCGCCGGCTGGCCCTCGAAATACTTCAGCTCGATGCGGATGCCGGCCGCGGGGCCCATCTGCTCTTCGCTGTAACCACGGATATAGCCCTCGCGCTGGAGCACGTCGAGAACGCGGGCACGCAGCTTCGACGCGGGCGTCAGGACGCTGTCCTTGCGCGCACGCTGGCCGTTGCGGATGCGGGTGAGCATATCACCCAGGGGATCGGTCACTGCCATCTTGCGTGTCCTTTACCAGCTCGACTTCGTGACACCCGGGATCAGGCCCTTGTTGGCCAGATCGCGCAGCATGACACGTGCGAGACGGAACTTGCGGTAATAAGCGCGGGGACGGCCCGTCAGCTCGCACCGGTTGCGAATGCGGGTCGGGTTCCCGTTGCGGGGAATCTCGGCCATCTTGAGACGAGCGATAAGACGCTCGGTCTCATCCAGGCTCTCGTCATTCGCAATTGCCTTCAGCTTCGCATACTTGCCGGCGTACTTCTTCACCAGCTGCTTGCGACGCTCGTTCTTGTTGATCGAACTCAGTTTCGCCATGACTTAAGTTCTCTTTCCCTTACGCTGCCTTGGCCTGATCGGCCTGCTGCCCCGTGAAGGGGAAGCCGAAGAGACGGAGCAGCTCACGGGCTTCCTCGTCGGTCTTCGCGGTGGTGGTGACGATCACGTCCATGCCGCGCACCTTGTCGATGCGGTCATAGTTGATTTCCGGGAACACGAGCTGTTCCTTCAGGCCGCAGGCATAGTTGCCACGGCCGTCGAACGACTTCGGGTTCAGACCGCGAAAGTCGCGGACGCGCGGAAGCGCGATCGTGATGAAACGGTCGAGGAATTCGTACATGCGCTCGCGGCGAAGGGTGACCTTCGCGCCGATCGGCATGCCTTCACGCAGCTTGAACTGCGCGATCGACTTCTTCGCCTTGGTGACGACGGGCTTTTGCCCCGCGATCAGTTCCATTTCAGAAGCGGCCTGCTCGACCTTCTTCTTGTCCTGGGTGGCTTCGCCAACGCCCATGTTCAGCACGATCTTTTCGATGCGCGGAACTTCCATGACGTTCTTGTAGCCGAACTTCTCGGTCATCGCCTTTGCGATCTGCTCGTCATAGAGCTTGCGCAGGCGGGGGACGTACTTGTCAGCCATTGATGACCTCCCCGGTCTTGACGGCGACGCGAACCTTCTTGCCGTCGCGGGTTTCAAAGCGGACGCGGGTGGCCTTGCCGTCGGCGGTCACGTGCGCGACCTTCGAGACATGCAGCGGCGCTTCGGTCCGCACCAGACCGCCCTGGGGATCGCCCTGGGTCGGCTTCTTGTGGCGCACGGCGATGTTCACGCCGGCGACGACGACCTTGTCGTCCTTCGGCAGCGACTTGACGACTTCACCGGTCTTGCCCTTGTCCTTGCCGGACAGGACGATGACCTGGTCGCCCTTCTTGATCTTGGCAGCAGCCATCACAGCACCTCGGGGGCGAGCGAAATGATCTTCATGAAGCCCTTCGAGCGAAGCTCGCGGACCACCGGGCCAAAGATACGGGTGCCGATCGGCTCCTCGTTCTTGTTGACCAGCACAGCGGCGTTGCCGTCGAAACGGATCACCGAACCGTCGGCGCGACGGATGTCCTTCGCCGTACGGACGATCACCGCGCGGTGCACGTCGCCCTTCTTCACCTTGCCGCGGGGAGCGGCTTCCTTGATGCTGACGACGATAACGTCGCCCACGCCGGCGAAGCGACGCTTCGACCCGCCCAGCACCTTGATGCACTGCACCCGCTTCGCGCCGCTGTTGTCAGCGACGTCGAGATTGGACTGCATCTGGATCATCGATCCGGTTCCTTCTCGTTTGGCCTGCCGGGACGCGCCCGGTGGTTCCGTTTCTAATGCGTCACCCCGGCCTGCCGGCCGGGGCACCAAAGCGGCGGCCTATGACCGCAACTTGAGTTCTCGGCAAGAGCCGAGATGACGATTATGCGTCGACCGTGTTCGGCGTCGCGTGGGTATCAACCCGCCCGATCACCTTCCAGGTCTTCAGCTTGGAGATCGGCGCAGTCTCTTCGATGCGCACGGTCTCGCCGGCCTTGTACTCGTTCGCCTCGTCATGGGCGTGGTACTTCTTCGAGCGACGGATGATCTTCCCGTAGAGCGGGTGCTTCACCTTACGCTCCACCAGAACCACCACGGTCTTGTCGCCCTTGTCCGAGACGATGTTCCCGGTCAGCACGCGCTTCGGCATGGTCTCGGTCCTCTTACTTCGCAGCCGAGCGCGAGCGCTCGTTCTGCAGCGTCTTGATACGGGCGATGTCGCGACGCACTTCACGCACGCGGCTCGACTTCTCGAGCTGGCTGGTGGCGGCCTGGAAGCGCAGGTTGAACTGCTCGCGCTTCAGGTTGCCCAGCTGCTCTGCGAGCTGGTCGTCGGTGTTCGCCCGAAGGTCGGTTGCCTTGGTCATTTCTATCAGCCCTCCAGGTGCGACGTGTCGCCGAGGCGAGCGACGACCTTGGTCTTGATCGGCAGCTTCATCGCAGCGCGCTCGAACGCTTCCGCAGCGAGCTGGCCGGGAACGCCGTCCAGTTCGAACAGGATGCGGCCGGGCTTGACGCGGGCCACCCAGAATTCCGGCGAACCCTTACCCGAGCCCATGCGGACTTCGGCCGGCTTCGACGAAACGGGAACGTCCGGGAAGATGCGGATCCACAAACGGCCCTGACGCTTGATGTGGCGCGTGATCGCGCGGCGAGCCGCTTCGATCTGGCGGGCGGTGATCCGCTCCGGCTCCATCGCCTTCAGGCCATAGGCGCCGAAGTTGAGCGCGGTGCCACCCTTGGCGTCGCCATGGATGCGGCCCTTGAAGGCCTTGCGGAACTTGGTGCGCTTCGGTTGCAGCATGGTTCTGTCCTAGTCCTTAGCGGCGATGATCGTCGCGCGACGGGCGCACGCCCGAGGTCTGCGCCTCGAGGTTCAGCCGGTCCTGCGCCATCGGGTCGTGACCCAGGATTTCGCCCTTGAAGATCCAGACCTTCACGCCGCACACGCCGTAGGCGGTGTGGGCTTCGGCCTCGGCATAGTCGACGTTCGCACGCAGCGTGTGCAGCGGAACGCGGCCTTCGCGATACCATTCGGTGCGGGCGATTTCCGCGCCGCCCAGACGGCCGGCGCAGGTGATACGAATGCCTTCGGCGCCCAGACGGAGAGCCGACTGCACCGCACGCTTCATCGCACGACGGAACGCGATACGGCGCTCCAGCTGGTCGGCAACGCCCTGCGCAACGAGCTTCGCATCGACTTCCGGCTTGCGGATTTCGACGATGTTCAGCGAAACGTCGGACGAGGTCATCGCGCCGAGCGTCTTGCGCAGCTTCTCGATGTCCGCGCCCTTCTTGCCGATGATGACACCGGGGCGGGCCGCGAAGATCGAAATGCGGCACAGCTTGGCCGGACGCTCGATCACCACCTTCGAAATCGCGGCCTGCGGCAGCGTCTCGACGATGTACTTGCGGATCTTGAGATCCTCCAGCAGCAGACGGCCATAGTCATGGCCTTCCGCGAACCAGCGGCTGTCCCAGGTGCGGTTGATCTGCAGGCGCAGACCGATGGGATTGCTCTTCTGACCCATTATGCTTCTTCCTGCTCGCGCACGACGATGCGCAGACGGCTGAACGGCTTCAGGATGCGGGTGGACTTGCCACGGCCGCGCGTCGCGAAGCGCTTCATCGTGATCGACTTGCCAACCGAAGCCTCGGCGACGACGAGTGCGTCGACGTCGAGATTGTGGTTGTTCTCGGCGTTGGCGATGGCCGAAGCCAGCACCTTGCGGGCGTCAACCGCCATCGCCTTCTTCGAGAAAGCGAGGATGTTCATCGCCTCGGCCGCCGAACGGCCGCGGATCAGGCCAGCAACCAGGTTCAGCTTCTGGGCCGAACCACGGATCTGGGTGGCGACGGCAAGGGCTTCCTTGTCGCCGACCTTACGGGGGGCTGCCTGCTTGCTCATTAGCGCTTACCCTTCTTGTCGGCGGCGTGGCCGGGGAAGAAGCGGGTCGGCGCGAACTCGCCGAGCTTCATGCCCACCATGTCCTCGTTGACCGACACCGGCACGAACTTGCGGCCGTTGTACACGTTGAACGTCAGGCCGACGAACTGCGGCAGGATCGTCGAGCGGCGCGACCAGGTCTTGATCGGACCGGCGCGGGTGCCCTGTTCCTGAGCGGCTTCAGCCTTCTTGAGAAGGTGCAGGTCCACGAACGGACCCTTCCATACGGAGCGAGCCATCTATCAGCCCTTCTTCTTCGCGTGACGCGAACGGATAATCATCTTGTCCGTCGCCTTGTTGTGGCGGGTGCGCGCACCCTTGGTCGGCTTGCCCCACGGGGTGACCGGGTGACGGCCGCCCGAGGTACGGCCTTCACCACCGCCGTGCGGGTGGTCGACCGGGTTCTTGGCGACGCCGCGGGTAAGCGGACGCTTGCCCTGCCAGCGGCTGCGACCGGCCT
The DNA here is from genome assembly GCF_056314185.1 of Sphingomonas sp. DMC8. Taxonomy (NCBI): domain Bacteria; kingdom Pseudomonadati; phylum Pseudomonadota; class Alphaproteobacteria; order Sphingomonadales; family Sphingomonadaceae; genus Sphingomonas; species Sphingomonas sp. DMC8. The sequence goes on along the minus strand of NZ_JBQUYV010000001.1, from coordinate 585,561 downwards.
TGCCGAAGTTCTGGTTCTGGTTGTCGGGGTTCGACACCGCACCCACGGTCGCCATGCAGCTGGCGTGGATGTAGCGCTGCTCGCCCGAGCTCAGGCGCACGATCACCATGCCGCGGTCACGACCGACGACCTGGACATAAGCACCGGCCGAACGGGCGATCTGGCCGCCCTTGCCCGGCTTCATCTCCACATTGTGGACGATGGTGCCGACCGGCATCTGACCCAGCTCCATGGCGTTGCCCGGCTTCACGTCGGTCTTCTTGCCCGCGATCACCTTGTCGCCAACGCCGAGGCGCTGCGGAGCGATGATGTAGGCCAGACGATCCTTGCCGTCTTCGCCCGCGCCATAGTTGACGAGCGCGATGAAGGCGGTGCGGTTCGGGTCATACTCGATCCGCTCGACGGTGCCTTCGACGTCCCACAGGCGGCGCTTGAAATCGACGACGCGATAGCGCTGCTTGTGACCGCCGCCGATGCCACGCGAAGTGACATGGCCCTTGTTGTTACGGCCGCCCGTCTTGGTCTTGCCCTCGGTCAGCGCCTTTACGGGGCGACCCTTGTAGAGCTGCGAGCGGTCGATCAGGATCAGCCCGCGGACGCCAGGCGACGTCGGATTATAGTTCTTGAGCGCCATGGTCTCAGATTCCCGTCGTCACGTCGATCTGATCGCCTTCGGCGAGCGTCACGATCGCTTTCTTGATGTCGGAGCGGCGGTAGGGCGCGCCCTTCCACTTCTTGGTCTTGCCCTTCTGGACGAGGGTGTTCACGCCGGTGACCTTGACGTTGAACAGCGCCTCGACGGCAGCCTTGATCTCCGGCTTGGTCGCGTCATTGGCGACCTTGAACACGACTGCGTTCGCTTCGGAGACGAGCGTCGACTTTTCGGTGATGTGCGGGGCGACGATCACGTCATAGTGACGGTTGTCGACCGGCTTGGACTGCTTAGCCATTGAAGCGCGCCTCCAGCTTCTCGACGGCAGCGCGGGTCAGGACCAGCGTGTCGCTCTTCAGGATGTCATAGACGTTGGCACCGATCGCCGGCAGCACGTCGACCTGGTGCAGGTTGCCTGCGGCCAGCGCGAAGGTGGTCTCGACGGTGTCGCCGTCGATCACCAGCGCCTTCTTGCCGAAGCCCAGCTTTTCCAGGTTGCTCGCAAGCACCTTGGTCTTGCCGTTTTCGACGACCAGGCTGTCCATGACGATCAGCGAACCAGCCTTGGCGTGGCTCGACAATGCCATCTTCAGGCCCAGCGCGCGGATCTTCTTGTTCAGCGAGGGGTTGAAGTCGCGAACACGAGCACCGTGCGCCTTACCACCGCCGATGAACACCGGCGCGCGGCGATCGCCGTGACGAGCGGTACCACCGCCCTTCTGGCGGCCCCACTTCTTGCCCGAACGCGCAACGTCGGAACGCTCGCGGGTGCCACGGGCAGTGCCGCGACGCTTCTCGAGCTGCCAGGTGACGACGCGGTGCAGGATGTCGGCGCGCGGATCGAGACCGAAGATCTCGTCGTTGAGCTCGATATCGCCCTTCTCGGCGGCGTCGAGGGTTTGAACCTTGACCTTCACTTAGCCCTCCTGGCCTTCGGTGGCTTCCGGAGCCGCCACTGCGGGCGCTTCGGCGGGAGCCTCGTTGCTGTTCGCGACGGTCTTCAGACCGGCGGGGTACGGCGCATCGGCGTGACGGGCGACCTTGACGGCGTCCTTCACGATCAGCCAGCCGCCCTTCGAGCCCGGGACCGAACCCTTGACGAAGATCAGGCCGCGCTCGGCATCGGTGCCGACCACTTCCAGATTCTGCTGGGTGCGGTTGCGGTCGCCCATGTGGCCGGCCATCTTCTTGTTCTTGAAGACGCGGCCCGGATCCTGGCGGTTACCGGTCGAACCGTGCGAACGGTGGCTGACCGAAACACCGTGGGTAGCGCGCAGACCGCCGAAGCCCCAACGCTTCATGGCGCCGGCGAAACCCTTACCCTGGGTACGGCCCGACACGTCGACGAGCTGGCCCGCGACGAAATGGTCAGCCGAAATCTCGGCGCCCACGTCCAGCAGACCATCTTCCTCGACGCGGAATTCGCAGAGGACTGCCTTCGGCTCGACTTCAGCCTTGCCGAAGTGGCCGCGCTGCGGCTTGGCGACGTTCTTGGCCTTCGCCGTGCCGGCGCCGACCTGAACGGCCACATAGCCGTCCCGTTCGGTGGTACGCTGCGCGACCACCTGGACACCCTCCAGCGCCAGAACGGTCACCGGCACGTGCCGGCCGTCGTCCTGGAACAGGCGGGTCATCCCCATCTTCTTCGCGATAACGCCAGTGCGCATCGGCCTGTTGCTCCTATACAGAGGCACCCCCGGGACCATTCCCGCGGGTGCGTGCTCAACCCGAAAAAATACTGCGAAGCCCCCGTCCGGGCTGAACCCCCACCTTGCGGCAGGAGAGACGGGGGACGCAGGCCCGGCCACCCGAAGGCGCCCGGCGGTATCCCTTGTCGATGCGGGCCATTCCGGCCCAGCGCTCCTTACGTTGGATCGGGGAACGATCCGGTCGAGGAGGATGGCGACTCCAAAAAAGGGGTCGCGAATCTCATGGAAGCGGCGCCTTTACGTCAGCTTCGCTTCCCTGTCCACCTTTTAAAGGGTGAACGCCAAAAGCCCCCGCGAAGCGCGGGGGCGGACACTGGCTCAGGCCAGCTTGATCTCGACGTCGACACCGGCGGCGAGGTCGAGCTTCATCAGCGCGTCAACGGTCTGCGGGGTCGGCTGCACGATGTCGAGCATGCGCTTGTAGGTGCGCACTTCGAACTGCTCGCGCGACTTCTTGTCGATGTGCGGGCCGCGGTTGACGGTGAACTTCTCGATCTTCGTCGGAAGCGGGATGGGGCCACGGATCAGGGCGCCGGTGCGGCGCGCGGTGTCGGCAATGTCGCCGGTCGCCTGGTCGAGCACACGGTGATCGAACGCCTTCAGGCGAATGCGGATATTCTGCGTTTCCATGGTCCTACCGATGCGAAAGAGCGGGGCTGCGCACCCTGCCACCATCCTGGCGAAGCTACCGGCCCCTGCCCTGCCCCTAAGGGCGACTGGCGGACCCGGTAAACCGGGACGGCGGCTGAACGGCCGCCTCTTGCTGTGTTGAACTCAAAACCGAAGGGCGCGCCGTACAGGCACTCCCATAAAAAGGCAACCGCCCGACACCCATTTTTTTGGGTGCCGGGCGGTTGTTTTCCAAACGAGCCGGCCGGGGCCGGCGCCGTTCTTACTTGTCGATCGAGGCAACCACGCCCGCGCCGACGGTACGACCGCCTTCACGGATGGTGAAGCGCTGGCCGACGTCCATCGCGATCGGGGCGATCAGCTTGACGCCCAGCGAGATGTTGTCGCCCGGCATCACCATTTCGGTGCCCTCGGGCAGCTCGACAGTGCCGGTCACGTCCGTGGTACGGAAGTAGAACTGCGGACGATAGTTCGCGAAGAACGGCGTGTGACGGCCGCCCTCGTCCTTCGACAGGACGTACACTTCCGACTTGAACTCGGTGTGCGGCTTGATCGAGCCCGGCTTCGCCAGAACCTGACCACGCTCCACTTCGTCGCGAGCGACGCCGCGCAGCAGCGCACCGACGTTGTCGCCGGCCTGGCCCTGGTCGAGCAGCTTGCGGAACATTTCGACGCCCGTGACGGTGGTCTTGCGGGTGTCGTGAATGCCGACGATCTCGACTTCTTCACCAACCTTGATGATGCCGGTTTCGACACGGCCGGTCACCACGGTGCCGCGACCCGAGATCGAGAACACGTCTTCGATCGGCATCATGAACGGCTTGTCGAGCGGACGATCCGGCTCGGGGATCGATTCGTCGACAGCAGCCATGAGCGCCAGGATCGCGTCCTTGCCCAGCTTCTCGTCGGTGCCGTTCAGCGCGGCGGTAGCCGAACCACGGATGATCGGAATGTTGTCGCCGTCGAACTCACGCTTGGAGAGCTCTTCACGGATTTCCATTTCGACCAGCTCGAGGATTTCCTCGTCGTCGACCAGGTCGCACTTGTTGAGGAACACGACCATGGTCGGCACGCCGACCTGACGGGCGAGCAGGATGTGCTCCTTGGTCTGCGGCATCGGACCGTCGGTCGCGGCCACCACCAGGATCGCGCCGTCCATCTGCGCCGCGCCGGTGATCATGTTCTTCACATAGTCGGCGTGACCCGGGCAGTCGACGTGCGCATAGTGACGGCTGTTGGTCTCATACTCGACGTGTGCGGTCGAGATGGTGATGCCGCGCTCACGCTCTTCCGGCGCCTTGTCGATGTTCGCGAAATCGACCGCAGCGTTACCCGCGACGTTCTCCGCGAGGATCTTGGTGATCGCAGCCGTCAGCGACGTCTTGCCATGGTCGACGTGACCGATGGTGCCGATGTTGAGGTGCGGTTTGCTCCGATCGAACTTTGCCTTCGCCATTGTTTCCTACCTTCTGATTCAATTTCCCGTGCCGCCATGGGACTCGCGAGAACGCGGCCCCATAGCGGTTGATTTCCGATTACGCCAGCTTCGCCTTCACTTCTTCGGCGACGTTGGCGGGCACTTCGTCATAATGCGAGAACTGCATGGTGTACTGCGCACGGCCCTGGGTGAACGAGCGGAGCTGGTTCACATAGCCGAACATGTTCGCCAGCGGCACCATCGCCGTAACCGCCTGGGCATTACCGCGCGTGTCGGTGCCCTGGATCTGGCCACGACGGCTGTTCATGTCGCCGATGACGTCGCCCAGATAGTCTTCCGGGGTGACGACTTCGACCTTCATGATCGGCTCGAGCAGCTTGATGCCGGCCTTTTGGGCCACTTCACGCATCGCGCCGCGGGCGCAGATTTCGAATGCCAGCGCCGACGAGTCGACGTCGTGGTAGGCGCCGTCCGTCAGATGGACTTCGAAGTCGATGATCGGGAAGCCGATCAGCGAACCGGTTTCGGCGGTTTCGCGGAAGCCCTTTTCCACCGACGGGATATATTCGCGCGGGATGTTGCCGCCCTTGATCTCGTCGAAGAACTGGAAGCCCGAGCCACGCTCGCCGGGTACCACGGTCACCTTCACGCGGCCGAACTGGCCCGAGCCGCCCGACTGCTTCTTGTGGGTGTAGTCGATATCGACCTTCTTCGCGAGATATTCGCGATAGGCCACCTGCGGCGCGCCGACATTCGCCTCGACCTTGAACTCACGCTTCATGCGGTCGACGAGAATCTCGAGGTGGAGTTCGCCCATCCCCTTGATGATCGTCTGGCCCGATTCGTGGTCGGTCGAAACGCGGAACGAAGGATCCTCGGCAGCCAGGCGGTTGAGCGCGATGCCCATCTTTTCCTGGTCGGCCTTGGTCTTCGGTTCCACCGACAGCTCGATCACCGGCTCGGGGAATTCCATCCGCTCGAGGATGATCGGGTTCGCCGGATCGCACAGCGTATCGCCGGTCGTCGTTTCCTTCAGACCTGCGATGGCGACGATGTCGCCCGCAAATGCCTCGTCGATGTCCTCACGCGAGTTCGCGTGCATGAGGAGCATACGGCCGATCTTTTCCTTCTTGTCCTTCACCGAGTTCAGGTACGTGCCCTTGGACAGCGTGCCCGAATAGATGCGCGCGAAGGTGAGCGAGCCCACGAACGGGTCGTTCATGATCTTGAACGCCAGCGCCGAGAAGGGCGCCTTGTCGTCGGCCGGACGGGTGTCCTTGGTTTCGCCGTCGAGCTTGACGCCTTCGACCGCCGGAATGTCCAGCGGGCTCGGCAGATAGTCGACCACGGCGTCGAGCAGGGGCTGCACGCCCTTGTTCTTGAACGCCGAACCGCACAGCACCGGCACGAACGCGAAGTTCAGCGTGCCCTTGCGGATCAGCGCCTTCAGGGTGGCGACGTCGGGCTCGTTGCCCTCCAGATACGCCTCCATGACTTCGTCGTCCTGCTCGACCGCCATTTCGATCAGCTCGGCACGCGCAGTGGCAGCGGCGTCGGCGAGATCGTCCGGGATCGCCTGATATTCGAACTTCGCGCCCAGCGACTCTTCGAGCCAGATGATCGCGCGGTTCTCGACCAGGTCGACCAGGCCCTTGAAGCCGCCCTCGATGCCGATCGGCAGGTACAGAACGGCCGGGCGGGCGCCCAGGCGGTCCTTGATCATGTCGACGCAGCGCTCGAAGCTCGCGCCGGTACGGTCGAGCTTGTTGACGAAGCACATGCGCGGCACGCGATATTTTTCAGCCTGGCGCCACACGGTTTCCGACTGCGGCTCCACGCCGGCAACGCCGTCGAAGCACGCAACCGCACCGTCGAGCACGCGCAGCGAACGCTCGACTTCGATGGTGAAGTCGACGTGGCCGGGGGTGTCGATGATGTTGATCCGGTGCTCTTCGCCCTTGCCTTCTTCGGCGCGCCAGAAGCAGGTGGTGGCAGCAGACGTGATCGTGATCCCGCGCTCCTGCTCCTGCTCCATCCAGTCCATCGTCGCGGTGCCTTCATGCACTTCGCCGATCTTGTAGGACTTGCCGGTGTAATAGAGGATGCGCTCGGTCGTGGTCGTCTTGCCGGCGTCGATATGCGCCATGATGCCGATATTGCGGTAACGCTCGAGCGGATGGCTGCGGGCCATGATCGTGGTTTCCTTGAAGTTTTGGGGAGCCGGACCGTCCAGCTCCCCAATATGTAGGTAAGAAAATTACCAGCGGTAGTGGCTGAAGGCGCGGTTCGCTTCCGCCATGCGGTGCGTGTCTTCGCGCTTCTTCACCGCGTTGCCGCGGTTGTTCGCCGCATCCATCAGCTCACCCGAAAGACGGGCAGCCATGGTGTGCTCGCTGCGGTTGCGGGCCGAGGCGATCAGCCAGCGGATCGCCAGCGCCTGGGCACGCTCCGGACGGACTTCGACCGGAACCTGGTAGGTCGCACCACCGACGCGGCGGCTGCGGACCTCGATGCCCGGCTTCACATTGTTCAGGGCGTCGTGGAACACGCCGATCGGCTCGCGCTTGGCGCGCTGCTCGATGGTTTCCAGGGCACCATAGACGATCGCTTCTGCAACGGCCTTCTTGCCGTCCAGCATGACCGAATTCATGAACTTCGACAGAACCTGATCCCCATAAACGGGATCGGGCAGGATTTCCCGCTTCTCGGGACGACGACGACGTGCCATCTCACTTAATTCCTTCTGAACTTCAGCCGATCCGGAACCCGTCCGGGGCTTACTATGGCCTGATTACTTCGGACGCTTCGCGCCGTACTTCGAACGGCTCTGCTTGCGGTCCTTGACACCCTGGGTATCGAGCACGCCGCGCAGGACGTGGTAGCGCACGCCGGGAAGGTCGCGCACACGGCCGCCGCGGATGAGCACAACCGAGTGCTCCTGCAGGTTGTGGCCTTCACCCGGAATGTAGCTGATGACTTCGCGCTGGTTGGTCAGGCGAACCTTGGCAACCTTGCGGAGCGCCGAGTTCGGCTTCTTCGGGGTGGTGGTGTAGACACGGGTGCAGACGCCGCGCTTCTGCGGGTTCTGTTCCATCGCAGGGACCTTCGACTTGGCCTTCTGCGGTTCGCGGCCCTTGCGGACCAGCTGGTTAATCGTCGGCATGAAGCCCTTCACCTTTCAAGTGGTTACTTTGCTGGAGCCCTGTTGGACAGAATACGAAAAAGCCCCGGCGGCATTCTTGCCCCCCGGGCGATTGCGTCTCCAGCAACGTTCAGCTCTTATTCCAAAGCGGGATGGCACCTTTGAAGACCAGCCCACGTGGAACGGCGCGCCTATACCGATGTGCCCGGTTGCGGTCAACCACTTCCACCCCGCCCCATCTCGGGGATTCACGGAGGCTGTAGCGGGCCTTGCGCTGTGCTAACGCCCCTGCGGGATTCGGATCAAGGGTTGGGGATCAGGCATGTTCAACGGCAATCGCGGTCGCGAGGAACGTCAGGCGGCACCGGCCGCACCGGCCAATGGCAAGCGCGGCATGTTTTCGGTGATCGGCGCCGATATCGTCATCACCGGCAACCTCACCGCCACGGCCGATCTGCATGTCGACGGGCGCATTGAGGGCGATGTCGATTGCGGCACGCTGGCGCAGGGCGCCGAAAGCCAGATTTTCGGCAGCGTGCGCGCAGACACGGCCCGCATCGCCGGCAGCATCGAAGGATCGGTGCATGTCCGCCAGCTTACGGTCGAACGCTCCGCGCGAATCGTCGGCGATGTCGAATATGAGACGATCACCATCGAACAGGGTGGCCATGTCGATGGCCGGCTGAAGCATCTCCAGCCCGGCGCCCCGGCCGCCGCGCCGGTGCCGCTACAGATTGCGAGCGAAGCGGCGGCCTGACGCCGCCGCTTCGCCCTGCGGGGCCTTACTGGCCGCGAATTTTGTCGAGATGATCGGCCACCACCTTGGCGGTCGAATCGGCGAAGTCGCGCAGCGCCGGCACGTCGCCGCCCTGAGCATAGCTGCGCAACACCGCCAGCGCCTGCTCGTGCGCCTTCACCTGCTGCGAGCGATAGGCCGAGTCGAAATCGGCACCCGTCGCCGAGCGCAGCGTTGCCAGATTGGCCTTTTGCTCGGCAGTCATCGTCGGGTCGGGTGTGAGCGGCGGGGTCGCCTTGCCCGATGCCTTCCGCAGCTTTTCGGTCGAGTCGTTATGGTCCTTCACCATCTCCTTGCCGAAATCCTTCAGCTTGCTGTCCGTCGCATTCTGTTCGGCAAGCTGCCCGGCTGCGATTTCATAGGCGTCGCTGGCGGCCATGGTGTTGACGAATTTCTGGCCCGACATCGGCGCGGCGGCGGTTTCGTTGCCGGCCATGCCGTTCATCGCATTCGCATCCATGCCGCTGACATTTTCGTCGGCGGGCATGCTGGTGACCATATTGTCGGTGTTGCCCGCTGCCATGCCGTTGTCGGCACGTTCGCCGCCATTGTGGCAGGCGGCAAGGGCGGCGACCGGCAAGACGCCAAGGATCAACAACGATTTCTTCATGAGCGCATCCTCCTGTTTCCTTGGCGCGATTGAACGCGCGGGCGGTATCGCCGTTCCGCAACGCCCTCAGATCGCCCCGAAACTTTGCCGCTCCGGCGAAACGACTTGGAGAAAAGGGAGGGAATACTGATGCAGGTTAGTCTTTCGGGCGGGACTTGCCCCGCCCCGCCGCTTGCCGCTACACGCCGGCGCGTGACGGGTGTCCCCCTTGGCCGGGGGATGAAAAGGGAATTCGGTCCGCAAGTCCGAAGCTGCCCCCGCAACTGTAGCCGGCGAGCCTGCACGCCACACAGCCACTGGACCTGTTCCGGGAAGGCGGCGTGCTCAGGCGATGACCCGGAAGCCAGGAGACCTGCCCGCCACAGTCGATTCCTTTGCGCGGGCGGGGTGTACCGGGCGAACGGGGCTGAAATCCCCGCGTGAGCGACACCAAACTAGCGGCGTGTCCCGGTCCCCGGGGCGGGCCCGTTTCGAGGTGTCTTGAAGCAATGCGTTACCTGAACTTCCTTTGCGCGACCGGTGCCCTGCTGGCGCCGTTCGCGGCCCATGCCCAGCAGGACGATTCCACCAAGCCGGACAACGAAGTCGTCGTCGTCGCCAGTGGCGTTACCCAGCCGATCGACCAGGTCGGCCGTTCGGTCACCATCATTGACCGCGCCGAAATCGAGCAGCGCCAGACGCTGGTGCTGTCGGACCTGCTGGCCACCACGCCCGGCGTCACCGTCAACCGCAATGGCGGCATGGGCACGCAGACGAATGTGAACATCCGCGGCGCGCAGAGCGAACAGACGCTGGTGCTGATCGACGGCATTCGCGTGAACGACCCTTCCTCGACCGGCGGCGCCTATAATTTCGGCAGCCTGCTCGCCGGCTCGATCGAGCGGGTGGAGGTGCTGCGCGGCCCCAATTCGGTGATCTGGGGCAGCCAGGCGATCGGCGGCGTCGTCAACGTCACCACGCTGCAGGGCAGCGAAGGCCTGAAAGCCCGCGCCAATGCCGAAGGCGGCAGCTATGGCACGTTCAGCGGCAATGCCGCACTCGCCGGCGGCAATGACCGCATCACCGCCGGGCTGACCGCCGGCTATACTACCACCGACGGTATTTCCGCCGCCGCCAATGGCAAGGAGGCCGATGGCTATCGCCAGTTCGGCGCGACCGGCAATGTTCAGGTCAAGCTGGTCGAGGGCCTGTCGCTCGACCTTCGCGGCTATTATGCCGACAGCAAGGTGGATCTCGACGGCTATGCCCCGCCCACCTATGCGTTCGGTGACACCGGCGAATATGCCAAGACGCGCGAGTTCTACGGCTATGCGGGGCTGAAGGGCGACCTGTTCGGCGGCAAGCTCCACAACCGGCTGGGTTTCACCTATTCGAACATTACCCGCGACAGCTATGATCCCGCCGCGACGCCGACGCTGGAATATGCCTATCGCGGCCGCGCCGAGCGCTACCTCTATCAGGGCGACGCACAGTTGCTCGATCAATTGCGCCTCGTGTTCGGTGCCGAACATGAAGACAGCCGCATCCGCTTCAGCGATGGCGGCCCGGGCACCACGGCCAGGTCGGTCGGCATCACCAGCGTCTATGGCCAGGCGATCGTGACGCCGGTGGCGCCGGTGACGGTGACGGCGGGCGTGCGCAACGACGACCACGACACGTTCGGCAATCACTGGACCTGGAACACCGATCTGGCGGTGCGCGCCACCCCCGACACGCTGCTCCATGTCAGCTATGGCGAAGGCTTCAAGGCTCCGACACTCTATCAGCTTTACAGCGCCTATGGGAATGCGGCCCTGAAGCCGGAAACCGCCAAAAGCTATGAAGCGGGCATCCGCCAGTCGATCGCCGGCAATCAGGTCGCGATCGGCTTCACCTGGTTCCACCGCGATGCCGACAACCAGATCGACTATAACTTCGTCACCTCGAGCTATTACAACATCGGCAACACCCGCGCCGAGGGCGTGGAGCTGGAAGCGGTGCTGCACCCGGTCGCGGCCTTCACGGTGCGCGGCAGCTTCACCCATGTCTATGCGCAGAGCCTGAGCGGCAGCACGCTGGGCAAGGATCTGCCGCGCCGCCCGCGTGACACCGGCAGCGTTTCGGCCGATTACCGCTTCCCGTTCGGGCTTTCGATCGGTGGCACGGTGACGATGGTGGGTGACAGCTTCAACGATGCGGGCAACAAGACGCGGATCGACGGCTATGCGCTGGCCAGCATCCGCGCCGAAATGCCGGTCAATCGCCTGCTGTCGGTCTATGGCCGGGTCGAGAACCTGACCGACGAACGCTATCAGACGATCACCGGCTATGGCACGCTGGGCCGCGCTGCGTATGGCGGCATCCGGTTGCGGTTCAACTGATGCGAAGCGCCGCGCTGCTCGTCTGCCTGATGGCCGCGAGTTGCGCGGCGCCCCCGCCCGGTCCGCAGGGCGGCGGGGGCATCGTGTCGATGAACCCGTGCGCCGATGCGATGCTGGTGGAACTGGTGCCGCCCGCCCGCATCGCCGCGCTCAGCCATTATTCGATGCGCGCCGATTCGACGTCGATGCCGCTGGAGGTCGCACGGAAGTTCCGCGCCAATAACGGCACGGCGGAAGAAGTGATCGCGCTGCGGCCCGATCTGGTGATCGCCAGCAGCTTCACCCCGCCTTCAACGCGCGAGGCCTTTGCCCGCGCGCATCTGAAGACGCTCTATATCAACATGCCGGCCACCATAGCAGCCAGCCAGGCGCAAGTGACCGAGCTGGCCGAGGCGGTCGGGGCGCCGGCCAGAGGCGCCGCGCTCAATGCCCGGATCGACGCCGCCGTCACGGCGGCCCGCTGGAACGAGGCCCCTGCCCCCGCCCTGCTGTGGATCGGCGGCAATCTCGTCAGCGGCGGCAAGACCTTGCTCGATGACATGATGACGCATGCCGGCTTTTCCAATCAGGCGGCGCATTATGGCCTGCAGCACACCGGCCACCTGCCGATGGAGCGCGTGATCGCCGATCCGCCGCGTGTGATGATGGCCCCGGAAGGCGCCGGCCACGACAGCGATTCGCGCGCCGCCGGCCTGCGCAAGCGGGTGATCGCGGAGACCGGCCTGCCCGTGACGCAGGCGGTATTCCCCCGCCCGCTGGTCAATTGCGGCGGTCCGGTGATCGTAGCGGCGATGGCGCGGCTGACGGAAATTCGCCGGGGGGTGCGGTGAGAATGGCCAACCTGTCCAGCGCAATTCCCCTCCCGCTTGCGGGAGGGGTCAGGGGAGGGACCGACGTGGAAGAAGCGAAATGCCGTTTCGATCCGTGGCCTCTGGCCTCCCCCTCCCCCAGCCCCTCCCGCAAGCGGGAGGGGAGCGCTTGCCGAAGCCGGCGCAGCGCTTCGATCGCGCACAAACCAAGGCGGCCCCAATGACCCGCACCACCCTGACCCTCACCCTCGCCCTGCTCACCGCCCTGCTGTTCGCCGGCTCGCTCGCGGCCGGCAAGCTGTGGGTGCCGTTCGATGCCTGGTTCAGCCACGATCCGCGCTGGTGGATCATCGCCGAGCTGCGCCTGCCGCGCGCGGTGCTCGGGCTGGCGATCGGGGCAGCGCTGGGACTGTCCGGCGCGGTGCTGCAGGGATTTCTGCGCAACCCGCTGGCCGATCCGGCGATCGTCGGCGTCTCCGCCAGCGCCGCGCTGGGTGCGGTAGCCGCGATTGTCTTCCTGTCGACCGCGGCGCCGCTGGTGCTGTTCGCCTGCGCGATGGCGGCGGGCTGTGCGTCGATGCTGTTGCTGGCGGGGCTTGCGTGGCGGGCGGAAAGTCCGGTCGCCTTCATTCTGGCGGGCAGCGTGCTCTCCAGCCTCGCCGGCGCGCTTACGGCCTTTCTGATCTCGATCTCGCCCAACCCCTATGCCACTGCCGAGATTCTCGACTGGATCATGGGCGCGCTCACCGATCGCACCTATTCGGAGGTGCAGCTTGCCCTGCCCTTCATCGCTGCCGGTTGCGCGCTCCTGTTCCTCACCGGCCGCGCGCTGGATGCGCTGACGCTGGGCGAAGGCGCCGCGCGGTCGATGGGGATGCGGCTGGAGCGGACGCAACTGCTCGTCGTGCTTGGCACCGGCCTTGCCGTGGGCGCCAGCGTGGCGGTGACCGGGGTGGTCGGGTTCGTCGGGCTGATCGTGCCGCATCTGCTGCGCCCCTTTGTCGGCGCCCGCCCCTCGGCACTGCTGCTGCCGAGCGCGCTGGGCGGCGCGGCGCTGGTGCTCGCCGCCGACAGTCTCGTCCGGCTGGCGCCCGGCCCCGGCGAGATCCGGCTGGGCGTGGCGATGGCGCTGATCGGCACGCCCTTCTTCTTTGCCCTGCTCCTCAAATTGCGGCGGTCGCCATGGAACTGAGCATCACCAGCCTATGCGTCAGCCTGGGCAAGCGCCGGGTGCTCCACCGCCTCGATGCGACGCTGGTGCCGGGGGAGGTTACGGCGATGCTCGGGCCGAACGGATCGGGCAAATCGACGCTGGTGCGCACGCTGGCCGGGCTGATCGCGCCCGATGCGGGACAGGTGACGCTGGGCGACCAGTCGCTCGACCGCTATGAGCCGCGCGAGCGGGCGCGGCGGATCGGCTATCTACCGCAGGACGCGACCGTCCACTGGGACGTGCGCGTCGCCGATCTGGTGGCGCTGGGGCGCCTTCCCCACCGCGCGCCCTTTGCCGGGCTGTCCGCCGAGGACCGCGCCGCAATCGACTCTGCAATGGAGGCGACCGGCACGCGCGATCTTGCCGATCGCCCGGTGACGCAGCTTTCCGGCGGCGAACGCGCCCGCGTGTTGCTTGCGCGCGTGCTGGCCGGCCAGCCGCAATGGCTGCTGGTGGACGAGCCGCTCGCCAGCCTCGACCCGGTCCACCAGCTCGACCTGCTCGACCGGCTGCGCGCGCTGGCGGCGGAGGGCATCGGCGTGGTGATCGTGCTGCACGATCTGGTGCAGGCCGCCCGCGCCGCCGACCGCGTGCTGCTGCTCCGCGACGGCAACCGCATCGCCTTCGGCCCCGCCGGCGAAGCGCTGACACACGGCCCGCTGCGCGACGCGTTCGGAGTCGAAGTGATGATGGTGCAGGGCGCAGACGGCCGGCTGCTGCCGGTGCCGGTGGGGCGGACGCGGGGGTAGCGCCACCGATCCTCCCCCGCCAGCGCAGCGCAATCGCACAAGCCTCTATCCCTCCCCTCCCTGCTCGCAGGGAGGGGCTGGGGGTGGGTCCGCCGCCGTAAGGCGGCGGGGCTCGCTGTCAGCACGCGAAGATTTTTCCGAGCGCGCAGACGCGCACACCCACCCCCGCCCCCTCCCTTTCAGTGAGGGGAGTGCCGCGTAACTCTAACTAATTCGCCTCGCCCTCTTCGCATCCGTCGCAGGAAGCGGCATGAGGCCGGCAAAGATCCGGGAGAAGCACGATGCCGTCTTACGAAACGATTCTGGTCGAGCAGCGCGGTGCCGTCACGCTGGTCACGCTCAACCGGCCCAAGGCGCTCAATGCGCTCAACAGCCAGGTGCTCGCCGAACTGCTCGATGCGACGCGCGCCTATGATGCAGACGCTTCGCAGGGCTGTGCGGTGCTGACCGGCAGCGAAAAGGCGTTCGCCGCCGGCGCCGACATCAAGGAGATGCAGGCGCAGGGCTTTGCCGACATGTACGGGCACGACTTCTTTGCCGGCTGGGATGCCTTCACCCGCACCCGCAAGCCGATCATCGCGGCGGTGGCCGGCTATGCGCTGGGCGGGGGCTGCGAAGTGGCGATGATGTGCGACTTCATCCTCGCCGCCGACACCGCGAAGTTCGGCCAGCCGGAGATCAAGCTGGGCGTCTCCCCCGGCATGGGCGGATCGCAGCGGCTCACACGCGCCGTGGGCAAGGCCAAGGCGATGGAAATGTGCCTTACCGGCCGCATGATGGACGCCGAAGAAGCCGAGCGCGCCGGGCTGGTCAGCCGCATTGTCCCCGCCGCCGATCTGGTCGAGGAAGCGGTGAAGACCGCCGCCGCCATCGCCGCGATGCCGCCGCTGGCGGTGAAGGCCAACAAGGAAATGGTCAACGCCGCGTTCGAGACCAGCCTGGCCCAGGGCGTGCATTTCGAGCGCCGCCTGTTCCACGCGCTGTTCGGCACCGAGGACCAGAAGGAAGGCATGACCGCGTTCATCGAGAAGCGCCCCGGCAACTGGACGGGCAAGTAACCGGCCGCTGACGCTTTCCCCCCCCTCACCCGCGCGGGAGGGGGGCGGCAAAATCTTAACCGCGCGCGGCTAGTCTCCCGGCCATGCGCCTGCCGATCCTGCTCGCCGCCCCGCTGCTCGCCGCGCCTGCCGTGGCGCAGCAAGCGCCGTCTGCCCCCTTCACCATCGCCGAGACCGGCCAGGGCTTCCAGACCCTCGACGCCGCGGTGCAATCAGTGCGCGACGGCAAGGCGACGATCCTGATCGCGCCCGGCACCTATCACCAATGCACCGTCCAGGCCGGCGGCCAGATCAGCTTCAAGGCAGTGAAGCCCGGCACCGTGATCTTCGAGAACACGGTGTGCGAGGACAAGGCCGCCTTCGTCCTGCGCGGGCGCGGATCGGCCGTCGACGGCATCATCTTTCGCGGCTTTCGGGTGCGCGACGGCAATGGCGCCGGCATCCGCATCGAAATGGGCGACCTGACGGTCACCAACGCAATGTTCCTCGACAGCCAGGAAGGCATATTGGGCGGCGGCCACCCGACCGTACACGCCATCACCATCGACCACACGACCTTTGCCGGCCTCGGCCAGTGCGACGAGGCGCCGAACTGCTCGCATTCGGTGTATCTGGCGGTCGACGGACTGGTGACGATCACGCGCAGCCGCTTCGAGCGCGGCACCGGCGGCCATTATGTGAAGCTGCGCGCGCGCCGCGTGGCGATCACCGGCAACAGCTTCGACGACAGCGCCGGGCGCAAGACCAACTATATGATCGACCTGTGCGAAGGCGGCACCGGGCTTATCGCCGACAATGTCTTCGTGCAGGGCAAGGGCAAGGAAAACAGCTCGGGCCTGATCGTCGTCGCGACCGAGGCGCGGACCTATCCCGTCGCCGGGCTGCGCGTCGAGGGCAACACCGCCAGCCTGGCACCGGGTGCGCCGACCAATCCGGCGTTCGTCGCCGATCTTTCGGGGCAGCCGATCGTGGTGGAAAACAACCGGCTGACCGGCATGCGGGCGTTCGAGAAGCGATAGTCGCTTCCGCTCACATTCCCCTCCCGCTTGCGGGAGGGGAATGTGAGCGGACCTACTTGCAGCTATCCCCCGCACCCGCATCCAGATCGAGGCAGCGCCCGTCGATTGCCACTGGCACCGGCACCTTGATCAGCGCGGCGAGCGTCGGGGCGATGTCGACCGTCTCCACCGACAGCGGCTGTTCGAAGCCGGTCATGCCCTTGCGCCAGAACAGGATCGGCACGCGGCGGTCATAGTCCCAGAAGCTGCCATGCGTCGCGACATTGCCGACCGAGGGGTCGAGGATCGGCGTCACGCGCGGCTTCAGCGCTACCACCAGATCGCCCGAATGCTCGGGATTATACGATGCGCGCGCGCGCTCGATCAGCGTCCAGGTCTCGGGCGGCGTATGCGCGATCGGCGTCGCTTCGATCTGCGCGCGGGTGAACACCGCCTGGACCTGCGGATTGGCCGAATACAGCTTCACCGCCTCGGCCAGCACCGCCGCACGCTTCGCCTGCGGCACCGTGGGGGAGACATAGACGTCGCCGCCCGGTCCGCCGACCAGCACCGTGCCGGTCAGGCCCAGCCGCGCGGCAAGGTCGCGACCGATATTGGTGACGGTTGCGTCAGCGGTGATCCGCTGCGCCATCGGCGCGGCATGCTCGCGGTTGCGCTCGGGCAGGTCGTGACCGCCATGGTCGGCGGTCAGCACCACCTGATAGTCGACACCGGTGCGGTCCAGCGCCTCGAACAGCCGGCCCAGCGTCTGGTCGAGCGACAGCAGTTGCAGGCACATCTCGCTGCCCTCGGTGCCATAGGTATGGCCGACATAGTCGGTGGCCGAGGCGCCGAGGATCAGCAGGTCGGTATGCCCCTGCTGGCCCAGCTTCATGTCGGTCGCCAGCTTGGCGCCCAGCGCGAGCACGGCATCGTCGAAATCAGGAGAGATGCGGAACGCCTTGGCGTCGCCAGCAGCGCGCGCGAAGCGGCCGTCGCCGACCGACTTGGTCGCGCTTACCGGAATGGCGCGGCTGCGTGCCTGGCAGAAGGCGGGCAGTTCCAGCGGCTCCTGCGCCTCGGCGATGCGCGCGGCGGTGGCGGCGTTGATCCGGTTGACCGCATCGGGTGCGGTGCGGCCGGCATAGGAGACGAAGGCCTTGCCGTTCCACCACCACAGCTCGTCGACCTTGTGGCCGCCCATCATCACGGCCGCACGGTCCTTGCCCGCCACCGAAACGACGCGCGAGGCCGGATCCGCCGCCTTCATCCACTCGCCCAGCGTCGGCACCTTCAGATGCTTGTCCGACACGGTGTAGTGGTTCGAATCGGTGCCCGGAACGCTCTCGTCCTCGGCGCAATAGACCGTCTTGTCGGCGCGCGGCGCGGCGAAGTCGGTCCAGTCATTGGCGATGATGCCGGTGCGCGAGGGGTGGTCGCCGCTCAGGATCGTCGAATGGCCGGGGCAGGTCTCGGTCGCGGCGTGGCTCTGATAGCCCGAGGGGAACACCGCGCCGGTCATCAGCCGGGCGAAGCCGCCGGTGAACTGCGCGCGATATTCGGCGAACAGGTCGGCGGAAAACTGGTCGACCGAAATCACCACCACCAACTTCGGCGGAGTCGCGGGCGCGGCGGGTGCGACAGGTGCGGGCACCGCCGTCTGCGCGGCGAGCGGGGTCGCGGCGGCCAGCGCAAGAGCGGCGGCGAGCGAGGGAAGCAATTTCATCAGGGCCAGCTCCAGGCAAGGGAGGAGAAAAGGGCACCCAGCTATTGTCGATCGCAGCGAACTGGGCAAGGACGGCGCCATGGCCCAGCTTCGTTTCGCTTTGATGTCGCTTCTTCTCCTCCTTGCTCCGGCGTTGCCGGCGGCGGCGCAGGAATTTGCCAAGGGGCCGCACGTCCACAACGAACTGGTGGCGGAAACCGCGCACCCCGCGCCCGGCAGCACGGTGACGCTGGCGCTGGTGTCGACGCCCGACCCCAAATGGCATGCCTATTGGCAGAATCCGGGTGACGCCGGCCTGCCCGCCGAAGCGAACTGGACGCTGCCCGCCGGCATGACCGCCGATCCGCTGCGCTATCCGGTGCCGCAGCGGCTGCTGATCGCGGGGCTGATGAACTATGTCTATGAAGGCACATTCGCCCGGCTGACCACGCTCCACATCCCGGCCGATGCGAAGGGCACGCTGCCGATCCGGCTGAAGCTCGACTATCTGGTCTGCACCGATACGCTGTGCGTGCCCGAAAAAGCCGCGCTGGAAACCAGCCTGACCGTAGGCGACGGCGCGGTCGACGCCGCCACCCGCGCAAAGTTCGACGGCTGGCGCGCGAAGCTGCCCCGGCCGCTGGGCGCCCCGGCGCAGTTCCAGGCGGCGGGCGACACGCTGCGCCTCGCCGTGCCCTATCCGGCGAGCGCCACGGCGAAGGATGTCTATTTCTTTCCGCTGACCGCCGACACGATCGACTATGCTGCACCGCAAAAAGTCACCCGCGACGGCGACCGGCTGGTGATCGAGACCAAGGCCCGCAATGCCCCCAAGGCGATCGAGGGCGTGCTGGCGGTCGACGGCCAGGGGCTGAGCCTCACTGCCAATGCCGGAATCGTGGCCGAACCGCGGCCGGTGCCCGCAGGGGCGCCCTGGCTGGCGGTGCTCGGCGCCTTCGCAGCGGCGGTTCTGGGCGGGCTGATCCTCAACGTCATGCCCTGCGTCTTCCCGATCCTGAGCCTCAAGGCGCTGAGCCTCGCCAAGGCCAACCATGCCGAGGGCAATCCGCGCGCCGAAGCGCTGGCCTATACCGCCGGGGTGGTGCTGGTCTGTCTCGCACTCGGCGGCGTGCTGCTCGGCCTGCGCGCGGCGGGGGCAAGCGTCGGCTGGGCATTCCAGTTGCAGGATCCGCGCGTGATCCTGGTCCTGCTGCTGCTCGTGACCGCCATCGCGTTCAACCTGGCCGGGCTGTTCGAAATCAACGCGCCCGGCTTCGTCAACCGCGCAGCCGGCAAGGGCCATGGCGGCGCCTTCGCCACCGGCGCGCTGGCCGCGTTCGTCGCCACGCCGTGCACCGGGCCGTTCATGGCCTCGGCGCTCGGCGCAGCGCTGGTGCTGCCATGGTATGCGGGCCTAGCAATCTTCGCCGGGCTGGGGCTGGGCATCGCCCTGCCCTTCCTGCTGCTCGGCTTCGTCCCCGCGCTGCGCCGCGCGCTGCCGAAGCCGGGCGCGTGGATGGCGACGCTGCGCCGTATCCTGTCGGTGCCGATGTTCCTCACCGCGCTGGCGCTCGCCTGGGTGCTCGGCAAGCAGGCCGGGGTAAGCGGGATGACGCTGGGTCTCGGTGCCGCGCTGCTCGCCACGCTGGGCCTGTGGTGGGCGGGCCTGCGGCAGGCCAGGGGCCGCAGCCATGCCTGGCTGCCGGCGCTCCCCCTGCTGCTGGTCGCGCTCGCCGCCGCCGCGCTGGTCCGCCCCGCCCCTGCCGGTGCCGAAGCGCCGGCGGCCGGCAATGCGGAAAAGTTCAGCGAAGCCCGCCTCGCCGAACTGCGCGCGCAGGGCCGGCCGGTCTTCGCCTATTTCACTGCCGACTGGTGCCTGACCTGCAAGGTCAACGAAAAGGCCGTGATCGAAACCGCCGCCGTCGAACAGGCGCTGCAGGACGGCAAGGTCGCGGTGCTGGTCGGCGACTGGACCAATGGCGACCCGGCGCTGGGCCGCTTCATCGAAGCGCACAACCGCGCGGGCGTGCCGCTCTACCTTTGGTACAAGCCCGGCAAGGACGAACCCGAGGTGCTGCCGCAGGTGCTGACCCGGGATCTGCTGACAGGGCTGGCGAAGGCGAAATAAGTCCTCCCTTCATTCGCTCCCCTCCCGCTTGCGGGAGGGGTCGGGGGAGGGGCTGATGGAGACGGAGGGTTGCGCTTATGCTGCCATCCCCTCCCCTAGCCCCTCCCGCACGCGGGAGGGGAACGAGTTCCTCTATCTTCCGCGCCGCCCCATTTCCCCGCTTGTGCAGCGCAACGAAGCGTTGCAGCATGCGACCAAATAGCCACTCGGGCGTTTGGGAGCTTCGATGGGATCAGCGGGGGCGTTCGACGAGATTTGGGGACAGGGCGGGCCGGATGCGCCGCGCGCCGAGTTCGCTGCACTTTCCCAATGGATTGCAGATACACCCGCTGAAGAACTGCAACGAAGGCAACATTCCGCCGAAGCCGCCTTCCGCCAGCTGGGCATCACCTTCGCCGTCTATGGCGACAGCGACGCCGCCGAGCGCATTATTCCCTTCGACATCGTACCGCGCATCTTCCTGCAGCATGAATGGCAGAAGCTGAGCGAAGGGCTGGTCCAGCGCGTCGAGGCGATCAACGCCTTTCTCGAAGACATATATGGCCCCCGCCGCATCCTGGCTGAAGGCATTCTTCCGCCCGAACTGATCTTCAGCAACGAACAGTTCCGCCCCGAAGTCGCCGGGGTCCGCCCGCCGCACGGCGTGTGGGCGCATATCTGCGGCATCGACCTCGTCCGCACCGGGCCGGACCAGTTCTATGTGCTGGAGGACAATGCCCGCACGCCTTCCGGCGTGTCCTACATGCTCGAAAATCGCGAGGCGATGATCCGGCTGTGCCCGGAACTGTTCCGCGATTTCCGCGTCGCGCCGGTCGACAGCTATCCGGACATGTTGCTGGAGACGATGCGGTCGGTGGCGCCGTCGGGCCGGTCGCGGCCGGTCTGCGTGGTGCTCACCCCCGGCCATTTCAACTCGGCCTATTACGAACACAGCTTCCTCGCCGATTCGATGGGCGTCGAGCTGGTCGAGGCGGCCGACCTCGTCGTCGATGACGACATCGTCTATATGGAAACCATCGCCGGGCGCGTGCGCGTCGACGTGATCTATCGCCGCATCGACGATGATTTCCTCGATCCTTTGGTGTTCCGCCCCGATTCGCTGCTCGGCGTACCCGGCGTGATCGCCGCCTATCGCGCCGGCAATGTCGCGCTGCTCAACGCGCCCGGCAACGGCATCGCCGACGACAAGGCGATCTACAGCTATATGCCCGAAATCGTCCGCTTCTATTCGGGCGGCGAGGCGAAGCTGCCCAATGTCGAGACCTGGCGCTGCCGCGAGCCGCAGGCGCTTCGCTATGTGCTCGATCATCTGCCCGAACTGGTGGTGAAGCTGGTCGACGGCTCCGGCGGCTATGGCATGCTGGTCGGCCCGACCGCGACGAAAGAGCAGATCGAGAATTTCCGCGCCGCGCTGGTTGCCGAGCCGCACCGCTATATCGCCCAGCCGACGCTGGCGCTGTCGACCGTGCCGACGCTGACCGAAAAGGGCCTGGCCCCGCGCCATGTCGATTTCCGCCCGTTCGTGCTGACCGGCAGCGACGGTGTGCGCGTGGTGCCGGGCGGGCTGACCCGCGTGGCGTTGCGCGAAGGATCGCTGGTGGTCAATTCCAGCCAGGGCGGGGGAACCAAGGACAGCTTCGTGCTGCTGGGGGATGCGGCATGAGGAAGTATCCGGACGCCGCCGTTTGCGCTCCCCTCCCGCTTGCGGGAGGGGTCGGGGGAGGGGCTGAACCCTCTTCGCGCTCCTTCCACGTCAGCCCCTCCCAGTATCGGGTGAACAGCGCCCCGCGCTGTTCACCCGATACTCCCTCCCGCAAGCGGGAGGGGAACCTCGAGGAGACCATCGCATGATGATGCTCTCCCGCACCGCCGCCGCGCTCTACTGGCTCGGCCGCTATGTCGAGCGCGCCGACTTCATCGCCCGGCTGGTCGAAGCGACGATCCGCCTCGATGCGCTCTCCGCCCGGCCCGCCGGCGAAGTCGCATGGCAGAGCGCGCTCGCCGTCAGCTATACCGACGAGGCATTCGCCGCGACCGGCCATCCCGCCACGCAGCAGCATGTCGCGCGTTTCCTGACGCTTGACGCCAGCCATCCGGGCTCGATCACCCGCTGCCTGGAAATGGCGCGCAACAACGCCCGGGCCGTGCGCACCGCACTCACCCGCGAGGCCTGGACCGCGATCAACCGCGCCTGGTGGCTGTTCGCCAACCGCGCCTCCACCGGCGGCGCTACCGAGACGCTCAATCTGGTCGAGCAGATCAAGGGAGAGACGCGCGGCTTTGAAGGCGCCACCCACCGGATGATGCGCAACGAAGCGACGCTGCTGATCCAGCTCGGCGCCGCGATCGAGCGAGCGGACAACACCGCGCGGCTGGTCGATGTGAAATACCATCTGCTGCTGCCGGCAGGCGAAAGCGTCGGCGGTGCGGTCGATCGCGACCAGTGGACGACGATCCTCCAGACCGTCTCCGCCGTCACGGCCTATCGCTGGCTCTATTCGGAAGGGCTGCGGCCCGACAATGTCATCGACCTGCTGGTCAGCCGCGCCGAGCTGCCGCGCAGCCTAGCCGCCTGCGTGGAGGAAAGCGTGACGCTGCTCAGCCAGCTCGCCAAGCGCACCGGCCTGCAGGGCGAGGCGGACCGGATGGCCCGCACCCGCCTCGCCCGGGTGCAGAAGGCGCGCACGCCCGACATCATCGTCGGCGGGCTGCACGAATATCTGGAGAATTTCATCACCGAGAACGCGCTGCTCGACGGCGCAATCGCGCGCCAGTTCCGGTTCCTCTGATGCGCATCGCCGTCGAACATCGCTCCGTCTATCGCTTCAGCCGGCCCCAGGCGCGGATCGTCCAGATGCTGCGCCTGACGCCCTGCGACACCCAGCACCAGACGGTGGTGAGCTGGATGATCGGCGTCGATTGCGACGCAAGGATGCGCGACGCGATCGACGGGTTCGGCAACGCCGTCACCATGCTCTATGCCGAAGGGCCGATCGACGCGCTGGAAATCAGCGTGACCGGCGAAGTGCTGACCAGCGACAATAGCGGCGTGCTGCGCGGCGCGCCCGAACCGCTGCCGCCGGCGCTGTTCCTGCGCGCCACGCCGCGCACCGTCGCCAGCACCGAACTGCGCGACTTCGCCACCGATAGCGCCGCCGGCACGAACGACCCGATCGAGAAGCTGCATCGCCTCAACCTCGCGCTGCACGATCGCTTCCCCCGGTTCCCGGACGCGCCCGATGCCGGGCTGACCGCTGCCGAGGCCTTTGGCGGCGCGGCCCGCGCCTCGCGCGATATCGCCCATATGTTCGTGGCAGCCGCGCGCAGCCTGGGGGCGCCGGCCCGCTATGTCTCCGGCTACCGGCTCGACGACGCGGCGCAGTGCGCGCCCCATGCCTGGTGCGAGGCCTGGGTGGAGGGCCTTGGCTGGGTCGGGTTCGATCCGATCACCGGACTGTGCCCCGGCGACGGCTATGTCCGCGTTGCCGTGGGACTCGATGCCGACGGCGCCGCCGCCATCGCCGGCCACCGCATCGGCGAGGGCGAGGAGCGGCTGGCGGTCGACCTGCATGTCGACCGGCTTTCGGGCGAGGAATAACCGGAGCGGAGCAAAGCTGGCCGGTTCAAGCAGCGCCGTGCAAAGCGCAGCGCTATCGCTCCTATCCTTGCAGGGAGGGGCGAAGAGAGCCCAAAATCCCCCGCCCTATCCCCTTTCGCCAAACGCTTGCCTATATCGCCCCGGCGCGGGCATAAGCCGCGCTCCATTCACACCCAGAAAGAAGGGGTTCTTCCCGTGTCCGAGATGTTCCGCATAACGCTGCCCGACGGTTCCGTCCGCGAGGTAGCCCCGGGGACTACCCCGGCGGACATCGCCGCGGCGATCGGCCCCGGCCTTGCCAAGGCGGCGCTCGCCGCGCGCGTCGATGGCGAGCTGCGCGACATCGGCCGTCCGTTCGAGGGCGACGCGAACCTCGCGCTCGTCACCGCGAAGGACGAGGCCGACGCGCTCGAACTGGTGCGCCACGACTACGCCCATATCCTGGCCGAGGCGGTGCAGAACCTGTTCCCGGGCACGCAGATCACCTTCGGCCCGGCGACCGACGACGGCTTCTATTACGACTTCGCGCCCAAGGACCGCCCCTTCGCCGAGGAGGATCTGCCGGCGATCGAGGAAGAGATGCGCCGCATCATCGCCAAGGACGAGCCGCTGATCCGCGAAGTCTGGTCGCGCGCCGACCTGATCGCGCGCTGGACCGCGCAGGGCGAGACCTTCAAGGCCGAATGGGCGAAGGAACTGCCCGAGGGCGAGGAACTGACGGTCTATCGCGCCGGCAAGGGCGAGGACGCCTGGCTCGACATGTGCCGTGGCCCGCACCTCGCTTCCACCGGCAAGGTGGCGGCGGATGCGTTCAAGCTGACGCGCGTGTCCGGCGCCTATTGGCGCGGCGATCAGAAGAACGCGATGCTCAGCCGCATCTACGGCACCGGCTGGCTGAACAAGAAGCAGCTTCAGGAGCATCTGACGCGGCTGGAGGAAGCCGCCAAGCGCGACCACCGCAAGCTGGGCGCGGAGATGGACCTGTTCCACCTCCAGCAGGAGGCGCATGGCTCGGTCTTCTGGCACCCCAAGGGCTTCCGCATCTATCGCGAGCTCGAAGCCTATATGCGCCGCGCGATCGACGGCGCCGGCTATCGCGAGGTGAAGACCCCGCAGGTGATGGACGCCCGCCAGTGGGAGCAGTCCGGCCACTGGGGCAAGTATCGCGAGAACATGTTCGTCATCCCCGACGAAGTGCCGAACACCGAGGATGAAGGCCCGATCGTCTCGAACGATGCCGAGTGGATGGCGCTCAAGCCGATGAACTGCCCGGCGCACGTGCTGATCTTCCGCCAGGGCATCAAGTCGTACCGCGACCTGCCGATGCGCCTGTACGAGAATGGCTGCTGCCACCGCAACGAGCCGCACGGCGCGCTGCACGGGCTGATGCGCGTGCGCCAGTTCACCCAGGACGACGCCCACATCTTCTGCCGCGAGGACCAGATCGTCGACGAAGTCCGCGCCTTCTGCGCGCTGGCCGACCGGGTCTACAAGGATTTCGGCTTCACCTATTCGATCAAGCTCGCGCTGCGCCCCGAAAAGCGGTTCGGCACCGAGGAGATGTGGGACCAGGCCGAGAACGAGCTGCGCAACGCGGTGATCGCCGCCGGCCTCGCCACGCCCGAATATGGCTGGGAGGAGCTGCCCGGCGAAGGCGCCTTCTATGCGCCGAAACTCGAATGGCACCTGACCGATGCGATCGGCCGCACCTGGCAGGTCGGCACCATCCAGTCGGACCGGGTGCTGCCCGAACGGCTCGATGCGAGCTATGTCGGCGAGGATGGCGAGCGCCACCGCCCGGTGATGCTCCACCGCGCGATCTTCGGCTCGTACGAGCGCTTCATCGGCATCCTGATCGAGCATTTCGCCGGCAAGCTGCCGACCTGGCTCGCCCCGGTGCAGGCGGTGGTCGCGACGATCGTGTCGGATGCCGACACCTATGCGCTGGAAGTGGTCGAGAAGCTGAAGGCGGCGGGCATCCGCGTCGAAAGCGACCTGCGCAACGAGAAGATCAACTACAAGGTGCGCGAACACTCGCTCGCCAAGGTGCCGAACCTGCTGGTCGTCGGCAAGCGCGAGGCGGAGGAAAGCACGGTTGCGCTTCGGGTACTCGGCAGCCAGGGCCAGACCATGCTGACGCTGGACGAGGCGATCGCCCGGCTGAAGGCCGAGGCGACTGCGCCGGATTTGATCTGATCCCTCCAACGCCCCTCCCGCAAGCGGGAGGGGAAGGTGCAAGCTGGCGCCAAAGCTGCTACACTCCCCGCATGACGCTCTTCCAGAATGTGCGCCGGGGCCTCCTCCCCGCCCGTCTGACGGTCGATGAGATCTACGATCTCACCGAAGCCGGCGTGCTGCGCGAGAACGAGCATATCGAGCTGATCGCGGGAGAGGTGGTGCCGATGGCAGCAGCCAAGGCGAACTGGCATTCGATGATGGAAGGCAAGCTGAACTGGGTGCTGGCCCGGGGACTGCCGGACGCAGTTCGCGTCTATCCCGCCCCTTCGCTGACGCTGTCGCCGGACACGCTGGTGGAACCGGATCTTCTGGTCGTTCCCAGCGGCACCAGGATGCGCGATATCGGCGGCCCAGACGTTCTGCTGCTGATCGAGGTCGCCGACAGCTCGCTGCCCTACGACCTGCGCGTCAAGGCGCCGCTCTATGCGCAGCACGGCGTACGCGATTACTGGGTCGTCGATGCGGTGCGTCAGACGATCCGCATCCATCGCGCCCCCGAAAACGGCAGCTATACCGATGTCGAGGAATATGAAGCGCACGACAGCGTGTCGCCGCTGCTATTCCCTGACCTGGTGATCCGCCTCGACGCGCTGGACTGAGCCCAGCCCCCCTCAGAACTGATATTGCAGGCCGACCTCGACCACCGGGTAGACCTGATAGTTGTTCGCCGTGTCCTGCAGCTTCTGGCGCTGCTTGGCGAGTTCATTGCGATAGGTGGTACCCGCGATGGTCGGATCGGTCGCCAGCGTGCCGGTCGAGGTGAAGTCGCGGATATGCACCGGGCCCTGGAACAGCGCGCCGGCATCGACGGTAAGCTTCAGCCCCTTGCGCAGATGCGCGCCATAGCCGAGCGTCACTTGCGGCGCGAAGTCGCGCACGTCGCCGCGACCGGTAATGGTACCGATCTGGTCGGGCGTGAACACCAGGTCGCCGATCCGCGTCGGCCCGGTCGGCGTTGCGCGCACCCGGCCCTTGTTGCCGTTGATCCGCGCGCCGGCCGAAAGACGGAACCCGCCGCCGAACGGATAGAGATCGACCATCACCCCGCCCGAACGCAGGCTGGCATGGCCATCATAATCGATACCGCCCGAAGTGAAGCTGTGGTCGACGCCCAGAAAGCTGGCCTCGGCCCGCACACCCACCAGTTCGTCGAAGCGATAGGCCAGCCGCGGCCCGACGCCGGTGGTGCCGGCGGCAACGCCCACGCTCAGCCGCCCTTCCTCGGTACGCGACTCGGTCTGCGCCAGCGCCGCCGTCGATCCCAGCGCCGTCACCATCAGCGCCACTGCGCACACACCCGTCTTCATATTGCCGTGCCCCTTGCAGGCGCCGAATCCCATGTTCGGGCGCGCTCTCCCGCCATTATAGCTCGAACGAGGTTAACAAGCTGGTTTTAATCATAATTTTTCACACGGAGCCGCTGGCGGCGAAATAGCGCGGCAGGAAGGTCGCACCGGTCCTCTTCCGGGCCCGAACGCCCCCACGCATCTTGTGCATGGCGGGGCAAGTACCGATATCTGCGTCGTCTTCGCGCCACACCCGGCGCTTTTTCCATCGATGATCGCCATGCGGGCTACCGGAAACGGCGTTTGCGCGTTATTATGGCAAGTCGTAAGCAATAACGCACAGGAGCAAGTCTTATACGTCCTCCCATGTCCCGGCGCCCGATGGCGCCCGCAATGCCGCTGAACGGGCCGCGGTTTAACGAATTCATCCAGTCGCCGAAGGTTCGCGTCATCGACGAGAACGGCGAGAATCTTGGCGTGATGTACACGCGTGAGGCAATGGCGCAGGCTGCCGAGGTCGGGCTCGATCTCGTCGAAGTGTCCCCCAATGCCGATCCGCCCGTCGCCAAGTTCCTCGATGTGGGCAAGTTCAAGTACGAGGCGCAGAAGAAGGCCAACCTCGCACGCAAGACCCAGAAGACGCAGGAGATCAAAGAGATCAAGATGCGTCCCAACATCGACGATCACGATTACGACGTGAAGATGAAGGCGATCCACAAGTTCATCGGCGAAGGCGACAAGGTGAAGGTCACCCTGCGCTTCCGCGGTCGTGAGCTTTCGCATGGCCAGCTCGGCATGCAGCTGCTCCAGCGCGTCCAGCAGGACGCCGCCGAAGTCGCGAAGGTCGAAAGCTATCCGCGCATGGAAGGCCGCCAGATGCTGATGGTGCTGGCGCCCAAATAATGCGGGTGCGGCGGCCAGCCCTGGCGGCGGCCGCCGCGCTGCTTTGCGGCCCGGCATATGCCCAGACGGCCGCCCTGCCCCCCAGCCCCGCTGCCACCGACGAAGCCATTGCCGTGCCCCCGGGCGCGCGGCTGGTGTGGCATGACGAGTTCGACAGCGGCCCGCTGCCCGATCCGCGCCGCTGGGGTTATGACACCGCCCGCAACCGGCAGGGCTGGGCCAATCAGGAACTGCAATATTATGCCGCCGCCCGGCCGGAAAACGCGCGGGTCGAAAACGGCCGCCTGATCATCGAGGCGCGCCACGAGCGGCTCGCCGACCGGTCCGATTATGGCGGCCAGGACTATAGCTCCGCCCGCCTGATCACCCGCGGCCTGGCGAGCTGGACCTATGGTTTTATCGAGGTCCGCGCGCGCGTGGCGTGCGGCAAGGGCATGTGGCCGGCGATCTGGCTGCTCGGCAGCGACGCGAGCCCCGGATGGCCACGCATGGGCGAAATCGACGTGATGGAGCTGGTCGGCTGGGATCCGGAGACGGTCCACGGCACGATCCACACCGGCGCCTACAACCATGTCCAGCACACCCAGAAAGGCGCCACGACGCGCCTGCCGGATGCCTGCACGGCCTTCCACCGCTACCAGCTCGACTGGAACCGCGACCGCATTCTGATCGGCGTCGACGGCCATGCCTATATGCGCTTCGACAACGACCATCGCGGCGATCCCGCAACCTGGCCGTTCGACAAGCCGCAATATCTGATCCTGAACGTCGCCGTCGGCGGCTGGGGCGGGATGAAGGGCATCGACCCCGCCGCCTTCCCCGCGCGGATGGAAGTCAATTATGTCCGCGTATGGCAACGCCGGGACGCCGCGGCACGGTAAAACCCGGCGGTCCGCCTCCCTCATTCGCCGTCACCCCAGCGCACGCTGGGGTCTCTTCGGGACTAAGCGATGCGGGAAAAGCGCTGCTGCGGGAGATGCCAGCCTGCGCTGGCATGACGTTGCGGTGACGGGTCGCCATCCGACCGCGTGGGATCACTGCCCCGCTTCATTCTCCAGTCGGTCGACCTCGGCCTCGATGCGCTGCATCGCCCGGTCGGTCTGGCCCTTGATGTCGCGGGCGCGGGCATGGTCCTGCACGGCGTGGCGCAGCGCGACCACGGCCACAAAAACGGCAAGCGCCAGTGCCACCAGGGCACCGGCGCTCAGCCAGCGATAGGATTTTTGGGGTTCGCCGTCAGCCATAGACCTGCCTTAGCACGCCCCGGCCGACCGGCCAGCCGGTTCAGTTGAGCCGGCCCAGCCCAGCGATCGCCTGGTCGACCAGTGCCTTGTCGGCATCGGCGCCATGCTTTTCGGCAATGATCGCGGCAGCCGCGCTGGTCGCGGCATCGGCGGCCTTGGCGCGGATCGACTGGATCGCGGCGCGCTCGGCAGCGGCGATCTTGTCTTCGGCCATGCGGGCACGACGTGCGGTCAGTTCGGCGACATCGGCTTCCGCCTTCGCCTTCATCGCGGCGGCGTCCTCACGGGCGCTTTCTACGATCGCGCGGGCATCGGCCTCGCTCGACGCGGTGCGGGCCTTGGCTTCGGCCAGCAGCGCTTCGGCTTCGGCGCGCAGCTTGGCGGCTTCGTCGAGCTGGTTGCGGATGCCGGCAATCTGCTTGTCGAGCATCTTGCCGATCGTCGCCGGCACGCGCGCCAGCAGGATGATCAGCACGACGGCGAACATCGACAGGGCCACCCAGCCGGCGGCGGAGATGCCCAGTGCGGTCGGCTCTTGATGCAATTCGGCGGTCCCCATCTCGGCGTGCAGGGAATTGGTTGCCTCAGCCATGGGCCAGTGCTGCCTTCACATTCTGTTCGACGGTGGCGCGGTCCACCGCCACCCCGGAGAGCCGGGCGACGATCGCCTCGACAGCCTCGACCGTCGCGGCTTCGATTTCACCCAGCGCCTCACCGGTGCGCGCCTCGATCGTGCGGGTCGCCTCGGCGATCCGCGCTTCGTCGGCGGCATTGGCGGCCTTCACCGCCACTTCGGCAGCGGCGGAAGCCTCGGCCTTCGCGCCGGCAGTCACCTGCTGCGCCTCGACACGGGCGGCTTCCAGCCCCGCCTGATAGGCCTCGTCCGAAGCCCGCGCGGCATCGCGCGCGGATTCGGCCGCGGCAATATCCCCGGCGATGCGAGCGGCGCGATCTTCCATCGTCCGCTCGATCTTCGGGACCATTGCCTTGCCGATCCCGAAATAGATCAGGGCAAATACGATCGCGAGCCAGAAGAGCTGCGAGGCGTAAATCTCCGTGATCTGATCTAACTGCGGCATCGGCCGAGGCCCCCGTTTTGCTTAGTGCTTGACGACGAAGAGGATCAGGATCGCGACGACGAACGCGATCAGGCCCAGCAGTTCCGACGCGGCGAAACCGATGAACAGACGGCCCTGCTGGCCATCCGCCGCACCCGGATTGCGCAGCGCGCCTTCGAGGAACGAACCGAACACGTTGCCCACGCCGAGGGCGGCGAGGCCGATACCGATCGCCGCGAGACCGGCACCGATGTACATTGCACCCAGATCAGTCATTTCTAGCTCCCTAGATAATCCGCAAAAATTCAAAACGTTACTCGTCGACTTAGTGCAGGTGCACCGCGTCGTGGAGATACAGCGAAGTCAGCAGCGCGAACACATAGGCCTGAATGGCGCAGACCAGCAGTTCCAGCGCGCTGACACCGACGATCATCGCGAAACTCAGCACGCCGACCACGCCCCCCAGCGGCGTGCCGCTGCTGAAGCCCTGGACGACGAAGCTGCCGAACACTTCGAGCAGGATGTGCCCCGCCGTCATCGCAACGAACAGTCGCAGGCCCAGCGAGAAGGGGCGCACCATGAACGACACGAACTCGACCGGGATGATGACCGGCATCAGCCACAGCGGCGCGCCGTGCGGCACGAACAGCGAGAAGAACTTCAGGCCATGCTTCACCAGCCCGACGACCATCACGATGCCGAACGAGAAGAAGGCGAGCACCGCAGTGACGGTGATGTGGCTGGTGACGGCGAAGGTGTGCAGGCCCGGCAGGATCGCCAGCGGCAGCACGCCGACCAGGTTCGCGAACAGGATGAAGAAGAACAGCGAGAAGATGTACGGCGCGAACTTCTTGCCGCCCTTGCCGATGTTCACATTCACCATCGAGTCGATGAACCCGACGGCGCTCTCGGCCATCAGCTGCCATTTGCCGGGGATCAGCTTGCGCTGCATGCCACCGGCCATGAACAGGTACAGCAACGCTGCGACCACGAACATGAACAGCGCCGAGTTGGTGAAGGAGATGTCATAGCCGAACAGGTCAATATGACGGCCGAACAGGGGTTCGACCTTGAACTGCTCCATCGGATCGATTTTGCCGGCGCTCACTCCGCGCGCTCCTTCGAAATCTTGTAGATGTTGCGAAACGCCACGATCACGCTCAGCGCCAGCAGAATCAACAGCCCCCAGGGGCTGGTTCCCAGCCAGCGGTCGAGCGCAAACCCGATCACGAACCCGCCCAGCGGTGCACCGATCAGCTCGGCCAGCACGCGGGAGCCCTGCTTATAGCCCTTTTGAGGCCCGGGCGCCTGCACGCCCTCACCGCGCGCCGCAGCCTTCGCATCGGCGATGCGACGGTCGAGGTCGGTACGGACAGGGTCGTCAGACAAAGCGAGCACGGCGATCCAGATATGAAAAAGCCGCCACGCACGGGCGGGCGACACCACGCACCGCAGGCAAAACGCCGCGATGCGAGGGCGCTTTAGGAACAGGCGCCGACCGAGTCAACCGTTGCGCCGGCCCCGCCCGCGCAGCCGTCAAGTCTTCGCCGACCGGCCTGCCGAAAAGCCGCCAGTTTCCACCGAATCGGTGGCGTTGCGTTGCCGACACTTCCCTCCCCCTGCATAGTCAGTGCGATGCCCGAGGATATTTCCGACAATAGCGGCCACCGCGCAAGACTGCGCCGGCGCCTGTTTGAAGGTGGGCCCGACGCGCTGCTCGATCACGAACTCGTCGAATATATTCTGGCGCTGACGATTCCGCGCAAGGACACCAAGCCGCTCGCCAAGGCGCTGCTGCACGAATTTGGCGGCATCGCCGGTCTGCTCACCGCCGATGCCGAGGCACTGACGCGCGTGAAGGGCGTGGGCGAAACCCAGATCGCGGCGCTGAAATCGGTCCACGCCGCCGCGCTGCGCCTGTTGCAGAGCAAGGTGCGCGAACGGCCGGTGCTCGCCAACTGGCAGGCGCTGCTCGATTATCTGCGCGCCGACATGGCGCACCACCCGATCGAGCGATTCCGCGTGCTGCACCTCAACACCCGCAACATGCTGATCCGCGACGAGCTGATGAGCGAAGGCTCGATCGACGAGGCGCCGGTCCATGTCCGCGAAGTCATTCGCCGCGCGATCGATCTGGGGTCGGCGGCGCTGATCCTGGTCCACAACCACCCCTCGGGCGACCCCAGCCCCAGCCGCGCCGACATCGAAATCACCCGCACGATCGCCGAGGTGGGCAAAAGGCTGGGAATCGTGGTGCACGACCATGTGATTCTGGGCAGCGAGGGGCACACCAGCCTGCGCGCCAAGGGGCTGATCTGAACGCCCCTATTCCCGCCGCGGCGTGAGGAAATGGGTGAGTTCGCTTTTATCCACCGCGCCGCTGCGGTCGGCGTCGGTGGCGGCGAAGGCCTTGTCGATCCACGCCCGCGCCTCGGGCGTGTCGGCATCGAACTTCGGCTCGGAGGCCTTGCGCAGGCTGGCCATCCAGGCGCCGAACTCGGCCTTGTCGAGCATCCCGTCGTGATTGAGGTCATAGTTCGCAAAGTCGCGGTCGATGGCGCGGCCGATACTGGCTTCGTCGCTGGCCGCCGCTGCGGCTGCTTCCGCAGGCGATAGCGATGGTGCCGGAGCCGGCACCGCCCTGTCCCCGGCGTCAGCAACCGCCGGCGCGCCGCCATCCGCGGCCGGCGGCGCAGTGCGCGTTTCCTGGGCGAAGGCCGGCATCGCAAGCAGCAGCGCCCCAGCCACCAATCCTGAACGCATCATACGCAACGCTCCACCGCCGGATACTATAGCGACAGGACGAAAGCTTGCCGCGGCCTCCCTCGTCTTGCACGATTCCAATAACCAGCGCCGCCGCACTTCGTTTCACCTGCCCCGCATTGCAGCCTCGCCCGGGCTTTGCTACGGGCCGCCCCGTCGCACCGGGCGCAGCCGCCCACCCCCCGAAAAGGAACGCCGATGGTCCCCCGTTACGCCCGCCCCGTGATGACCGATATCTGGTCGCCGGAAACGCGCTTTGCCATCTGGTTCGAGATCGAGGCGCACGCCACGCAGGCGCTGGCCGATCTGGGCGTGGTGCCGCAGAGCGCCGCGAAGGCGCTGTGGGACTGGTGGGCGACCAAGCCGGCGATCGACGTCGCCGCGATCGACGCGATCGAGGCCGTCACCAAGCATGACGTGATCGCTTTCCTCACCTGGGTCGCCGAGCAGGTGGGTGAGGAAGCCCGCTTCATGCACCAGGGCATGACCAGCTCCGACGTGCTCGACACCTGCCTCGCAGTCCAGCTCGCCCGCGCCAGCGACCTGCTGCTGGCAGACATCGACGCGCTGCTCGCGGTGCTCGAGCGCCGCGCCCGCGAACACAAGATGACGCCGACCATCGGCCGCAGCCACGGCATCCATGCCGAGCCGGTCACCTTCGGCCTAAAGCTCGCCGAGGCGCATGCCGAGTTCCAGCGCAACAAGGCGCGCCTGCTCGCCGCCCGCGCCGACATCGCCACCTGCGCGATTTCGGGCGCGGTCGGCACCTTTGCGAACATCGATCCGCGCGTCGAAGCGCATGTCGCCGAAAAGCTGGGCCTGACCGTCGAGCCGGTCTCGACCCAGGTGATCCCGCGCGACCGCCACGCAATGTTCTTCGCGACGCTCGGCGTAATCGCCTCGTCGATCGAGCGCCTCGCCGTCGAAATCCGCCACCTGCAGCGCACCGAAGTGCTGGAGGCCGAGGAATATTTCTCGCCGGGCCAGAAGGGCAGCTCGGCGATGCCGCACAAGCGCAACCCGGTGCTCACCGAAAACCTGACCGGCCTCGCCCGCATGGTGCGCGGCTATGTCACCCCGGCGCTGGAAAATGTCGCGCTGTGGCACGAGCGCGACATCAGCCACTCTTCGGTCGAGCGCTATATCGGCCCCGATGCGACGATCACGCTCGACTTCGCGCTGGCCCGCCTCACCGGCGTGGTCGACAAGCTGCTGGTCTACCCGGTGCGCATGCAGAAGAATCTCGACCGCATGGGCGGCCTGGTCCATTCGCAGCGCGTGCTGCTGGCGCTCACCCAGGCAGGGGTGAGCCGCGAGGACGCCTATCGCCTCGTCCAGCGCAACGCGATGAAGGTGTGGGAATCGGACGGCGAACTCTCGCTGCTCGAACTGCTCAAGGCCGACCCCGAAGTCACCGCCGCGCTCAGCCCGGCGGAGATCGAGGACAAGTTCGACCTCGGCTATCACTACAAGCATGTCGACACGATCTTCGCGCGGGTGTTCGGCGCGGCGTAAGCCGGCCCGGAGGGCGGAGCCTCCGCCCTCTTATCGCCGCGTGCCGAACCAGATCACGTGGCGTGGCCCCTTGCCGTTGGCGCGTGCCCGCACCGCGACTTCCTCGACGCGGAAACCGGCGTCGCGCATCCGGCGGGCAAAGGCCGCATCGGGCGCCGCTGACCACACGGCGAGAATGCCGCCCGGCCGCAGCGCCTGTCGTGCGGCGTCCAGCCCGCGCATCGAATAGAGCCCGTCATTGCCTGGTCTGGTCAGACCGTCAGGGCCATTGTCGACATCGAGCAGGATCGCGTCATATGCCCCCTGCCCGCCGGCGATCACCGCGCCGACATCGCCGAAGATCACCCGCACGCGCGGATCGTCAAGGCAGCCATTGGTCAGCGCCGCCATCGGCCCCTTCGCCCATTCGACGATCTTGGGGACCAGCTCGGCCACCGTCACCTGCGCCCGGTCGCCCAGCACCGCCAGCGCCGCGCGCAGGGTGAAGCCCATGCCATAGCCGCCGACCAGCAACCGCGCCTCGCGCTTGCCGAGCCGTTCCAGCGTCATCACCGCCAGCGCTTCTTCCGAACCGCTCATCCGGCTGTTCATCAGCTCGTTGCGCTCGAGCACGATCATGTGATCGGCGCCCCGGCGGAACAGCCGCAGCGGCTCGCCGCCGGGGACATCGGCGGTGTCGATCAGCTCGCGGGGAGTCATTGGCTTGTCCAGAGGTGCGAACGGAAGATCGTGTCACCCTCACCCTTCCGCGGCTTCGCCGCTCCCTCCCTCTCCCAATGGGAGAGGGAAGGGGCCCGCCGCCGCAGGCGGTGGGAAGGGTGAGGATGACGCAACTGCGGTTTGGCTGCGATCTCCGTGCCGCCATGCGCCGCCCGTTCCAACCTCAACCCAGCGCCGCCTTCAGCTTGGCGAAGAACCCGCTCGTCTGCGGGCATTCCTCGCCCGTTTCGGTCTTGCGGAATTCCTCCAGCAGCTCGCGCTGCCGGGCCGACAGCTTGGTCGGCGTCTCGACTTCCAGCCGGATCACCAGATCGCCGCGCCCGCGCCCCTGCAGCACCGGCATGCCGGCGCCGCGCTGGCGCACCTCGCGGCCGGACTGGGTGCCGGGGTGGATCTTGATGACGTGCCGCTCGCCGTCGAGCCCCGGAATGCCGATCTCTCCGCCCAGCGCCGCCGTGGTGAAGCTGATTGGCGCGGTGGCGTAGAGAGTCGTGCCCTGCCGCTCATAGATGGCGTGCTTGGTGACGTGGAGGAAGATGTAGAGGTCGCCCGCCGGTGCCCCGCGCGCGCCCGCCTCGCCTTCGCCGGTCAGGCGGATGCGGGTGCCTTCGTCGACCCCGGGCGGAATCTCGATCTTCAGCGTCTTGGTCTTGTCGGCCCGGCCGTCGCCGCGACAGCTGCGGCACGGCTCGGCGATCACTTCGCCCGCACCGTGGCAGGTCGGGCAGGTCCGCTCGACCATGAAGAAGCCCTGCTGCGCACGCACCTTGCCATGGCCGGCGCAGGTCGAGCAGGTCCTGGCCTTGGTGCCCGGCGTCGCGCCCGATCCGTCGCATGCCTCGCACACGCCCGACACGTCGATGGTGATGTCGGTCGAATGGCCGTGGAACGCCTGTTCGAGCGAGATTTCCATGTCGTAGCGCAGGTCCGCGCCGCGCCGCTGCTGCCGGCCGCCGCCGCGCCGGCCGCCCATGAACTCGCCGAACACGCTTTCGAAAATGTCGCTGAACGCACCGAAATCGGCATTGCCGCCGCCATGGCCGCCGCCCATCCCGCCATTCTGGAACGCGGCATGGCCAAAGCGATCATAGGCCGCGCGCTTCTGCGGATCCTTCAGGCAATCATAGGCTTCGCTGATCGCCTTGAACTTGGCCTCGGAATCCTTGCACCCGGCATTCTTGTCCGGGTGGTACTTCATCGCGAGCTTGCGGTACGACGACTTGATCGTCGCATCGTCCGCCGTCCGCTCGACCTCGAGCAGTTCGTAATAATCGACTTCAGTGGTCATTCACTCGGCCCCCAACCCTCGGCCGTCACCCCAGCGAAAGCTGGGGTCTCCAACCGCGGGCTGCGCGGCGGGAGATGCCAGCTTCCGCTGGCATGACGGCCCGGGTTCATCCGTTACGCCTTGTTGTCGTCCACTTCCGAGAACTCGGCGTCGACCACTTCCTCGCCGCCGGCATGTTCGCCAGCCGCAGCGCCTGCGTTCGGCGAGGCGTTTTCGGCAGC
This sequence comes from Sphingomonas sp. DMC8, assembly GCF_056314185.1. Classification (NCBI taxonomy): domain Bacteria; kingdom Pseudomonadati; phylum Pseudomonadota; class Alphaproteobacteria; order Sphingomonadales; family Sphingomonadaceae; genus Sphingomonas; species Sphingomonas sp. DMC8. Next base: position 548,730 of record NZ_JBQUYV010000001.1, on the reverse strand, counting down.
CTGCTTCTCATAGATCGCCTGGCCCAGCTTCATCGCCACCTGGGCGAGGTTCTGCGCCTTGGCGGTCATCGCATCGGCATCGCCGCTCTCGATCGCCGACTTGGTATCGGCGATCGCCGCCTCGATCTCGCCCTTCAGCGCCGCATCGACCTTGTCGCCATTCTCTGCAAGCTGGCGTTCGGTGGTGTGGACCAGGCTCTCGGCATTGTTCTTGGCTTCGGCCGCAGCACGCCGCTTCTTGTCCTCTTCGGCGAACTTCTCGGCATCGCGCACCATCTGCTCGATGTCGTTGTCCGAAAGACCGCCCGAGGCCTGGATGCGGATCTGCTGTTCCTTGCCGGTGCCCTTGTCCTTGGCCGACACGTTGACGATGCCGTTCGCGTCGATGTCGAACGTGACTTCGATCTGCGGCACGCCGCGCGGCGCCGGCGGAATGCCGACCAGGTCGAACTGGCCGAGCAGCTTGTTGTCCGCCGCCATTTCGCGCTCGCCCTGGAAGACGCGGATCGTCACCGCCTGCTGATTGTCGTCAGCGGTGGAGTAGACCTGCGACTTCTTGGTCGGGATGGTCGTGTTGCGGTCGATCATGCGGGTGAACACGCCGCCCAGCGTCTCGATGCCGAGGCTCAGCGGAGTCACGTCGAGCAGCAGCACGTCCTTCACGTCGCCCTGCAGCACGCCGGCCTGGATCGCCGCACCGATGGCGACGACTTCGTCCGGGTTCACGCCGGTGTGCGGTTCCTTGCCGAAGAAGTCCTTCACGACCTGGCGCACCTTCGGCATGCGGGTCATGCCGCCGACCAGCACCACTTCGTCGATGCCGGCAGCCTTCACGCCCGCATCGGCCAGCGCCTTGCGGCACGGCTCCAGCGTGCGCTGGATCAGGTCGTCGACCAGACGCTCCAGCTCGGCGCGGCTGATGGTCTTCACCAGATGCTTCGGGCCGTTCTGGTCGGCAGTGATGAAGGGCAGGTTGACTTCGGTGGTCTGGGCCGAGCTCAGCTCGATCTTCGCCTTTTCGGCGGCTTCCTTCAGCCGCTGCAGCGCCAGCTTGTCCTTGGTCAGGTCGATGCCTTCGGCCTTCTTGAACTCGTCGGCCAGGAACTGGACCAGCTTGGAGTCGAAATCCTCGCCGCCCAGGAAGGTGTCGCCATTGGTCGCCTTCACTTCGAACACGCCGTCGCCGATCTCGAGGATCGAGATGTCGAAGGTGCCGCCGCCAAGGTCATAGACCGCGATGGTCTTGTTGTTGTCCTTGTCGAGGCCGTACGCCAGCGCCGCCGCGGTCGGCTCGTTGATGATGCGCAGCACTTCGAGGCCGGCGATCTTGCCGGCGTCCTTGGTCGCCTGGCGCTGGGCGTCGTTGAAATAGGCCGGGACGGTAATCACCGCCTGCGTCACGCTCTCGCCCAGATAGCTCTCGGCGGTTTCCTTCATCTTCTGCAGGATGAAGGCGCTGATCTGCGACGGGCTGTAATCCTCGCCGCCGGCATTCACCCATGCGTCGCCGTTCGAGCCGCGCACGATCGTATAGGGCACCAGCTCGGTGTCCTTCTTGGTCACGGGATCGTCGAAACGGCGGCCGATCAGGCGCTTCACGGCGAACACGGTGTTGTCCGGGTTGGTCACCGCCTGGCGCTTGGCCGGCTGGCCGATCAGCCGCTCGCCATCCTTGGCGAAGGCGACGATCGACGGCGTGGTGCGCGCGCCTTCAACATTCTCGATCACCTTGGGCTTGCCGCCTTCCATCACCGCGACGCAGCTGTTGGTCGTGCCCAGATCGATACCGATAACTTTAGCCATGGTCCTCGTTGGCCCCCAGAGTCAAAATAGGAGTTTCAAACACTTGCCCGCCCCGCGGCCCCAAAAGAGGCGACCCGGGAACGAAGCTACGCGATCGGATATAGGTGCGCTGAAGCTTGCCGCAAGACGCACAGGTTTCTATGCAGAATCCCGGATTGGGAGGGCGGTGACATGCGGGCTCTGTTGGCAATCGTTACGGCAGCGTCACTGGCGGCGTGCAGCCCCGCTGCGGACGTGAAGGCAGATGGCGCCTGGGTGCGCCTGCCTGCCGTCACGGGCCAGCCGGGCGCGGCCTATTTCACGATCACCGGCGGCAAGGCGGACGACACGCTGGTCGCGGTATCGGCCCCCTTCGCGCTCAAGGCGGAAATGCACGCCAGCATGAAGGACGGCCATGGCATGATGGCGATGGCGCCGCTGAAGGACGTGCCCGTCCCCGCCGGCACCAAGGTGACGTTCGCGCCGGGCGGGCGGCATGTGATGCTCTTCTCGCTCGCGCCGAAGGTGAAGGCGGGCGACCATGCGCCGCTGATGCTCAGCTTCGCCAGCGGCAAGACGCTGACGGTCAACGCCGAAGTCGTCGCCCCCGGCGACGCGCGCTAGGGTTCGGCTCGCCGCTTCGGCGCTTTCGCTCCCCTCCCGCTTGCGGGAGGGGTCGGGGGAGGGGCTGAAAACCGGGAACTGGAACCAGCGCCGAAGTAAGAATAGCCGCTCCACATCAGGCCGGCCTACCCGCGAACGCGCCATCCCCTCCCCTGACCCCTCCCGCAAGCGGGAGGGGAACGCATCCTTCACCGCAAGCCCCCCCACCCCGCCATTGCAGCGTAATACACCTGCGCTATGATCGCGTGCATGACGAAGCTGATCGATCGTTTCCGCCCCTCTACCGCGGGCTGGCTCAAGGGTTCCTTTGCCGGCTGGGGCACGCTGTTGCTCTGTCTGGTCGGTATCGGCTTCATCCTCATCGCGGTGCGCTGGATCGCCAACCAGGCGACGCTCTATGAAGTCACCGAGGACCGGCTGATCCTCTATCGCGGCATCATCAACAAATCGATCGACGAGATCGAGCTGTACCGGGTGAAGGACGTGCGGCTCGACTTTTCGATCGTCAACCAGATCGCCGGCATCGGCCGCATCACCATCACTTCGTCGGACGAGACGACGCACAAGGAGCCGCTGGTGATCCGCGACGTCGAACATGCCCGCGAACGGCGCGAAAAGCTGCGCGAGCTCGTCAACAATGCCCGCCGCCTGCGCGGGGTGCGCGAGTTCGACATGGCGCCGGATTCCTACGCCCAGGGGTGAGCGCCCCCGCCTCCCGCCCCCTGACCCATGGCGAGACCCGCCTCGCCGCCACGATCTTCGGCCACGCGATCGACTATGCCCGGGTGCGGGTGGCGCACCGGCCATGGGCGTTCTTCCAGCCGCGCCATGTGACGATGGCGCCGCTGGGCACCATCCATTTCCACCCGGAAGGCGGCCTGTACCGGGACGATTTCGCCGCAGCGCCGCTCGGGCTGCAGGGCCTGTTCGTGCACGAGATGGTGCATGTCTGGCAGCATCAGGCCGGGCTGTTCCTGCCGCTGCGCCGCCATCCCTTTTGCCGGTATCGCTATCGCTTCGATCCCGGCCGGCTGTTCGCCCGCTACGGTATCGAGCAGCAGGCGGAGATCGTCCGCCACGCCTTTCTCCACCGCCACGGCGCCACCGCGCCCGGCGCGCCCGAACCCGGCGTGCTGGAGGCGCTGCTGCCGTTCGTCCCCGCCCGCATCGGCTGAGCAGCCTCAGCGTTTCGGGTCGTTCCGCTCCACCTTGGGCTGCATCGTCGGGCGCGAGGGCGCCGGGGCGGCGCGCGACGGGCCGGACGGCGCCGGATGGAACACCGGCCGCGTGGGCGCAGCCGGCGCCGGATCGGGCCGCGCCGCATCGGCCGGGCGCTGGAACTGCGGCTGCGGCTGAGACTGGGGCTGCGGCCGGGGCACATCGGCCGGACGCGCCGGCTGCGGGCGTGCCGACGGCACATCGTCGAGCGTCGGCCGCTGCTGCCGCGTCCAGCCGGGCGAGGTCCAGGCATGGCCGCCGCGCGCCGGCTGTGGCTGCCCCGCCGGCGGCGCGGCCGGAGCAGGCGCAGGCGCCGGCGCGGGTGCCGCGGTCGATGGCAGCGTCACGCCGGACGCAGGCGGCTGCGGCAGATGGTGCCAGCCCGGCCGGTCCGGGCGCACGCCGCCATCGGGGCGGTTCGGCCAGCCCGGCCTCGGCCCGCCCGGCTGGTCCGGATCGGGCCCATGCCACGGGCGCGGCGCAGTGGGCGGCGGCGTGGCTGGATTGGTCGCATCGGGCACGGCCGGGCGCGTCGGCCGGCCGGGCCAGGGGCGACCGGGCGCGGGCACGGCGTTGTTCGGCGGGAAAGGCGGGCCGCTGTACGGCACCGCCGGCCGGTCGGGCCGCGCGGGACCATCCGGCCGCCCGGGGCGATCCGGACGGTTCGGCGGCTTGCCCGGATAGCCCGGCGTACCGGGACGCGGCGGCGGCAGCGGCCCCGCGCCGCCCGGCCCACCGGGCTGGTGATGCCAGTGATGCCCCAGCCCCGGCGGCGGCGGCCCCTGGAATCCGCTGTCGCGCCAGCGCCGATAGGCATCGGCCAGCGCCTGCCGCCGGCGCCGCTCCGCCTCCCACCGCTGCTGCGCGGCGATCGAGGCGGGGCTGGCGCTATAGCGCTGCCAGCCGGGATAGCGCATCCAGCCATTGTCCCATTGCTGTTCGAGTTCGAGGAACACGAACTGCGTGTCGAACCACTGGTCGCCGTCGATCGGCGCCCATTGCCGGTCGAGCAGCGCCGCCATCAGCCGCTTGCCGCGCGCATAGAGCGCCGTGCCCTCGTCGATGCTGTCCAGCGCCTCGCTCTCGGGCATCGGCCCGCCATCGGCGGTATAGACCATCGCCACCCGGCCGTCGCGATAGCCAAAGCTGCGATCGGGCAGCCGCACCAGAAACGGCCCGCGCGCGCCGGGCGCAAAGAACCAGGTGCGCAGCCCGTCCGGGTCCGGCTCCGCCACCACCCAGAAGCCGCCCTGCACCTGCCACGCCCAGGGGCGCACGCTGCCATAGGAAAAGCTGTAGTCGGGCGGCGCGTCGCCGATCGTGTCCCACAGGCTGCGCGCCCGGTCGATCAGCGCAAAGTCCGCCGCGTCCTCGGAACGCGCCGTCACCACGCTGCGGGTCTGCGCCAGCGCCGGCGCGGCGGTCCCGCCGATCAGCAGCACCGCCACCAGCGGCGCAAGCGATGTTCGAAAGTTATGCCCGAGTGTCACGGCGCGCCTTCCCCAGTTTCCCGCTGTACCTAAACGCGCCGGCATGAATGATGACTGACCGATGACAAAATATTTCGCGGCAATGCTGCGCGGCAATGCTGCGCCGCATTTGTCACAAGCAGCGTGCGCCGCCCGATATTCCCTGCACAAGGCGCGCGCATCGGGCCGGTCGACGCCGCCTTGCCTGCAAAAACATCGGGCCGGTCGACGCCGCCTTGCCTGCAAAAACGCGGCCGCTACGATAAACGCCGGGGCCGGACATCGGGCGCTGCCGGCAGATACCCGGAAACGTTTCGGGCGTTCGCGCGGGGGCCGGCCTCACCCCTGCCCTGCCGCTCAGAGTATCACTTCCTCCACCTCCGCCTCTGCCGCGGGTTCGTTCTCCGCGAAAAAGGCCTCGTCGATTTCCAGCATCGACAGCGTCTTCTTGCGCAGCCCGACGCCGTGCTTTTCGGTTAGTTCGAGCAGCCGTTTGCCGTCGATCAGCGTGATCGGCGCCGCGCCCGGAAACAGCGCCGATTGCTCCACCCCCTTGGCAAAGCGCCCCAGCGTGATCAGCGTGCCCCGGATCGCGCCATGATAGGGCAATGCCCCGCGCAACTGGTCGATCACCGGGCGCGTGATCGTCTGCTCGGTGCGCTTCACCTGCACCACTTCCTTGATCTCGGTAATGCCGAACTGGAAATTGGCGACGACATCCACACCCCGGTCGCCGCTCTGCTTCGTCACCTCGACATTCTCATAGTCCATCGCCTCCAGCAGTTCCTTGACGAAGTGCTCGAAGGCATAGGGTGTCAGCGCCATCAGCCGCGCGTGCATCGCCTCGCGCTGTTTCGCATTATGCGCGTTGAGCGCCGTCGCGACGTCGATCTCGTTGCCGCCCGCCGCCGGCTGCAACGGCGCCGGCTCACCCAGTTGCGCCAGATAGGCGGCCCCGCTGGCAGTGATCGAATAGCTGTTGCCGTCGCGATCGAGCAGCCCGCGCTCGACCAGGTTGATCAATCGCCGCCGCAACGTGTCCTTGAAGGTCGAAGGCTTGGAGAATTTGGAGACCTGCAGCAGATAGTTGCTCCAGTCGGGCAACAGATCGCCGCGCTTCGCCTGCGCCTTTTGCGACACCAGCGCCAGCAGCCGCGGTATCCCTTCGGCCCGGTCCACTTCCGCCACGATCGCCGGATCGCCGGCCAGAAACGCCGCCCCGCGCGCCTCCACCCGGTACATGTCGCGCACCCTGGCCAGCAGTTGCTGCGAACCGATCAGCAGGTAACAGCCATAGACGTGGCGGGGGTTCGCCGTGCGCCCGCTCATCGCCCATAGCTTTTCCGCCAGCCGCCGATTCTCCCCGGCCAGCCGCGCAGGAATCCAGGCATCGGGGTCGGACCAGTCGACCGGGTCCTGCGGCGTGCCGGTCATCGACCAGATGGTCGACATCATCTCGCGCACCGCCTGCACCCGCTCGCCGTCCCATGCCCACATACAGGCGCGCAATTCGCTGTAGAGCGGAAACAGCGGCGCGCGGACGATCTTCGCGGGCGGGTTATCCATCGACGGCCTCTTCCAGCGGCAGCTCGATTTCGCCCATGATCCGATCCGTCTCGGTCAGGATTTTGACGATCTTCTGATAATGGCCGATGTCATCCCAGCTGAGTGTCCGGCCGCGCCGGTCCTTCAGCCATTTCTGCGCGGGCTGGTATCCACCGATCGGAAAGCCCCAGGCGATGGCGGGCACGTTGGCGAAATACTGGTCGGCGTTGATCCAGACCTTGCCGTCCTCGAACTTCGGATAGCCCGTCGCCACCACATCATCGCCCTCAACTTCGAACGGATAGGGCGTGTCGCCGATCGCGGCGGGCTCCATAAGGTGCAGTCGGCGAAGGGCCTCCCCCTTCGCACTCACCCGCGCGAACACGTCCGGCGAGGCGGGATAGGGGATGCGCGGGAAGTCGACCTTCAGGAACTCGGCATAGGTCTCGCGATAATTGGGCGCGTGCAGCACGCCATAGATATAGTCGAAGACCTTGACCTCGCTCGGCCGCGCATCGCCGGTGGCGGCGCGGAAATCGTCTTCCGGGCCGGCCTGGTTGGCGGGATCGATTCCGGCGGCAGTGCAGATGGCGGCATAGCGTTTGGGGTCGAAGTTTAGGGTGCGCTGCTTCGCAGCGAAGACATCGGGCTGTGCCGCCTCCACGTCGGGATAAATGTAGAGCGGCATGTTCATTGCGTTCGAGCCGGTAGTTCCAGACAAAAAAATTGCTTCTGATGGATGGTCCGTGATGAATGCATGGGCAAATTGCGTGTCGCGATTCGCCTTCGGTGCCAGCAACCCGATATTCGCACCACCGAGGTAGTTGGCCATGACCTGCCGAACCGGCCATCCAACGAATCCTCTGGCGTTGCCGGTGTACAGCATGAAGCGAGAGTCGAACGGCCTATAATTGATCTGCGTAATTTTGCCCTCATCAAAGTGAGCAAGAACGTCAGCTTTTGCCCACTCATAGCGCCAGTCCCTGACATCTGGCGCAATTCCATAGCGCTTTCGGACAACCGCTTCCGGATCATCGCGAAAGGCCAACATCGACTGCCAGACATCGTTTGGTGTTGCCTGTATACACAGCCGATCGCGCTTTGTTACGATACCATTGCCCAACACTCGAAAGAGCTGATCGAGCGAAATGCCCGCCTCATAACCTTCATTTAGGCCACGGTCGGTAGGGGTAAACGGATACCTGGGAGCGCAGGGGACAAGCGGTTCCCAAGCATTTGAATTGATTGATCCGGACCAAAGGGCTTGGTTCTTCACATCTCTGCTACCCCAGAGTTCTGAATGTGAGACACTGGCTAGTCCTTTGGACCCACCCTTGCGACGCCACGCCACAACAATCGCCACCCCCTGCATGATGTCGAAAACGTTCTTGTCGTTCGTGCCGTCTGGCGCTCGCTCCTTTTTGTTAGTGTTACCATGGAGATCGAGCACATGAATCTGGTCGAAAGCACGAAGCATCTCCCAGCGCATGCCGCGAAGCGTAGGGTCTGATAGGTACCCGTGGCTCGTAATGAAGCCCAATACACCTTCGCCGTTACGTTCGATATAGTGCGACGCGAGTCGCAAGAATTTGTGCTCATCCTTGCTTATCCATTTTGAATTTTTCTCTTTCAGCTTCTCCTTCCCACCCGGTTCGCGTTTGTAGACATCCATAAGCGCGTCGATCCAATCACCCTTGTTCGCACTCTCTCCCGAGTAAGGCGGATTCCCGATTACGCACATGATCGGGGTCTGGCGCTTCACCTCGCTCGCGCCGCGTGCTTCCTCAGCCAGCGGCGCAAAGAACAGGTCGCGCACTTCCCGCTCGGCAGGCTCCAGTGCATTGGTCAACCACACCGAGAGCCGCGGCGGATTGGCGCTCGGCTTGTACCCGGTCTGCGCCAACTGCATGTCCAGCTTCATGTGGCACATGGCATAGCTCGCCATCAGCAGCTCGAAGCCATGCAGGCGCGGCAACAGGTCCTGCTCGACATAGCCGGACCATTTGCCCGGCGCGCGCGCCTTCACTCGATCGGAGATCAGTTGCACCGCCTTGGCCAGGAAGGTGCCGGTGCCGGTCGCCGGGTCGAGGATTTGAACCTTGTGGACATCCCTCTTGATCGTCGCGGGCTTGCCGGTCTTGGGATCGTTGGTGCCGGTGTCCCAATCGACCGTCACCTTGCTCGTATCCGCCAGACCATCCGCCAGCCCGAACTCGGTTTTGAGCACATCGTCCACGGCGCGCATGATGAAGTCCACCACCGGCTCGGGCGTGTACCATACGCCCCGGCTCTTGCGCTTCTTGGGGTTATAGGCGGCAAGGAAGTCTTCGTAGAAGTGCACGAACGGGTCGTTGCGCGCGGTGAACTGGCCGTATTTCTCGAACAGCGAATGCGGATCGCTGGCGCGCATCAGCGCCACCAGATCGTCGACGATATAGATCAGGCGCTTCGGGAGCGCCGGCCCCGCGATATATTCGAACAGCCCCTTCAGGAACGGGTTGGACGCGGGCAGATCGTCCATCGCCTCCTGTCGACTGAAGGTGTTCAGATCGTCGTCATGGAAGCGCGCGGCGAACATGCCATAGGTGATCGTCTCGGCATAAATGTCCGCGAACTCGTCCGGCGTCAGATTGGGCAGCAGGTTGGCCTTGAAGCTCTTATACTGGCCTTCCAGGCCCTTGCGCGCCTCCGCCTGGTCGGCCAGCGCGATCGCGATCTCGTCCTTGATGATCGCCGCCTTGGCCGCCATCATCTCTGCCAGCTTGGCAGCGGAACGGATGCTGATCGGCTTTACTTCCGCGAACAGCCGAAGCTGCCGTTCCAGTTCCTCGAACTTGTCCGGATTGGGCTGGAGGCCCATTACGAAATCAGCGATCGACACGAAGTGCACGCTGGTGCCTTCGCGGATGAACTCGAAATCGACGCCGTTGGTGTAGATCAGGTTGGGATAGGCTTTTTCGTAGCGTTTGCGCTGCTCGATCGAATAGCCCTTCAGCTTGATGACATCCTTGTCGATGTCCTTGGCCTCGGCCCAGCCGAACGGAACGCCTTTCCGCTCGAACATGAAGTCCACCATGCCCGCGTCGCCGCGCTTGGGTTCGTTGATGACGGTAAGCGCGGGGTCGATCGACTGGAACAGCGCGTGCAATGCGGGGCGATAACTGTGCTCGGTCGCGTGCCCGCTTTCAAATGCCGCGCGAACTTGATTCAGATATCCTGCAATATCCACAAATGCTTCCCCCCGGGGCACTCAACGATCCCCCCGCCCCTCTTTGGCCGGGAAGCGGGCCGGGCATCAAGTCCCCGCGCGGTGCGGCATTACTGCCGGATTGGATGTAATGCCGCGTCGCCTCCCAGCATGGCGCAAGGGTCAGGTGGCAGATGCCGCCCGGCGTCCCTATCTCCGCTCTGGAAAACCTTTCAGAACAAAGCTAGAACCCTCCCCTATGGCACTCACCACCATCTCCGTCCGCGGCGCGCGCGAGCACAACCTCAAGGGCGTCGACATCGACATTCCCCGCGACACGCTGACGGTGATCACCGGGCTGTCGGGCTCGGGCAAGTCGAGCCTCGCCTTCGACACCATCTATGCCGAGGGGCAGCGGCGCTATGTCGAATCGCTCTCGGCCTATGCGCGCCAGTTCCTCGAGCTGATGCAGAAGCCCAATGTCGAGCATATCGAGGGACTGAGCCCCGCCATCTCGATCGAGCAGAAGACCACCAGCCGCAACCCGCGCTCGACGGTGGCGACGGTTACCGAGATTTACGATTACATGCGCCTGCTCTGGGCGCGGGTGGGCGTGCCCTATTCCCCCGCCACCGGGCTGCCGATCGCCGCGCAGACGGTGAGCCAGATGGTCGACCGCGTGCTGGCGCTGCCCGAGGGGACGCGGCTGCTGCTGCTCGCCCCCGTGGTGCGCGGGCGCAAGGGCGAGTATCGCAAGGAGCTCGCCGAGTGGCAGAAGGCCGGGTTCAGCCGCGTGCGGATCGACGGCGAGACGTATCTGATCGAGGAAGCCCCGGCGCTCGACAAGAAGTTCAAGCACGACATCGAAGTGGTGGTCGACCGGCTGGTCGTCCGCGACGACATCGCCACCCGGCTGGCGGAAAGCTTCGAGACCGCGCTGAAGCTGGCCGACGGGCTGGCCTATGTCGACCTGGTGGATGCGACGGTGGCGGAAGCAAGCGCCAATCTCCCTCTCCCCGCTGGCGGGGAGAGGGTCGGGGAGAGGGGCAGTGTCCACGAAGCCCCCCAGACCTTCGCCATTGACGGACAGGACATCCCCTCCCCTAGCCCCTCCCGCAAGCGGGAGGGGAACCTCAAGGGCGCCGGCATCCCGGACAACCGCATCGTCTTCTCGGAAAAATTCGCCTGCCCGGTCTCCGGCTTCACCATCCCGGAGATCGAGCCGCGCCTGTTCAGCTTCAACGCGCCGCAGGGCGCCTGCCCGGCGTGCGACGGCCTCGGCGAAAAGCTCGAGTTCGACGAAGACCTCGTCGTCCCCAACCACGACCTGTCGATCAAGAAGGGCGCGATCGTCCCCTGGGCCAAGTCCAACCCGCCCTCGCCTTATTACATGCAGGTGCTGGGCAGCCTCGCCCGCGAATTCGGCTTCAGCCTCGACACGCCGTGGAAGGACTTGCCCGGCGAAGTGAAGCTCATCATCCTCCACGGCACCGGCGGCAAGCCCGTCACCCTCACCTTCATCGACGGCCGCAAGAGCTATGACGTGAAGAAGCCGTTCGAGGGCGTGATCGGCAACCTCAACCGCCGCATGATCCAGACCGAAAGTGCCTGGATGCGCGAGGAGCTGGCCAAATATCAGGCCAGCCACCCGTGCGAGGTGTGCGGCGGCGCCCGCCTGAAGCCCGAGGCGCTGGCGGTGAAGATCGCCGGGGCGGACATCGCCCATGCCACCCGCCTCTCGGTGGTCGACGCGCTCGCCTTCTTCCAGACGCTGCCCGAGGCGCTAACCCCGCAACAGCGCGAGATCGCCCGCGCGATCCTCAAGGAAATCGACGAGCGGCTCGGCTTCCTCAACAATGTCGGGCTCGATTATCTCAACCTCGATCGCACCTCGGGCACGCTCTCGGGCGGCGAGAGCCAGCGCATCCGCCTCGCCAGCCAGATCGGCAGCGGGCTTTCGGGCGTGCTCTACGTCCTCGACGAGCCGAGCATCGGCCTGCACCAGCGCGACAACGACATGCTGCTCGCCACGCTCAAGCGGCTGCGCGACCTCGGCAACACCGTGCTCGTCGTCGAGCATGACGAGGATGCGATCCGCACCGCCGATTATGTGATCGACATGGGGCCGGGCGCCGGCGTCCATGGCGGCCAGGTGGTGGCACAGGGCACGCTCGCCGAAGTGCTCGCCACCGAAGGCAGCATCACCGCCGATTACCTGAACGGCACCCGCGAAGTCGCCGTGCCGGCCAGGCGCCGCAAGGGCAATGGCAAGAAAATCACCGTCCACAACGCCACCGCCAACAACCTGAAGGGCGTGACGGCCAGCCTGCCGCTGGGCACCTTCACCTGCATCACCGGCGTCTCGGGCTCGGGCAAGTCCAGCTTCACGCTCGACACGCTCTACGCCGCCGCCGCGCGCCAGTTGAACGGCGCCCGCCTGCTCGCCGGCAAGCACGACCGGATCACCGGGCTCGAACATTGCGACAAGGTGATCGACATCGACCAGTCGCCGATCGGCCGCACCCCGCGCAGCAACCCCGCGACCTATACCGGCGCCTTCACCAACATCCGCGACTGGTTCGCCGGCCTCCCCGAGGCGCAGGCGCGCGGCTACAAGCCCGGCCGGTTCAGCTTCAACGTCAAGGGCGGCCGGTGCGAGGCGTGCCAGGGCGACGGCGTGCTCAAGATCGAGATGCACTTCCTCCCCGACGTCTATGTCACCTGCGACGTGTGCCACGGCGCGCGCTACAATCGCGAGACGCTGGAGGTGAAGTTCAAGGGCAAGTCGATCGCCGACGTGCTCGACATGACGGTCGAGGACGCGGTCGAGTTCTTCAAGGCCGTGCCGCCGATCCGCGACAAGATGGCGATGCTGGCCGAAGTCGGCCTCGGCTATGTCAAGGTCGGCCAGCAGGCGACGACGCTGTCGGGCGGCGAGGCGCAGCGGGTAAAGCTCGCCAAGGAACTCGCCCGCCGCGCCACCGGCCAGACGCTGTATATTTTGGATGAACCCACCACCGGCCTGCATTTCGAGGATGTGCGCAAGCTGCTGGAAGTGCTCCACGCGCTGGTGGAACAGGGCAATACGGTGGTGGTGATCGAGCACAATCTCGACGTCATCAAGACCGCCGACTGGATCCTGGACCTCGGCCCCGAAGGCGGCGTGAAAGGCGGCGAGATCGTCGCCGAAGGCACGCCGGAACAGGTGGCGAAGGTGCCGGGGAGTTACACCGGGCGGTATCTGGCACCGCTGCTCCAGCGGGGGAAGGCGAAGGTGGCGGCGGAGTAACCGCCTCCCTCTCTCCGCTTGCGGGGAGAGGGCCGGGGAGAGGGGCATGACGGCCAGCGAAGGACCGATAGGTGGCAAACAGGACGAGATCGCGCCAGTGATCGACATGGCCGAACTCGGCCACCGCCTCGCCGCCCGCCGCGCCGCGCTGAACCTGCCGGACTTACCGCGAAACGGTGGGGAGAACCGGACCGCGAGCAAGCTGGCGCTACTCAGTGCTATCGAGGAAATTAGGGGTAAGAGCTAAAGGCACAGTCCTTTCGTCGTTGACGCCACGGATCCCATACGGCAAGATCCCATTATGTTCCCGCCCGAACCCAGCCCCATCGACGCGCATATCGACCTGCTCGCTACCGCGCGGGGGCGAAAATTCGGCACAATTCTCGCCGACCCGCCGTGGCAGTTTCAAAATCGCACCGGCAAGGTTGCCCCCGAACATAAACGGCTCAACCGCTACGGCACTATGACGCTCGACGAGATCTGCGCCCTCCCGGTCGACGACATCGCCGCCGATCCGTCGCACCTCTATCTCTGGGTTCCCAACGCCCTTTTACCCGAAGGACTACGGGTGATGGATAGTTGGGGGTTCCGGTACATCTCGAACATCGTCTGGCACAAAGTCCGCAAGGATGGCGGATCGGATGGACGCGGTGTTGGCTTCTACTTTCGTAACGTCACCGAACTCCTGTTGTTTGGCGTGAAGGGGAAGAACGCGCGCACGCTCCCGCCGGGGCGTAGTCAAGTCAACATGATCCAGTCGCGCAAGCGCGAACACAGCCGCAAGCCCGACGAACAATATCCCATCATCGAGGAATGCAGCTGGGGGCCGAGGCTGGAGATGTTCAGCCGGGGCGCCCGCAAGGGCTGGACTGTGTGGGGTAATCAAGCGGACGAAAGCTATAAGCCTACGTGGGACACCTATGGCTATAACAGCGCCATAGACATCGCCGCTGAATAGCCTTCACGCGATCGCGTCGTTGTCGTCGCTGGTGATTGGCATGGCGGCAACGGTCTGGTCATTCGGCCGACCATCGTCGACGTAGAGTTCCGGCGTAATCGCAAAAGTCAGAACCGGACAGCCGCCGCCTCCACCGCCATCCAGACGCGGCCAGAGCTTCTCATGGTGCGTGGTGGAATTGCCATAAGACGAGCCCTTGCCAAGCGAGTTGAAGATCGCTTGCAATTCGCTTCCACGGGTTATGATAACCCCGACGTCGATCGCTCGCAGATCGAACAGTAGCCGGAAATTATTTAGATCACGGTCGAAAAATGGATCCTTGTTGTTCCATTCCAGCTCAAGCGCAACGCGCCCGCGGAAACAATCGACCTTGTGCGTTGGGCTCGCAAATGTGTCCGCGTCGATGGTGATCGACGTCTCAAACTTCTTCTCCACCCAGCCACGTTCGTAAAACTGGCTGTCGATCGCCCGCGAAATTGGCGAGCGGTTCTTCCCCGCCGCCTCGACTTCAGATCGCAAAAGTCGAAAATTGCGCAAAATATCGATAATGTCAGCCCATTCGTTCGGACACGCGGTCTGAAGAACGCCCGTTGCGTTTCGCCACTCGCGAACGTGATAGAGTTTCTGGAGATCTTCGGGAACGAGATGCAGGGTCGACATATATTCGATCTAGAGACTAGCAGCGGCGCTAAGCAAGCCCCCTTAGCCACTCCCACTTCACACCCCCCTCCGCGCGCAAAACCCTTCTGCCGACCGCGCTTCCGCGCTATATTCCCCCTATGGCCAAGCTCTCGCCCATCGAGTCCGAGTTCGAATCGACCGAAGCGGCCGAGGCGCATGATCGCTGGGTGCGCGAGAGGGTGGCGCAGGCGCTTGCAGACCCGGAACCCAGCATACCGCACGATCAGGTGATGGCCGATCTGCGGGCGGTTCTCGACGGACGCACGCCTAACTGATGCTGCGGTTGGTCTGGCGACCCAAGGCGCGCCGTGCCTAGGCCCCCGGCACCAGCAGCGCGCCCAGACCGTGTTCCACCGCCACGGCGGTATCGTGCGGATTGGTATTGAACCCCAGCCGCGCGGCTGCTGCGTCGGGCTCGGCCGCGAAATCGATAAACAGCGATCGGCGCGACAGGATAGTCTCACATCGTAAAAGTCGCACATGGCACCAACGATCACATCATTGGCGAATGTCGCAAGTGAGAGCAGATTAATGGCGAGTTGCCCGTCCTATTCCCGGCCAAACGACCGAATGCCATATGCGCTTTCGTCGATTCCAAAGATGGCATTCAGGACCAATTAACCCACTCCCCAATCAATTCATGATGAAAAAATCAATCACATGTGATTTATCTCATATTCTTGAATTTTATAGTAAGTGCATTGATTAAAACTGCTATAGCCCAATTCAGCCCATTGGCCGCCCGAGCACTGCTGATATGCATATTGCTCTGCGGCTGGGTCAGTGGCCAAAGCGACCTGCGGGACAAGGATCGCAGAGACCGAAAATACCGCGGCGTAAAACCCCCTCATGGCAATCCCTTTCTTCTAGCGAGGCACCAGAACCTCATCTGAGGCGACCAAATTTATTGGTGCAGTGTCAATCTCGAAAACATTCATTTCGGTCCCATTGCGATAACGAGTAAACCTCAACTGCGCTGGTATCCTCCATTAGCGTCGATGAACTGCTCGCCGAGTTGCCTTATCGGCCAGCGAAGACGTCGGCGCCTGCCTCGCCAGCGAGCGGTTGAAGTATGCAACCTCCTCCCTTCTCCGCGCCTCCGCGCGCAAAAGCCCTTCTTCCTCCACCGCCGCCACATCACCCGCGCCCCAAATAAGAACAAACCAGAAACAAAATCCTTTCCTACAGCCCCCGTTCCGGCATATCTGACGAGTCGCCTTGGCCTTTCAGGAGACGCGACATGTCCGTATCTGCCGAAATCCTCCCGCCGCATCCCGATGGCGACGACCTGTTCTGCCTCGATGCGCTGATCCAGCCCGAACCCGCCCCCGCCCGCCCGGCGCGGGCCGATGGCTGGACGGCGGAGCGGCAGCGCAAGTTTCTGGAGATGCTGGCGGAGGGGCACACCATCACCTTTGCCTGCGCCGCGCTCGGCATGTCGGTCACGTCGGCCTATGCGCTGCGGCGTTCGGCGCGCGGCTCGGCGTTCGCGCTTGGCTGGCAGGCGGCGATGCTGCTCGCGCGCGAGCATCTGGCGGACCGGCTGCTCGAACGCGCGGTGCACGGCAGCGTCGAGACGGTCACGCGGCCGGACGGCTCCACCATCACCCGCCAGCGCCACGACAACCGGCTGGCGATGCGGATGCTCGACCGGCTCGACCGGCTGGGGGACAGCGCAGAGGGCACCACCGATCATGCCGCCGCGCGGCTGGTGGCCGGCGAGTTCGACCAGTTTCTCGATCTGGTCGAGCAGGAAGGCGGGCCGGCGCGCGCCGGGCTGTTCCTCGCGCGGCGGATGGCGCCGGAGGCCGTGGACGCGGCGGCGGCGGACGACCTCGCCCCCGTCCGCGCGCTGGCCCGTGCCGATGCCTGGCTGCGGCGCGGCGACGCGGCGGCGGCCTCGGTTGCCGATCTCGATCCGGCGAAGCGCGCCGAATGGTCGGCAGAGGATTGGGCGCGGGCCGAAGCGGCGGGGCTGCTCGCCTTCGCCCCGGCACCGGCGCCGGCCGCGGCACCGGTTGCAGAAACTGCGTCTGGACCGCAACTTCCTAAACTTCGCGATTATGACAACCCCGATGGCGACCCGGTCTGGTGGGACAGTCTGGCAATGGACTGGCGCACCAGCTTCCCGCCCGACGACTATTTCGACGGTCTGGAGGAGGGCGAATATGGCGAGGAAGGCTATTCGCGCGAGCTCTCGCCCGAGGAGCGCGAGGTGATCGAGGCACCGCTCCGCGCCGAACGCGAGGCGCAGCGGCTGGAGGCCGAACGCGCCCGCGACGCCTGGTTTGCGGAGGAGGCGGCGGAGGCGAAGGCAGAGGGGGAGGCTGAGGCTGAGGCTGAGGCGGTTGAGGCGAAGGTGGAGGCGGAGCGCGACGCCGGCGCTGCGACGAAGGCCTCGCTGCCAGCCGTCATCCCCGCAGCGCCATCGCGGGGGAAAGACGCCCGCCGCGCAGCGTCATCGTCCTCCCCGAGCGGGCGGGGATCGACCGGCGCCGGAATGACGGTTCTTTCCCCCCGCGCCGAGGACAATGGATTCCCGCCTGCGCGCGAATGACGAGAGAATGACCTGGCGGTGCGTACTCCCCATCCTCCCCCGCCAGGGGGAGGTGGCGCGCAGCGCGCGGCGGAGGGGGAGGAATCCCTGCAGCCGGCCCGGCATCCTCCCCCTCCGTCAGGCTGCGCCTGACACCTCCCCCTGGCGGGGGAGGATGGGGACAACCTAGCCTGCCCCTGTCCCCCTCACCCTTCCGCCGCTTCGCGGCTCCCTCCCTCTCCCCTTGTGGGAGAGGGAAGGGGCCCGTCGCCGAAGACGGGGGGAAGGGTGAGGGGGACAAGCCAATGCGATCGCCCCCGCCGCGCCAGCGCGGGGCCACCCCCATTGCAATCCCGCCGCCGCGCCCCATATGTCCCCTGCTACAGTCGCAAATCGTTGGTCTCTGGTGCTTTGCGGCTCCGTTTTCCTTCCCTGCCCCTGAAGCGCGAGGTCCGCCCGCACGGGGCGCGCCGCCTACATAAGGAAAACATCATGACCATCACCGGAACCGTCAAATTCTTCAATGCCGACAAGGGCTATGGCTTCATCGCGCCGGACAATGGCAGCACCGACGCCTTTGTCCACATCACCGCCGTGGAGCGCGCCGGCATGGTGACGCTGCAGCAGAACCAGCGCGTGAGCTACGAGCTGGAACAGGATCGCCGCGGCAAGATGGCGGCCGTCAATCTGCAGGCCGCAGACTGATTGTCGGAAGGGCGGCTTCCCCCGGGGAGGCCGCCTTTTTCGCCTGTCCTCGAACCGGGAGCACCGCCCGATGACCGAAGCCGAACTGTTTCGCGCCCGCGCCGACGAGGCCGGTGCCCAGGCCGCCCAGGCCGATCTCGACAATGTCCGCGACCGCCATCTGCGCGCCCAGGCCGCGTGGCAGGGCATGGCCGTGCGCTCGGAGCGCGTCGCCAACCAGCGCGCGCTCAACGAAGCCGAAAAGGCTGCGCTGCGCGACTGAACTGCGTGCCGCGCACCCGCCAGGGGCACGCGGCACCGCCGGTCCTCAGGGAACCGGCTTTTTGAGATAGGCGATGATCGCCTTGCGCTCCTGCGCATTGGGCACGCCGGGGAACGCCATCAGCGTGCCGGGCACCACTGCATTGGGGCGCGTGATCCAGCGGTCGAGCGTGGCTTCGTTCCACACCAGACCGGACTTTTTGAGCTGCGGCGAATAGCGGAAATTCGCCACCGAACCGGCCTTGCGGCCGACGACGCCGTACAGGTTCGGGCCGATCCGCGCGGGCTGGCCCGCCTGGATGGTGTGGCAGGTGGCACAGCGTGCGAACAGGCGCTTGCCCTGCGCCGCATCGGCCTGGGCATTGGCCGGGCCGGCAGCGATGGCGCCAAGCGCCAGCACGGCCGCGGCAAGCGCCGGGGCGGACAGGTTTGGGAGGATCGTCATGAGCTTCTTCACCCTATTTTGCGGACACCGGAGCGGTGCCGCCGGGCGCGCTCCAGCATGGTTGGGGGCAGCGGCGGCAGACGGATGTTTACGGATGGGCGGGGAACGGGCGCCCCGCACCGGCCGTTGACGCCGCCAGCACAAACAGGAGGATTTCGCATGGCTACCCCCCGCAAGACCCCCGCCAAGGCACCGGCTTCGGCGAAGCGCGCCGCCGCCGCCACCGGCAGCAGCCGCAAGTCACGCACCGCCAAGGCACCGGCCCGTTCGGGCATCGGCCGCACCGGCATCGCCGCGCTGGCGCTGACCGGGCTGACGGCGCTGGGCGCGCTCGCCTTCGGGCTGCTGCGCGGCCGGGCAGGTCAGGCGCCGGATGCCGGCACCACGCCCGCCGATCTGCTGCAGGACCAGCATCCCGACGGCAGCGAGCGGGCGATCGAGGCCTTCCGGCCCGATCCCACAGCACCGGTTCCCGCCGCCGAGCGCGACGCGCTCCGCCCCGCCCCGGCCGGCAGCGCAGCCCCCACGCTGGTCGCAGGCCAGGCGGACGAACTCCGCCGGGTCGACGCCGCTCCCTCGTGAACCCCGGCCGGCGCGGGGCAACCTTTCGGGGCCTCCGCGCATTGGCACAGCATCGCAACAAGGATCAGGAGAGACGCAATGCGCATCATCGCCCTTGGCTTCGCCGCCGCCGCCGCGACGCTGGTTTCGGGTTGCATGGGAGACAGCTATGGCGGCCGCCCCGACGGCAGCTATAGCGGCTATCGCAATTACGACTGGAACCGGCCGGACCCCTCGTACAACGGCTATTATGCCGACCGCTATTATCGCGACGATGCCCGCCGCTATCGCGAGCGCCGGCTGTCGCAGAACGACCGTGTCTATCGCGGGCAGGACGGCCGCTATTATTGCCGACGCTCGGACGGCACGACCGGGCTGATCGTCGGCGGCATTGCCGGCGGCGTGCTGGGCAACATCATCGCGCCGGGCGGATCGCAGACGCTGGGTACGCTGCTCGGCGCCGCCGCCGGTGCCGCGGCCGGCAACGCGATCGACCGCGACCAGGTGCGCTGCCGCTGATAGAAGGTAGGGGGTCGGTTTCCCGGCCCCCACCCCTCGCCCCAGGAGTTTCGCATGACGACACGCACTGCCACGGCGCGCTACACGGGTTTCGGCAAGGCCGGCAAAGGCCAGCTCACCACGCCTTCGGGCGTGCTGGAAGCGACGCCGTACAGCTTCAACACGCGCTTCGGCGACAAAAAGGGCACCAACCCGGAAGAACTGATCGCCGCCGCCCATGCCGGCTGCTTCACCATGGCGCTCAGCTTCGCGCTGGCGCAGGCGGGCTTTGCCGAAGGGACGCTGGAGACCAAGGCGGCGGTGAAGCTGGAACAGGACGGCGACGGCTTCCGCATCACCCGCTCGGACCTGACGCTGCGCGCT
Organism: Sphingomonas sp. DMC8; assembly: GCF_056314185.1. Taxonomy (NCBI): domain Bacteria; kingdom Pseudomonadati; phylum Pseudomonadota; class Alphaproteobacteria; order Sphingomonadales; family Sphingomonadaceae; genus Sphingomonas; species Sphingomonas sp. DMC8. Next base: position 528,587 of record NZ_JBQUYV010000001.1, on the reverse strand, counting down.
TCGGTGCCCGGCATCAGCCGCGACCAGTTTCAGGCGCTGGCCGAGGGTGCCGAGGCGAACTGCCCGGTCTCGAAGCTGCTCGATGCGGAAATCACGCTGGACTGGGATCTGGCCTGAGGCGGGCAGGCCGATGCAAAAGGGGGCCGGCGTTTCCGCCAGCCCCCATGTCGCCGGCCTCTGCCGCGCTTTTCCCGAGGGAGCAGCGCAGCCCGGTGTCGGCGGCAATCGCTTCCCGCGCCGGCAAGGGCGGTCGGTCAGCGGCGGCCGCATCCGCAATGTTGCCCGGTGACGGGCAGCCCTTGCGGCCTGCAACCGGCCTCCCCATCTGCCCCCGGGAGGGCAGATGCCGAAGCCTTTGGGATCGGCACGCCTTCGTTTGCACGACGGCGTTTCTTCCCCGGTTCGGGCAAGCGCGGTTTCCGAATGGCACCGGCGCCCTTCCGAGCCACAAACCACTGATGTTGCTTCAGTTTCCCGTCGCTTCCATCCGTCGTCTGCAAGTGGATGGTCTCACCGATTGCGAGTCGCACCAAGCGGAAAGGAGGGCGTCGTCCCTGTTGATAACGTGGATAACGGGGATAAGCCGGCGGCTCATCCGGCCACCGGCGACCAGCCCGGCGGCGCGAGGGTGAAGCCGGCAAATTCGAAGCCGGGCACCACCATGCAGCTCACCAGCGCCCAGCCATGCGGCGCCTCGGTGGCCTGCCAGCGATTCGCCGGGACCAGGCATTGCGGCGTGTAGCCGGCGACCACATCGCCGCCAAGCCGGACCGTCTCGACCGCGTCGCCGGTGCGCTCGCCGGCGATCTGCACCTCGAGCGGGCTGCCCGCGTGCCACAGCCAGAACTCGTCGGCATCCACCCGGTGCCAGTGCGAGCGCTGCCCCTGCTCGAGCAGGAACAGGATCGCCGTCCCCGCCGCCCGCTCGCCGGACGCAGCGTCCGCCCGCCAGGTCTCGCGGTACCAGCCGCCTTCGGGGTGCGGCACGAGGCCCAGTTGCTTGATGATCCGTTTCGCTTCGTCCATGCCTGTCCTCCCGGCCGCTACCGCACTCGCGGAGCATTAACCCTCTGCCGCTATAGCCTGCCCCATGCTGCGCGTGCTCATCCTCTCGACGCTGTTTCCCGATGCGTCACGCCCCAATTTCGGCATCTTCGTCGAACGCCAGACGCTGTCGCTGGCGGCACGGGCCGATGTGGCGGTGAAAGTGGTGGCGCCTTTGGGTATTCCGCCCTGGCCGCTGTCGCGCCATCCCCGCTATGCAGCACTCGCCGCCCAACCCGAGCGCGAGGACTGGAAGGGGCTGGACGTGCGCCGGCCGCGCTTCTGCAACCTGCCCGCCACGGGCGGCCGGCTGCACGGCGACATGCTGTTCCGCGCACTCGTCCCGGTGCTGGAACGGCTGCGGGCCGATTTCCCGTTCGACGTGATCAATGCCGAGTTCTTCTTCCCGGACGGTCCGGCGGCAGTGCGGCTTGGCCGGCATTTCGGGGTGCCGGTGTCGATCAAGGCGCGCGGGTCGGACATCCACCAATGGACGAAGCGCCCCGCCATTGCCCGCCAGATCGTCGCCGCGGGGCAGCAGGCGGACGGGCTGCTCTCGGTTTCGCTGGCGCTGCGCGACGACATGATCGCGCTGGGCATGCCGGGCGAGCGGACCGAGTGCATCGTCACCGGCGTCGACCTCACCCGCTTTGCCCCCCGCGACCGCGCCGAGGCCAAGGCGGCGCTGGGCATAACCGGGCCGCTGGTCGTGTCGCTGGGCGCGCTGATCCCGCTGAAAGGGCACGAGATCGTCATCGATGCTGTCGCCACCCTCCCCGGCGTACAGCTCTGGATCGCCGGTCAGGGACCGGAACAGGCGCGGCTCGCCGCCCGGATCGCCGAACAGGGGCTGGCGGATCGTGTTCGCCTGCTGGGGGCGGTGCCGGCGGATGCGGTGCCCGGCATCCTCGCCGCCGCCGATGCGATGGCGCTCGCCTCCGCATCGGAAGGGCTTGCCAACGCATGGCTCGAAGCGCTGGCGAGCGGCGTGCCGGTGGTGATACCCGACGTCGGCGGCGCCCGGCAGGTTGTCACCAGCTCGGCAGCAGGCCGCATCGTCGCACGGACGCCGACCGCCTTCGCGGGGGCGATCGCTGCGCTGCTCGCCGATCCCCCGTCCCCGGCCGACACCCGCGCAACAGCAGAGCCCTTTACCTGGGCCGCCAACAGCGCGCGGCTGCGCGGCTTCCTCCAACGACTGGTCGATCACCGGCGCTGAGGGAACAAGTTCAGATCTGCATCGTTGCGAAGGCGAATGGAACCAGGAGCCTTGCGATGGAAAAGCAGCGGCCGCAGCGCAAGACGGCACGGCGCGTAGCCAAGCCGACCATGGCGTCGATCCCCACCGACCGGGTCCATGAACGCACGCCGCTGGAAGAGCTGCAGATCCTGTTCGAGTGGGAGGGCAACCACCCCACGCGCCACTGATCCCCGCCCGATTTGACTTCGCGGCCCGCTTCGCAGAAGTTTTGCTCCCAATATCAGGGAGGCGGATCATGGCCGGTAAGAAAGACAAGAAGGAAAAGAAGGACGGCAAGAAGCCGTCGCTGCTCCCCAAGGTGATCGCCGGCATCAAGCTGCCCAAGGATGCGCGACGCCAGCTGACCGATCTGGCCAAGCATCCCGTCATTGCCGACCTGCTCGCCGCCGGACTGGTGGCACTGGCGGCCAGGATCAAGGGCGAGCCGGAAGCCAAGCAGGAAGCCAAGGTCCCCCCGGCACCGCCGCCCGCCCCGGCCCCGGCGACAAAGCCCGCACCCGCCACGACTGCCGCCAAGCCGGCGGTCAAGCGCGTGCGCAAGGCCGCAACGTCCGTCGCGGCGGCGGCGCCCGTCGTTCCTGCTGCAGCGGCAAAACCCGCGACCCGGCGCGTGCGCAAGCCCGCTGGCGAGGCCACCACGCCGAAGCCGCGCGCACCGCGCAAAACGCCGCCCAAGACCGACAGCTGAAATCCCGAAGGCGCGGCCGGTAGCAAGGGGGCATCCGGATCATGCAAAGCACGCATCCGCCCGAATCGCATGGCCCGGGCCATGCGCTGGAGCGATTGATCTTTTTCTCCGACGCAGTGTTCGCGATCGCGATCACGCTGCTGGTGATCGAAATCCATGTGCCGAAGATCGGCCCGCCCTATAGCGACGCCGCCTTTCTGAACGCGCTCGGGGACATGTCGATCGAGTTCCTCAGCTTCTTCGTGTCTTTCTTCGTGATCGGCGCGTTCTGGGCGGGGCATCACCGCGCGTTCGATTGCGCGCGCCACTGGTCGTCGCGGCTGATCGGTCCGAACCTGCTGATGCTCAGCGCCATCGCGGCGACGCCCTTCTTCACGGCCTTTTCGTCCGAATATTATGGGCATCGCGTGCCGGCAGCGCTCTATTGCGGCTGGCTTGTCTGGATCGCCGTGCTGAATATCTGGGTGCAGCGTATCGCCACCTCCCCGCCGGTGGTCGGCGAGCGGATACCGGAAGCGCACCGTATCGTGATCCGCCAGCGCGGGATTGCTGTGCTGCTCGGCACGGGCAGCGCTTTCATCGTCGCGCTGGTCATCCCGCCGGCCGCACAGATTGCGTTGACGACAATCCCCTTGTGGCGCCTGGCCGTGCAACGCGTCGCACGGCAGGGCTGACACCGAGAAGTTGCCTTAACCTTCCACTGTTACGCCGGGGGACGGTCCCGATTCGGGGGGCGCTCCGGCCCGCCGGATCGATTGGCGCAGGCGCGCTTCAGGCGGAGGGCACAGGTTGGTCTGGCGAAAACTCGGGCGGATGCAGGCACGCGGAGTCGCTGCGGCGATCGTCGCGTCGCTGGTCGGCATCGGCGCGATGCCGCGGGCCTGGTCGATCGGCCCCGCCCCGGCTGCACGCCCTACCCCCGCGCCGCGCGACAGCTATGAAAGCGAAGACCATTTCCCCGGCGCCGCGGCATATACTGCCGTAGCCGACGAAGTCGCATCAACCACCGGCAGCACCGGCACCACGGCGCTACCCGAACAGCCGGTCCCCGATGCCGCGATTGGCGACGCCACGATCCACGCCGCCGCTCCGTTCATGTTCCGGGGCTCCGCACTCGATCGCAGCCGCGCGCTGACCTGCCTGACCGACGCCGTCTATTACGAAGCAGCGACCGAACCTGACGACGGCCAGCGCGCCGTGGCGCAGGTGGTGCTCAATCGGGTTCGCCATCCCGCCTTCCCCGGCACCGTCTGTGGTGTGGTGTTCCAGGGTTCGGAACAGCATGGCTGTCAGTTCAGCTTCGCCTGTAACGGGTCGATGCTGCGCGGCCAGCCTTCCCGTGCGTTCTGGACAAGGGCGCAGCGCGTTGCTGCCGCTGCGCTGGCCGGCGCAGTATTCGCGCCGGTCGGCGAAGCGACGCATTACCATAGCTATGCCGTAACGCCGTCCTGGAACCGCACGCTGGTGATGACCGGCGCGTTCGGCGCCCATTTCTTCCACCGCTGGAAAGGCTGGTGGGGCACACCGGCGGCGTTCAGCCGCGTTTATCGCGGCAACGAGCCGGTGCCGGGACCGCATCTGCCGGCCGAGCCGCCGGTTCAGCCAGCTGCCCCGCTTCCCGCACTGGTGGTGGCGCAGACCGACCGGCCGGCGCCGACGCCCGCACCTGCACCGCGCAGCGCGATCCAGCCCGATCATGCCGAAAGCGGCACGCCGACCCGCGATTATACCGCGGCAGCGGGAGAGTCGCAGATTCTCGACAAATGGAAGGACAGCGGCAAGCCGCTCCGCTGATTGGGCGCAGGAGTGATTGCCCTTTCGCTCCCCTCCCTTTTCAGGGAGGGGAACTTAGTGGTTTACCTCCCCCGCCTCAGCGGCGGCGGTAATCGCCGTCATGCTTTTCGAAATGGACCCGTGCCGCCAGGCGATCGAAGCGGCGATCAAGGTCACGGCGCTCGGCGGGCGTCAGGCCGGGCCGCGAACGGCGATAGGCATCTTCACGCCGCTCGATCGAGCGAAGTTCGGCGCGCAGCGACCGCGCCTCACGGGGGCTCAGCGCACCCGAACGGACGCCTTGGTCGATCCGCGCGCTCAGTGCACCCTCGCGGCCGCTGATGCTCTGCCAGCCGGCCTGATAGGGCGCGGGCGCGGCGATCGCGGCCGGAACGGCGCTGACGGCGATACCCAGGCTGGCGACGATCAGCTGAATCTTCTTCATGATGGCACTCCTCCAAAAAAACTGGACCGTTCCCAACGGTCGAGTGCCGTTATCGCTGCGGGCTGTCGCAACGCTTTGGCAGGAATGCCGATTTTCTGTCACCGATTGTCGCAGGCGCGCGCGGTTCGTTCAGGTTCAGGCGACGAGCAACCGTTCCGCCTGCGCCCGCGCCTCCGGGGTAATCTCTGCACCGGACAGCATCCGCGCAATTTCCTCGCGCCGCTGCTCGGGCGTGAGCGGCGTCACCCCGGTGCGCGTGACCAGCCCGTCATGGCTCTTGGCGATCAGCAAGTGGCGACGGCCGCGCGCCGCGACCTGCGGACTGTGCGTCACCACCAGCAGTTGCGACCGATCGGCCAGGCGCGCCAGCCGCTCGCCGATCGCATCGGCTACCGCACCGCCGACGCCGCGGTCGATCTCGTCGAAGATCAGCGTGTGCGCCCCGCCCTCTTCGGCCAGCGCGACTTTCAACGCCAGGATGAAGCGCGAAAGCTCGCCGCCGCTGGCGATCTTGATCAGCGGCGCAAAGGGGGCGCCAGGATTGGTCGAGACTTCGAACTCCACCCGGTCCATGCCCGCAGACGTCCATTGGCCTTCGTCGAGCGGTTCGACGACGGTGCGGAAACGCGCGGCATCGAGCTTCAACGGCTTCAGCTCGGTCGCCACCGCCGAATCGAGCCGCGCCGCCGCCAGCGTCCGTGCCGCGGACAGGGTGCGTGCTGCCTCGCGATAGACATGGTGCGCTTCCGCCGCTGCTGCCTCCAGCCGGGCGATACCCGCCCCGCCGCTCGTCACGCGCTCCAGCCGTGCCGCCAGTTCGGCCTGGAGCGCGGGCAATTCGTCGGGCTGTACCCGGTGCTTGCGCGCCAGACCGCGCAGATCAAACAGCCGTGCCTCGTCGGCCTCCAGCGCTGCCGGATCAAAGGCAAGCGCCTCGGCGGCGCTGTCGACGCGCGCCTGTGCCTCGCTGCCTTCGCCGATCGCGCGGTCGATCGCTTCCAGCGCCTCGGCCAGATCTGCATGGTCGTCCGACACGCGCTCCAGAATCCGTGCCGCCTGGCGCAGCCGGGCGAGCCCGCCGTCGGAGCCGTCGAGCAAATCGGCGATCGCCTGCAGGTCGGTGGCGATCTTCTCTCCGCGCTGCATCGTCGCGCGGCGCTCGGCGAGGCGTTCCTCCTCGCCTTCTTCCGGCGCCAAAGCGACGAGTTCGGCGACGGCATGTTCCAGCCATTCGCGGTCCCGCTCGGCGGTCTCCTGCTCGGCGCGTGCGACCGCCAGCGCATCTTCCGCCGCGCGCCATGCCCGGTGCGCTACCGCGACCGGCCCGGCATCGCACCGCCCGAACGCATCGAGCAAGGCGCGGTGGCCACGCGGGTTCAGCAGCCCGCGATCGTCATGCTGGCCGTGAATTTCCACGAGGTGCGGCGCCAGTTCGCGCAACAGTCCCGCTGATGCCGGCTGGTCGTTGAGGAACGCGCGGCTGCCGCCATCGGCCTTGACGATCCGGCGGATCAGCAGCGGTTCGCCCGGCTCCAGCTCCATGCCGTTCTGGGCGAACAGACTGGCGATCTCGCCGTCGGCGGCGGGCGACGCGAAACTCGCCACCACCAGCGCCTGTGCGGCGCCGTGGCGCACCAGACCACTATCGGCGCGCGCCCCCAGCGCCAGCCCCAGCGCGTCGAGCAGGATCGACTTGCCCGCGCCGGTTTCCCCGGTCAGCACGCCAAGCCCTTCGCCGAACTCCAGGTCCAGCGCCTCGATCAATACCACGTCGCGAATGGAAAGCGCGGTCAGCATCAGCGCCTCCTATCGCAGGAACAAGGCCGGAACGGAAGCGGCGAAATCAGGCCTTGGGCTTGGTTTCCGCCGCAACCTTGTCCTTGTTCTTCTGGATCAGGTCATAGGCGTGCTTGTACCAGTCGGTACCCGGATAGTTGGCACCCAGCACGGCCGCCGCCTTTTCCGCTTCCTCGGGCACGCCCAGCGCCAGATAGCATTCGGTCAGCCGCATCAGCGCCTCGGGCACGTGCGTGGTCATCTGATACTGGTCGACCACCGTGCGGAAGCGCAGCGCAGCCGCCAGCCACTGGCCGCGCACTTCATAGAAACGGCCGACTTCCATTTCCTTGCCGCCCAGGTGATCGCGCACCAGATCCATCTTCAGCCGTGCATCGGCCGCATATCGCGAATTGGGATAACGCCGCATCAGTTCGCCCAGCGAATCGAGCGCCTGCTGGGTGATCTTCTGGTCGCGAGTAACGTCGCTGATCTGCTCGTAATAGGAAATGCCGATCAGATAATAGGCATAGGGGGCGTCGCGGTTGCCAGGGTGGACCGCCAGGAAGCGCTGTGCGGAAGAGATCGCCTCGGGATAGTCGCGGTTCAGATAATAGCTGAACGCACCCATCAGCTGCGCGCGACGCGCCCACACCGAATAGGGGTGCTGGCGTTCGACTTCGTCGAACAGCGCGGCAGCCAGCTTGTATTGGTGCTGGTCGAGCTTCTGCTTCGCCGCGCTGTAGAGCGTGCCCACGTCGCGGGCGACATAGGGCAGATCCTTGGCCGAGCGCTTGGCGCAGCCGGCGACGGAAAGGGCGAGCACCGGGAGGAGCGCGAGCGCGGCCGCGCGAGGCATGGAGATACGCATAGGCTCGCGGGCTTAGCGCAGGGGCATGGCGTCAAACAATCCTTTTCGGGGCGGGATTGCGGCGGATCGCAGATCGGGCCACAGGCATTTCATCCTAGTAACCGCTTTCCAGTCAGAGAGACCCCATGCCCGCCACGCTTCTCGCCACGCATCGCGTCGAAAAACCTTGGGGCCGCCACACGCTGTGGCCGGGCTTCGTCGATCCCGCCGCCGATGGCGAACCGGTCGGCGAAATCTGGTTCCAGACGCCCGGCGACAGCACCCCGGATTTGCTGATCAAGTATCTGTTCACCAGCGAGAAATTGTCGGTGCAGGTGCACCCGAACGACGAACAGGCGCAGGCGGTGGGCCTGCCGCGCGGCAAGGATGAATGCTGGATCATCCTCGACGCCGAGCCCGATTCGACCATCGCGTTGGGCACCAGGGCGCCGGTGGAACGCGAGGCGCTGCGCGCCGCCGCGCTCGACGGCTCGATCGAACATCTGCTCGACTGGAAGCCGGTCAAGGCAGGTGACTTTTTCTATTCGGCCTCGGGCACGGTGCACGCGATCGGCGCGGGAATCACGCTGATCGAAGTGCAGCAGAACAGCGAGACGACCTATCGACTCTATGATTATGGCCGCCCGCGCGAGCTGCATCTGGACGAGGGCATCGCAGTGTCCGACCCGGTGCCTTTCGTCCCCCATCCGATGCCGGGCAAGGTGTCCGACGACCGCACGATTCTGGTGGAAGGGCCGAAATTCGTGCTCGAACGCTGGGAAGGCGGCCATCGGCGCTTCGACATGCCCGACGGTGTGACCGGCTGGCTGATCCCGGTGCGCGGCGAAGGCGTGGCCGACGGGATCGCCTTCAAGGCCGGCGAATGCCTCACGCTGACCGGTCATGTCGAACTGCACTCCGAAGTCGGCAGCGATCTGTTGTTCGCCTATTCGGGCGACACCCGGATCGCGCAGATGGACGTGCGCTGAACCGGGCGTAGTTCGCGGTTCACGCAACCCTACGCGGCGGCGGGGCGTTCGGCGCGCATCGATAACGACGAGGAGTTGATTCGATGCGCATGCTGCTCATCGCCGCCGCCGCTGCGGCGCTCACCGCGCCGGCAGTGCCGGCCATGGCCCAGGACTATCGCGACCGTGACGGCTGGCAGGACCGTGATCATCGGGACCACCGGGACTATCGCGACGGCGATTGGCGCCGCTGGCGCCAGTATGATTATAACCGCCCCGCGCCAGGTGCGCGGCAATATTGGGCCGACGATTATTATCGCGACGGCCGATATTATCGCGAGCGTCGCCTGACGCGGAACGACCGCATCTACCGCGGCCGCGACGGCCGCTATTATTGCCGCCGCTCGGATGGCACCACGGGCCTGATCGTCGGCGGCGTGGCCGGCGGTCTGTTCGGCAATGCCCTGTCGTCGGGCGGCAATGCCACGCTGGGCACCGTGCTGGGCGCAGCTGCAGGTGCTGCGATCGGCCATTCGGTGGACCGCGGCAACATCCGCTGCCGCTGATAAGAACAGGTGCCGGGCGCCGCGCGCGCCCGGCGCTTTCAGATGATGCCGCCGGTCAGCATCAGCCGCGCGCCACTGACGATCAGGATCAGCAGGTTCAGGTTGCGCCCCGCCGTCCCGCGCGAAATCAAGCCGAACACCGCCCCGACAATGGCAATCGGAAACGCCACCCAGTTGGTCAGCGGCAGGAAGGGGAACGGAATGATCCCCACCAGCGCAAAGGGCAGCGCCACCAGCCCGATCAGCAGCGAGATCGCATTGAACATGGTAGCGATATAGGCCCCGCCAGGTGTGTTATCAAGATATAACGCTTCGGTGTGCCCAACGCTTCCTTAACCTTCCTTCGGCATCCCGCGACGAGGATCCCGAAGGACAATGCCGATGGCCCGCCGCTTCTTCCTGCCGCTGCTGCTGCTGCTCCCGCTGAGCCTGACTGCCTGCGGCGAAGGCCCCGCGCCTGCCGACAATGGCGACGCCGCCAACGCCGCCGACCCCGCGCTCACCGCCGCGCTGCAGGACCAGATCATGGTTGATCCGCAACTCAGCCGGCAGGCCAATGGCGATGCGGTGCGGCCGCCGACCCAGCCCTATTCTGCAGGCGTTCCTGCCGATGATGTCGCAAAGAACGGCGCTCCTGCCATCGAACGCGACTTGCTCCACGCGCCTGCACCCCAGCCCGCGCCCAAAGGCTGCAGCCAGTGCGCCGCAGCGCGGGAATCGGTCACGCTCGGAGCTCTGGCCGAACGGCAAAAGGGCCTTGGGGGCAAGGCCTGCGCCGCGATCACCTATTCGGCCGGCTGGGCGCAGAAGCTGCCGCCAGACCTGCCGCTCCATCCCCAGGCGCATGTCAGCGAAGCCGCCGGCAGCGACGGCGGGAGCTGTCGCATCCGCGTTGTCAGCTTCTCCACGACGCTGCCGATGCAGGCGATGGTCGACTGGTATTATACCCGGGCGGTGCGCGCCGGCTATTCAGCCGAACATCTGGTCGACGGTCAGCAGCACATATTGGGCGGCACCCGCGATCGCGACGGCGGCGCCTATGTCCTTTATCTCGAGCCGCGCAAGGACGGCGGCACGGACATGGACCTGATCGCCAACAACGGCGGCTAAGCGGGCCGGACTGCCCGCCAGCGGTTTCCCTCTGCGCCAAACCGCGCTAGGTCGCGGCATGCCCAATCTTCTTCTTGTCATGCTCGGCGGCGCGCTCGGCTCCGCTGCGCGCTATCTGGTCGGCCGCGCCACCATCGCGATCGGCGGTGTCGACTATCCCTGGGGCACGCTGACGGTGAACGTCCTCGGCGGCTTCCTGATGGGATTGCTAGGCGCGCTGCTCAGCCGGTTCGACGAGGGCGGCGAGCAATGGCGGCTGTTGCTGGGCGTCGGCGTGCTCGGCGGCTTCACAACCTTCTCCGCCTTTTCGCTCGACACCTTCAACCTGATCGAGCGCGGCGCGCTACTGATGGCGCTTGGCTATGTGCTGGTCTCGGTGGTCGGCGCGCTGCTGGCGCTTGTCGCAGCCGTCTGGCTGATCCGTGAGGTGACGGCATGAGCGGCGAGAACGACGTCCGCCAGTTCGTCGTCGGCCTCGACGATGACGGCATCCGGCTCGATCGCTGGTTCAAGCGGCACTTGCCCGATGTGAGCTTCAACATCGTGTCGCGCTGGGCGCGCACCGGCCAGCTCCGCGTCGACGGCGCGCGCGCGACGCCGGGCGACCGCATCGCCGAGGGCCAGACGATCCGCGTCCCCCCGGCGGAGGCCCCCAAGCCGGCCGCAGCCGCGCGTCCGAAGTCGAACCGCCCGCCGCTCAGCGCCGAACAGACCGAGCTGGCGCAGTCGATGGTGATCCACCGCGACGCCGCCGCGATCGTCCTCAACAAACCCCCCGGCCTCGCCACCCAGGGCGGCACCAAGACGTTCGAGCATGTCGACGGCCTGCTCGACGCGCTCCAGTTCGAGGCGGAAGGCCGGCCCAAGCTGGTCCACCGGCTCGACAAGGACACCTCGGGCGCGCTGCTGATCGCGCGTTCGGCCCGCGCGGCGGCGTTCTTTTCGAAGAGCTTTTCCAGCCGCACCGCGCGCAAAATCTATTGGGCGCTGGTGATCGGCGTTCCCGACATCGAGGACGGCTTCATCGAGCTGCCGATCGGCAAGCAGCCCGGCACCGGCGGAGAGAAGATGCAGGTCGATGAGGAAGAGGGCCAGCCCGCCCGCACCCGCTACCGCGTGATCGAGCGCGCCGGAAACCGCGCCGCCTGGGTCGAACTCCAGCCGTTCACCGGCCGCACCCATCAGTTGCGCGTCCATATGGCGGCAATCGGCCATCCGATCGTCGGCGACGGCAAATACGGGCTGCAGGAGGCGTTCCTCACCGGCGGGATCAGCCGCAAGATGCACCTCCACGCGCGCCGCATCCGCATCGACCATCCCGATGGCGGCAAGCTCGACGTGCGCGCAGAGCTGCCGCACCATTTCGCCGAATCGATGCACACGCTTGGCTTCGATCAGGCGGTCGGCGACGCGCTGAAGCTCGACGAAGGCCCGCCGCCGCTGACGCGCGAGATGCAGAAGCAAAAGGCCAAGGCCCACGCCAAGACGATCCGCAAGGAACGCCGCGGCGAACGTCGCGGCCGGGGGACGAAGAAGTAGTGCTCGAACGGCTTCCTTCTACACTCCCCTCCCGCAAGCGGGAGGGGTGCGCCTGCTGCCAGTGACGGGCCTCCAATGAACCGCCTCGCCCTGTTCGATTGCGACGGTACGCTGGTCGACAGCCAGGCGAGCATCTGCCTCGCCATGGAGCATTGCTTCACCGCGCAGAAGCTCGATCCCCCCGCCCGCGCCGCGATCCGCCGGATCGTCGGCCTCAGCCTGGTCGAGGCGATCGCCACACTCTTGCCCGAAGCCGAGGACACGCTCCACCGCCACATGGCAGAGGCCTATAAACAGGCCTATTTCACCCTGCGCACCGCCGGCCATATCGAAGACGAGCCGCTTTATGACGGCATCCTCGAAAGCATCGAAACACTCGACGCCAATGGCTGGCTGCTCGGCGTCGCCACCGGCAAGTCGGATCGCGGGCTGCTCCGGGTGCTCGAGGCGCACGGCCTGCGCCAGCGCTTCGTCACGCTCCAGACCGCCGATCGCCATCCGTCTAAACCCCACCCGTCAATGATCGAGGCCGCGATCGCCGAAGCGGGCGCTGCGCCCGAAACCACGGTGATGATCGGCGATACCAGTTTCGACATGGCGATGGCGGTCGCGGCGGGAGCGCACCCCCTGGGTGTTGCATGGGGCTACCACACTCCCCATGATCTGCACGCGGCCGGCGCGGTGCGGGTCGTGGAGCATGCGTCGGACATCCCGCCGCATCTGGAGGCCTTATGACCGACACCGATCGCGTGGCGCGCAATCGCTATTTCCTGATGATGGCCGCCAATCTGGTAGGCGTGGCCGGCGCGGTGCTCGGCCTGCTGATCGCCGGGCGCGCCCATACGACCGAGCTGACCATGCTGGGCGGCACGTTGCTGCTCGCCTCGCTCTGGGTGATGGCAGCGATTCCCCGCATGCTCGCCCGCCGCTGGAGGACTCCGCCCGAAGCATGAAACGGTTCTGGAAAGACGTCGCTGTCGAAGGCGACACGATTGCACTCGACGGTCGCCCCGTCCGCACCCCTGCCCGCGCGCCGCTGGCGCTGCCGACGCCGCAACTGGCTGCGGCAGTGGCCGAGGAATGGCGCAGCGTCGGCGAGCAAGTCGACCCGCGTACCATGCCGCTGACCGGGCTGGCCAATGCCGCGATCGACCAGATCGCCCCCAACGCCGCCACCTTCGCCGCTGACCTCGCCAGCTATGGCGAGAGCGACCTGCTCTGCTACCGCGCCGATTCGCCCGATCCGCTGGTCGCGCGCCAGGCCGCACACTGGGATCCGCTGCTCGACTGGGCGCGGGGCCGCTACGACGTGCATTTCGAGACTGTCGCCGGCATCATGCACCGGCCTCAGCCGCCGGCAACGATCGCCCGGCTGAACGAAGCGGTCGCAGCACTCGACCCCTTCCGCCTCGCCGGCCTGTCGCCGCTGGTGACGATCACCGGCTCGCTCGTCGCATCGCTGGCACTGCTTGAGGGCGCCGCCGACCGCGAAGCCGTGTGGCGCGCCGCCCAGCTCGACGAGGACTGGCAGGCCGAACAATGGGGCGAAGACGAACTCGCCACCCGTGCCCGAGCCGTCCGGCGCGCGGACTTCGATGCTGGGGCACGGTTTCTGGGGTTGCTCGCGGCATAGCCCAATCCACCTTTCCATACACGCCGTCATGCCAGCGAACGCTGGCATCTCTCACAGCAGCGCTGCGCCGTGCCCGCCCAGTCCCGAAAAGATGCCAGTTGGCGCCGGGGTGACGGTGTGTGTGAAGGGGTTGGCGATATCGCACTCGCGCGCTAGCTTCCTGCCATGCCCGGTGGCTGGACCTACATCATGACGAACAAGCCGGATGGCGTCCTCTATACCGGTGTCACGGCCAACCTCGCCCAGCGCGTCGACCAGCACCGACGCGACGTCGGCTCTGCCTTTTGCCGCAAATATGGTCTGACGCGCCTCGTGCTCGCCGAACCGCACGACCGTATAGAAGACGCGATCCGTCGCGAAAAGGCGCTCAAAGCGTGGAAACGCGCATGGAAGGTGGAACTGATCGAGGCTACGAATCCGAATTGGGACGATCTGTTCGACCAGATCGCGTATTAGCCTTCATCCCATAAAGAACCGTCATGCCAGCGAACGCTGGCATCTCCCGCAGAGCGCTTCACCGTAACAACCAAGTCCCACAAAGACCCCAGCCTGCGCTGGGGTGACGGCTTGCGGAGGGCGATCAGCGCTTCGCAAGCTGCCCCTTACAAAACCTCTGCTTCCCCGGTCGGGTCGCCGCGCTTCATCAATCCGCGGATGAAGCCGATCAGGCCGGTCTGGCGCGAGCGCTTCAGCCGTTCGGCCTTCAGGATCGTGTGCACTGCCTCGAAGCAGCGGTCCGCATCGTCGTTGACCAGCACATAGTCATAGCCGTCCCAGTGGCTCACTTCGTTGGCGGCGCGGGCCATGCGGTGGGCGATCACCTCGCTGCTGTCGGTCGCGCGGCCTTCCAGCCGGCGGTGCAGTTCGGCCATGGACGGCGGCAGGATGAACACGCGCACCACGTCGCCACCCATCGTCTGATAGAGCTGCTGCGCGCCCTGCCAGTCGATGTCGAACAACATGTCGCGGCCGGTTGCCAGCACCGCATCCACGGGGCCCTTGGGCGTGCCATAGCGATGCTGGAAGACGTGCGCCCATTCGATGAAATGGTGCTGCGACACCATCTCGCGGAACTGGTCGACGCTGACGAACGTATAGTCGACGCCGTTCACTTCGCCGGGACGCGGCGGGCGCGTCGTTACCGATACGGAGACGGCAAGATCGGGTTCGGCAGCGAGCAGCTTGCGCGCAATCGTCGACTTGCCCGCACCCGATGGCGAGGAAAGGACGAAGAGAACCCCGCGGCGCCGAAAGCCATGCGGGTCGTGTTCGTGATGATCGGCCATGGGCGCCTTTGGCTTGGGTGCGGGGCGCACGTCAAGCCTAAGGCGCCACCACGGCGCGCGGCAGAAAGTGTCAGGCGGTGCCGTCGAGCTTGCGCTTCAGGTACAATGCGCCCGCCGCACCGGCGCCCAGCACCAGCGCCGCCGGCACGACTCGCTTGGCAACTTCCCAGGTGGCGATGCCGATCACCGCCCCCATCGCGCCGCCCTCACCGTCGCGCCGGTCGATGCTGCTGCCGATCCAGCCCGCAATTGCCTTGCCGATCATCCCAGTCTCCTTTTGGATGCTCAACGGCGGATATGCGCTGCGGGTTCCGAAAACCCCCTCTATCCACAAACCGTCACCCCAGCGAACGCTGGGGTCTCCTGCGGCCAGACGGCTACGTCGCAGCGCTGCTGCGGGAGATGCCAGCTTGCGCTGGCATGACGGCTGGATAGGGACAGGCTCAGCGGCCGACCATCGTCTCCGGCCGGACATACTGGTCGAACGTCGCTTCATCGACCAGGCCCAGCGCCAGACCCGATTCCTTCAGCGTCAGGCCCTTTTCATGCGCGTTCTTGGCGATCTTGGCGGCATTGTCATAGCCGATCGCCGGCGCCAGCGCCGTCACCAGCATCAGCGAGCGGTTGACGAGGTCGGCGATCTGCTTCTCGTTCGCCTTCAGCCCGTCAACAGTGCGTTCAGCAAAGCTTTCCATGCCGGTCGCCATCAGCGTGATCGAGCGCAGCACGTTCGAGCCGATCAGCGGCTTGAACACGTTGAGCTCCATATGGCCTTGCATGCCGCCCACGGTGACGGCCACGTGGTTGCCGATCACCTGGCCAGCGACCATCGTCAGCATCTCGCACTGGGTCGGGTTCACCTTGCCCGGCATGATCGAGCTGCCCGGCTCGTTTGCCGGCAGTTCCAGCTCGCCCAGGCCCGAGCGCGGGCCGGAGCCCAGCAGGCGGATGTCGTTGGCGATCTTGGTCAGCGACACCGCCAGCGTGTTGCAGGTGCCCGACAGGTTGACCAGCTGGTCCTTGGTCGCCAGCGATTCGAACTTGTTCGGCGCGGTGACGAACGGCAGGCCGGTGATCTTCGCGATTTCCGCCGCGACATCCTCGGCATAGTTGGGCGGCGAGTTGAGCCCGGTGCCGACGGCGGTGCCGCCCAGCGCCAGCTTGAAGATGTCGATTTCCAGCACGCTCTGGAACCGCGCCCGCGCCGAGGCGAGCATCGCGGCATAGCCCGAAAATTCCTGGCCCAGCGTCAGCGGCGTCGCGTCCTGCAAATGGGTGCGGCCGATCTTGACGATATGGTCCCAATCCTTCGCCTTCTTGTCGAGCGCGCCGTGCAGCCGCTCAAGCGCCGGATAGAGCTGCAGCGTCACGGCGCGCGCCGCGGCGATGTGCAGCGCGGTCGGGAAGCTGTCGTTCGACGACTGCGCCATGTTGACATGGTCGTTCGGGTGGATCGGCGACTTGCCGCCGCGCTTGCCGGTCAGGATCTCGTTCGCACGGCCGGCGATCACTTCGTTGACGTTCATGTTCGTCTGGGTGCCGCTGCCGGTCTGCCAGATCACCAGCGGGAACTGGTCGTCGAGCTTGCCGTCGATCACTTCCTGCGCGACCTGATCGATCACCTCGGCGATCTTGGGGTCGAGCCCGTGCTTCACATTCACCCGCGCCGCCGCCTGCTTCACGATCGCCTGGGCATGGACGATGCCGATCGGCATCCGCTCCTGCGCGCCGAACGGGAAATTCTCGATCGAGCGCTGGGTCTGCGCGCCCCAATAGGCGTCGGCGGGAACTTCGATCGCGCCGATCGAGTCGGTTTCGGTACGGGTGGTCTGAGTCACAGGATCCTCCGGGATGATTTGGCGCGGCTGTAGGAGCAAAAGTCCCGCTTCGCCAAGCCCGGATGGATCGAAGTCGACTAAGCGCCGGAAACATTTGATAACTTGCCCGGCCCGCCGGACGCGCTAGAGCAGCCACGCCACCGGCCGCAAACAGGCAGGGGCATCCGCAGGAAACATATCGATGCAGAACAGCCAAGCCCCTGACCGGGCGCGCGCCGCCCGGCGCGTCTCCGCCTTCGCCGCCACGCTGCTGGCGGGCGTGCTTGCCCCGACCCTCGCCCCCACCCTTGCCCACGCCCAGTCCGCCACCGGCGGGGTGGAAATCGCCAGCGACGAAAATCGCCGCGGTATCAGCTGGAGCGAAGGCAAGGTTTCCGCCTCGGCAGATGCGTCCGCGTCGCTGGCCGGCTTCGACCTGTCTGGCCGAATCGCCGCTACCCGCAGCTCGGTGCGAAGCGCCGGTGCCGATGCGGTTGCCGATGTCGAGCTGGGCCGCGCCTTCCGCGCCGGTGGCCTGGAGCTGCGCGGCTATCTGCTGGGCCATGTCTTCACGGGCGCACGCGGGCGGATGGATTATGGCGAAGTCGGCGCCAGCGGCGGCTTTTCGCTCGGCCCTGCGCAGCTTGAGGCCGGCCTTACCTACGCCCCGCCGCAAAGCGCGATCGGCGGCGACAATGCCTATGCCTATGCGAACGGCAATGTCGGGATTCCCGGCACCGCCTTCACGGTGCGCGGCGGCGCCGGGCATAGCTGGGGCGATTCGGACGGCCCCCGTTCCGCCCGGCTGCGGCCGACCGGCAGCTATAGCGACTGGCATCTGGGCATCGAGCGGACCAAGGACGCGCTGACGCTGGGGATCACCTATACCGGCACCGACATCCGCGAAGGCGCCGCGCGCTCGCCCTATGCCGACGCAGGCCATGCCGGCGACCGGCTGGTCGCCCGCGCACGGCTGGCGTTCTGAGAAACCGGCTTATTTCTTCCGCTTGAAGTCCACCGAGACGACGTTGGAGCCGTCATCCGCCGGCTTCACCGCCGACAGGCCGTCATTTTCGGCTTCGTCATGCGGCTCGGGGTCTTCGGGGCCTTCCTGCGCCTGGAAACGCAGGTCGAAATTGACCGCCGGATCGTGGAATCCGGTGATCGCCGCGAACGGGATCGTCAGGATCGAGGGAATCTGGTTGAAGCTCAGCCCGACCGAAAATTTGCGGTCGTCGACCGTCAGATCCCAGAAGCGGTGCTGCAGCACGATCGTCATTTCGTCGGGGAAACGCTCGATCAGCCGCTTGGGGATGTCGACCCCCGGCGCCTGGGTCTTGAAGGTGATGTAGAAATGGTGCGCGCCCGGCAGGCCGCCGGTTTGCGCCACCGAGCCGAGAACGCGGCCCACAACGGCGCGCAGGGCCTCCTGCACGATCTCGTCGTACGGAATCAAACTATCGGGCACATCGCCAGTCATGCCCTCTGGGTAGCGGCTGGAAAATTGCGGTCAAGATTGCATGCGACGCAGCGCGCGTTATGTGCACCCCCATGCGCACCGCGACGATCAGCCGCAAGACGAGCGAAACCTCGATCGACGTCACCGTCAATCTCGACGGCACCGGCGTCTATTCCATCAGCACCGGCATCGGCTTTTTCGACCATATGCTCGAACAGCTCAGCCGCCATTCGCTGATCGACATGGAGGTGAAGACCGTCGGCGATCTGCATATCGACCAGCATCACACGGTCGAGGACACCGGCCTTGCGATCGGAGAGGCGGTTGCGAAGGCGCTCGGCGACAAAAAGGGCATCCGCCGCTATGCCGATGCGCTGTCGCCGATGGACGAGACGCTGACCCGGGTGGCGCTCGACATTTCCGGCCGCCCCTATCTCGTGTGGAAGACCGAATTCTCCCAGAAGAAGCTGGGCGAGATGGACACCGAGATGTTCGAGCACTGGTTCCACAGCTTCGCCCAGACCGCCGGACTGACGCTGCATGTCGAGACGCTGTACGGCAGCAACAACCACCATATCGCCGAAGCCGCGTTCAAGGGCCTGGCCCGGGCGCTGCGCGAGGCAGTGGAGATCGATCCGCGCAAGGCCGGTGTGATCCCCTCGACCAAGGGAGTGCTGTGATGATCCTCGTGCTGCTCACCTACAAGGTCGACCTTGCCGAAATCGACGCGCTGCGCCCCGCGCATCTCGACTGGCTGAAACAGGGCGTCGCCGACGGCCGGCTGCTGGTGGCGGGGCGGAAGGTGCCGGTGACGGGCGGCTTCTTCTTCGCGCGCGGCGCGCTCGACGAAGTAAAGGCCTGGGCCGCGACCGATCCTTTCGCGACCGCCGGTGCGGCCGGCTATGACTTCATCGAAGTCGCGCCCAGCGTGCTCGCACCGGGGCTGGAGTCGCTCGGCCAGTGAGCGTTGCGCTGATCGATTATGGCGCGGGCAACCTCCATTCGGTGCACAATGCGCTGAAGGCAGCCGGCGCCACCGACATCGCCGTCACGGCCGATCCGGAAGCAGTCCTCCGCGCCGAGCGCATCGTACTACCCGGCGTGGGGGCGTTCGGCGCGTGCGCCGCCGGCCTGCGCGCGATCCCCGGGATGGTTGATGCGCTGGAGACGCGGGTGCTGCGCGACGCGGTACCGTTCCTCGGCGTGTGCGTGGGGATGCAGTTGCTGGCGACCACGGGCGAGGAACTCGGCACCCATGCCGGCCTCGGCTGGATACCCGGCACCGTGCGCCACCTGCCCGCGGGGCCGGACCTGCGCGTGCCGCATATGGGCTGGAACGACGTGGTGCCGACCGGCAATCACCCGCTGATCGAGCCGGGCGAGGCCTATTTCCTCCACAGCTTCGCGTTCGAGGGCGAGGCGGTGCTTGCGACCACCCACCATGGCGGCCCGGTGACGGCGGCGATCGGGCGGGACAACATCGTCGGCCTGCAATTCCATCCCGAAAAGAGCCAGCGCTACGGCATCGCCCTGCTGGAGCGGTTCCTGGCGTGGAAGCCGTGAGGGCAGCCCGCTCGACCATCGCTCCCCTCCCGCTTGCGGGAGGGGTCGGGGGAGGGACTGACGTGGTAGAAGCGCTGCTCGGTTCCATCCCCTCCCAGTATCGGGTGAACAGCGCCCCGCGCTGTTCAGGCCATTCCGGGGGCATGGCCGCGCCCGATACTCCCTCCCGCAAGCGGGAGGGGAACGCAGACGACAGCGTTCCGGTACACGGCACGCCGACATGGACCAGCCAATGACCCTGCACATTTTCCCCGCCATCGATCTCAAGGCCGGCCAGGTCGTCCGCCTTGCCGAAGGCGATATGGCCCGCGCCACCGTTTACGGCGACAACCCTGCCGCCCAGGCCGAACTGTTTGCGAAAGCCGGCGCCGAATGGTTGCATGTCGTCGATCTGGATGGCGCCTTTGCCGGTGAATCGGTGAACGGTCTCGCGGTTGCCAACATCCTCGCCAAGTTCCGCGGCAAGGTGCAGCTGGGCGGCGGCATCCGGAACCGCGAGTCGATCCAGCGCTGGCTGGAAATGGGCGTCACCCGCGTCGTGATCGGCACCGCCGCGCTGGAAAACCCGGACCTCGTCCGCGAAGCCGCCCGCGCCCATCCCGGCCAGATCGTCGTCGCCGTCGACGCGCGCGACGGCATGGTCGCCACGCATGGCTGGGCCGATGTGTCGGACGTGAGCGTCGTCGATCTCGCCCGCCGGTTCGAGGATGCCGGCGTCGCCGCCCTGCTCTTCACCGATGTCGGCCGCGACGGCCTGCTCAAGGGCTGCAATGTCGAAGCGACGGTGGCGCTGGCCAAGGCGGTGTCGATCCCGGTGATCGCCAGCGGCGGCGTAACCGACATCCACGACATCCATGCGCTGCGCGGCCATGTCGCCGACGGCATCGAAGGCGTCATCTCCGGCCGCGCACTCTATGACGGGCGCCTCGACCTGGCCGAGGCGATTGCCGCCGGGCGGGTGACTGCATGAGTTTCACGCGAAGGCGCGAAGGCGCGAAGAAAAGAAGGTTGGTTCACGCGGAGGCGCGGAGACGCGGAGGTTTTGCAGCCGGCGGCTATGGCGGCCAGACTCCCCCTTTCAGCGCACTGAAGGTGCTGCATCAAAGTGCCGCTGTCGCGGCACATTTCTCTCTCCGCGTCTCCGCGCCTCCGCGTGAACCAAATCTTCTTTTCGCCTTCGCGCCTTCGCGTGAAAATCGAAATCCCCCCGCGCCGGAGACCCCCGCATGACCGTCCGCGCCCGCGTCATCCCCTGCCTCGACGTGGCGAACGGCCGCGTCGTCAAGGGCGTGAACTTCGTCGAATTGCGCGACGCCGGCGATCCGGTCGAGCAGGCCCGCGCCTATGACGCGGCGGGCGCCGACGAGCTCTGCTTCCTCGACATCACCGCCAGCCACGAGGCGCGCGGCACGATCCTCGACGTGGTGCGCCGCACCGCCGAGGTGTGCTTCATGCCGCTCACCGTCGGCGGCGGCGTGCGCAGCGTCGAGGATGCGCGCGCGCTGCTGCTGGCCGGCGCGGACAAGGTCGCGGTGAACAGCGCCGCGGTGTCGCGGCCCGAAGTGGTCGCGGAGATCGCCGACCGCATGGGCAGCCAGTGCGTCGTCGCCTCGGTCGACGCGCGCCAAACAGCGGAAGGCCGCTGGGAAGTGTTCACCCATGGCGGCCGCCGCGCCACCGGCATCGACGCGGTCGAGCACGCGCTGCGCCTCGCCGCGCTGGGCGCGGGCGAGCTGCTCGTCACTTCGATGGACCGCGACGGCACCCGCGACGGCTATGACCTCGCGCTGATCCGCACCATCGCCGATCAGGTGACGATACCGGTGGTCGCCTCGGGCGGCGTCGGCGGGCTCGACGATCTGGTCGCAGGCATCCGCGACGGCCATGCCTCGGCCGTGCTGGCGGCGTCGATCTTCCACTTCGGCCAGGCGACCATCGCCGAGGCGCATGCCGCGCTCGCGGCGGCGGGGATTCCGGTTCGGGGGTAGGCGGGGCTTTGGGGGCTGATGCCCCAGCTCCGGCATTCGCGGCGATCATCGCCCGCCCCTTGAACAGCAGTCGCCACCTTGCGTCCGCAGCATCGTTCCCCATATGTACCGAAAATGCCGCCCTCAGACGGCCGCTCTTTGATCCTGTCTGGTGACACCTTCCTGCCCGCGAAGCGGCACGCTTTGCGGCATCGACCTGTATGTCAGCGGCAGCGCGCGCGTAAACGCCACGAGCCTAAACTTCCTAAACTTCGCATCGCCCCGGCAGCCCTTTGCCGGGCCCGACACCAGCCTGCATGGATGACGCCCCATCCTCCCGCGTCATGCCAGCGCACGCTGGCATCTCCCGCAGTAGCGTCGTTCCGTTTTCGCCCAGCCCCCGGGAGACCCCAGCGTCCGCTGGGGTGACGGCTGGTGGGCAGGGTTGCAATTCGCGGATGAGGCCCGATGATCGCGACTTGGCCTAAACTTCCTAAACTTCGCATCGCCCCGCCGGCCTTTTGCCAGCCCCGACAAAATGCGTCCGGGCCTAAACTTCCTAAACTTCGCCCGGCGGTCACCACCCCGGCGCGGCGCATTTCCTCCCGGTCCTGCCATCCGCCGCAGCTTCCGCAGGCCCCGGCCAATCAAACCGCCGTCGGCCGGCTCAGCACATACCAGGCACAGCCCAGCATCGCCGCCGCCACGCCGACCGCCAGCCACGGCCCCGGCCGCGCGCCCCAGGCGAACAGGCCGTAGCCGAGCGCCATGCCGGCACAGGCCAGCACCTTCCCCTTCAGCGGGATGGCGCCCTGTTCGCGCCATGCCACCAGCGTCGGGCCGAAGCGCGGATGGCCGAGCAGCCATGCCTCCAGCCGCGGCGAGGATCGGGCGAAGCAGCCGGCGGCGAGGATCAGGAAGATCGTCGTCGGCATCAGCGGCAGCAGCGCGCCGATAAAGCCGAGCGCCACGAACACGAATCCCAGCGCCAGCCACACAGGCCGGGCCAGCCCGCCGGGTGCTGCGGGATCGGGTTGCGGATCGTCCATGGCGATGGTGCTGCCCCGCCGCACGGATTCGGGCAAGCGGGAAAGCCGCTTAACCCTTCGCCAACCGCCGCCGGTGCATGAAAAGGCCATGCGCGCACTTCTGCCCCTGTTGCTCCTGGCCACCCCCGCCCTGGCCGCCGACGAACCGGCGCATACCGGCGTGGCCGGGCACCGATCGATGCCAGAGCTGTCCGATCTGGCGCTGGCGGCCTGCTCGGCGGGCGGCATCTGGCTCGTGCGCAGCCGGTTGCGGGCGCGCTTCCGCCGCCGACAGGATTGACAGCGGCGCCCCGCTCCCGCAGCCGGAGCGCATGGCCGATATTCTCGACACGCTCGAACAGACGATCCGCGATCGCCGCACCGGCGACCCCGCGGCCAGCTATGTCGCCAAGCTCACGGCGCGCGGCCGCGCCAAGATCGCGCAGAAGCTGGGCGAGGAAGCGACCGAGGCAGTGATCGCCGCGATCCAGGACGACAAGGCCGAGCTGGTGAAGGAATCGGCCGACCTGCTCTTCCACCTGCTGGTGCTGCTGGCGGACACAGGGCTCAGCCTCGACGATGTCCGCGCGGAGCTGGCGCGCCGCGAGGGCGTGTCCGGCATCGCCGAAAAGGCGGCGCGCGGGGCGTGAGACCCGCTCCCCCTCGGTCCTCCCCGGATCGGGGAGAGCGACCACATTTGGCTCTTTCGCTCCCCTCCCTGACAAGGGAGGGGTTGGGGGTGGGTGCGCGCGTCTGCGCGCTCCGAAAAATCTCTCCCGACGGAAAGCGAGTCCCGCCGCCTGGCGGCGGCGGACCCACCCCCGGCCCCTCCCTGCAATGCAGGGAGGGGAGCAAGAGAGCGCGATGCGATGCCCTCCCCGTCCCGGGGAGGATATAAACCACGGAGCCCATCATGCCGATCGACCCCACGCTTCCCTATGACGACCAGAACGTCTTCGCGAAGATCCTGCGCGGCGAGATTCCGTCGAAGAAAGTGTATGAGGACGATTTCGCCTTCGCCTTTCACGACATCAATCCGCAGGCGCCGCACCACATTTTGGTGATCCCCAAGGGGCCGTATGTGAGCTGGGACGATTTCTCGGCCAACGCCAGCGACGTGGAAATCGCCGGTTTCGTCCGCGCGGTCGGCGCGGTGGCGCGGGCGGCGGGGTTCGTCGAGCCGGGCTATCGCCTGCTCGCCAATATCGGGCAGGACGGGCATCAGGAGGTGCCGCACCTCCATGTCCATATCTTCGCCGGCAAGCCGCTGGGGCCGATGCTGGCCCGCTGAGCCGGGGGAAAACTGCGTAATATTGTTTCGCGAACCACGCCGTAAGGGATTGCGCCCGCCGCTTTTGCGATTAGGCTCGCGCCTTTCGATCCAAAGGGGGCGGCGCAACGCTCGCCGCGAAGGGGACCATGCAATGATATTCGGGCGCGTAAAGCCTCTCGATGCAATCCTGGCCACAGCCGAAAAGAAATCGCTCCATCGTTCGCTCGGTGCCTTCCAGCTCACCATGCTGGGCGTCGGCGCCGTGATCGGTACCGGTATCTTCGTGCTCACCGCCGAAGCCGCGCAAAAGGCCGGCCCCGGCATGATGCTGTCGTTCGTCATCGCCGGCTTCGTCTGTGCGGTGGCGGCGCTCTGCTATGCCGAAATGGCGGCGATGGTGCCGGTGTCGGGCTCAGCCTATACCTATAGCTATGCGGTAATGGGCGAACTGGTCGCCTGGATGGTCGGCTGGGCGCTGATCCTCGAATATGCCATCGCGGCCGGCGCCGTGTCTGTCGGCTGGTCGGGCTATTTCATCGGCTGGCTCAACTCCAGCTTCCATATCACCATCCCGCTGTCGCTGGTGCGTGGTCCGTTCGACGGCGGCATGATCAACCTGCCGGCGATGCTGATCGCGGCGGTGGTGACGGCGCTGCTGATCAAGGGCACCAAGGAAAGCGCGACCGTCAACGCCGTGCTGGTGGGCGTGAAGGTGATCGCGCTGGCGATGTTCGTCTTGCTGACCATCCCGGTCATCAAGACCGGCCAGTTCACGCCGTTCGCCCCGCTCGGCTTTGCCGGCATTTCGGGCGCGGCTGCGTCGATCTTCTTCGCCTATGTCGGCTTCGATGCGGTGTCGACCGCTGCGGAAGAGACCAAGAACCCGCAGCGCAACATGCCGATCGGCCTGATCGGCAGCCTGGGCGTTTGCACCCTGTTCTACCTGCTCGTCGCCGCCGGGGTGATCGGCACGGTGGGCGCGCAGCCGGTTTCCGGCCCCTCGGGGGTCCCGCTCTCGCCGGGCACGCCGGCCCTGTCGCAGGCATGTCAGGCAATCCACGAAGCAGCCGTTGTCTGCTCGAAGGAAGCGCTGGCCTGGACGCTGAAGCAGGTGGGCTATCCGTTCATCGGCTGGCTGGTCGGTGCTGCGGCAATCATCGCGCTGCCGTCGGTCATCCTGATGATGATGTTCGGCCAGACCCGCATCTTCTTCGTGATGAGCCGCGACGGCCTGCTGCCCGAATTCTTCTCGCGCGTGCATCCGAAGTTCCATACGCCGCACGTCATCACGCTGCTGACCGGCATCTTCGTGACGCTGTTCGCTGCCTTCTTCCCCGTCGGTCTGCTGGCAGACGTGTCGAACTCCGGCACGCTGTTCGCCTTCGCCGCTGTGTCGATCGCGGTGCTGGTGCTGCGCCGCACCGATCCGCACCGCAAGCGGCCGTTCCGCACGCCGGCGATCATGGTGACCGCGCCGATCGCGATCATCGGCTGCCTCTATCTGTTCATCAGCCTGTCGCGCGCGACGATCCTTCTGTTCGTCGGCTGGGCGATCATCGGCCTCATCGTCTACTTCGCCTATAGCCGCTCGCGCAGCCATGTCGGCCGCGGGCTCGACGAAGTGCACGAACCGGAAGCCTATGAAGATCTGCAACCGCCGGTGCCGGGCACGCACTGACGGTTCCGACCGACAACGAAAAAGGGCCGGAGGAGCGATCCTCCGGCCCTTTTTCGTGACCGCCAGCGCCATTCGGACGGCGCTTGCAAAGTAGGACTTTGGCTGCTGCACTGTCGCCGGCCGGCACATGCCGTGCACCGCTCTTTGACAGGTCAGCCCCGAAATCGACCGCCCGGCGAAGGGATTCAACCCTCGCCGAGCCTAAACTTCCTAAACTTAGCCGCCGCAGCGGGCCTCAGCCCACCTTCGCGGCGGCCAGTGCCTTCAGGTCCTTCTCGGCGCGCGCGCCATAATGCTGGATGATCTCCGCCGCGCAGATGGCACCGAGGCGGAGCGAATCCTCCAGCCCCCGACCCTGCGCCTGGCCGTGCAGGAAGCCCGCCGCGAACATGTCGCCCGCACCGGTGGTGTCGACCAGCGCCTCGATCGGTTCGGCGGAAACCTCCACCCGCTCGTCGCCCTGCAGGGCAATCGCGCCCTTTTCGCTGCGGGTGACGACGAGTAGCGGCACCTTGCCATGGATGTGCTGCACCGCCGCCTCGAACTCTTCATGCTGACACAGCGCCAGCAGTTCGTTCTCGTTGGCGAACAGGATGTCGATCAGCCCGTCTTCGATCAGCTTGCGGAAATCGTCGCCGTGGCGCGAGATGCAGAACACGTCGGAAAGCGTGAAGGCCACCTTGCGCCCGGCATTCCGCGCAATTTCGATCGCCTTGCGCATCGCGGCGCGCGGCTCTTCGGGATCCCACAGATAGCCTTCGAGATAGAGGATCGCGCCGTTCGCAATCAGTTGCTCGTCCAGCGCACTGGCGGGCAGGAACTGCGAGGCACCGAGGAACGTGTTCATCGTCCGCTGCCCGTCCGGCGTCACGAAGATCAGGCAGCGCGCCGTGGTCGGCTGGCCGGCCCGCACCGCCGTGTCGAAATGCACGCCCGCCGCGCGGATGTCGTGCGCGAACACGGTGCCGAGCTGGTCGTCGGCAACCTGGCCGATAAAGGCAGCCTTGCCGCCCAGCGCGGCGATACCGGCCACCGTGTTCGCCGCCGAGCCGCCCGAAACCTCACGCCCCGGGCCCATCTTGGCATAAAGGGCGTCCGCCTCTTCGGGGGAGAACATCAGCTGCATCGATCCCTTGGGGACGCCGATCTCGGCAATGAAGGCATCGTCGGCCTGGGAAAGAATGTCGACGATGGCATTGCCAATCGCGACCACGTCATAGGCGGGGCTGGTCAAGTTTCTGGGCTCCAATTGAAGTTGGCGAAGCCCTAAAGAGGGGCCGCCCCAAGTGCAACCAAGGGAAAGAACTTGAACGCTCGAACGACGATCCGCCTGCTGCCCCTTTGCGTCGCGCCGCTGGCACTGGCCGGTTGCGGTCCGGCGGTGCCGGCACCGCGCAGCGCCGGCTATGTTCCCGTGCCGTCCCCGGTCGTGGCGCCGACGCAACCGGGGAATCTTGCGGCAGTGCGGGGGCAGGATGCCGCGCATCTGATCGCGCGGTTCGGCGAGCCGCGTCTTGATGTGACCGAAGGCACCGGCCGCAAGCTGCAATTCACCGGGCCGATCTGCGTGCTCGACGCCTATCTCTACCCGCCGCAGGGCGGCAGGAGCCAGCCGGTCGTCACCTGGGTCGATGCCCGCCAGCGCGACGGCAGCCCGATCGACCAGGCGAGCTGCGTCGCGGCGCTAACCAAGCGGCGCTGAGGCGGTCCATTCGGCGGCGACTTCAGCGTCGATCTCCACCGGTGCCCGCGCCGCCCGCTGGACTTCCCAATCGGCGGGATCGAGCCGCGACAATGCCCACACCGCCGCGCCGCGCACCACCGGCGCGGGATCGTCGAGCAGTGCGACGACTGGCGCCACCAGCGCCGCGCTGCCGCTGTTTCCCGCAGCCATCAGGCAGTTGCGCACCATCCGGTCGCGGCCGATACGCTTAATCGGCGAGCCCGCGAACACCGCACGAAACGCCGCATCGTCGAGCGCGAGCAGATCGGTAAGGTACGGCACGGTGAGCTCGGCGCGCGGATGGAAGGCCAGGTTCGCCTGCGCGGCGGCGGCGAACTTGTTCCACGGGCACACCGCCAGGCAATCGTCGCAGCCATAGATGCGGTTGCCGATGCCGGCGCGGAATTCACGCGGGATCGGCCCCTTGTTCTCGATCGTCAGGTACGAGATGCAGCGCCGTGCATCGAGCCGATAGGGCGCCGGAAACGCATCGGTCGGGCAAGCCGTCTGGCAGGCATCGCAACTGCCGCAGCCGCCCCGCCCCTGTCCGTCGGGTGCCAGATCGAGCGTGGTGTAGATCGCCCCCAGGAACAGCCAGCTGCCATGCTCGCGGCTGACAAGGTTGGTGTGCTTGCCCTGCCAGCCGAGCCCCGCCGCCTCGGACAGCGGCTTTTCCATCACCGGCGCGGTATCGACGAACACCTTCACATCGACACCCGGTGCCTCCGCCACCAGCCAGCGCGCCAGTTCCTTCAGCCGCCGCTTCATCACGTCGTGATAATCGGCACCCTGCGCATAGACGGAGATGCGCCCGACTTCCCCCACCGCCGCCAGTGCCAGCGGGTCGGTGGCGGGCGCATAGCTCATGCCGAGGGCGATCACCGAGCGCACTTCGGGCCACAGGCCGCGCGGGCTGGCGCGCTGTTCCTCGCGCTCGGCCATCCACAGCATGTCGCCATGCGCACCTTCTGCGATCCAGGCGCGCAGCCGGGCCGCGGCAAGCGGCGTCGCTCCGGCATCGGCGATCCCGCAGGCAGCGAAGCCGATTTCGGCCGCTTTGGCTTTAAGTTGCGTTTCGATGGGCTTGTCTTGTCGCACACGCACCCGCTACCACGTTTGCAGATACAGGGGGGAAGCCAAATTGCGCGATCTGGCCGTCCATGCCACCGGGCTCGTCAAACGCTTCGGCGACCGGCGTGCCGTTGACGGCGTCAGCATCGCCGTGCCCAAGGGGCTTATCTATGGCGTGCTCGGCCCCAATGGTGCCGGCAAGACCACCACGTTGCGGATGCTGCTGGGGATCATCGAGCCCGACGAAGGCAAGCGCACGCTGCTCGACAGCGCCCATCCGCGCGACAGGAGCGACCATGTCGGCTATCTGCCGGAGGAGCGCGGCCTTTACCCCAACATGAAGTGCCGCGAGGCGATTGCCTTTATGGGCGCGCTGCGTGGGTTGCCCTGGGCGACCGGCCGCAAGCGTGCCGGCGAATTGCTCGAAAGCGCCGGTCTCGGCCACGCTGCAGACGAAAAGATCCGCAAGCTCTCCAAAGGCATGGCGCAGCTGGTCCAGCTGCTGGGGTCGGTGGTGCACGAACCCGAATTGCTGGTGCTGGACGAGCCCTTTTCGGGCCTCGACCCCGTCAACCAGGAACGGCTGGAAGGCCTGATCCGCGCCCAGCGCGATCGTGGGGCGACCATCCTCTTTTCCACCCATGTCATGGCCCATGCCGAGCGGCTGTGCGAGCGCATCTCGATCATCGCCGGCGGCAAGGTCCGTTTCGAAGGCACGGTGGACGAGGCCCGCGCCACCCTGTCGCTGCGCGCCCGCTACACCCCGCATCACGATGCCATCGGCGTTGCCGACCTGCTCCCCGCCGATGCGGTGCGCGACGACGCCGGGAGCTGGCGCTTCACTGTGCCCGACGAAGGCGTGGAGGCACTACTCGTCCGCCTGATCGAGGCAGGCTATGGCATATCGGGCCTGTCCATCGACCGCCCGGGCCTGCACGATGCCTTTGTCCGGATCGTCGGTGCGGAAGCGCTGGCCGAAGCCGAAGCCCAGCAGGAGGCGATTGCATGAGCCCGTTCCGCCGCTTCCTGCGCCAGACGCTCACCATCGCCCGCCGCGACCTGACGGCTACGGTGATGACGCCCACCTTCCTGCTGTTCCTGTTCAGTCCGCTCCTGATGATCGGCTTCGGCGTGGTCGGCAACCTCAGCGCCCAGAGCGCGCTGGGCGGCAACGAAGACAAGCAGCGTATCGTCATGATCGCGCCGGCCGCGCAGGAAGCGACGATCCGCGCCGCCGACAAGCAGTTGCGCGCCGTTTTCCCGAGCAGCTTCGACCGCCCCAGCCTGCGGATCGACGCGCCCGCCGCCGATCCTGCCAAACAGGCGCGGACGCTGTTCCACGACAGCAAGGTGGAGATTTCGGCGATCCTCTACGGCCCGCTCGACCACCCGCACATTTTGCGCGCACCCGATAGTCCGGGCGATGGCCGCTATCTCGCCGCGCTGGCCGAACAGACGCTGCGAGCCGAACGCAGCGGCGGCGCGCAACCGCTCAGCAGCCCCAGCGTGGAAGTCGTCACCCGTGGTCAGCCGAGCACCAGCGGCAAGAGCGTATCGGCCTATTTCGCCGCGCTCGGCATTTTCTTCCTGACGCTGATGCTGTCGGGCCAGGCAGTGGGCGCGATGGCGGAGGAGCGTTCGAACAAGGTGATCGAAGTGCTCGCCGCCGCCGTGCCGCTGGAAAGCGTGTTCTTCGGCAAATTACTGGGCGCGTTCGGCTCGGCGCTGCTGTTCGTCTGCTTCTGGGGCACGCTGCTCGTCAATCTGCCCAAGCTGCTGCCGCCGAACGCCGCTGTCTTCCTGTCGGAACTCGGCACGGCCACCGGCCCGGTTTTTGCTGTGCTGTTCGTCGCCTATTTCACCATGGCCTATCTGTTGCAGAGCGCGGTATTTCTGGGGCTCGGCTCGCTTGCGTCGACGCAGCGCGAGATCCAGATGCTGTCGCTGCCGATCACCATCTTCCAGTTCGGCATGCTGGGCCTGGGTTCCTATGCCGGCGGACACGAGGATAGCTGGATCGCGCGGGTCGCAGAAATCTTCCCGTTCAGCTCGCCGCTGGCCATGGCTGCGCGCGCCGCGACCTCGCCAGAGCTTTGGCCACATCTGCTCGCCCTACCCTGGCAGGCGCTTTGGGTAGCCATCATCATCTGGGTGGCAGCCCGCCTGTTCCGGCGCGGCGTGCTCAAGTCCGGCAGCCCGAAGCGAGCGAAAAAGGCTGCGCAGGCCTGACGAGAGTCAGTGCTATTGACACCTGTGTAAGCATGTGGCCTCCTGCCCCCAAATAACGGGAGAGGACTCATGGCGACGCTTGTCTCTGACGCTGCGCCGGAAAATCACGTCGATCCGCTCGACGTCAGCCGGCCCGAGCTTTACCGCGACGATGTCTGGCAGGCGCCGTTCCGCGAATTGCGCGCCCAGCATCCGGTCCATTACACCGGGCATAGCGCATTCGGCCCCTATTGGTCGGTCTCCACCTACAAGCCGATTGTCGAAGTCGAGTCGCTTCCCGATCTGTATTCGAGCGAGGCAGGCGGCATCACCATCGCCGATCTGATGGAAGGCGACATCAAGATGCCGATGTTCATTGCGATGGATCGGCCGAAACATACTGGCCAGCGCCGCACCGTTTCCCCCGCCTTCACACCCAGCGAGATGGTGCGGATGAGCGATGACATCCGCCGGCGCACCGGCGAGATTCTCGATGGCCTGCCCGTGGGGCAGGAATTCGACTGGGTCGACCATGTCTCGATCGAACTGACCACGCAGATGCTGGCGATCCTGTTCGACTTCCCGTGGGAAGAACGGCGCCTGCTCACCTATTGGTCCGACTGGGCGGGTGACATCGAGATCGCCAAGGATCCCGCGCGCAAGGAGCAGCGCCGCGAGATACTGTTCGAGTGCGCCGCCTATTTCGGCAATCTGTGGCAGGGGAAGATCGGCAAGGAACCCACCCCCGATCTGATTTCCATGATGATCCATTCCGATGCGATGGCGCAAATGGATCAGATGGAGTTCCTCGGTAACCTGATCCTGCTGATTGTCGGCGGCAACGACACCACGCGCAATTCGATGAGCGCCTTTGCCTGGGGGCTGGAGCAATTTCCCGACCAGCGCGCGCGGCTGGAGGCTGATCCCGGCCTGATCCCCAATGCGGTGCAGGAAATCATCCGCTGGCAGACGCCGCTCGCCCATATGCGCCGCACGGCGACGCAGGATACGGTGCTGGAGGGGCAGACAATTCGCGAGGGCGACAAGCTGATCCTCTGGTATCTCTCCGCCAACCGGGACGAGAGCATCTTCCCGGATGCCGACAAGATCATCGTTGACCGTGAAAATGCCCGCCGCCACCTTGCCTTTGGCCATGGCATTCATCGCTGCGTCGGCGCCCGACTGGCGGAATTGCAGATCGGGATATTGATGGAAGAAATGGCCCGGCGGCGCCTGCGCGCGAATGTGCTGCGAGAGCCGGAGCGGGTGGCGGCCTGTTTCGTCCACGGCTATCGGAAAATGCCGGTCGAACTCAGCCGCTATTGACGGTGCCTGTAACCTTTTCGGCGCGCAGGGCGAACCTATATCAGGAGGCCTGAGGAGGTTCGCCCATGCTACACCGCCGCCAACTGCTTGCCGCCGGCGTCAGCGCGGCCGCATTGCCGCTATTCGCCTGCGGTACCGCGCCCGCAACGCCGCTGCCGGACTTCCCCTACAAGCTGAGCGACGCCGAATGGCGCAAACGGCTGAGCCCGGCGGCCTATAACGTCCTTCGCCGGGGCGGCACGGAATATCCCTTCACCAGTCCGCTGAACAAGGAACATCGCAAAGGCGTCTTCGTCTGCGCGGGCTGCGATCTGCCGCTATTCACCTCGACAACCAAGTTCGACAGCGGCACCGGCTGGCCTAGCTTCTACGCGCCGCTCAACAATGCAGTAATCACGCGGGCAGACAACAGCCTGGGGATGTCGCGGGTCGAAGTGCTGTGCCGCCGTTGCGGCGGCCATCTGGGCCATGTGTTCGACGATGGCCCGCGACCGACCGGAAAACGCTATTGCATGAACGGCGTGGCGATGGCCTTCCGCCCCGCCTGAGCGCCCGTTAGTTTGCGGCGAGCTGCGGCAGATTGAGCGAAGCTACCTGGACATTGGCCCAATCGCTGGCCGGCGCGCCCGGATAGATGAAGCCGTTCACCGGATAGACCGAGGTGCCGAGGCTGCCGGTCTGGGCGTACCACACGCGGACCTGGCTCCAGTCGCCATTGGGTGAAACATCGACGGCGCGCACGTCACGCTCGACGGCACCGCGACGCGACCAGTTGGCATGGGTCAGCAGCACTTCACGCTCGCTGATCACCTTCGAAACCATCGCAACATGGCCCATCGGCATACGAGCGGTGCGCTGGAACGACATGACGGCGCCCACCTTCGGGGCCTCGCCGCGTTCGTAGCGACCGGCCGCCTGGTCCCACCAGGTCCAGGCATTGCCGCGCAGATCGACACCCGTGGCCTGCCGGGCGAAGGTAACGCACTGCCAGAATGTCCCGCGAGCCTGAGCCGGGGCGACAGTCATCAGAGCGCACGAAGCCACCAGCGCAAAACGCGCTGCAAAACGTGTGAAACTCAATTGGACCCCCCGGTCAGGAAGCGAATCTGTTGAGCGTTGGTAGCCAGATCATAGGACGAAGGTGAAGCCCCGGGGTCCGCCGATCCGACGAACCGTTGGATTGGACCGATGGAGTGCGCTGAACCGTTTCTGAACGGATGAAACCGCCGCCTGAGCCTTCAGAAATCCCCAAACTCAACTCGTCGCATCCGGATATTGCACTGCACCAAATTATACGTTCCAATGCTCGTGGGGATACGGAGGGGGCCGTTAAGGTTCGCGTTAACCATTGCGGCGCATGATCCTTCCCTGGGGACGCAAGAGTGGGTGGGAGATTGGCATGGCTGCACGGAACAGACCGGCCGAAGGCGCAATGACGCTGGCCGAGATGAAAGAATTCGCAGGATTTACCGCGGCGACCCAGCGCTATGTGCGCCGTTCGCTCGACATCGGGCTGGAGCGCGACGACGCACTCACCCGCTGGTCGCGCGACGTGGTCGAGGCCGCCAGCATCCGCGCCCAGGCGCGTATGTATGAGCGGCTGGTGGAAGTGCGCGCACTTCTGCCCAACGATAGCGACCTCGGCACGATCGAGCCGTTCATGGCGCCGCTGGTGACGGTCTCTGCGTTCGATCTGGGCCAGGGCCGGCTGACCAGCTTCTCGGCCTACCGCTTCCTCTATGAGCGACTGGTCGGCGCCGAGGTTCGGCCGTGGTTGCCATCCGCCTTCTGCTCGGCGGCGGCGCTGCCCAATCTGCACCCGGATCTCCGCCGCAAGCTGCTCCAGTCGATCAGCGAAGCCGCAGCGACCGCGTCGGGCTGGTCGAACCGCCAGCCTTCCTTCTTCCCGCAATGGGTGGAAAAGGTCGACGCCCGGGCACTGCCCAACTGATCACCTGCCAGCCTTCGCCGCCGCAGCGGCGAAGGCTCAGCGGCAGCTGCGCCAGCCAAGCAAACCCCGATTTGCCTGATCGAGGTGGAGATGGTCGCGGTGCGCCGAATTGTAATCGGGCGATAGCACCGTGGCGAACAGGCGGCACGCACCGCTTCGCACATCGTGCAGGAAGTCGGCCCGCTCCGCATCCCCCTTCCAGTCGCTCAGCACGCTCACCCGCCGGCCATCGGCGAGTACGAAGGCGGCGACATCGATGGCATCGGCCGTAGCATGTTCGCTCCACTCGCCGGCGCTGCTGCCATAGATGCGGCGGCACGAATAGCTGCCGAGATGCTCGATCCGCTTCACCGCCATGCCGAAATGCCGCTGGGCAGCGGGCTGCACCACATCCCACTCCCACATCGCCAGTCCCGCCGCGACCGGGCAGGACATGGTCACCGCCGGGGTCAGCGTGATCGTGCGTGCACCGCCTGGCCCGAGCCGCACGCCATCTGCATAGGCGCAATAGCTGCCCTCCCGTACGGCCGGCACCGCCGCGAAATTCACGCCCGCTGCTCGCAGCAGCGCGCGGCAGCGCGGCGCATCCTCGGTCAATCCCGCCAGCTTGCGCCCGGTAAAGGCCCCGATCGGCCGCCCCAGATCGAGCGGCGTCCATGGCAAGTCCTGCGGCCGGTCGCGCGTCAGGACAGAGAGGATCAGCGCTGTCACTGCGATCAGCGCGAAGGCGAAGGTAACGGCGAGTGCCTGCCGGATCGCCCTCATGCGCGCCGCACCGTGTCGAACCGTTCGCGCGTAACCGGATAGCCCAGCCCCTCCGGAATGCACAGCCAGTCGATACCGTCCTGCTGCTCCTTCCACGGCGAAATCGTCTGCACCGGATGCGCCCGCGCATGCGCCGCGGCAGCGTCGAAATTGTCGAACAGCGCCAGCCGCTCGAGGTTGCGCCGCGTCGGGTAGATGATCGTCGCCTCCCCGGCATCGGCCATCCGCAGCACCTCGGTCGCGGGTGCCCAGAACAGACGGACATTCTCGCTGCCGTCGACAAGCGGTGCCGCGCCCTGCGGTGCCCGCGCAAGATAGAAGCGGGTGTCGAACACGCGATGCGGCAACCCCCAGGGCAGCCAGCGTGCAAAGGGTACCAGCGCATCCAGCCGCAACCGCGCACCTGTCGCTGCCAGCGCCTCGCCCATCGACTGCCCCGCGTGAAGCCGCGCGCGCATCGCTGCCAGCGCCTCCGCCGTCACGTCCAGGCCCGTCGCCAGTCCCACCTCTTCCAGAGTCTCACGCACGGCGGCGATGCGCGCGGCACGTTCCTCACGATCCCCTTGCTCGAACGATGCCAGCGCATGATCGCCCGCATCCACTCGCCCACCGGGGAATACCAGCGCCCCGCCCGCAAACGTCATCGCCTGCGACCGCTCGACCATCAGGATCTCGGGCTGGCCGCGCGGCACGTCGCGCAGCACGATCACCGTGGCTGCAGGAATGGCTTCGGACGGGACCATGCCCCGCCTTAGCGCGCTCGTCACGAAACCGCGAGCGCGCTCACGTCAGGTATCGCTGATGAGCGGGTCCACCCGGCCGGCCAGCGCACTGCGCCGGCTGATCGTGAGCTGCGCAAGCAGGCCGGGTTCCGACTGAATCTGCCTGGGCGTAAAGCCGGTGAACTGCTTCACTTCGCGGATCAGGTGCGACTGGTCGTAAAAACCGCGGGCCAGCACGTCGTCGATCGTCGCACCTTCCGCGACCAGGGACACTGCGGCACGCAAGGCACGATATTTCCGCGCCAAGCCTTTCGGCCCCGCGCCATATAGCGCCTTGCATTTGCGTTCCAGCTGGCGGACCGACATGCCGGTGGCCGCCGCGAGATTGCCGATTTCAGGTGATTCCGCGCCGCTTAACCAGGTGTCGACGATCCGGATGAAGGCGGCCTCGCGCGCGCAGCGCGTCCGCAGCAACGTCTTGATGATGGCCTCGCCGCAGCGGACGAGTGCGTCGAAATCCGATGCGACGCGCTGCATTTGCGGAACAGCGTCCGCCACCGCCTCGCCAAACAGGGCGTGGAGATCGACGACGCGGTTGGTCATGCCCGAAGCATCCCCACCCACCAGCGCCGCCCAACCCAGCGGCGTCAGGCCCGCACCGAACACCAGCACCGGCCCCTCGGCATAGACATGGAAGGCGGCTGTCGTCGGGCCGATCAGGTGCGCATCCGGTGCCGGCTGCGCAGCACCATCCACGAAACGGTATTCGGCTGCGCCCGGCGTGAGGCGAAAGCGGATTTGCGCGTGATCCGCCCGCTCAACATCATCGAAACGGGCAACATCCGCGTGAAAACGATAAAACAGAGTGACGAATTCAGCGACCGAACTATCGGGAACAGCATAGTCGAGTTTGACATCTTCCATGACCATCCCTTTTTCATCAGATACCATCAAACAGTCATTAGTAGATTCCCATAGGAAAAACCCGAAACGGATATTGTTAATTTACCAGCCACTTTGCGATAGACGCACCCGAACCACCATATCACTGGAGGTTATGAACAGGGTATTCCCATCCTCACCGAAGCAACAATTGGCCGCTACCTTGCCGGTAGAAATCAAACCCAGCCGCCGACCAGCGGGCGAGAGGATATGGATGCCGCCAGGGCCGCTGGCGAACAGGTGCCCGCTTGCCGCCACTTTCATCCCGTCCGGCAAGCCGGGCAGCTTCGCCGCGACGCCACGTCGGAAATCGGCGAAAATCCGCCGCCCGCGCGGCAACCCGTCCGGTCCCAGCGTATAGGCGTGGATATAGGGGGCCTTCTCGTCCGATACGGACACATATAGCGTGCGATTGTCGGGCGACAGGCCGATGCCGTTCGGCCGCGTAAGGCGCGCGTCGATCAAGTGAACGGCGCCGTTCGGGTCCAGCCGATAGACACCGTTGAACTTCAATTCCTTAAGCGGCGATTTGTCGCCTTCGCTCAGACCATAGGGCGGATCGGTGAAATAGATCGCGCCATTCTTCGCCTGCACCAGATCGTTGCAGCTGTTGAACCGCTTGCCCTGAAAACGGCCCGCAAGGATGGTCTTTTCCTTGGTGTCGAGGTCCACTGCAGCAATCGCGCGGGTGCCGCTATCCGCCATCAGCAATTCGCCCTTGCGGCCGAGAATCATGCCGTTCGAGCCCGCCTCGCGCACGCCCGCCGGGACAGGTCCGGCAAGACCCGACGGCTTCAGGAACACGCGCTTGTCGTGCCCGTCCCATCGATAGGCGATGTTCGCCGGCGGATCGGAAAAGAGCAGGTAGCTGCGATCGAACCCGCTGGTCTGCCCCGCCGCGTCGGAAGTAACTGCAGCATCGCGGATCCAGACAGGCCCTTCCGCCCATTGGATGCCGGTGCAGATCACTTCGATCGGCGTATGCGCATCAAGCAGCGCATCGAGCGCCGGATCGAGCCGGGTGATCGAACCCACCGTATCCGCCTTTGCAATGCGGGGCAGCAGCGGCAAGGCGGCAAGACCGCCCAGCACGGCACGACGGGTGGCAGCGAAATTCACGGGCATCTCCCTCAAACAAATGGCCAGAGCAGCAGCGCCATGGCGAAACTCGCAAGTCCCGCAATCGTCGCACCCAGCGTCCAGCTGCGAAAGGTCTGTGCCTCGGTAAGCCCCAGATATTGCTTCACCAGCCAAAATCCGGTGTCGTTGACATGGCTGACCACCGTCGCACCCGCGCCGATCGCCACCGTCACCAGCGCAATCCGGTCGGGGCTCAGCCCCGCAGCGACGATCAGCGGTGCCGCCAACCCCGCGGCGGTTACCATCGACACGGTCGCCGAACCCTGGGCCACGCGGACAAAGGCGGAAAGCAGGAAGGCGAAGACCGGCACCGATACCTGCGCCGCCTGCACCGCCATGGTGATCTGCTTGCCGGCACCCGATTCAATCAGCACTTCCTTATAGGCCGCCCCTGCACCGATGATCAGCACCATCAGCCCCGCCGGCTCCAGCGCCCGCGTGCTGATCGTCGACAGCGTTGCGAAGGACGCGCCCGTCGCGACCCGCAGCCACAGCATCGCCGCAACCACGGCGATCATCAGCGCGACAAAGGGATGCCCCAGAAAGGCCAGCACCGACCGCGCAGGCCCCGGCGCCATTGCCTGCCCTGCAACCGTGCCCGCCAAGATCAGCGCCAGCGGCAGCAGCATGGCCGCCAGTGCAGGCAGAAAGCCGATCGGCGCGGTCTGCGGCGCGCCCTCGTCGAGCATCGGTGGTGCACCGATTGCGCCATAGCCCGGCGCGCCATGGGCCAGCTTCGCGAAGACAGGTCCAGCGAGAATGGCGGAAGGGATACCGCAAATCAGGCCATAGAGCGCCATCCGACCATAATCGGTGTGCAGCAGCTCGGCGACCGCCACCGGTCCCGGATGCGGCGGCAGCAGCGCGTGCATCGTCATCAGCCCGGCGAGCACCGGCAGCGCGAAATAGGTCACGCGCCGCTCTGCCCGCAGCGCCAGCGTGGTGAGCAGCGGCGCAAGGATGATGAAGGCGACGTCGAAGAACAGCGGCACACCGACCAGAATGCCGATCACCGTCAATGCCCAGGGCGCGCGCCGCTCGCCGAACCAGTCGAGCAGTCGTCGCGCGATCGCCTGTACGCCGCCGGACGCCTCGAGCATGCCGCCCAGCACCGCGCCGAGCCCGATCACCACCGCAACAAAGCCTAGCGCCTCTGCCGTGCCCTTGCGGATCGCCGCGATCACCGCCTGCGGGTCGCTGCCGAACACCAGGCCGGTCGCCAGCGCCACCAGCAACAGCGCGACAAATGGCTGAAGCTTCAGGCGCAACACCAGCAGGATAACGGTCGCGATGCTGCCGGCAACGATTGCCAGCGTATGCCAGGGTTCCACCATCAGACGATCTCCACCCCGCTAGCCAGCGCCGCAGCAGGCGCCTTGCCCTCGCCCGCCGCAGTAACGCGAAAGCGCGCCTCGCTGCGCAGATCGGCCGAAGATGCGCCCACCATCAGGCGGATGTCGCCGGGTTCGATCATCCAGCGCCCTTCCCGCCAGAACGCGAATTGTTCGGGCGTGAGCGTGAAGCGAACCGTCCGGCGCTCCCCCGGCTTCAGCGCCACGCGGGCGAAACCGCGCAGTTCCGCCACCGGACGCGAGACGGTGGCAACAGGATCGTTCGCGTAAAGCTGCACCACTTCCTCGGCCCTCACAGCGCCGCGATTGGTGACGGTGACCGAGGCAACGATCCGCGCGCCCGGCGCAACCGTCTCTGCGCTCAGCACCAGCGGATCATAGGCGATGTCGCCATAAGTGAGCCCGTGACCGAACGGAAACAGCGGACCGATACCGACATCGTGATAGCGCGCGCTATCGACCAGCAGGTCCGGATTGGCCGGACGCCCGCTCGGCAGATGCGCATAAGATTGCGGCGACTGGCCGGTAACGCGCGGCATAGCAATCGGCAGGCGCCCAGCAGGCGCAGCCTTGCCCGTCAGAATATCGGCGATAGCGGGGCCGCTCTCGATACCGAGCAGCCAAGTCTGCAGCACCGCCGGAATGCCATCCAGTTCGCGCTCCAGCGCCAGCGGCCGGCCGCCCATCAGGATGGCGACGATCGGCTTCCCTGTCGCTTTCAGCGCCGCGAGCAGCGCGCCCTGCGCGCCAGGGAGGCCGATTTCGGCATAGCTGCGCGCCTCGCCGGTAAAGTCGAAGTCTTCGCCGATCGCCACCAGCACCACGTCTGCGCGTCCCGCCGCCTCGACGGCCGCGGCGATGCCGGCGCTATCGGTGCTGCGTGGCCCCGCGCCGGGCACATACACAGCATCGGGCAAAGCGGCACGCAGCGTCACGGCATCGGCCGCCTGCCCACGGGCCTTCCACGATCCGATGGCAGAGGCTGCATCGTCGGCGAGCGCGCCGACCAGCGCCAGTTTTGCGCCCGGCCTGAGTGGCAACAGCCCGCCGTCGTTGCGCAGCAGCACCACCGAGCGCCGGGCCAGATCGCGCGCCTCGCTGCGACGGAGCGGCGCCTTGTCCCGCACGGGATCACCAAAGCCATAGGGATTGTCGAACAGGCCCAGCCTGGCCTTGGTGGCAAGAATGCGCTCGACTGCCGCATCGATCAGCGGGACCAGACTAGCATCCTGCGTCGCAGCCTCGGCGAGACAGGCGGCATAGCTGCCGCTCGCCATGTCCATGTCGACGCCCGCCTTCAGTGCAAGCACCGCGGCTTCTCGGGCATCGGCGGCGACACCGTGATTGACCAGTTCGCGGATGGCATTCC
Source organism: Sphingomonas sp. DMC8 (assembly GCF_056314185.1). NCBI lineage: Bacteria > Pseudomonadati > Pseudomonadota > Alphaproteobacteria > Sphingomonadales > Sphingomonadaceae > Sphingomonas > Sphingomonas sp. DMC8. The sequence continues at coordinate 488,294 of NZ_JBQUYV010000001.1, read as the reverse complement.
AGTCGCTGACCACCAGTCCCTGATAGCCCCATTGCGCGCGCAGAAAGCCGCGGACGAGCGCGGCATTTGCCGTCATCGGCACGCTGTCGAGCGCATTGAACGCCGTCATGAAGCTGCCCGCACCCGCGCGCGCGGCGGCATGGAACGGCGGCAGATAGACTTCGTGCAATGCCTGCTCGCTCATGTCAGCGCTGTCGTAATCGCGCCCGCCGATAGCGGCGCCATAGCCGACGAAATGCTTGGCACAGGCCATCATCCGCATGCCGCGCGCAAGGTCCGTCCCTTGCAGACCGGCCACCTGTGCCTCGGCAATGCGGCTGCCGAGATAAGCGTCCTCGCCCGCCCCCTCGACCACCCGTCCCCAGCGCGGATCGCGCGCGATGTCGACCATCGGCGTGAAGGTCCAGTGCAGCCCGGCAGCCCAGGCTTCTTCCGCCGCGATCCGCGCCGCCTGTTCGGCCACCGCCACGTCCCAGCTCGCCGCCAACGCAAGCGGCACCGGCAGGATGGTGCGATAGCCGTGGATCACGTCCATCCCGAACAGCAGCGGAATCTTCAATCGCGATTCCTCCACCGCCACCCGTTGCAGGTCACGCAGCGGCTCGGCGCCGGCGACGTGGAGGAACGAGCCCATTTCACCGCGCCGGACGCGGTCGAGCATCGCCGCATCCAGCTTTGAATTAAGCGACTTTTGCCGGCCGCCGGCAATCTGGTTCATCTGGCCGATCTTTTCGGCCAGCGTCATCTGGCCGATCAGCGCCTTTATCCGCGCCGCATGATCCGCAACCGGACGAACGGCACGCGCGAGCGGAACCCAGCTCGACGCGGCGAGCAACGTGCCCGCCGCCATTACCTCCCGCCGATTCATGCGAGCGGGAGCGCGCGGTGTTCGCGGGCGGAACGATAAATGGCTTCGATCAGCCGCATGTCGCGCAATCCCTCCTCGCCGGAAACGATCGGCTCACGCCCGGTCATCGCACATTCGGCAAGATGATCGAGCTGCCCGACAAACTGGTTCTTGGCCGGCGGCGGCAGCACCACCTGCTGCTGTTTCCCGCCGATCCGCGTCCACATCTGATGGCCCTCATAAGGGGTGGCGGGCTCCATCCCCACCCAACCCTTTGTGCCGGTGACGCGAAAAGCGTTGTGGCCCGAGCTGTAGCTCGACACGCAATTGGCGATTATCCCGCTCGGAAAGCGCAGCTGGAAATCGATGCGGTCCTCGACATTACGAAACCGGGGGTCGCTGCGGTCGGTAACTTCCATCGCGCTCACTTCCACCGGTTCCTGCCCGGCCAGATAGCGCGCGGCGTTGAGGCTATAGATGCCGATATCCATCAGCGACCCGCCCCCCGACATCGGCTTGTCCAGCCGCCACTGGTTGGGCTGGGCATAGAAGCCATGTTCGGCGGTGATCAGTGTCGGTCGCCCCAGCGCGCCGGACTGCACCGTTTCGATCGCCTTCAGGTTATAGGGCTCGAAATGGCAGCGATAGCCGATCATCAGCTTCCTGCCGGCCTGCTTTGCCGCGGCGATCATCGCCTCACATTCGGCGGAGGAGATCGCCATCGGCTTTTCGCACAGCACATGCTTGCCAGCCTTGCTCGCGCGTATCGAGTATTCGGCATGCATGTTGTTGGGCAGCACGACATAGACCAGATCGATGTCGGGATTGTCGCGCATCCGGTCGTAGGTCTGGTAGTTGTACCAGTGCGTCTTGGGGATCCCGTATTCAGCGCCGTACTTCTCCAGCTTGGCGGGCGTTCCGCTGACCAGCGCCTTCAGTTCGGCGAATTCGCAATCCTTGATGCGCGGCATGATCTGGTTGACGGCATAATTGCCCAGACCGACGATGGCATAGCCCAGCTTGCGCTTGCCGGCCGCCCAGGCGGGCCGGCCGATCGCCCCCGCCATTACGCCCGCACCTATTCCGCCCAGCAGTTCGCGCCGCGTCGCCATAGATCGTCTCCCAGCCACTCGGCATGTTCTCCGCCGATAGGTGATAGCGCTATCAGCAAACCATGCGGACGGCTAGGTATCCCGTTCAAACTACGCCGGAAGTTGTACCCGCGCGCGCAGACCGCCACCGATGCGGTTGCGCAGCGTTATCTCGCCGCCATGGGCCCGGGCCACGGCGCGCGCACTGGTCAGGCCCAAACCCATGCCGCCCGTATCGCGATTGCGGGAACCCTCGCTGCGGAAAAAGGGATCGAACACGCGCTCGAGCTGCGCTTCCGCAATCCCTGGCCCTTGATCGCGCACTTCGATCACCACCTGATGCGCCTCGCGCGTCAGCTGCACTTCGGCACCGCCGCCATATTTGACGGCGTTGGAGACGAGATTGTTGAGCAAGCGCTTCAGCGCGACCGGATCGCCGGTGATCACCATGGGATCGCCGGGCTCCAGCGCAACTGCCTCGCCGCGATCGAAAGCCTCGTCGACCACGGTCTCCGCCAGCGAGCGCAAATCGAGCTGGCGGCGCACTGCAGCATCGCCGCGGTCGCGCACATAGGCCATCACGGCAGAAATCATCGCCTGCATGTCGCGTATATCGCCCTCGCACGCGCTGCGAACCTCCGGGGGCGCCGCTTCCAGCCGCAGCCCCAATCGCATCAGCGGCGTGCGCAGATCGTGTGCGACGGCGGCAATCATCATCGCGCGATCCTCGACATAGCGGTTGAGGCGCGCCTGCATCCGGTTGAGCGCACGCGCGGCATCCGCAATCTCGGGGGGACCAGTCAGCTCCAGTGGCGGTGCCCGCGGATCACGGCCCAGTCGATCCGCCGCAGCGGCAAAGGCACCGATCGGCTTCGCGAAACGCTGCGCCAGCGTCCAGGCGAAGGGCGCGACAGCAATCGCCGACAGCAGCAGCCAGAGCAGCACGAACCAGCGCCATGGCTCACCGGTTTCGGCGCTCACCACGATCCATCGCCCGCTCGGCAGGCGCGCCTGCGCGGTGAAATCGCTCATGATCACCACATCGCGCGCGGCAGCGGCACTAAGAAACGGGGGCGTCGGCGGAACGCTCGAGGGATCATAGTGCGGCTGGCGCTGCAATGGCGGCGGCGGGAAGCTGACGATCACATACGAATCAGGTACGCCCAGCACTGCTGCGAGCGCCTTCTGGATACGTTCGGCACGCGGGCTCCAGGGGGCGGGCTTGCCCTGGGCAACGATGTGGACGTCGAAAAGCTCATGGCCAGAATGCGGCTGCTGCATCGCCTGGGCAACTTGGCCGACGGTATAGAGCTTGGCCTTGGGCGCCTGCACCGCGATCAGCGCCGCCAGGTTTAACAGCTGCACGACCGCGACACAGAAGAGCATCAGGAGGAAGATGGTCAGGAACAGCGGCGAGTCCGCCACGCCCGCCTTCCTCACGCGCGCCTCACGCCCGCGCCACACGCGGCACGAACAGATAGCCTTCGTTACGCACGGTGCGGATGATTTCGTCAGCACCCGAACGCAATTTGCGCCGCAACCGGCTTACCTGCACATCGATCGCGCGGTCATAGGCATCCGAGTCGGGCCCACGCGCGGCCGCCAGCAGCGCCTCGCGCGTCAGCACCCGCCGCGGCCGCTCGATGAAAACGCGCAGCACCGCAAATTCGCCATCGGTCAGTCCTACCAGCACGCCATCGGGATCGAACAGCTCGTGGCTGCCCAGATCGATCCGCCAGCCCTCGAAGCTATAGACGTCGCCGGGCGGCGGCGCCGCGATCGCACCGCGCTTGCGCAAAGCGGCACGCACGGTCGCCAGAATTTCGCGAGGGCTGCACGGCTTGGGCAGATAATGGCTGGCGCCGACTTCCAGGCCCAGAATACGGTCCTGCTCCTCGCCCAGCGCGCTCAGCAGGATCACGTCGGGACCATCCTGTCGCGAAATGCGGCGACAGGCAGAAAGCCCGTCCTCGCCGGGCATCATCACGTCCAGAATGACCAGATCGACCGGGGTATTCGCTAGGATCTGGTCCATATCGCGAACGTTCGCAGCAGTCTCCACCTTATACCCACGAGCACCCAGGCTGTTGGCCAGCAGCAACCGGATGTCGTGATCGTCATCGACGACGAGCAACGTCGCCGAATCGTCTGTTACCGGGTGAGCTTCCTGCATCGCTTATTCGCCTTGTTGGTGATTCCCCTTCCCGCGTCGGCGGTATAGGTCATCCCACTCGAGTATCAATCGGCAACCCATTTTTCAGGGTAAGAGTCACCGGCGTGCGCTCGGCGATTTCGCAAGCCGCGCCGCCTGCGCGCCATCGACACCGGCAAACACCAGCACCCGTTCGATCCGCAGCGTTTCGCTCTGGCCGTACAGGAAAAGCCGTACCTCCGCAGTCTCCAGCAGCCAGGCTTTGCGATCGGCATACATGCGAAGCGTGATCGCAGTGCACGCACCCAGGCTGGCGAGCAGCAATTCATAGGGGGCCAGACCGGTATCGCTGCCGCCGCGCGCGACTGGCTCGCCGGCGGTGAGGGCGCGCGTCCCCAGGTCGATCGCGGTGGAATAGCTGTCGCGCCCGACACGGGCGATGGCATGCGTCCCCAGGCTTGCTGCGCCCTGCGATAGGGGAATGCGCGGAAATTGCCAGTCTTGGTCACTCCATGAGGCCACGGAGAGGCACAAAGGCCACAGCTGTAATCTTCTGTAATTTATGGGTTCATTACGGCGACGGCGACATCTCCCCAGCGCTTCTTAATGGGCGACGCTGCTAGGCGGCTGCCGCTCGATCGCTTCGTACCCACAAAGCGGAACGCGAAGCTCGATCGCATAAAAGGGAACACCGATGACGATTACTGCAATTGGCCTCGCCGCTAGCCTTACGCTCACGCAAGGCCCCGCCGGCGATGGCGCAACCCGCCCGATAGCCGATCCGGTCGCTGCAACCGCCAATCAGGCACAAAATGCACCCGCCAGCCCCGCTGCTACTGCAACCCCTGCAGCCCCGGCGAGCCCCCCTGCCACGCCAGCGCCGGTGACGGATGGGGAGTTGGGGACTAGCGTCATTGGTCGCTTTTTCCACTATCAGGCGGCAGAGATGGGCAAGGTTGCATCGCCGATTTCGGACCCCAATGCGCCCGCTGGCCGCCGTGACGGCTGGACGCCGCAGCCGGTCAACGCGCCGCCGATGCCGTTCACCGAATGGCCCTATGGCGGCGCGACCAGCCTGGGCGTCAATCGCCCCAATTCAGTCGACAGCCCGCTGATGGTGGCGATTGCCCATACCGGCCTGGGCGAAGCGATGAGCAAGGCGCATATCCAGGTCTATGGCTGGGTCGATGTCGGCGGCAATATTTCCACGTCGGATCGCCGCCAGGGCAACCAGCCCGCAGCGTACGACTATAACCCCAACGGGGTGCAGCTCGACCAGACCGTGCTCTATGTCGAGCGCACGCCCGATACCGTGCAGACAGACCATTTCGACTGGGGCTTCCGCATTTCGGCGCTGTACGGCAGCAACTATCGCTACACCCTGTCCTACGGCTTGTTCTCCGGCCCCTATCTCAACCGCAATGCGTCCAACGGATTCGACATGCCGATGGTGTATGGCGACCTCTATTTCCCCAAGATCGCAAAGGGTCTGGAACTGCGCGTCGGTCGCTTCATCGCGCTGCCAGACATCGAGGCGCAGCTGGCGCCCAACAATTACATGTACAGCCACTCGCTGACCTACAGCTTCGACAACTACACCAACACTGGCATCCAGGCGACGCTGGCGCTGAGCAAGAATCTGTTCGTCCAGCTTGGCATCACCGGCGGCAGCGACACCGCGATCCTGAACATGGGCAAGCACATCGCGAACCCGTTCCCCAGCCCGCTCTACCCGGGCAAGACGTTCCGCAAGGATCCGGGCGCCCAACCCTCGTTCACCGGCTGCATCCGCTACCAGACCGACAGCGCGCGCGATGCCCTCTATGCCTGTGCCGATGCGATCAACACCGGCACCTGGGGCTATAACAACCTGCAATGGCTGGGTTTCACCTATTACCACAAGTTCACCGACCAGTGGCACGTCTCGTTCGAGACCTATAATCTGTACGAGACCAAGGTTCCCAACAGCAACAACCCGGTCGTTCAGAACGCGGCGGCCAATGGCGGCACGCCGTTCGCCAGCCTGGCCTTCAATGCGCCGAACATGGCACAGTGTCATGACAGCACCGTGCTGACCTGCACGGCCAAGGCATTCGCGATGCTGGCCTACACGAACTATCAGCCGACGCCCCGCGACAATATCTCGCTGCGCACCGAATATTATAATGACGAGGAAGGCCAGCGGACCGGCGTCGCGACGCGCTACTATGACATCGCGATCGGCCTGCAACACTGGTTCAGCCCGCAGATCGAGATGCGGCCGGAAGTCGCCTATTATCGCTCGATCGACGCCAATGCCTTCAACGGCAACGCGGCACTGGGCGTCGCACCTAACAAGAACCACCAGCTGGTACTGTCCGGCGACGTGATCCTTCACTTCTAGTCGATGTCGCCGGGGCCGACCGTTCGGCCCCGGCGCATTTTCCCATGCAATTCAGGGAACCGCCCTTGCGGATTCTGCTTGTCTTTCCGCCCCGAGCGATCCCACCGAAGCTGAGCGGCCACCTTGCCGCTGCGGGCTTCGATCTGGAGCACAACGCCAGCCTTGCAGAGGCGCGGGAACGTCTTGCCGATGCCTGGCCGGACTGCCTGCTGCTCAGCCGCAAACAGCGTGACGGCGACGCCATTACGCTGGTGGATGAGCTACGGCGTACCGGCCGGCCGCTGCCGATCCTGATCCATGATCCCGGCGCTTCGGCAATGACGCGCATCGCGGGGCTGGACGCTGGTGCCGACGATTATCTGGCGCAGTGGTGCCTGCCGGATGAGATCGTGGCCCGTCTCCGGGCGCTGGTCTCCCCTTTCGACCACATCCACGGATCGGAAATCCGCTGCGGTCCGCTTGTGTTCGACACCTCCCAGCAACGCGCCTCGATGCACGGCAAGCCGCTGGACCTCAGCTTTCGTGAAACCCAGATGCTCGCACTGCTCGCGCGCCGCGCCGGAATGGTCGCCAGCGCGCCCTATATCGAATCGCAGCTCTTTGCGTCTGAAGCGATGTTGGGGTCGAACGTCGTCGCCGTTACCATCCACCGCCTGCGCGCCAAGTTGCGTGAAGCCGGCGGCGATGTCCGGATCGCGACCGTCAAAGGCATCGGCTACCGGTTGCACGCAGAGCCAGCCCTTCAGGCCATCAGTCGATAGCCCACGCCGGGTTCGTTGCGGATCAGGAGCGGGCGCGCCGGATCGTCCTCCAGCTTGCGACGGACGCCGCGCGCCGCGACGCGCAGATATTCCACATCGCTTTCATGTCCCGGCCCCCACACGTTACGGAGCAACTGGGCGTGCGTCACGACCCGGCCGGGATGGAGCGCCAATTCCGCAATGAAGCCGAACTCCTTCGGCGTCAGATGCACTTCCTCGCCCTCCCGCCGGACCAGCCTGGCGTCGAGGTCGATTTCCACCGTGCCGATCCGCACCACCGGCGCGCCCGCTTCACGGGTAAGACGATGACGGAGCGCGGTGCGGACGCGCGCAAGCACTTCTTCGGTATCGAACGGCTTGGTCACATAATCATCGGCGCCAAGGTCTAGCGCGGTGACCTTCTGTTCGGTTTCGTCGCGTGCCGAAACCACCAGCACCGCCACGCCCGCCGCCTTTAGCAGCGGAACCAGTTCCAGCCCGTCCCGGTCGGGCAGGCCTAGGTCGAGCAGCGCGACCTCGGGCTTGTCGATGTGCAGCGCATTCAGCGCCTCGCGCGCGGTACCCGCCTCTACCACCTTGTACCCGGCGCGGGTCAGGCTGGTCGCGAGCAGGCGGCGGATCGCCGGCTCGTCATCGACGACGAGCAGGCGGGCAGCGGGGTTCATTCGGCGTCTCCGGTTCTCAGCAGATGCGCCTCGTCGAAACGCAGGGTGAAACAGGCGCCGCCGCCCTCCGGGCGGTTGGACGCCGTCACGGTCAGGCCCATTGCCTCGGCAAAGCCCTTGACGATCGCCAGCCCCAGCCCGGTGCCGCCCTTGCGGTCCGATCCCTCGATCCGCGTGAAGGTTTCGAAGATGCGCGTTTCCTCGCCCGAGGGCAGGCCCGGCCCCTCGTCGCGCACGTCGAGCGCAAGGCCAGAGGATAGCCGCCGTGCCGCAACCGTGATCGGCGCCCCCGCCTCACCATATTTGGCGGCGTTTTCGAGGAGATTGATCAGGCAGTGGTGGAACAGCTGCGGGTCGACGCGGACCAGCGGCAATTCGGGCGATACATCCAGCCGTATCGGATGGCCTTCCAGCACGCGGCGCAGGTCGTGCACGGCAGAGGCAATAGCTTCGGCCAAATCGACGGGCTCGATCGTCTTGTGCAACGCACCCGCTTCGATCCGCACCATGTCGAGCAGATTGGCGACGAAACGGTTGAGTCGTTCCGCCTCGCCGCGGGCAGCGGCGAGCTGTTCGGCCTGGGCCGGACTTTCGGCCTCAAGCCCCGCGAGCATGCCTAAAATGGTTGTCAGCGGGGTGCGCAGATCATGGCTGACAGAGGATAGCAGCGCCGCGCGCAGCCGGTCGCGTTCCTGCAACTGGGTGATCGTCGCCATTTCGGATTCGAGCCCGATCCGTTCCAGCGCCAGCGCAGCCTGGTCGATCAGGCTCATCAGCAGCGGCAACTGGTCGGGCCGGATCGGCTGGCCGGCATCGGGGCTCGCGATGCCGAACACCCCCAGCACTCGCCCCCCCGCTGCAAGCGGGTGGAACAGCCATTCGCTGGCCGTCAGCGTGTCCGACCCGCGACCTGCGGGCTTGTTATGGTCGAATGCCCAGCGCGCGGCCGCCTGTTCCAGCATCTCCAGCCGGTCCTCGGCCGGATAGGCCGCCGCCAGCCGCAGCCCCTCAGAGCCCGGCAGCAGCAGCACCGTATGGGCGTCGAGCATCCGGGCCACTTCCGCACACAGCGTCTGGCCGAGATCCGCATATTTGCTGACACCGGTCAGCAGCCGGGCGAAGCCGGCAAGCGAGCTGTTCTGCGCCGCGCTGCGCTGGGCGAGGTCCGCCTGCACCCGCACCCTTGCCGCGAGCTGGCTGCTGACGATGCCGACGCCCAGCAGCACCATCACCGTCAGGATATTGCGCGGATCCTGGATGGTGAAAGTGTGGGTCGGTGGAATGAAGAAGAAATTGTACGCGAGCGACGAGACCAGCCCGGTCACGATCCCTGGCCAAAGGCCATAACGGGTCGCCGCAACCATCACCGGCAACAGGTAGAGCAGGCCGATATTGACCAGCGTGCCTTCAGGAAACACGACCCCGAGCAGCGTGACGAGTGCGGTCAGGCCCAGCGACACCAGATAGGCTTCGGCCGAACCAAAGGCGATCCGCCGGCGTTCGCGGCGGCCTTGATCGGCTTCGCCGCCACTGAGCGGCAGGACATGCACGGCAACGCCCGGCGTTTCGCGCACCAGCCGGTCGACCACCGATCCGTGGCGCAACTCAAACAGGCGCGAACGCGCTGACTTGCCCACGATCAACTGCGTCGCCCGCGCCTCGGCGACAAAGCGCTTCAGCCCCTCGATCACGCTTTCGGCGGGTACACTCGCGACCTGCCCGCCCAGCTGGCTTGCCAGGTGTAATGTCGAGGCGATCCGCGCTTCGTCCATGGCATGCAGCGTTCCGCTTCGGGCGGTTTCGATATGCACCGCCGTCCAGGGCGCACGCAGCGCATCGGCGGTGCGCTTGGCGGCGCGTACCAGCTCGGCCGACCCGGGCAGTTCGCTGACCGCAACCACCACGCGCTCACCGCCGGCCCAGGTGCCGGCCAGCGCATGGGCGCGTACATAATCGAGCATCTGGGCATCGACGGCCTGCGCCGCCCGCCGCAGCGCCAGTTCACGCAGCGCCGACAGGTTCGATTTGGAAAAGAAATGGCCTAGCGCCCGCGTCGCTTCCTCGGGCACATAGACCTTGCCGTCCTTCAACCGCTCGATCAGCTCGTCGGGCGGAATGTCGACGACTTCGATCTCGGCAGCTTCGAGCACCCGGTCGGGCAGCGTCTCCCGCACCCGCACGCGGGTGAACGACGCGACCACGTCGTTCAGGCTCTCGATATGCTGGATATTGACGGTGGAATAGACGTCGATCCCGGCCGCCAGCAGCTCCTCGACATCCTGATAACGCTTGTCGTGGCGGCTGCCCGGGGCGTTGGTATGGGCAAGCTCGTCGACCAGCACCAGTTGCGGGCGCCGGGCGAGGATCGCGTCGAGGTCCATTTCCTCGATGCGGCGGCCCTGATAGTCGACGGCGCGGCGCGGCACGATCTCGAAACCGTGCGTCATCGCCTCGGTCTCGGCGCGGCCATGGGTTTCAACGACGCCGATCACCACGTCGATGCCGGCGCGGCGGCGGGCCATGCCGTCCCCCAGCATCTCATAGGTCTTGCCCACCCCGGGCGCCGCACCGAGGAACACCTTCAAACGGCCGCGGCCCTCCTGCGCGGCTTCGCGCAGAAAGGCCTCAGGCGACGGGCGCTGATCGGGGTCGGGACGAGAATTCACTTGGCGCTATGTGCCTCGCCCGCCCCCAGCCTGTCGAGTGCCAGATTGAGCGCCAGAACATTGACGTGCGGTTCGCCGATAAAGCCCAGCAGCGGCTGTTCGGTATGGGCCGCAACCAGCGCCTGCACCCGCGGTGCCGGCAGGTGACGGGCAGCGGCCACGCGGCCGACCTGATACAGCGCCGCCGCCGGGCTGATATCGGGGTCGAGCCCCGATGCCGACGTCGTCACCAGATCGGCGGGAACCGGCGCCGCCGAGGTAACCCGAAGGCGGGCAACATCGCCCTTGATGCGGTCGGCCAGCGCCTGGCTGGTCGGGCCGAGGTTCGATCCGGACGAGGCCGTGGCGTCATAGCCGTCCTTGCCCGCAGCCGAAGGGCGCGGATGGAAATAGCCCGCACCGTTGAAATTCTGGCCGATCAGTTCGGAACCGACCACACGGCCCTTTTCGGTGACCAGGCTGCCATTGGCCTGATGCGGGAAGACAAGCTGGCCCACGCCCGTGATCGCGGCCGGATAAGCAAGCCCGAGCAGCAGCGCGAACAGCACGGTCAGCACCACGGCGGGGCGGACGGCAGAGGTAAGATCGTTGAGCATCGTAGTTTCCTTCGCCTCCCTCGCTGCCCATTTGCGCCCCCCTCCCGCTGGCGGGAGGGGTCGGGGGAGGGGATGATTATGTTGAAGAGCGTCAGGCCAATCCCAGCCCGGTGACGGCAAGGTCGATCAGCTTGATCCCGGCGAACGGGGCAATCAGCCCGCCCAGCCCGTAGATCGCGAGATTGCGCGCCAGCAGCGGGCCCGCCCCGATCGCACGATACTGCACGCCCTTCAGCGCCAGCGGCACCAGGCAGGGGATGATCAGCGCGTTGAAGATGATCGCCGAGAGGATCGCCGACTGCGGGCTGGCCAACCCCATCACGTTGAGCACGCCAAGCCCCGGGTAGAAGGCAATGAACATGGCCGGGATGATGGCGAAATATTTCGCCACGTCGTTGGCGACCGAGAAGGTCGTCAGCGCGCCGCGCGTCATCAACAGCTGCTTGCCCAGACCGACGATCTCGATCAGCTTGGTCGGGTCGCTGTCCAGGTCGACCATGTTGCCCGCCTCGCGCGCAGCCTGGGTGCCGGTGTTCATCGCCACGCCGACGTCCGCCTGCGCCAGTGCCGGCGCGTCGTTGGTGCCGTCGCCGCACATCGCGACCAGCTTGCCGCCCTGCTGCTCCTTGCGGATCAGCGCCAGCTTGTCTTCGGGGGTGGCCTCCGCGAGGAAGTCGTCCACGCCTGCCTCGGCAGCAATCGCGGCGGCAGTCAGCGGGTTATCGCCGGTGATCATCACCGTGCGAATGCCCATCCGGCGCAGTTCGGCAAAGCGTTCACGCACCCCGGCCTTGATCACGTCCTTCAGCGCGATCACGCCCAAAAGCCGGCCGTCCTGCGCCACTGCCAGCGGCGTCTGGCCCGAGCGGGCGATTGCGTCGGTCATGGTCCGCAGCTCGGTCGCAGCGGCGCTGTCGCCCAGCCCGGGATTGGCGCGGAGCACTGCATCCACAGCGCCCTTCTGGATCAGCCGCTCGCCCAGCTGCACGCCGGAGATGCGGGTCTGCGCAGTGAACGGAATAATTTCCGCACCAACCGGCAATTCGCGTTCGGCGACGCCGAATTTCTCGCGCGCCAGCACCACGATCGAGCGGCCCTCGGGCGTTTCGTCGGCAAGGCTTGCGAGCAAGGCAGCGCGGGCGAGATCGTCCACCGAGATACCGGAAACCGGGCGGAACTCGCTCGCCTGACGGTCGCCGATGGTGATCGTGCCGGTCTTGTCGAGCAGCAGCGTGTCGATATCACCCGCAGCCTCGACTGCACGGCCCGACTTGGCGAGCACGTTGAAGCGCACGAGCCGGTCCATGCCCGCAATGCCGATCGCCGAGAGCAGCGCCGCAATCGTCGTGGGGATCAGCGTGATGAGCAGTGCGGCGAGGATCGCTACCGGCACGCTGCCGCCGGCATAGCGGGTGAAGCCCGGAATGCTGCCGACCGCGATGAGGAAGATGATCGTCAGGCCGACCAGCAGGATCGTCAGCGCGATTTCGTTCGGCGTCTTCTGCCGCTCTGCGCCTTCGACCAGGGCGATCATGCGATCGAGAAAGCCCTGGCCGGGATCCTGCGTCACACGGACCTTGATGAAGTCGGAGATCACGCGCGTGCCCGCCGTCACGGCCGAGCGGTCGCCGCCCGCCTCACGGATCACGGGCGCGCTTTCGCCGGTGATGGCGGCTTCGTTCACGCTGGCGACGCCTTCGATCACCTCGCCGTCGGCCGGGATCAGATCGCCGGTCTCGACCAGCACGATCTGCCCCTTGCGCAGCCGAGCGGCGGCGACGACTTCAATGCCCGATGCACCCACCAGTCTTTTGGCAGTCAGTTCGGACTTGGTCGCCCGCAGCGATGCGGCCTGGGCACGCCCGCGGCCTTCGGCCAGCGCCTCGGCAAAGGTGCCGAACAGCACGGTCAGCCAGAGCCACACGATCAGCTGGATCTGGAAGCCCAGCGGCAGATGCTCGCCGCCTAGCGCCAGCAGCACGGTGAGCAGCAGGGCCACCACTGCAGTGGTGAACAGCACCGGGTTCTTGACCAGATCGGCCGGGTGCAGCTTGCGGAAGGCGTCGCCGATCGCCGGCCCGATCAGCTTTGCCGAAAAGATGGAAGAGGCAGTCGACATCGATTCTACTCCAGTTCCCCCTTGTTTCGCAGGGGACGGACACCGCCGGGGCGGCGAAAAACAGGTTGAGGGTGGGCGCCTTCAGGGGACGACGTCACGCCCACCCTCCCCTCTCCCGAGCGGGAGAGGGATTCGTCAGAACAATTGGCCGTGCAGCATCGCGAGATGTTCGGCGATCGGCCCCAGCGCGAGACCGGGCAGGAAGGTAAGCCCGCCGACCACCAGAATGATGCCGACCAGCAACCCCACCCACAGCAGCCCGGTCGTCGGGAACGACCCTGCGCTTTCGGGGTGATACTTCTTCGCAGCCAGGCTGCCGGCGATCGCCAGCGCCGGCACCAGCATGAAGAAGCGACCGATCCACATCGCCACCGCCAGCAGCCCGTTGTAGAAGGGCGTGCCCGCAGTCAGCCCCGCAAAGGCCGAGCCATTGTTGCCGGTTGCCGAGCTGAAAGCGTAGAGAATCTCGCTGAACCCGTGAGGTCCCTTGTTGAGCGGTCCGGCCAGCCCATCGGGCAGCACGGCGGCCAGGGCAGTGAAGCCCAGGATCATCAGCGGCAGCACGGCGATGGCGAGCACCGCCAGCTTCACTTCGCGGCCCTCGATCTTCTTGCCTACATATTCAGGCGTACGGCCGACCATCAGGCCCGCAACGAACACGCTCAGCAGCGCGAACAGCAGGAAGCCATAAATGCCCGATCCGACGCCGCCGACGACGATCTCGCCGAGCTGGATGTTGAACATGGGGATCATCCCGCCCAGCGGCGTGAAGCTGTCATGCATCGCATTGACCGCCCCGCACGACGCCGCCGTGGTGATGACCGAGAACAGCGCCGAAGCAGCCACGCCGAAGCGGACTTCCTTGCCCTCCATATTGCCGCCGGCAAGACCCATGGCATGATGGATCGGGTTGCCCGCCGCTTCCTGCCAATAAGTGATGCCGACCCCGGCGAGGAACAGCACCATCATCGCCGCGAGCAGCGCCCAGCCTTGACGGGTGTTGCCCACCGCCTTGCCGAAGGTCCAGGTCAGGCCAATGCCGATCAGGAAGATCGACAGCATCTGCACGAAGTTTGTGAGCGCCGTGGGATTCTCGAACGGGTGCGCCGAATTGGCGTTGTAGAAGCCGCCGCCATTGGTGCCGAGCATCTTGATCGCTTCCTGGCTGGCGACAGGGCCGACCACCAGCGTCTGGTGCGCGCCTTCCAGCGTGGTCAGATCGATCGTGCTGGCAAAGGTCTGCGGCACGCCGCTCGCGAGCAGATAGAGCGCATAGACCATGCTGAGCGGCAGCAGCAGATACAGGGTGACGCGCGTGCAATCGGCCCAGAAATTGCCGATGCCGTTCGCCTGCCGTCGGGCAAAGCCGCGGAACAGCGCAAACGCCACCGCAATACCGGTCGCCGCCGACAGGAAGTTGTGAATCGCCAGCGCCATCATCTGGCTGAAGTTCGACAGCGCTGCTTCGCCCGAATACCACTGCCAGTTGGTGTTGGTGACGAAGCTGATGCCGACGTTCATCGCCCCGTCGGGGGTGAGGTTCGCCAGGCCGCGCGGGTTCATCGGCAAAACCGTTTGCAGGCGCAGCAGCGCATAGGTGAACAGCGTCAGCACCAGCTGGAACAGAAGCAGGTGCACCGCATAGCGGCGCCAGCTCTGCTCGACATCGGGGTTGATGCCAGCAAGGCGATAGAAGCCGCGTTCGACCGGCGCGAGCACGCGGTGGAACGGCGTGCGGCTTCCTTCATAGAGAGCGAAGAGCCACAGACCGATCGGCTTGGCGAGCGCGACGGCGATGGCAGTGAAAGCGAGGATGAGCGCCCAGCCCTGGATAGTCATGGCAGGCCCTTTCAGAACCGTTCGGGCCGCACGAGGACGGCGACGAGATAAGCAAGAAGGCCCAGCGCGGTGAGCCCGGCGAGCGCGAGATCGAGCGTCATCGGATGCCCCTCCTCACGCCTGGTCGCACAAACGGACAAAGGCGAGCGTCAGCAGGAACAGCCCTGCCAGTACGCCCACCCACAAAAGATCGGACATGGTCTTGGTCCTCAATCGGCAAAGGGTACAAAAGCGCGGTCAGGCACGGGGATCAGACGGAACAGCCCCGGGCCTTCGATCAGAAAGGCCCATCCCAGGCACCAGCCGACCACGGCGAGCAGCGCCATGGCGAACACGGCAAGACCCGGGCCAGCGGGTGCGGGATGGGCCAGCACGCGGTGCAGCCAGATGCCCGCCCAGGCGCATAGCCCGAGCAGCACCGCCCCAAGCGCGCGCACCGCGATCTGAAATTTCCAGCCCGGCCTTTCCGCCGCCAGGCGCTGCAGGATCGCCGCCATCGCCGCCGCTCCCAATTCCCGTGGATGATGCGGAGCGCTGTGGCCGCGATTGCGATTAAGGTTCCACGGGGAAGAGCGGCCTTCGCATAAAGAAGCTATAAAGTTTGTGGTCGCGCACGCGCGCGGCGCCTAGAGGCGGCAGCATGGACGACGTACATCCGCATTCCGACGCACATTCACATCAGGACGGACTTGCCACCCTCGCCATCGGCGCGATCGGGGTGGTGTTCGGCGACATCGGAACCTCGCCGCTTTACGCGCTGAAGGAAAGCTTCATCGGCCACCACAAGCTGGCCGTCGACCCGGCGCACATCTTCGGCGTGCTGTCGCTCGTGTTCTGGACGATGATGCTGATCGTCACCGTCAAATACGTCTTCATCATCCTGCGCGCGGATAACAAGGGCGAGGGCGGCAGCCTGGCGCTGCTCGCGCTGATCGGCGCGCGGCTGCAGGCGCGGCGCTGGATCGCGCTGATCGGGATGCTGGGCGTGCTCGCCACCGCGCTCTTCTATGGCGATGCAATCATCACGCCGGCCATTTCAGTGCTGTCGGCGGTCGAAGGGCTGGCGGTGGTGCAGGATGGACTAACGCCGCTGGTACTGCCGATCACTATTGCCATTCTGGTCGGCCTGTTCGCGATTCAATCGCGCGGCACCGCCACCGTCGGCAAGCTGTTCGGGCCGGTGATGATCGTCTATTTCGCGGTCCTGGCAGTGCTCGGCGTGATCGGCATCGCCCATGCCCCGCGTATCCTGTGGGCGCTCAGCCCGCATTACGCGCTGGCCTTCTTTCAGCTTAACCCGACGCTCGCCTTCCTCGCGCTGGGCTCGGTCGTGCTGGCGGTGACGGGGGCCGAAGCGCTGTATGCCGATATGGGCCATTTCGGCCGCAAGGCGATTTCGATCGCGTGGCTCTACATCGCCTTTCCCTGCCTGATGCTCAATTATCTGGGCCAGTCGGCGCTGTTGCTCGAACATCCCGAAGCGATCGAGAACCCCTTCTTCCTGATGGCCCCTGACTGGGCGCGGCTGCCGCTGGTGATCCTTGCCACTATGGCGACCATCATCGCCAGCCAGGCAGTGATCTCGGGTGCTTTTTCGGTGACGCAACAGGCGGTCCAGCTCGGCTATCTGCCGCGCCTCAAGATCCGCCACACCAGCGCCAAGGCAGCCGGGCAGATCTATGTACCGCTGGTCAACTGGCTGCTGCTCGCGCTCGTCATTCTGCTGGCACTGGGCTTCAAGAGCTCGAGCAACCTGGCCGCCGCCTATGGCATCGCCGTCACCGGCACGATGTTCATCACCGCCTGCATGCTGGGCGTGCTTACATTCGCAGTGTGGCGCTGGCCGCCGGTGGTGGCAACGCTCGTCACCGGCGGTTTCCTGGTGATCGATGGCGTCTATTTCGCCTCGAACGTCACCAAGATTCCCGATGGCGGCTGGTTCCCGCTGCTGATCGCGGCGATCGCCTTCACCGTGCTCACCACCTGGGCAACCGGGCGCAAGCTGGTGCGTGAACGGCTGCACGAAGGCGCCATGCCGATCGAGCTGTTCATCCGTTCGGCCTGCCATGCAGTGCCGCGCGTGCCCGGCACGGCCGTGTTCCTGTCCTCGACCGCCGACGACATTCCCCCGGCATTGCTGCACAATCTCAAGCACAACCGCGTGCTGCACGAGCGGGTGGTGGTGCTGACCGTCGCGATCGAACCGGTGCCGCATGTCCGCAGCCAGGCCCGCACCGAAGTCGCGCAAATGGGTGAAGGTTTCTACCGCATCATCCTTCATTACGGCTTCATGGAGGATATCGACGTGCCCGCGGAGCTGGCGCGGATCACCGATGCCGGGGCGCCGTTCAAGCCGATGGACACCAGCTATTTCCTCGCCCGCCAGACGCTGATCCCGTCGCGCCGGCCGGGGATGGCGATCTGGCGCGAAAAGCTGTTCGCCTGGATGGTGCGCAACGCCGAAAGCGCGATGGAATTCTTCAAGCTGCCCACCAACCGCGTCGTCGAACTGGGCAGCCAGGTGGAGATTTAGGGGACGCGGCGCAGTTCCCCGCACCCGGTCATCTGTCCGCCGATTCGCTATTGCCGAGCGCAGGACTCGGAATAGCATTGATGCGTTGCGGCCCCGATTCGGAGAATCGCGCGCATGACCGGACTAGTCCTGACCAACCCAGATCTGTTCTCCGTGGTGACCATGGGCGATGCTCCCTCGCGGTTCTGGCGAGCGGTGCTCGGCCTCCCTCCCCAAGGGGAAGCCCATATCCCTTACACCGCCGAGACGCCCAGCCAGCGGAGCCTGTGGGCCGCACGGCTGGACGACGCGGTGTTGCATGCATCGCGGCCGGTGTTGCTGGTCGCCAGCGGGGCGAGCTGTTTCGCGGCTGCCTGGTGGGCGCGCCTCTCGCCGGCCAGCTATGTGTCGCGTGTCGCGGGCGCGTTGCTGCTGGTGCCGGGGGCCGACCGCCTCGACCCCACACTGCCCGAGCGGTTCGATTCACCGCGAGCAGCCTTGCCCTTCCCTTCGGCGCTGGTTGACATCGACCGCCCTGCCCAAAGCGACCCGCAGCGCCTCCACCTGCTCGCCCAGGGCTGGGGCAGCGGCCTGCTCCAGATTCCGGAGCAGGAGCGCACGCCGTGGCAAAACGCCCGCGCGCTGGCATTGCGGCTGACCGCCCAAATCATCGACCGACGCCTGCGAGTTGCCGATGCGCTGGGCGTGATTATGGAGAACTGAACAGAATCCTAGAAGGCTCCGGCACATCGCCAGAAAATAACCCTCGATATTACAGCGTTGTTTACATCCGTTTCGGGTATATCTTGCGACCTCCTATAAACGGTGCATGATCCACGCATCGAAGAATCTACAGGAGGAGGATTGCCATGAGTCGGATTATTGCAGCAGCCGCCACGCTGGCGCTGATCGCTACACCTGCGCTGGCGGGCCCATGCAAGGACGCCAAAGGCAAGTTCGTGAAGTGCCCAACCGCAGCAGCCCCCGCAGCCGCTTCGGGCGTAACCAAGGACGCCAAAGGCCGGTGCCACGTCGCCAGCGGCCCGAAAAAGGGCCAGTTCACCAAATGCCCCTGATGCCGCCAATGGCCGAATGAACCCGGCCCTTGCCGATCCGGCAGGGGCCATCATGCTATAAAGAAAAAGAAAGCAAAGGGGCGGCTGGTGGAGCTGAGGGGAATCGAACCCCTGACCTCTGCAGTGCGATTGCAGCGCTCTCCCATCTGAGCTACAGCCCCGCCGCCGGTCCCCAGGGTGCCCCGGGAGGGGCTCCCATTAGCGATAGCCGCAACGCGATGCAACTGGCTTCGCACATTCCCGGCCGGCGGTTTTTTCGCCGCGCCGAAGCGCCTGTATACGCTGCAAATTTCAGGAACTGATCGCGCGCCCGCTCGCTTGTGACGCAGACGGCAACAAGAAACCGCCGCACTTCCCAAGCCCGAAGCAGGAGATAGGCAGATGAACGATCGCAACAATCCCTATGCGCCGAACGATCGCTATGACGGTAGCGATGGCGATTATACGCGCGATTATGGTTCGGGGCGCGATTACAGCTATTCGAGCGCGCGCGACTATGCCGCCGCGGGCGAGCTGGGCGGCGGGCGTGGCCGGTATGGCGGGCGCGAGCAGCGCGACTATCGCGACGACTGGAACCGCAACCGGCCCGACTGGCGCGCACAGGATTATGGCCAGCAGCAGCGCTATGGCGGCCAGAACCAGCGCGATCGCGACTTTGGAAGCTATGGCAACTACGGCGGCGGCTATGGCCAGGGCGGGCAGCAGAACCGCGGCTGGAGCGATCGCGGCGCCAGCAACCGCGACTGGGGCCGCAGCGGCAGCGCCGGCAACAACTATGACGACGATCGCGGCTTTTTCGAGCGTGCCGGCGACGAGGTCCGCTCGTGGTTCGGCGATGAAGAGGCCGAACGCCGCCGCCGCATGGACCAGCGCCAGGACGAGCTGCGCGCCCGCCAGGAAGGCCGCGAGCACCCCGACAATCACTACAGCAACTGGCGCCGCAGCCGCATCGAGGAGTTCGACCGCGATTACGACGAATATCGCCGCGAAAATGCCCAGCGCTTCCACAACGAGTTCGAAAGCTGGCGCACCGAGCGCACCGGCCAGCGCGACGCCCTGCGCCGGGTGACCGAGCATATGGAAGTGGTCGGCTCCGACGACGTGCATGTCGGCACGGTCGACAAGGTGCGCGGCGACCGCATCCTGCTGACCAAGACGGACACCGATGCCGAAGGGCGCCACCACTCGATACCCTCGCGCTGGATCCAGTCGGTCGACGACAAGGTCCGGCTGCGCAAGACCGCCGAGGAAGCCCAGAACCACTGGCGCGACGAGGAGCGCTCCGGCGCGCTGTTCGGCGAGAAGGGCGAGGACCGCACCAACCGCGACGCCCAGAACTGGCGCAGCGATCGCAACCTCAACCGGAGCTTCTCGGGCACCTATTGAGCCCGCGGAGCAGAAAGGGGCGCCCGGCGGCATTGTCGGGCGCCCTTTTCACACCCCCCGCCTCACCGCAAAAAGCCGTTCAGCGCCCCGGCAAAGGCCTCCGTCTGATCGAGCATGATGAAATGGCCGCTGTCGGCCACGGCCTGCACCGCCAGATGCGGCGCCCCGGCATATTGCTTGCGGTAAAAGTCGAGCGCCGACGCCTCCCCGCCCTGCGCCGCCGCCGACGGCACCAGTACCAGCACCGGCGCGGTGATGCCGGCAAGTTCGGGGCGCATATCGGTGGTCATGTCCTCATAGAATGCCTGGGCGACCACCCGCATATCGGCCTGCCGCGTCCAGGCTGCGACCTTCACCCGCGAATCCGGCTTCAGCGCGAGTTGCGCCGCGCTCTGATTGACAAAGGCATCGGGCAGCGTCTTGCCATAAAGGCTCGCCATCTGCGTGCGCAGCATGTCGGCAACGGGCTGCACGCTCTGCACCGTGGCGTCGGGCGAAGACAGCACCCCGACAAACGGCAGCGCATCGACGATCAGCACCCGGCCGGCATCGCCGGGGTGCCGCGCGGCGAGCATCAGCGCAACCAGCCCGCCCATCGAATGCCCCACCACAGGCACCGCACCCAGCTTGCGCGACGCGATCAGGCTGTGAAGATCGGCGACGATGCCGTCGAGCACGCCGGGCTGGAGATTGGCGCGCGGATCGTCGCCGGCGAAGCCGTTCACCTGCACCGCATAGACGGTGTGGTGCCGGGCGAGATCGGGCACCACCCCGTCCCACACCGCGCGCGGGCTCGCCAGGCCGGGGATCAGGATCACCGGGCTGCCGCTGCCCGATACCACCACCGAGATATGGTCCATCTGCACCAGCGCCGCCTCGGCCGGGGCAGCGGCAATCGTCGCCGCCCGGGCATGGCCGAACCAGCCATTCGCAACCGCGATGGCAATGAAAATCGCCGCCCAGGGCAGCGCCCGGTCGCGGCGGCACAGGCAAGACATCAGACGAGTCATTGGTCGCTCTCCAGTGCGGGATTGACGAAAATCGCTTCGATGGCGAGGCCGAACAGATCGGCGATCTTGAAGGCGAGCGGCAGCGAGGGATCGTAGCGGCCGGTCTCGATGGCGTTGACGCTCTGGCGCGAGACCTCCAGCCGCTCGGCGAGATCCTGCTGGCTCCAGCCGCGCTCGGCACGCAGCACGCGCAGGCGGTTCTTCATGCGCAGCCCCCGTCGCCCCGGCTGCGCAGGCGGATCACCCCCTGGCTGAGCCCCATGCCGAACGCCCAGAGCGGAAAGGCGCCCCAGAGCGGGAAATGCGCAACCACCCCGCCCTCTTCCAGAAACCCCCAAACGGTGAAGAAGGCGAGCACCACGCCAAGTCCCCCCAGCGCCGCCGTGGCATTGGTGGCGCGCAGAAACTCGTCCTTCTCCTCGACCAGATAAAGGCCATAGGCAGTGATCGCCGCAAGCAGCGGCAAGGCCGGCGCCAGTGCCAGCAGGAACAGCGCCGCGCCCTGCGGATGCCAGGCGCGGCTGGCCATCGCACAGGCGATGATGACGACGGCATAGACCCCCATCGCACTGGAGAACCGCCAGCTATAGCGGCGCTGGGCCGGGTTGAGACGCTCACGCTGCATGTCAAGCTCCCTTGTGAATCAGTCAAGTTAGCTTTACGTCAAGCGCGCTTTACATGTCAATGGTGCTTTACAGACCCGCCGCCCTGCGAGCGTACTCCAAAGCGCATCGAGAGAAATCCCTTCCGCCGGGATGACAGGGTGTTTTCCAGCGCACGGCCGGCCGGCTGGACCGGGGGTGAAGTTTAAGAAGTTTAGGCCCACGCGCGTGCGCGAGAGGCGGGTGAAGTTTAGGAAGTTTAGGCTCACGCGCGTGCGCGAGAGGGACGAGAGGCTGTTGATCCGACAGAGGCAAAGAGCGGCGCCTTATTGAGATGAAACCTGAACATATAGGGAACATACAGCTGGGAACAAGAGGCAGCAGGCTGGCTGGAAGTGGAACGGAGCTGCCGTTCCTAGGTGATGTGCCAAATGGCAAGTCCTGCCAGGAGCCGACGTCCAGCGCTGCGCTGGCCGGCTATCAGACATCGACCGAGGCTGGGCCGATAGCTGAAGGTCGGCTTCACGTTTAGGCAAGGCCGAAGTCGGACGCGGCGGAGCCTCCTGCAGCAAAATGGGCAACAGGGTTGCGCAGATGAATTTTTGATCCGGACCGCGCCGGGTCGGCAAGGATTACTGCTTCTTAGCCTCGACCGCGCTCGGCGCGGACGGCGGGCTGGGAATTTTTAGATACCCTTGAAGATACGCTGCCACGATCGTGGCGAGTACCGTGGCGATTATTCCAATTGCCCACGAAGTGAATGATGGCCAGATACGGCCTAGCATTCCGGTCTTCTTCTCCCCGAGATAAATTGCAGCGAATGGAACGTACCGCGAGTGGAGCCAATTCACCGCAACTATGAGCGCCAAAACTGCTCCCATCAAAACGGCGCGATCCCGAAGGGTCGACAGGCTAGGTAGAACGACGATTCCGCCTAGCATAAGGACTTGATTTACTCCAACGCCCCATCGTTTTATGTTCGTCACGTAACTTCGTTCATACCGCTTTAGGTCGCGCTTAAGCGTCTCTAAACGACCTAATACCCATGCCTCATTCGCGCCCTGCGTCATGGCTGTATTAGCGCCGGGGCCAAATTCCACCGATACCACATTGTTTGCGCCCAACCCGTCCGGTTTCTGCGCAAAGATTTTAATAATTTCTGCTCTATCCGCACTGAATTGCAGCTGCTTGAAATCGTCTAAGTAGCGAGCTTGCTCGGTGCCAGCGACCACCGTTATGATCACAGTCGGAAAGTCGTTTCGAATGCTCTCCGCAATCTCCGTAAACTGGCTGCGGTTTATTTCAATCGCACCAAAATGGTGACGCGCGACGTGAAACTGCTCGATCCTTTGGGCTTCGTCTGACTGTCCTCCATCGCCGTGCGGGAAGAGAACAAACGTGCCCGCCGAACCAACCGTTGTTTCCCAATCACCCCTTATTTCGCCCTTGCCGTCCATCTTTCCGACGATCGTCAGGGCGCCAAATTCAAGCCCCTCTATCTCGATCTGGGGCTGCCCCGATAGTTTCAGTGATGCTCCCTCAAACGTGCCCTGGACGGCATAGATGGCAATCGCCACACCGGGTTCATTCATTCGCAGCGTGCCAGTCAGGGCCGAATCATCGCCCTCGAGTGTGATGAACACATTGCCAGTGTTTGTGCCGAACGCGCGGCCAGCCCAACGCTTTGCTATAGTCATGAGTGCCCCTTTGCGTTCTTATAGCCTGGATAAAGCGGAAAGAACAAGCTGCGAACATCGGCGGGATAGCTGACGTTCCGTTGCGCGAACTACTCTATGAAAAATCAAGAGCATGCGGCGTAACAGAATTGGGTTCTAAGTTTGCGTTAGTGGATTACAGATCGCGAAGGGCGTCGCGGGTCAACGCTTGAGCCGAAGCCGACATCTAATAGAAACGGCAACAGTCAGGGAAGCAACGGCGGTGCGTCGAGAAGCTTTGACTGATGTACTGAGAAGCGGTGGCCAAACCGCTCGCGCACTCGACCGATCATAGGCGCGTACCATGATGGCGCAAACGGAGACTGCGTCCTGGGTGTCGGTCTTGCAGGCGACTCCCTATACTCGGACGATGATCCAGTTCCTCAACTCCAATGCCGGGGCCGTAACAGCGCTTGCCACGGTAGCATTGCTGATAGTGACCGGCTGGTACGCGTGGACGACGCGAGCCCTCTTACGAGAGGCTGAGAAGACCCGCCTATCCGCTGGAGAACCACGGGTTGTTGCTTACCTTCGTGTTCACGAGATCCATTCGAACTTTGTGCAGCTTTGCGTAGCCAACCTAGCCGGGGCAGCGGCGGCCGGTGTCACAGCCTCCATTGCGAAGGTGACAGAATGGCCACTTGAGTTCGACCTAGAGAACTCGGCGATTTTACGCGATCTCAAGTTCTTACGGCCGCACGAAGTCTTGCGTTTCGATTTGGAATCAGGCTCGGAACTGTTCCGGGACAATGAGCCGGCCGTCTTCAAAGCCCACATTGCGTTCGAGAGCCTAGATGGCCGAAAATTCACTTTCGACGACATTCTCAAGGTTGAAAGCGTTACCGGCCACGGCAATTGGCAAGTCTATGGAATTGATGATGTTGCTAGAAGGCTCAAGGAGATTGCCGATACAATGAAGTCAGTTACCGGAGGTCGGCGCCTAAAAGTCGATGCCTTCAGTGGGGCTGATCGTCGAGAAGAGCGGCGCTTGCAGAAAGAGCAAAGGGAGCGTTTTAATAGACTGCAGCAACCCGGGCCGGATCAGACTCAGCCTTCGCCTCACCCATTAAAAGGCTCGGAGTGATATCAACCGACGGCAGCTTTCAAGATTGCCGGCCGGTGGATCGAACGGCCGACATGGGGCGCGCTTCTGACAGAGAGCCTCGCGCTGAGCGAACGGCAGGTTCTGGCCGAAGCTTCCATTTAAAGCCCGACCGCGAGAGACGCATGTTGGTCGCAAGCTGACCACCGCCTTTCCCAACGCGGCGAGGCCGCCCTACCCCCTCAACCGCTCCACCATCTCCGCCGCCACCTGGCTCAGCGTATCGTCCCGCGCGCCCATCACGACGATGCGGTCGCCGGGGCGGGCCTGGGCCACCAGATGCGCCGCCGCCGCCGCGCGATCGGGAATGTGGAGCGCGGTGGCGCCGGTTGCCGCGACATCGGCGATGATGTCGGCGCTGGTCACTTCGCGGGCGACGGTGCCGCCGTGATAGACCGGGTCGGGCAGCACCAGCACGTCGTCGCGCCCCAGCTTGCCCGCGAACATCGCCACCAGCTCGTGCCGCATCACCTTCAGCGGGCCATAGCCGTGCGGCTGGAACAGGATCAGCAGCCGGCCGGGAAAGGCGTGGAGCGTATCGAGCGTCGCGGCGATCTTGTCCGGATTGTGCCCGAAATCGTCGATCACGGCGACGCCGCCCGCCTCGCCCACCAGCTCGAAGCGGCGGCGCAGGCCGGTGAAGCCGGCGATGGCCGCGCAGGCATCGGCCAGCGTCACCCCTGCCGCCACCGCCGCGCCGATCGCCGCCAGCGCATTGGCGACATTGTGCCGGCCGGGCACCTGCAGCCGCACGCGGTGCGTCTCGCCGCCGGTGACGAGATCGAAGCGGATCGCAAACGCCTCCGGCACCAGGTTGACCGCCATCAGGTCCGCCTCGCCCTCCACCGCGAAGGTGCGGGTGCGGCCGCGGTCCAGCGCCATCGCCAGCGCGGCGCTTTCCGCATCGCCGACATTGACCACGGTGGTCGCCGCCTTGCCGGCAAAGCCGCCAAACAGCAGCCGCAATTCCTCCAGCGACTTGTGGTCGAGGCTGACATTGTTGAGCACGGCGATGTGCGGCCAGTAATTGGCGATCGAGCCGTCGCTTTCATCGACTTCGCTGACGAACGCCTTGCCGCCGCCCACCAGCGCGCTGGCGAACGGGGCATCGGGGGTGGCGAAGTTCTTCATCACCGCGCCGTTCATCACCGTGGGGTCGCGGCCGCAGGCGTGGAGAATCCAGCCGATCATGCCGGTGACGGTGGACTTGCCGCTGGTGCCCGCCACGCCGATCGAGCAGGGCGAGGCGTTGAACAGGCTGGCGAGCAGCTCGGCCCGGGTGCGGCGCTCGCAGCCCAGCGCGGCGGCGCGGACCATGTCGGGCACGCTCGGCTCGATCGCGGCTGAGGCGACCACCACCTGATCGGGCGACTGCACGCCGCTGCCGTCCTGCGCGAACAGGCCGATGCCGCGCGCGCGCAGCCAGTCGAACTTGGCGGGCAGGCGCGCCTGATCGAGGCTGCGGTCCGATCCGGCGACGCGGGCGCCCTGTCCGGCGAGGATCATCGCCAGCGGCATCATGCCCGATCCGCCTATCCCTACGAAGAAGTATGCTTTGCGGTGCTGCATGGGCACGCTATCGGCGGTTTGAGGAGTGTGGGCAAGCATATGCGAATTGGCGTTGTCGCACCGGCGCGAACGGTGACCAGGGAATCTTCGCTGCGGATGGCGGCGTTCATGGCGCTGACCTATCCGGAGCACGAGATCGTGTTCCACCCGCAATGCTTTGAGGAAGCGGGGCATTTCGCCGGGACGGACGCGGTGCGCGCCCAGGCGTTTCTGGAATATGCCAATGATCCGGCGATCCACGCCATCTGGTTCGCGCGCGGCGGTTATGGATCGAACCGCATTCTGGAAGCGGTGATGCCGCATCTGGGGGACGCGGCGCGGCGCAAGACCTATCTCGGCTATTCGGACATGGGGTTCATGCTCGGCGCGCTCTATGCGGCGGGGATCGGCCATGTCGCGCACGGGGCGATGGCGAGTTCGCTCGGCCGCAACGACGACGGCAAGGATGCCGGCTGGTCGCTCGGCTGGCTGATCGAGCGCGACCGGCGCGGGCTGGAGCCCAGCCTGGCCGACGGGCGGCCGGCGGCGGCGTTCAACCTGTCGATCCTCAGCGCGCTGATCGGCACCAAATATCTGCCCGACCTGACCGACCATGTGCTGATGATCGAGGAAGTGTCGGAACCGCTGTACCGCATCGACCGGATGCTGTTCACCATGGCCCATGCCGAACAGCTGAAGGGCGTGGCCGGCATCCGGCTGGGCGCGGTGACCGAGATCGACCCCAATGGCGGCGAGGCGTTCGGCGAGACGATCGAGGAGATGATCGTGCGCTGGTGCCGCGAAATGGGCGTGCCCTATCTGGGCCGCGCCGAAATCGGCCATGTCCATCTGAACCGGGTGGTGCCGTTCGGCGTGGCGTGAGCGCCTTCCTCAGCCGGTCTGTTGCAGCATCCGCTCGGCAAGCTGCCGGTCCACTCCCGGCACGACATGGTCGATAAAGGCGCGCAGCGTGGGGGTCATGCTCTTCTTCGAGGGGTAGCAGAGGCTGATCGCGAAATCGTCGGTCCGCCAGTCGGGCCAGAGGCGGACGAGCTGGCCGGCGGCAAGTTCCTCTTCGCAGGCGACCTGCGGAATCACCGCCACGCCCAGCCCCGCGCGGGCGGCCTCCAGGATCACCGACCCGTCATCGCTCGCCAGCCGCGGCTGCATTTCGAGCTCGCGGCGCTCGCCCGAGCTGTGCACCAGCGTCCAGCGCGTCTCGCGGCCGGGCGCGCCGAAGGTGAGCGTGGGGATCTCGCGCAGCGCCATCACATCGCGGCCGGCAAGGCTCGCCGCCAGCGCCGGCGCCGCCACCATCACCCGGTGCAGCCGCGCAAACTCGCGATAGATCAGCGAGCCCGAGCTGGGCGGATCGACATTGCCGCGCAGCATCACGTCGAAGGATTCGCGGACCAGATCGACATCTTCGCTGGTGACATGCAGTTCCAGCCGCACGCCGGGATAGCGGGCGAGAAAGCCGGGCAGCAGATCCTGCTCCAGCGCGCGGGCGAACCCCGGCTGGCAGCACACGCGCAGCAGGCCGACGATTTCGGTGCGGGTGCGCTGCGCGATCAGCCGGGTCGCATCGATGCGGTCGGCGATCACGTCGCAATGCTCGAAAATCTCGCGGCCCGCCTCGGTCAGCCGCAAACTGCGCGTCGACCGTTCGAGCAGCCGCATCTGCAGATCATTTTCCAGCCGCGCGACCTGGCGGCTCAGCTTGGCCTTTTGCGAGCCCGTCGCGCGCGCAGCCGCGGTGAAGCCGCCGTGGCGGACCACCTGCGCAAAGGCGGCAAGGTCATCGAGGTGCATGGTCCGTCGATACCAGCAATTGCACGTCCGGGAAGCCTTTCAAAAGCTGGCGCCCGGCCGGGGGTGGACCGGCCGGGCGCGCCCTGCGGCGCGTCGCATACGCACGCAGGCTAGGGCCAGCGCCATTGGTTGGGGGGGAACCAGGCGCCGGCGCGGGATCAGAAGCGATAGGCGACGCCGAACAGCACCTGGTGCCGGTCGAACTTGCCGTCACCACCGCTGAGGTCGGTGTAGCGATATTCGAGGCGGGCGGAGACCTTGTCGGTCACCATCCGCTCAAGGCCGCCGCCGACCAACCAGCCATCGCGGCTTTCGGAAACCGAGCGACCCGCCAGCGTGGTGCCGACCAGTTCATTGGCATAGCCGCCGCGGACATAGACCAGGGTTGCCGGCGTCACGAGATAGCCGGCGCGCAGGCTGGCATCGATCGAACGCTTCGGATCGACCTGCACACCGCCCCGGGTGAAAGCGCTGTCGATCGGCAGGTTCAGTTCGGCCTGGCCGCCGACCACGATGTTCTGCGCGACCTGCCTGTCATAGCCGACAAAGCCGCCGGCGACGCCCGTATCGTGATGGCCGATCACCGGCGTCACGCCCAGGTCGGTGGTCGGGTTGCGCACGCCGGTATATTCCCAGCCTCCCTGCACACCCACCGACGGCCCGTTGAACGACGAGGCGGACTGGGCATGCGCGGCACCTGCGATCGACAGCGCGGCGACGGCGGCGAGGCCATGGATGAATTTCTGCATTGTAACGCTCCTCTGAACAAACGGGATGGAGCGTAATTCGCCTGCAAGGGGGGAGCAGCCCACCGGACCTCCGGCGCAAATACCCGCTTCCTCCGTGCGATGGGCGGTCACCCTCACATCGTTGCCGTCATTTCGTGTCGTTACGAGGCCGTGATTAGGGGGCAAAAGTGAGAATGACCGTTGCCGAAATCGCATCAATCGGCAGCACGAACGCTACTCATTCCATGTCGCCGGCTTGCCATCCGCAAGGCTGCGCGGGCATGCGGGGGCGCCGGTTTTTACCCCCCCGGCGGCACGGCATAAGGATGCGCAATGAACAACCCTGCGATCGACCCGGCGGCGCTGCGCGCACGCCATGGCGCTGTCCGGCTGCTCGCACATCCCTCACCGATCGAACGGCTGGAACGGCTGGAACGCGCGCTAGGCACGCGCACCGCCCTCTATGTGAAGCGCGATGACGTGGCGGGCATTGGCGGTGGCGGCAACAAGCTGCGCAAGCTGGAATTCCTGCTGGGCGAGGCGCTGGCGCAGGGCTGCGACACCTTCGTCACGACCGGCGGGCTGCAATCGAACCATGCGCGGCTGAGCGCGGCAGCGGCGGCGCGGACGGGGCTGGCCTGCGAACTGGTGCTGGCCGATGTCGTGCCGCGGCACGATCCCGACTATCGCCACAACGGCAATCTGCTGCTCGACGGCCTGTTCGGGGCGACGGTGCACCGCGTGCCCGGCGATACCGACCCGCTCGCCTTCGCCCAGACGCGGGCAGAGATACTGCGGGCGGCGGGGCGCCGCCCCTATGTCGTTGGCGCGGGCGGATCGTCGCCGGTCGGCGCGCTGGGCTATGTCGGCTGCGCCTGGGAGATACTGGCGCAGGAGGCGGCGCTGGGGCTGCGGTTCGACCGGATTCTGGTCCCCAATGGCAGCGCCGGCACCCATGCCGGGCTGGCGGCAGGCATGGCGGCAGCCGGCGAGCCGGTGGCACGGGTCCAGTCCTTCGCCGTACTGGCTACCCCGGAGCGCGCCCATGCCGAAACGCTGGCACTGGCGCAGGCGACGCTGGCCCATAACGCCCTGCCCGACAGCATCACGGCCGAGGCCATCCGCATCGACGGCAGCCAGCGCGGCCCCGGCTATGGCATCCCAACGCCGGCGATGCGCGAAGCAGTCGAACTGCTCGCCCGCACCGAGGGGCTGCTGCTCGACCCGGTCTATAGCGGCAAGGCCTTTGCCGGGCTGATCGCGGCGGTGCGCGCGGGTGCCTTCGCGCCGGACGCCGCAGTCCTGTATGTGATGACCGGCGGCGTGCCGGGCCTGTTTGCCTATCGTAGCGCGTTCGAGGCGGCGGCTGGCTGAGCCCGGCGGTTCAGGCGAATTCGCGCGCCGCCACCGGATCGGGCATGGCGACGCCTTCGCCCGCTTCTTCCAGAAGCGCCCAGCCATTGGGGCCGAGCACTTCGATGGGACGATAGCGGGTCTTGTACGCCATGCGCGCGCTGCCCTTCACCCAATAGCCGAGATAAACATAGGGCAGGCCCGCCGCACGCGCGCGCAGAATGTGGTCCATGATGATGAAATTGCCCATGCCGGGCCGGCTTTCATCCTCGGCATCGAAGAAGCTGTAGATCATCGACAGGCCATCGGCCTGCTGGTCGGTGATGCACGCCCCCACCAGCCGCCCGCGGCCCCCTTCGGGCGAGGGTTCGCGATATTCGATGACATAGGAGGTGACGGGCGACTGCTCGACCATGTCGGCATAGTCGTTCTCGTCCATTGCCGCCATGCCGCCACCGGGATGGCGCGCACCGAGATAGCGCTGCAGCAGGGCGAACTGTTCCTGCGTCGCCCATGGCTTGCAGGCGGTGACTTCCAGATCCCCCATGCGCTTGAGCAGCTTGCGCTGGGTAGCATTGGGGCGGAAGCCCTCGGCGACCACGCGCACCGATACGCAGGCGGTGCAGCCCGCGCAGCTCGGGCGGTACGCGACCGACTGGCTGCGCCGGAACCCGATGCGGCCCAGCGCATCGTTGAGTTCACTCGCATGGGCGCCGGAAAGTTCGGTGAAGATCTTCCGCTCCTGGCGGCCCGGAAGATAGGGACAGGGCGACGGACTGGTCACGAAGAAACGCGGAAAACGGGAAAGTGCAGTCACCGCCGTGTCGCCCCTCTGCTCCTGCGGCCCGGTCCCTAACCGGTCCTTCTGGCGCAGTTATGCAGGCACAGACCGATGATGAAAAGCCGCTTTACCATGAAAGAGCGTTAACGCGATCTTCGGGATATGCGTTTGCGAAGGTTAATATTCGCCCGCGCCGGCAACAGGGCGCCTTGTCACTATAGAATCGCGGAATCCGGAAGGGAATCGGCGCGCGACTCGAATCGTCGCGCGCCGGATTCGGCTCGTCTCAGTTGAGCTCGACCATCGTCACTTCATATTGCGCGCGGCGCAGCGCCGTCATCAGCCGGTCGAGATGGTTGCGGTCGCGCGTCTCGCACTCGATGTCGGTGATCAGGCCCTTGGCGGGCAGCGTGGTGAACACCCGCTGGTGATACACCTCGATGATGTTGACGCCCTGTTCGTGGAAGATGCGCGCGACATGGAACAGCGCGCCCGGCCGATCCTGCAGCCGGATGCGCAGCCGTGCCAGCCGGCCGGAGCGCGCCAGATCGCGCAGCAGCACATTCGCCAGCAGGCGCGTGTCAATATTGCCGCCGCACAGGATGGTACCGACGGTCTTGCCCTTGAACCGCTCGGGCTCGGCGAGCAGCGCGGCCAGGCCGGCAGCCCCGGCCCCTTCCACCACCGTCTTTTCGATCTGGAGCAACAGGCTCACTGCCTCTTCCAGCCGCCGCTCACCGACCAGCACGATGTCGTCGACCAGCGCCTCGACGATCTTCGCGGTCAGCTCGCCGGGATATTTGACGGCAATGCCCTCGGCCAGCGTGTCGCCGGCACAGGGCATTTCGGTGTGGTGGATGCGGTTGTACATCGACGGATAGAGTTCCGCCTGCACCCCCACCACTTCGACCGGATGGGGCTGCGCGCGCGCCACCACCGACGCGCCGGAGATCAGCCCGCCGCCGCCGATCGGCACCACCAGCGTGTCGATCGCCGGTACATCCTCCAGCATCTCCAGCGTCGCCGTCCCCTGCCCAGCGATCACGCGCGGATCGTCGAACGGGTGGACGAAAGTAAAGCCGTGCTCGGCCTCCAGCTCGCGGCTGTGCGCATAGGCGGCGTCGAACGTCTCGCCGTGCAGCACCACGGTGGCGCCATGCCCTTCGGTCTGGGTCACCTTCACGATCGGCGTGTTCTTCGGCATCACGATCGTGCTGGGGATACCCAGCCGCGTCGCGTGATAGGCCAGGCCCTGCGCATGGTTGCCGGCCGATGCCGCGATCACGCCCTTGGACCGCGCCGCCTCATCGAGCTGCAACAGCGTGTTGAGCGCACCGCGTTCCTTGTACGCGGCCGTGAACTGGAGATTTTCGAACTTCAGATAGACGGTCGCGCCGGTCAGCTTCGACAGCGTCTTGCTCAGCAGCGTCGGCGTGCGCACGATTGCGCCCGAAATGCGCTCCCCCGCCGCGCGGACATCGTCGATCGATACGGGAAGGGCGGCGGATGCGGATGCTGCTTTGGTAGCCATGATTCCGATCGCCTAGACTATCTGGCGCGCCGGGGGAACTGGCCCTATGCCTGCGCCCATGTTCACGCGCCTCAAGCGACTTGTCGCCGCCGCCGCCCTGCTGCTCGCACCCGCCGCACAAGCAGATGGAATTGTTGACAATGTCAACGGCATCACGCTCGACGCCAAGGGGGCTGTGGTGCGGTTCGAGGCGCTGCAGATCGACCCCTGGGGCAAGATCGTCGCGCTGATCGCAAAGGGGCAGAAGCGGCCGAAAAAGCTCGTCTGGCGCGTCGACATGAAAGGCGCGACGATGCTGCCGGGCATGATCGACGCCCATGGCCATTTCATGGGGCTGGGCTTTCAGCAGCTCCAGCTCGACCTCAGCGCCACCACCAGCCTCGATGAAGCGCTGACCCGCATTCGCGACAATGCCGCCACCAGCCGCGCCAAATGGATTCTCGGCCGTGGCTGGAACCAGGAGGCCTGGAAGCTGGGCCGCTTCCCGACCGCCGCAGAACTCGACCGCGCGGTGAGCGACCGGCCGGTCTGGCTGGAGCGTGTCGATGGCCATGCCGGCTGGGCCAACAGCCGCGCGCTGGCGCTGGCCGGCATTACTGCGGCGACCAAGGATCCGGCAGGCGGGCGGATCGAGCGCGATGCGGCGGGCAATCCCACCGGCGTGCTGGTGGACGGCGCCACGGCGCTGGTCGCGAAGATCATCCCCCAACCCACGCCGCGCGAGCGCAATGCCGCCTTCCTTGCCGCGCAGGACCGGTTGCTGTCGCTGGGCATCACCGCCACCGCCGATATGGGCACGACCGTCGACGACTGGCTCACCTATCGCGGCATGGGCGATTCCAACCTGCTGCGCGTGCGCATCCTCAGCTATGCCCATGGCGTAGAGACCGCGCTGCAGGTGGCGGGTACCGGCCCCACCCCCTGGCTTTATGGCGACCGGCTGCGGATGGGCGGCATCAAGCTGTATGCTGATGGCGCGCTGGGCTCGCGCGGGGCGTGGCTGAAGGCGGACTATGCCGATGCGCCGGGGCAGAAGGGGCTCGCCTTTCTGAGCGACGACCAGTTGCTGAACCTGATGGCGCGCGGATCGATGGACGGGTTCCAGATCGCGGTGCACGCGATCGGCGACCGCGCCAACCAGCAGATCCTCGACGCGATCGATGTCCTGTCGGAAACCTATACCGGCGACCGCCGCTGGCGGATCGAACATGCCCAGATCGTCGATCCGAAAGACCTGCCGCGCTTCGGCCTGCACGGGACGATCGCGTCGATGCAGCCGGTGCACCAGACGAGCGACATGCATATGGCCGAGGTGCGGCTGGGCGCCGGCAGACTGGCGGGTGCCTATGCCTGGCGCTCGATGCTGAAAGCGGGCGGCCGGCTGGCCTTCGGCTCCGACTATCCGGTCGAAAGCCCCGATCCCTGGGCCGGCTGGGCGGCCAGCTTCACCCGCGCCGATGCGAACGGCCAGCCCGAAGGCGGCTGGCGCCCGGAAGAGAAGCTGACGCGCGAGGAAGGCTGGGCGGCCTTCACGCTCGGCGGTGCCTATGCCGGCTTTGCCGAGGACAAGATCGGCCGGCTGGCGCCGGGGCTATGGGCCGATTTCATCATCGTCGACCGCGACCCGCTGGCCGCCTCCCCCGCCGAGCTGCGGGGCACCCGCGTGCTCGAAACCTGGGTGGGCGGCCAGCGCGCCTGGGTGCCGAAAAAGGGCTGAGCGCGGTTACGGCTTCGCCTTGCCGGCCGGCACCTCCACCAGCGCCAGCGCATTGGGCTCCAGCGTGACCGACAGCGCACTGCGGGCGTCGAGCGGCGTGGGCGTCGCGGCGGGCACGGCGGCGGCGGCATTGAACGTCGCGATCTGCTGGCGCGTCGGATAGCGCGGGCTGCCCGCGGCACGATAGGCAGCGCGCGAATTGCCACGCTGCGAATCGATGATCGTCACGCTGGCCACCGTGCCGGGGCGGACGCCCGGCAGGTTGAGCGTCACATGCCGGTCGCTGCCCTGCCGGTCGGGCGGGACCAGATTCCACAGCGCGACCGCCAGCGTGCCGTCGGCGCGGCGGGTGGCGAGCACCTGGTTGCCGGCCACCGCCATGCGCTGCTCGCCCAGCCGGTGGAGCAGCGCAAAGGCCGTATAGCCGGGCTTGCGGATGCCGCCGGGGCCGATCAGCCCGAACTGGCCATGGAAGGGCGAGGTGTCGGGGCCGTTCTCCTCGAACACGGCACTGAAGGTCCAGAACGACATCGCCTCGCTCAGTCCGTCGCACTGGGCGATATCATCGGCCAGCGCGGCGCCCAGATAGCTGGTGTCGCGCGCATCGCGCTCGCCATAGGAAGGGACATTCCATTCGGTCCACAGGAGCGGCAGCTTCGGCTGCGGCGACGCGGCGATCTGGTCGTGGACCTTCTTCACCGCGCGGCACAGCCGCTGCTCCATCGGGATGGCCTCGTGCGTGCCGAACAGATCCTCGACCGTGTCGTCGGCATAGCCATGGGTGGAGACGAAATCGACCGGCACCCCAGCCTGGTGCATGTGGTTGATGAATTCGGGCACCCAGTGCGCAGAGGATGAGGACGGCCCGCCGACCCGCAGGCGCGCATCGACCGATTTCAGCGCGCGGGCGGTGTGCTCGTACAGGGTGAAATAGGTTTCCTGCTTCGGCTCGCCGGCCCAGAAATCGATATTCGGTTCGTTCCAGACCTCGAAATACCAGGTCGCGACTTCGTCGATGCCATAGCGTTCGACCAGGTGCTTGCCCAGCGCCGCGATCAGCGCATCCCAGCGGCCATAATCCTTGGGCGGCGCGACGATCGGGTGGTACCAGAAGGGATGCCCCGCCTGCCACGCGGCGAGCTTTTTGGGCATGAAGCTGATCTCGACCACCGGCCGCACGCCTTCGGCCAGCAACCCGTCATAGATCTGGTCGACATAGCTGAAGTTATACACGGGGTTGCCGTGTTCATCCTCGTCATAGACGCCGTTCTCGTCGTGGAGCAGGGCGTGGAAGCGGACATAGCGCAGGTCCGTCGCCTGCTTCATCGCCCGCAAATCCTCGCGATATTGCGCGCGCAACGAGAGCGCCGCCCGGCCCGACCCGAACATCGTCTCCCAGAAATGCGGGAAGCGATGCGCGGCAGCGTTCGCTGGCACGGTGACGATGTCCGCATCCGGCGCCGGGCCGCGCGCGTGCGCCGGCGACACAGCAAGCGCTCCCAAGCCTGCCGCCAGCCCCAGTCGAAATGCCGTGAGGAAAAAACCTGCCGTCATGCGATCCGCTCCTGTGTTTTGATCCGGCAAGTGTCGGCCGCCCAGCCGCGTACGTCAACGCGCACGACTCTGATCCGTTACTGACGACCCTATGGGCATTCCGTAGACATCCTTAAGTCCCCACAGCGCCGACAGCACAAAGATCGCTCTATAATGCGGTGAACTACAAGGAAGCCGAAGGTAACGGATCCGCGTATGTGTTTATTGGTGACGCGTGTCACGAAGACGAGGTGGAACATGGCAGGGTCATGTTCGGCTGCGGCGCGTGCCACGCGGATCCACGGTGCCGCACAGGCAAAGCCATGACGCGGCCTTTCCCCTCCTCTTCTGAATTTTGGCCGGGTGCGGGCGTCGCTGAAGGGTGTCGTGCTTCGGGTCGCACAAAGATGAGTCGGAAAGAACAGTAATGATTGCATCGATGAAAATCCCGAGGAAGCTCGCGCTGTCATTCCTGTTGATCTGCGCGTCGGCTGCGGTCGTGATGATCGTGTTTTTCATGAACATCTCGATGATCCGGTCCGTCACCGATCAGAACAATCTCAGCCAGCAAGTGCATGCCAAGACGCTGACGCTGGAAACGGCGCTGCTGCGCCAGAACAGCCAGCTGCGGGGTTTCCTGGTTACGGCCGATCCGACCTATCTCAAATCCTATGACGAGGGCCGAAAGGAATATGACGAGACTTCGGCCGACCTCGAAAAGCTCCTGACCGATCCGGCGCTGCTCGACGCCCTGCGCAAGTCGCGCAGCGAAACGCTGGCCTGGCGCGAGAAATGGGGCGATCGCCTGATCGCGGAAGTAAAGGCCGGGCGCCGCGATGCGGCCCAGGCCGAAGTGCGCAATGCCGGCAAGGCAGTGCTGGTTTCCGCCGCGGTGCTGCCGCTGCGCGCAATCAAGGATGCACAAGCCAAACTGATCGAGAAGAATTCGGTGCGACAGGAAACTGCGATCACCACCGCGACGACGGTGCTGATTATCGGCGCGATCGCGCTGATCGGCATCGCGATCGGCCTGGCTGTCACGCTCAGCCGCATCATCGCTCGGCCGATCAGCCAGCTTACCCGCACCATGGCCGATCTCGCTGCCGGCCGGAACCATATCGAGGTGCCCGCAACGGCGCGCGGCGACGAGCTGGGTGACATGGCGCGCGCGGTGCTGGTGTTCCGCGATGCTGCCGTCGCCAAGGAAGCGATGGATGCCGCCGCTGCCAAGGCCGAAGCCGAGCAGAAGCTCGTGGTCGATACCGTTTCGACGCATCTCGGCGAACTGGCGCAGGGCAATCTGACCGCAGTGATCACCACCGAATTCCCCGCGCACTATGGCGTGGTGAAGAACAACTTCAACGACGCGATCCAGAGCCTGCGCGACCTGATCGCCTCGCTGATGGAGGCGACGAGCACGATCCACACCGGCTCGAACGAGATCGCCCAGGCCAGCGAAGACCTCGCCCGCCGTACCGAAGCCAATGCCGCCAGCCTGGAACAGACTGCTGCTGCCGTGACTCAGATGGACCAGCGGCTCAAGGCGACCGCCGCGGCCGCCGGCCGCACCGTGGAGCGCGCCGACGGCACGATGTCGACGGTCGACAACGGCCGCTCGACCGCCGACGAGGCGGTGCAGGCGATGACGCGCGTGTCCGACAGCGCGAAGGGCATCGACAGCGTGATCGAAGGCCTCGACAAGATCG
Organism: Sphingomonas sp. DMC8; assembly: GCF_056314185.1. Lineage (NCBI taxonomy): Bacteria > Pseudomonadati > Pseudomonadota > Alphaproteobacteria > Sphingomonadales > Sphingomonadaceae > Sphingomonas > Sphingomonas sp. DMC8. Next base: position 451,063 of record NZ_JBQUYV010000001.1, on the reverse strand, counting down.
CGTTCCAGACGCGGGTTCTCGCCATGAATGCCGCCGTCGAAGCCGGTCGCGCCGGCGAGGCGGGCCGCGGCTTTGCGGTGGTGGCCGACCTTGTTTCCGCCCTGGCGATGCGTGCCGAGGAAGAGGCCGGCCGCGCCCGTGACCAGCTGACCGCGACGCAGAGCGACATCGTCACCGCAGTGGAGGCGGTGCAGCGCGTCGACGGCGCGCTGGCCGACATTTCCAACGGGGTGGGCGAAGTGCATCAGCTGCTGGGCAACATGGCCTCGGACAATCAGGCCCAGTCGAGCGCGGTGACAGAGATCAGCGCGGCCCTTGGCTCGATGGACCAGTCGACTCAGCAGAATGCCGCGATGGTGGAAGAAACTTCCGCCGCCGCCCGCAATCTGGCGAGCGAAGTCAGCGTGCTTTCCGAAAAGGCCAGCCGCTTCAAGGTCGGCAATGGCGCGCCGATGGCCAGCCCGCGCAGCACCGCGGCGCGGTTCATGGGTGAAGTCAAGCCGCTCCCCAAGGCCGCCGTCCCGGCGCTGGTCCGCAGCAGCGGCAGCGCCGACGACGACTGGCAGACCTTCTAAGCCGAAGCCACTTTAGATGCACTGCGCACCCTCGCCGATGGTTCCGGCAACGGATCGATCGACGACGGCGGCAGTGCGGAAGGGCCTGGCTGGTTCCGCCAGGTCTTCGGGGGAATGTTGATGAACATGGTCGTGCCCCGGATGGGCTTGGGGGAGCTCGGGCGGATGGCGCGCGTCACCCGCAAACTTGGCTCTCCGTTCGTCGCGGACGTGCTGGATGCGGCCCGGCACCAGCTCCATCGCGGACCGCGCAGCGAGGCGACAATCTGCGGCTGGCAGGGGGACGCAGCCGCGGCGGCGCTGGCGATGCGGCTTAACGCGGCGCTGCACTTCCTCGCCCGTCGCGGCCGGCCGGCGACGTTGGCCGCGCTCTACCGCGGCGACCATGCCGATTTCGACGGGGCCATTGGCGAAGCATTGTCAGCCGAGGATGATTTCATCGCCGGTTTTCTGCGTCGCACGCCGCAAACCAACGAGGTCGGTCGCGCCGGCGCGATCGTCGCGGCGCTGATGCAGGTGCGACGGCGTTTCGGCCTGCCGTTCGAACTGCTCGAGCTCGGTTCAAGCTGTGGGCTCAACCTCAATCTGGGGCGCTACGGCTATGATCTGGGCGGCGTGCTCGCCGGCGACCGCCACTCCCCCGTGCAGGTGGCACCCGATTGGAACGGGCCGCCGCCACTCCCTGCCCCGCTGGAAGTGGTGCGCGCGCAAGGGGTGGACCTGCACCCGCTGGACGCGAACGATCCCGCGACCTGCGAACGACTGGCAGCCTATATCTTCGCCGATCAGCCGCTGCGGCTGCACCGGTTGGAAGAAGCGCTAGGCATCGCCCGGCGCTATCCGCCGCAAGTTGCGCAGGGCGATGCAGCCGCATGGCTGGCGCGCCAGCTTGCCGCGCGGCAGCCCGAGGGCGTCTGCCGGGTAGTGATGCACTCGATGGTCCTCCAATATCTGCCGGCACGTGATCGTGCGGCGATCGTGGCGATGATCGAGGATGCCGGGCAATATGCCACGCCCGAACGCCCGCTCGCCTGGGTCGGCTTCGAATGGACCGAAACGCGCAGCGAGGTGCGGCTGTCGCTCAGCTGGTTCCCCGGCGGCGAGACACGCCGGGTGCTGGCCGTGTGCCACCCTTATGGCAGCGCAGTGGACTGGCAAGGATAGAGAGCTGGACCCGTACGGCCTGTTGATACCAAATTGCGTGGACGTAGACTCACCCGCCCGCTGCAACCTGTTCACCAGCCGTCATCGCCGCGAAGGCGGGATTCACTGGCCTCTCCTTCTCAGCAAGAACCGATAGCGAGACGCCAATGAACCCCGGCGTCCGCCGGGGTGATGATTTGCGAAGCAGCGATGGTTTCCTATCAACGCAACGCGATATAAGTCCGCCCGGCTTGCGCATCGCCAGCGGGGCGAAGCGGTGGAATCATGGCTGCCGTTGATACCGCTGATATGCGCTCTTGCGCTGTGACCGCGAGCGTGTGGAAACCCACGCAGCGGTGATAATGGCATTCGGGGAGTATGCCCCGCAGCCACGCTGCGGGGCACGCCTGGATCAGAAGAACACGCGCGCCGAGGCGGTAAGCATCCGGCCCGGCAGGGTGCGGGCCAACACCACGCCATAGCTCGGGATGGTCGCATCGCCGATGTCGACGAACGCCATGGTGTTGAACAGATTGCTGGCATTGAGCGAGAGCGACAACCGTTCGATCGGCCGTAGCTGCACGAAGGCGCCGACGGTGGTAAAACCGGGCATCTTCAGCTGGTTCACATCCTGCGAATAGCTGGAGGTCTGGCCGGCTACGTTGACGCCGAGCGTGACGAGTTTGTTCTCGAACTGCGGGGTGAGGCTGTAGATCGCCGCGGCCTGGTGGCGCGGCTTCTTGCCCACCACTGCGGGATCGTTCGCGGCGGTGATCTTGCCGCCGGAAAGCGTCAGGTTGCCGGTCACGCTGAACGGCCCCGTGCGTACCCGCGATTCCAGCTCCGCGCCATACGTGCGATAGGAACGCTGGACCACGCCGAACACCTGGTTGCCATTGGCGTCGTTGTAGATCTGCGAATTGGTTTCGCGGGTGAGCGCATGAAAGGCCGTGACGTTTACGATCACGCCGCCGTTCCGGTATTTGAAACCGCCTTCGACCTGACGGACCGGATCATAAGCGGCGCTGCGATCGGCGAGGCCGCCGGTCGCGTGGTCGAGCGCCGGGGAGAACAGCACGCTGTCTGCCCCCGCCCGCGCCCCGCGGCTGTAGCGCGCGAACACCGACAGGGCTTTGGCCACCCGATAGTTGAGGCCGGCCGAATAGGAAACATACTGGTAGTTATAGTGCACCGGCCAGCGCGTGCTCGGATCGATCACCGGCACCGCCGCTTCCGGCCCGTTCAGATCGATCTGCCCGTCGCCGTTCATGTCCTGCGCCCGCGTGCTTTGATCGGCAAAGGCGCTGCCGCGCACCCGCCCCATGTCGTAGCGGAGCGAGCCGCCCAGCGCGAAGCGACCCTTTTGCAAGTTGAACGAAGCGTAGGGCGCGGTGATGTCGTAGCGGACATCCACGTTGCGCGCGATGCCCGGCTGGCCGAGAAATCCGTAATCGACCACCCCGTTCTGGGTGATCAGCGTGCCGTCCGCGCGCCGCACGTCCACCAGCGCCGACGTGCCGCCGCCCACCACGTCCTGAAACACCGAGGTCATGCCCTCCGAAGTCTTCAAGTCCTGCAGCGCCTTGTACACGCCGAAGGTGGTCGTCAGCGTGCTGCCCTGGAGGTTCCAGGCGCGGCTGGCGCGAAAATCGTTGGTTACGTTGCGCATGCTGTTGATGCCAGCGCGATAGAAGCCGGTAGCCATCAGCAGGCCGTTGCCGTTCACGGTCGCCGGGTTGATCTGGCTGCCCTTGGCGGGGCCGGTGGCATAGGTCAGCACATTGCCCGGCTGGCCGGTGAACTGCGCCGCCATATCAGCGGCGGGGGATACCGCCAGCGGCACCACCTGGTTCAGCACACCGCTGTTGTCGGCGTAGCGGAAGCGCTCGGAGAGCGTCCACCCGCCCAGGGTGAACTGCGCCTCGAATCCCAGCGCCTTCGTCTTGGCGCGCATGTCATCCTGCATGTTGGTGGTCGCAATCGCGCCGTTATAGCTGGGCGCGATGCGGGTGGAGATGTAGCGCGACTGGGCAGTGTCCGAATTGATGTCGAAATTTGCGACGTTACGGAAACTGGGATGGTCGTTCGTGCCGCTCACCGCCACCGGATAGGTGTAGTAATAGGGGAAGCGATCGTCGAGCAGCTTGGCGTTGAACCGGATATAGCCGTTCGAAAACTGCCGGGTGACGTTGAGCTTCACCTGTCCGCCCTGCAACGCATCATATCCAGTTGCGCGCGGCCCTTCACCCTGGCGGTAGAAGCCGCCGATATGGAAACGCCAGCCGCCACCGAGTTGCCCCCCATAATCCGCGTCGAGGCGCTGGGTGTTATAGTCGACGCCGGTGGATGCCTGCACCGAGCCGCCCTCGACTTCGCCCGTCTTCGAGACGAGATTGACGACGCCCCCGGGGGCGTTGGAAGCGAAGGTGGAAGACGAACCGCCGCGGATCGATTCAATCTGCGCGACATTCAGGTCGGCGCGCAGGAATATGTCCGACGGCGCGACGAAAAAGTCGCCAAATTCGAGTACGGGCAGCCCGTCTTCCTGCAACTGCAGATATTTCGCACCGGCATTCACCAGCGGCAGGCCGCGCACCGTATAGCTGTTGTTGGCGATGCCGGTGCCCGCTTCGGCGCGGATGCCCGGCACATTGCGCAACAGATCGGCAAGCGAGATTGGCGCCAGCGCGGAAATGTCGCGCTCCTTCAGCGCGCTGGTCGACGTGGCGCTGTTCAGCGGATCGCGCGCCTTGGCGACGCCAGTGGAGATCGAGGCGTTGTCGTCCACCGTGCGGCTCGCCTCCCAGGCGGTAACCGCCGGGGCGCCGTCATGCTGTTGGGCATGCGCAACCATGGGCATGAAAGCCGCAGCCATTGCTGCAGCCGATACAGTCTGGAGTAGCCCCGAAGCCCGAACTAGCATAGTTTTGATTCCCGAAAATAATGTCCGGGGCGGGTGCTAATCCATTTCTATCTCTCACTAATTGAAGTGCTCCTAGGTAATTATCCTATAATGATACTATAGGCGCGCGCTCCGTTAGCGGGCGTGCGGCGGCGCGAGCCAGCCGTTCGTCTTCATCCACAGGCGAAACTCTTCCATCACGAGCGTGGTTGTGGTGCCGGCCCGGCCCGTGCCGAAACCGTGGTCGCCCTTTTGATAGGCGTGGAGTTCCACGGGGACGCCCGCGCGCCGCCACGCATCGACAATGCCGAAGCTCTGGTGTCCGAACAGGGGATCATCCAGCGCCAGCGCGGCGAACATCGGCGGAGCGCCGTCAGGTACATCCACCGCGACCATCGGGCCGTAGATATAGCCGATGAACGCCGGACGCTCGCCGGCATGACCAATCAATACCGACTGCAGGGTGGTCATCGCGCCTGCCGAAAAGCCGATCATGCCGACGCGCGCCGGATCAATGTGCCACCGCGTCGACCCCTCGCGGACAAGTTTCAGCGCGCGAAGCGCGTCCTGATGGGCGCGCGGTTCATCGACAGGCGGCCGCGTCTTGTCCTGCAGGGCCGTCGCCGACATCAGCTTCGCCAGGCCCTCCTTGAAAGCCTGTTCGTCACGCGGCGTGGGATTCACGCGATATTTGAGGATGAAGGCGGCGATGCCGTGATCCGCAAGCCACCTGGCCACTTCATAGCCTTCGCTGTCGATCGAGAGAAACTGGAACGCGCCGCCGGGAGCCACGACCACGGCTGCACCGGTTGCCTTTGCCGGATCCGGCAGCACCGGCGTGAGCGTGGGGATTGAGACGTTGCGGACCGACCGATTCTCCGCATGGATGCCATCGGCGAAGTCGACGGTGACGCGACTCCAGCTCTCCGGCACTGCACCATGCGGCAGCGAGCCTTCCGGCCACAACGGGATGGCGTCGGGCTGCGCGGGCGCCGGGATTTGCGCCATCGTGATGCGGGGGCCCTGTGCTGCGGCAGGCGCAGTGGTGGCGAGAAGCACGGCGAGAGCGGCGGCGAAGGACTTCATGGGATGTTCCTCTGCTCGATTGCGAAATGGCCTATCGGAGGCAGTGTTGGCGCGCGGTGGCGTCTTCGGCGTGGTGAGTGCCCGCGGAAACGGGCACCCCCTTCCCGGCATCAATAATCGAAGGTCAACCGCAGGCCGTAGGTGCGCGGCGGCTGGAACTGGTAGGTATTGGCGCCCGGCTGCGACACGAACACCCGCTGCGCATTCGCGTAGACTGCCTCGTCCGTGAAGTTGCGGACGAAGGCGGCAAGCGACAGCCGCCCCCCGGCCGGCACCCAGGTGATCGACGCGTTGCCGGTTGCATAGGCGCCCTGGCTGGTGTCGCGGGTGTTGAACACGTCGAAATAATAGGCCGACGAATATTTCCCGTCGATCCGCGGAGTCAGCGTGCCGCCGCCACCGAGCGAGATCTTGTATTCAAGACCGGCCGAGAGCGAAAGACGGGGCGCGTTGGGAAGGCGATTGCCGCCGATGTCGACGTTGATGCTTGCACCGGTGGCCGGATCGGTCGTGGTGACGGTGCCGATATTGTTGTCGAATTGCGCATGCAGATAGGTGCCGTTCAGATCAAAACGCGCGGCACCGAACAGCGCGATCAACTGCGCCTCGGCGCCGTTCCCCAGCGTGTCGACCGAAGTGTCGTTCCGGCTCGGGCTGCTGGTAAGTCAGCTTTGCGCACCGGTGCGAAGCGACCGCCTTAAGACATATGAGGAGGCGAAGCGAAGCTACGGGCGTCGTTCGCGGGCGGCGCACGGCAGCGGCGGCAAGCTCGACCATCGGGATTGGGTAGATGCGTGGGACTTGCTCATCCTGAGCCTGTCAGCCTGCCTCGCGCGCCGGGCATTGCCTAACGAGGATGTGCTAACGCGCGAACTGCTGGATTGAATGACATGGCAATCGAGCACCCCGCTGAGCGATCATGGCGATGGCCTGGTCGATCTGGTGCTTGTGACACTTAATCAGGATTGACGGCGTCATGGTGAAACCCAAGTTGGATCAACCGGAAAACCCACTGTTCGCGAATGGCGAGAATCATCAGATGAACGCCTGCGTGGGCAACAACGGCGGACCGTACAATCTGTTCGACTATGGGCGCGGCTTTTTCGAGGGCGGCCACGCCGCCGTGAAATCGGCGCAGGACTACATCGGCCCTGTCGATCTGCTCGTCTATCCGGCCGCCTTCGCCTATCGCCATGGCATCGAGCTCTATCTCAAGCATCTGGTGTTCGCGCTCAACACGATCCTCGAAACCGGACGGAGCTTTGAGAAGAACCACAAGATGATCGATCTCTGGAAAGAGGTCGTTGACCTGCACGCGGCGATCGGCCGAGAGCTGATCGAGCCCGAGGCCATTGCCCGCGCGGGCGAGCTGATCGGCTATTTCGACGCCTTCGATCCGACCGGTCAGGTGTTCCGCTATCCCGAAGACATCAAGGGCAACCGACATCTGGCCGAGCACAAGCTCATCAACGTTGAGGTGCTGCGCGACCAGATGGCCGAGCTGCGCGAAATTCTGGAGCGCTGGGTATATCAGGCGGCCGATCATCGCGATTGGCAGGTCGATCAGATCAAGGGCTAGGTAGCCGAGCGAGCGTGATGCCGATCGCTGTCGCTGTCGAGATATCGCCCAACCAAGCTGCGTTCAGATCATGCCTGAATAGGCGCGCACATCGAGCATAGGCGCGGTCCCGATCGCCTGGAGCTGCGCGATCAGCTCCAGTAGGAAGCGCGTTGCAGCCTTGTCGATCGAGGTCACCTCGAAATCGTCATCCCGGCGCATGAACCAACCGGCGTTGGCGACGCAGCCAATATCGATCACGCCTTCCGCCATGTCCTGCCGTAGATGGCCAATCAACGTGTCGCCGAGCGGCGGTGTCCACCCTGCGCCGAGGGTAAGGATGCCTGCCAGGATATGGTGCAGCGGCTTGGGTCGCGAAGGCCCCTCGATCGTCTCAGCGGAGAGGCTGGTGCGATGTAGGCGGCGCACGGAGGCCGCCTTGTCACGCGCGTAGCGGATATGATCGGCGGTCAGTTCCTGCTTGGCTTCGAACACAGCATAGACGCTCTCCGCCGGGACAACGTCGGTGCCTTTAAAGCTGAACACGAACGGCGAATATTGGCGGTCGTGAATGATGACGTCGATCTGCTGGCTAAAGGCGCCTTTGCTGTCGACGACGAAGCCTTTCCGGCTTTCGTAGCGGCGCGGCAGATAGAGGTTAAGCACGTCGTTCCAGACCTGCTCGCTCGCATCTCCTTTTTCCGTTGGGTGTCCGAGTTTTCGGGCGGTCGCGAGTTCGCGTTCGATCTTGTCGTGGAAATCGGCGAAAAGGACGGCGAGAGACCAGTCTGAGGTCATTGAAACACGGTCTCCCAGGAGCTGTTCAGCGCCGAACGCGCGGCCACTGCGAGGGCGGCTTTCGCGTCGGCCGTTAAGGTCGCCGATACGGTGTTGTTCGTGTTCGAGGGATCGATGATCCAGCGTGTCGCGATCGACTGATCGATGGCGCGAAAGGCGGTGACGACATTGTCCTGCACCGCGCCGATTCGCGCGCCCTTCAGGGCGTCGATCACAAAGAGTTCGAGGTAGAACGACGGCCAGTCCAGCCCGAAGCGATTGCGCCAGATCTTGATCAGGCGGATCTCGTTGGTCCGGTCCGACCCGGAGACGACGCGAATATGTTCGTTGATGTTCGTCTGGAGCCAACTGCTGGTCTTGTTGCTCCAAAGGCTGTGATAGTTTCCGTATTGATCCTGCCGGCGTCCCGGGGTCACGTCGACCTTCCAGCCACCAACTTCTATGCCGATCGAGACATTTTGACGCCGCGCTAAATAGCCCGCTTGAGACAAGGCGTTGAAAAGGGTGTCGTAGATCGTTTGGAGCGTGTCGGTAAGCGTCGACGTCAGGGAGATGAAAATGTCGATGTCGGTGCCGCCATGCACGGCCGTGCCTTTGGCAAAGGAACCGCTCGGGCGAGTATCGACGATATAATGAGTACCCCAGCGGCGGAGTACCGGGTCGATCGTAGCTTGAACGCCGCGCACGGGCGAAAAGAGGCCCGTGTTCACGGCGTGCCGCGCCAGCACCATCCGAATATGTTCATCAATCCCCACCATCGCCACAGAGTATAAAAACAAAATTCGCTTGTCGCGTCGATAACCATCCAACGCGCCGAGTGGCGCCGCCTAGCGGAGAGCGTCCTAGCGACAGCTTCTGTCACGAGCAGACGTTCGAGATGGCTGATCCGAACGACCGCATGTGGTCGCCAGCTGCCGGGAACGATGCGCCCAATGATGATGCCGGCGAGTGCGCCGAAGGAAGGTGGAAGATTGAGTTTGGGGTGCGAATCATGCATTCGCCAGCGTCCGAGCAGCTACGGATGCAGACGCCACTGGCCCTAGAACAATCCGTGAAAGTCCGCCGATTTCCAGCTACGGTTTTGCAGTAAATTTGCAGTAAATTGCACGATCGTGCAGCCGTTCGGCAGCTAAGCGATTGAAATCGCTGGTGACCCCTACGGGACTCGAACCCGTGTTTTCGCCGTGAGAGGGCGACGTCCTAGACCGCTAGACGAAGGGGCCAGTGCTTGGCGGAAGGCGGCCACTTAGGGTCAGTGGCTCCTGCCGTCAAGGCGGATGGGCGAGGCGCCCTGCCTTTTATCCCGCGACCGGCAGGCGGAGCGTGCCGTCGGCTTCGTAATGGACCTCGCTATACGCCGTCACCGCGTCGAGCGGCAGCGGCGCGTAGATATGGGGGAAGCGCTGACCGCCGCGCGACGGCTCCCAGCGCACCGCCTCGCCTAGCACCGCCAGGTCCACGGCGGCGAGCCACAGGCCCGTCTGGCCGGCGAAATGCTTCTCCAGCGTCTCCTGCAGCTGTTCGGCGGTGGAGAGGTGGATATAGCCGTCCTGCAAATCGATCGGCGCGCCGAGAAAGACACGCTCGTGCTCGAGCGTGTCCATCTGTTCTGCGGTCAGGATCTTGTAGGCGATGAGTGGCTGATCCCCGGCCATGGCTCAGCCTTCGCCGCCATCGGCTAGGTCCTCACCCGTAACCGCATCCGGCGTGGCCGCGCCGGCAACGGCGCCGTCGCCCAGATTGGCCTCGGCTTCGTCCTCGCTCTCTTCGATCCGCGCGGCGGAGACGACATGTTCGTCGGCCGCGACATTGAACAGCCGCACGCCCGCCGAGTTACGGCCGATGACGCGCAGATCGCCCAGCGACATGCGGATCATCTTCGCCTGATCCGTCACCAGCATCAGCTGATGCCCCTTGGTCGCCGGGAAGCTCGCCACCACCGGCCCGTTGCGGGCGATATTGTCGATGTTGGTGATGCCCTGGCCACCGCGGCCGGTGCGGCGATATTCATAGGCCGAGCTGAGCTTGCCATAACCATTGGCGCAGACGGTGAGGATGAACTGCTCGCGCGCCTTCATCTCTTCGTAGCGCTCGGCCGGCAGATCGCATTCGCCCTCGCGCTCGCCCTTCCACGGGGCGAAGCGAAGGTACGAATCGCGTTCCTCCTGGCTGGCGCCCGAGCGATGCAGGATCGACAGCGACATCACCTGATCGCCCTCGGCCAGACGCATGCCGCGCACGCCGGTGGAGGCGCGGCTCTGGAACTCGCGGACATCCTCGCCCGGGAAGCGGATCGCCTTGCCCGCGCGCGTGGCGAGCAGCACGTCGTCGCCCTCGTTGAGCAGCGCGACGCCGATCAGGCGGTCATCCTCGTCCTCGCCTTCGAACTTCATGGCGATCTTGCCGTTCGAGGGCACGTTGGTGAACAGGTCCATGCTGTTGCGCCGCACATTGCCCTTGGCGGTGGCGAACATGACGTGGAGCTTGCCCCATTCAGCCTCATCTTCCGGCAGCGGAAGCACGGTGGAGATGGTCTCGCCATTGGCGAGCGGCAGCAGGTTCACCATCGGTCGGCCGCGGGTGGCGGGACCGCCTTCGGGCAGACGCCACACCTTCATGCGATAGACGCGGCCGAGCGTGGAGAAGAACAGCACCGGCGTGTGCGTCGACGTGACGAACAGCTCGGTGATCGCATCCTCGTCCTTGGTCGCCATGCCGGCGCGGCCCTTGCCGCCGCGCGCCTGGGCGCGGAAGGCATCGAGCGGAGTGCGCTTGATATAGCCCTGGACCGTGACGGTCACGACCATGTCCTCGCGCTCGATCAGATCCTCGTCGTCGATGCCGTCGGCGGCAGCGGCGATCTCGGTCTTGCGCGGGGTGGCATAGGTGTCGCGGATCAGCACCAGCTCGCCGCGCAGCACTTCGTAGAGCTTGGCGCGGTTGCCGAGGATTTCGAGCAGCTCGGCGATCGAATCGGCGAGTTCCTTGAGCTCGTCGCCGATCTCGTCGCGGCCGAGCGCCGTCAGGCGGTGCAGGCGCAGGTCGAGGATCGCGCGGACCTGGGTGTCGGACAGGCGATAGCTGTCGCCGGTAACTTCGGTGTCCACCGCCTCGACCAGGCGGATATAGGGCGCGATCTCGGCGATCGGCCATTCGCGGGCGAGCAGGGCTTCGCGGGCGGCGGCCGGGCTCGACGAGCCGCGGATGATCTTCACCACCTCGTCGAGATTGGTGACCGCGATCACCAGGCCGAGCAAGATGTGCGCACGGTCGCGCGCCTTGGCCAGCTCGAACTTCGAGCGGCGGGTGATGACCTCCTCGCGGAACTTGACGAAGGCCTCGATGATGTCGCGCAGGTTGAGCAGTTCCGGCCGGCCACCGCGGATCGCCAGCATATTTGCCGGGAAGCTCGATTGCGCCGGCGTGTTCCGCCAGATCTGGTTGAGCACCACCTCGGGCGTCGCGTCGCGGCGCAGGTCGATGACGATGCGCACGCCCTCGCGCGAGCTTTCGTCGCGAATGTCGGAGACGCCCTCGATCCGCTTTTCCTTGGCGGCCTCGGCGATCTTCTCCACCAGTGCGTTCTTGCCCTGCTGGTACGGAATTTCGGTGAGCACGATCGAGCGACGCTCGCCGCGCTGTTCGAATTCGTGGCGCGAACGCACCAGAATCGAGCCGCGGCCGGTCTGATAGGCCGAACGGCAGCCAGAACGGCCGAGGATCACCGCGCCGGTCGGGAAGTCCGGACCGGGGACGATTTCCATCAGCTCTTCCGCCGAGATCGCGCCATTGTCGATATAGGCGAGGCAGGCGTTGATGACTTCGCCGAGATTGTGCGGCGGAATGTTGGTCGCCATGCCGACCGCGATGCCGCCCGCGCCGTTGACCAGCAGGTTGGGGAAACGCGCGGGGAGAACCGACGGCTCGCTTTCCGAACCGTCATAGTTCGGCACGAAGTCGACCGTGTCCTTTTCGATATCGTCGAGCAGCGCCGTCGCCACGCGAGCGAGGCGCGCTTCGGTGTAACGCATTGCGGCGGGCGGATCGGGGTCCATCGAGCCGAAATTGCCCTGGCCGTCGATCAGCGGCACGCGCATCGCCCAGTCCTGCGCCATGCGGGCCATCGCGTCGTAGATCGAGCTGTCGCCGTGCGGATGGTATTTACCCATCACGTCACCGACCAGGCGGGCAGACTTGCGATAGGGCCGTCCGGCGACATAGCCGCCTTCCTGCGCGGCATAGAGGATGCGGCGGTGGACGGGCTTCAGGCCGTCACGAACGTCGGGCAGTGCGCGCGCCACGATCACGCTCATCGCGTAATCGAGGTACGAGGTCTTCATCTCGTCGACGATCGAGATCGGAGTGATGTCGGAAGGGTCGGCGAGCTGCGTCTCGTCGGTCAAAGGATCATTCTTTCGGGTTTTTGTTACGTGTTTATGGCTCTAGCGGGACGGAGGCATCCTGCCAACCCCGCGCCCGCGCGTACGCGCACACGCGCGCGTGGGGGTCTTCAGGAGCCAGCGGTGCTTTCGTGCGTTCGGCGGGGCGCCGGTTTCGTTCAATCGATGTTCAGCGGCGTTGCGACATCCGCCATGCCCGCTTGAATGCCCCACGGAGCGCCGATAGAGGAGCGCGGATGCCGGCTGGCCGACGAGGAGAGTTCATATGAAGGTTGTTTCCAAGGTTGCAATGGCGATGGCCCTGACGCTCGGCGGCACGGCGCTGGTCGCCACCCCCGCCGCTGCCCAAAAGAAGGAAAGCGGCAAGGACAATGGCGGCCTGAAGGTAAGCAACGAGTTCCGCAAGCCGGCCGAAGCGGCCCGCACTGCGATCGAGGCGAAGGACTGGGCAACCGCGGACGCGCAGCTCACCGCGATGGACGCCGTCGCCAAGACTGACGACGAGAAATATTATGCCGCCTATCTGCGCTCGCGCGTAGACGCGCAGCGCAACAATGCCGCAGGGCTGATGAAGGATCTGGAAGTGCTGATCGCCAGCCAGCGCACGCCGCCGGCCGATCTGCCGGTCTATCAGCGCCAATATTATGCCCTGGCCGGCGATGCCGCGCTGAAGGACAAGAAATATGCCGAAGGCATCGACCTGCTGCTGAAGTCGCGCGCTGCCGGCAACACCGATTTCGACCTGGCGCTGTCGCTGGCCAATGCCTATTCGGCAACCGGCAAGCAGGCCGAATCCGTCGCAGAAGTCGATCGCGCGATCCAGGCCGTGAAGGCCAGCGGCCAGAAGCCGCCGGTCGCCTGGTACCAGTTCGCGATCCCGAAGGTCTATGCGCTGGGCGACCGCGCGGCGATCTCCCAGTGGGTCGGCAAGATGCTGCAGGATTACCCGACCACCAAGAACTGGCATTGGGCAATTCTGGTGATCCGCGGCAGCGGCGATACCGGCGGCGCGAAGCTGACCAATGCGCAGCGCGTCGACCTGTACCGCCTGATGCGCGCCACCAAGGTGCTGGCGGACGCCAACGACTATTATGAATATGCCAGCTCGGTGAACCAGCTGGGCATGCCGCGCGAAACCGTGGCGGTGATCGGTGAAGGCCGCGCGGCAGGCAAGATCCCGGCCGGTGATGCCGATTTCAACCATCTCTACACCGCGGCCGAAGCCAATGCGAAGGCCGACGCTTCGCTCGCCGTGATCGCCAAGCAGGGCGAAGCGGCAGCGACCGGCAAGGCGGCCGCAGCCAGCGCCGATGCGCTGTTCGCCGGCGGCGAATTCGCCAAGGCAGAGGCGCTCTATGCCGCCGCGCTGCAGAAGGGCGGCGTCGACGCCGACACGATCAACCTGCATCGCGGCGTCGCGCTCTACAATCTGGGCCGCAAGGACGACGCCCGCACCGCCTTCGCGCAGGTGAAGGGCGCGCCGGCGCGGGACATTGCCCTGCTGTGGACCGTCGCGCTGGACCTGCCGCCGCTCACCGCAGCCTGAGGCACGGCCCTTCGGCTAAAGGAAAAGGGCGGCCCTGGGGCCGCCCTTTTTCGTCAGAGCTCGGGAACCGGCACACCCGGCAGCGCCTTGGACGTGCGGATCGTCAGCGATGTCTTTACATGTTCGACATTCGGGGCGGTGGTCAGCCGCGTCGTCAGGATCGTCTGGAAGCTTTGCAGGTCGGGCGCGACAATCTTCAGGATGAAGTCGATCTCCCCGTTCAGCATGTGGCATTCGCGCACTTCGGGAATATCAGATACCAGTTGCTCGAACGCGCGCAGGTCGCTTTCGGCCTGGCTCTTCAGGCTCACCAGTGCGAACACGGTGAGGTTGTAGCCCAAGGCCGAGGGATCGAGCGCGGCATGATAGCCGGTGATCGCGCCTTCCTGCTCCAGCGCGCGAACGCGGCGCAGGCACGGCGGGGCTGTCAGCCCGACACGTTCGGCAAGCTCGACATTGGTCATCCGGCCATTGTCCTGCAGCAGGGCGAGGATACGGACGTCAATCTCGTCGAATCGCATGGGTAGAAACGCTCCTGTGGTGAAATTCTGTCTTTCCGATCGCCGCTAGCATAATAAAATTACACTGCAACGCAATTGTCCCACATTGCGACGTGCCGAAATGAGCTGTTCCGCATGGCTGCCCAAGAAGTTAAGCAATCCCCTGTCGCACCCGCGGGGGGTGCGCTGACGATGGGTCAGACGTTGCGGTTCGATGATACCCTGGAGACGGTGCTTGCAGCCGATCTGAGCACGCCGGTGGGCGTGCAATCGGCATGGCGGCAGCTTGTCGACCTGGTCGGCCGCCGGCGGGTCGATGCCGATCCGCGCGCACTTTCAGCACTGCGGGCAATCCGCGATTCGGTGCCCGAGCCGGTGCGCCGGGCAAGTGCCCGCGCACTGGAATTCGCCAATCCCCCTGCCCCGCTCGTCCGGCTGCTCGCCACCGATACGCTGGCCGTTGCCATGCCGGTGCTGCGCAGCGCCCGCATGACCTCGCCCGAATGGATCGAGCTGCTGCCGGAATTGCCGCCGGCGGCGCGCAATGTGCTGCGCAACCGCCGCGACCTGAGCCCCGCCGTGCGTCGGGCGCTGGAGAGCTTCGGACCGGTGGATTTCGTGCTGGCCGACCAGCGCCCGGCCGAAGAGCAGCTTGCCGAAGCACAGGAAGCCGAGGCACCTGCGGCCGAAGCGACGCCGCAACCGGAGCCGGTAGCACGACCGGAAATGGAAGCGCCGCGCCCGCCGCTGCGTCCGATTGCGCCCGAGATCGCGCCATTCCTGTCGGACATACCGCCCACGGCGCACGTACCGCCTGCGCCAGCGGAGACAACGGTGGCCAGCGACGGCCTTGCCGATGGCGATGGTCCGTTCGAAATTGCCGAAGTCGTCGCCCGTATCGACGCCTTCTGGCGCCAGCGCGAGGAAAATGGCGCACGCCCGCCAAAGGCGGCGCCCCGCGCGCGCGAACTGCGCTTCGAAACCGATTCCGCCGGCGTCGTCCGCTGGGTAGAAGGCGTCAGCCGCGCGCCGATGATCGGCCTGTCGCTTGATCTGCAGGGCATGCCCGATGGCAGCCGCGTCGACGGTGTGGCGAGCGGCGCCTTCCGGCGGCGCGCAGGTTTCACCAACGCGCGGATGACGATCGAAGGCGAGTCCGATGCGGCCGGTGACTGGCTGATTTCCGCGATTCCCGTGTTCGATCCGGTGAATGGCCGCTTCAGCGGCTATCGCGGCACGGGCCGCCGGCCGCGCGTGGACGAACGCGCCGAGCCCATCCGCCCCGAACGTCGCGCCGAGGCGGATTCGCTCCGCCAGCTCGTTCACGAGCTGCGCACGCCGACCAATGCCATTGCCGGCTTCGCGGAAATGATCGAGACGCAGATGCTCGGTCCGGTTGCAGAGGCGTATCGCGAGCGCGCAGCGATCGTCCGCGCCCAGGCACGCGAGCTGATGGGGGCGATCGACGATCTCGATCTGGCCGCGCGCATCGAAACCGCGGCGCTGTCGCTGATGCCGGGTCGGGTCGCGCTGCGGCCGCTGGTGACAGGCATTGCCAATGACCTCGCCCAGCTGTGCGAACTGCGCGGGTCGATGATCGACCTGCCGGTCGAGGATCTGGCAGTCCATGGCGATCACCGCGCCGTCGAGAGGCTGCTGGCCCGGCTGCTGGCCACCTTAGTATCGGCGACCGCTGCGGGCGAGCATATCCGCGTCCAGCTGGCGCTGGAGGGCGAGCGGATGGTTGCGATCACGATCGATCGCCCGCGCGCACTCGCGGATTATCCCGGCGATTCGGTGCTCGGCATCGACGATGAGGATGAGGACACAACGCTGCTCGGCACGGGCTTTGCCCTGCGGCTGGGCCGCAACCTTGCGCGGGAGCTGGGCGGCAGCCTGGTCATTGCGCCCGAAAGCTTGACTTTGCGGTTGCCGGCCGCCGTAAGCGGACAGGTGGGACAGGCACATCTGAACTGACATGGTGCAGCAGCATCTGCACGGCCGGGGCTGCGGCTATCGCGTCCCTGCGCCCCCCGCCTCGGCTCGTCTTGCCTGGCCCGACAGCTTCGGCACGCGCTTTACGCTGTTCGTCGATACCGAAGAAGAATTCGAATGGGGGGCACCCTTTCGGCGCGACGGGCATGGCACCAGCGCGATTGCGGCAATGCCGGCGGCGCATGCCCGCTTCGCCGACCACGGCGTGCCGCTGACCTTCCTGGTCGATTATCCGATCGTCGATTCGCCGCGCGCCGTGGAGACGTTGCAGCGGCTGCTGGAAGATGGGCAGTCGGCGGTGGGCACGCAGCTGCATCCCTGGGTCAACCCGCCGTTCGACGAAGTGCTGGATGGGCCGAACAGCTTTGCCGGCAACCTGCCCGCTGCGCTGGAACGCGCGAAACTGGCGGCGCTCACCGACCGGATCGAAGCGGCATTCGGCACCCGCCCCTTTGTCTATCGCGCCGGGCGCTACGGCATCGGCCCCAACAGCCATGCGCTGCTATCGGAACTCGGCTATCGCATCGATAGCTCGATGCGCAGCGGCTATAGCTATGCGAGCGAAGGTGGCCCCGATTTCGGCAAGATCGACAACCATGCCTTTCGGATCGACCAGGATGGCGACCGGTGCCTGATCGCGCTGCCGTTGACGACGGTCTTCACCGGCCTCGCCCGCCGGGGCGGCGCGCCGCTCCATCGCTGGCTAGGCAGCGTACCGCGCGGTCGCGGCGTGGCGTCGCGGCTGGGGCTGTTGTCGCGGGTGGCGCTCACCCCCGAAGACATGCCGCTAGGCGAAGCGCTGGAGGCGATCCGCATCGCTGTGGGCGACGGTGTTCGGCTGCTCAACTTCAGTTTCCATTCGCCGTCGGTCGAGCCGGGGCACACCCCTTATGTCCGCGATGCGGCCGATCTGGCGGCATTTCATCGCTGGTGGGATGCGGTATTTGTGCTGTTGCGCCGGCTGAACGTGGCACCCGCATCGCTTGCCGATATCGACGCGGCTTGCAGCCAGGCCCAAAGCTCCGCTAGGGGCAGCAAGGCTGGGGGCCTGTAGCTCAATGGTTAGAGCTGGCCGCTCATAACGGCTAGGTTGCGGGTTCGAGTCCTGCCGGGCCCACCAGCTACAGGCTTGTACCGGGCGCCGCGAACGCCTAGGCGGGCCAATACGTCGGGGAGTAGCGCAGTCTGGTAGCGCATCTGGTTTGGGACCAGAGGGTCGCAGGTTCGAATCCTGTCTCCCCGACCACTTTCGACAATCTGGCGAGGAACGCGACCTTCCGGTTGCGGTGCCCATAAAAGCGAAGGGCCACGGTCCCCCACGAACCGCGGCCCTTGCCTGCCCCCGCTATCGTCGCCCTGTCAGGCGACCTGCGTATCTTCCTGTCCCGCCTCATCGGGCTCGCGCAGCACATAGCCGCGGCCCCATACGGTCTCGATATAATTCTCGCCATCGCATGCCATGCTCAGCTTTTTGCGCAGCTTGCAGATGAACACGTCGATGATCTTCAGTTCCGGCTCGTCCATCCCGCCATAGAGATGGTTGAGGAACATTTCCTTGGTCAGCGTGGTGCCCTTGCGGAGCGACAGCAGCTCCAGCATCGCATATTCCTTGCCGGTCAGATGCACGCGGGCGCCGTCGACTTCGACGGTCTTGGCGTCCAGGTTCACCGCCAGCTTGCCGGTGCGGATCACCGACTGCGAATGGCCCTTCGAGCGACGCACCACGGCGTGGATGCGCGCGATCAGCTCTTCGCGGTGGAACGGCTTGGTGACGTAATCGTCGGCACCAAAGCCGAACGAGCGCACCTTCGAATCCATTTCGTTGATCCCCGACAGGATCAGCACCGGGGTCTGCACCCGGGCAACGCGGACCTTTTTCAGCACGTCATAGCCGTGCATGTCCGGCAGGTTGAGATCGAGCAGGATGATGTCGTAATCATAGAGCTTGGCGAGGTCCAAGCCCTCTTCGCCCAGATCGGTCGTGTAGACGTTGAACCCCTCGGTCGAGAGCATGAGTTCAATAGCCTTGGCAGTGCTAGGCTCGTCTTCAATCAGCAGCACGCGCATCGCCGGTCCCCTGTCCACACCACGCGAAAAGGCCCCTTTGCCCGACGCGCTGGACGATTCATTAACCTAAGGCTGTCTGAAGGCAAAAGGTTAATTTCTCGCTAAGGCGCAGCAATCCACGAGTCGCGGAAAATACGGAGGCCGGTAACGTTTCGGCATCGTCACAATGTCACGCTGGCTTCGCGCTGGCAAAGCGTGCGCAACCGCTCGGTCAGGAAATCGATCAGCGCCTCCACCCGAACCGGGCGCAGCGTGCCCGGCGGCGTCAGCAGATGCAGCGCCGCAGCCCCGGCCTGCCAGTCCTCCAGCACGCGCTCGAGCCTGCCGGCGGCGATCTCCTCGTCCACCAGAAAACCCGGCAGCCGGGCGACGCCCAGCCCGGCGCGGAGCGCCGGCAGCATCGTTTCGCCATTGTCGGTGCGCAGCGGCCCGTCGACCCGCACCGCAGCTTCCTCACCGCCTGCGCGGCGAAACCGCCACAGCGCGGGGGTGGCAGTGTTGGTATAGACGAAGCAGGCATGGCGGGCGAGATCGGCAGGATGGCCCGGCCTGCCGGCGCGATCGAAATAGGAGGGCGCGCCCACGACATGCACGCCCACCGGCCCCAGCCGCCTGGCTCGCAACGAGCTGTCGGGCAGTTCGGCGATGCGCAGCGCAACATCCACCCCTTCGCCGACAATGTCGATAAAAGCATCAGAGAGCGTCAACTCCACCCGGATCGCCGGATGGGCTGCCATGAAATCGGCCAGCACCGGCGCCAGATGCCGTATGCCGAAGGTAAGCGGCGCCGATAGCCGCACCACACCGGAGGGCGCCCGGGCCGATTCGAACGCCGCCTCCTCTGCAGCCTGTCCCTCGGCCAGGATGCGCTGGGCATGATCGGCCAGGGTACGACCGCTGTCGGTGAGCGTCAGCCGGCGCGAGGTGCGGTGGAACAGGGTCGTGCCCAGTCGCTCCTCCAGCCGGGTGATCGCCTTGGACACCGTGGCCTTGGACAGATTGAGCGCCACCGCCGCGCCGCTGAACGACCGGTTCTCGACGACGCTGGCAAACACAGCCCAGGCTTCGAAATCGGGTAGTTTCATGGCGATGGCTCCGGCGATGGCCACTCATAACACGAAACGATCAGTTTCCAAGGTTTCCGTTTACGCACCGATCCGCCTGCCTATCTTGGCGGCAACGGAAAAGGAGATCAGCGATGATCGACAAACGCAGTTTCGAAAGCCTGGGCGGCGCGGACCATGGCTGGCTGAAGGCCAAACACCATTTCAGCTTCGCCAACTATTATGATCCGGCCCGGATGGGCTGGGGTGCCCTGCGCGTCTGGAACGACGACGAAATCGCCTCCAACTCGGGCTTCCCGCCGCACCCGCACCAGGACATGGAAATCATCACCTATGTCCGCTCCGGCGCGATTACCCATCAGGATTCGATGGGCAACAAGGGCCGCACCGAGGCAGGCGACGTACAGGTGATGAGCGCGGGCACCGGCGTGCGCCATGCCGAATATAATCTGGAACCGGAGACGACCCGCATCTTCCAGATCTGGATCATGCCCCGCGAACGCGGCGGCCAGCCGAGCTGGGGCGCCAAGCCCTTCCCTAAGGGCGACCGATCGGGCCGGTTTGTCACGCTCGCCTCCGGATTTGCCGAGGACAAGGACGCGCTGCCGATCCGTGCCGATGCCCGGGTGCTGGGCGCGACGCTGAAGGCAGGTGAGAGCGTAACCCATACTGTAGGTGAGGGGCGCCACGCCTATCTGGTGCCTGCAATCGGCGCGATCACCGTGGATGGCGAAGCGGTTAACGCCCGCGACGGGGCCGCGCTCAGCGGCGGCCAGACCGTGACGATCACGGCAACCGAAGACGCCGAAATCGTCCTCGTCGACTCCGAATAATTCCTCCCCCCGGGCGGACCGGCCGGTCCGCCCCTTCCTTTCAGCAAAGGACTGCGACCATGACCAAGATCCTCGTGCTTTATTATTCCTCCTATGGCCACCTGGCGAAGATGGCCGATGCCGTAGCCGAAGGCGCTCGCAGCAGCGGCGCCACTGTCGATGTCCGCCGCGTCGCCGAGACTGCGCCGTTCGAAGTCGCCCAGGCCGCCGGCTTCCGCGTCGACGAGAGCCATGCCGTGCTCGACGATGTGAACGAACTGGCAAGCTATGACGGCATCATCGTCGGTTCGCCCACGCGCTTCGGCCGCATCGCCAGCCAGATGGCCGCCTTCTGGGACAAGGCCGGCGGCGTGTGGTTCCAGGGCAAGCTGAATGGCAAGGTCGGCGCGGCCTTCACCTCGACTGCCTCGCAGCATGGCGGGCAGGAGACCACCCTGTTCTCGATCCTGACCAACCTGCTGCACTTCGGCATGACGATCGTCGGCCTCGACTATGGCTTTCAGGGCCAGGGCGGTGTCGATGAAGTGAAGGGCGGCGCGCCTTACGGCGCGACCACCATCGCCGATGGCGACGGCAGCCGCCAACCGAGCGACGTCGAGCTGGAAGGTGCCCGCTATCTCGGCCGCCGCGTTGCCGATACGGCCGCAAAGCTGAAGGGCTGAGACGAAAAACGCTCCCCTCCCTGAAAAGGGAGGGGCTGGGGGTGGGTCCGCCGCCGTCAGGCGGCAGGACTCCCTTTCCGCTTGAGGATAGATTTTTGGGGCGCGCAGACGCGCGCACCCACCCCCGGCCCCTCCCTTGCAGGGAGGGGGGTAGGTTTGCGAAATCGACCGCCGGGGATGCCAAGGCTTTTTGCGTGCAAGCCGTGCGGCACGCGCTATATCCCCCGCCATGCTGCAGGATCGGGTACTCTTCATCGACGGCGAAGCGATCATTCTAGACAAGCCTGCGGGTTTGCCGGTCGATCGCCCGCGCGACGGGTCCGAGAGTTTGGACGATCTGCTCGACCAGCTCACCTTTGGCTTCCAGCGCCTGCCCACGCCCGTCCACCGGCTCGATCGCGACACCAGCGGCTGCCTGTTGCTCGCCCGCAATCCCAAGGCGATGAAGCGCTTCGGCCAGGCCTTCGAGGCAGGCCAGGTGACCAAGCGCTATTTCGCGATTGTCGATGGGGTACCAGCGCAGGACTCCGGTGAGATCGACCTGCCGCTCGCCAAGATATCCTCGGCGGAAGAAGGCTGGCGGATGACAGGCGACCCGAAAGGCAAGGCCGCCCGCACCCGCTGGAAACGCATCGAAGTGCTGGGCGACCGGGCAATGCTGGCCTTTTATCCGGAGACCGGGCGCACGCACCAGATCCGCGTACATGCGGCGGAAGGGCTCGGCATCCCGATCGTAGGCGATCCGGTCTATGGTCGCGGCGGTCCCGCGCTGATGCTCCACGCCCAGTCGCTCAACCTGCCGCGCGCCGGCAAGCCCGATGTCCGGGCCGAGGCCCCGCTGCCGCCGCGCTTCCACCATCTCGGTTTCGGCCAGCCCCGTGGCTGAGATTCCCGAGGCGGCGATCGTCGAGGAAAAATTCCTCGCCGCTACCGGTCCCGGCGGTCAGAATGTCAACAAGGTGGCGACCGCAGTGCAATTGCGCGTCGATGTGTTCAAGCTGGGGCTGACGCCCTATGCCTATGGCCGGCTGAAGGAGCTGGCCGGGAGCCGGATGACCTCGGGCGGCGAGCTGGTGATCACCGCTCGCCAGTTCCGCACCCAGGAAGCAAACCGGGCGGACGCCCGCCAGCGCCTTTCCGACCTGATCGACAAGGCGCATGAGCGGCAGGCGAAGCGCATCAAGACCAAGCCCAGCAAGGCCGCCAAGGCGCGCCGCGTCGATGCCAAGAAGGGGCGTTCGGCGGTGAAGGCAGGGCGCGGCAAGGTATCGGTGGATTAAGGGGGAAGGAAACAGGAGATCAGACCTGCCCCCTCGCCTAGCGGGCTACGATCCCCTACATCGCCCGTCATGTTTACCTTCGACATCACCACCGGCAGCAAGGCCGACCTGTATCACGACCTTGCCGCCGCGCTAGATTCGCTGACCGCGGGCGAGCCCGATCCCATTGCCAACATGGCCAATGTCTCGGCGCTGATCGGCCAGTATCTGCCCGATCTCAACTGGTCGGGCTTTTACCGCAATATCGGCGACGAATTGGTGCTGGGGCCATTCCAGGGCAAGGCGGCGTGCATCCGCATTCCTTTCGGCAAAGGCGTGTGCGGCAAGGCGGCCATTACGCGCGAGACGCAGCTGGTCGAGGATGTCCACGCCTTTCCGGGCCATATCGCCTGCGACGCGGCCAGCCGATCGGAACTGGTGGTGCCGATTGTTCACCAAGGCGAGTTGTTGGGCGTACTCGATCTCGACAGCCCGATGCCGGCGCGGTTCGATGCGGGAGACGCGGCGGGGTGCGAGGCACTGATGCGCATCCTGGCGCCGCGTATCGCCGGGTAACGGCAAGACCAATCTCAGCCTCCCGTCGCTCTGCGAAGGAAAGCTGAGGATGACCTGCAAATACAGCCTGCCCCGTAATGGGATTCTGTTAAGCATCCTCTCCCTTTTGCCTGCGCGTACCGAAAGGTTACTCTGGCGTTAAGCGATAGCGCGTCCGGAATTACAGGGAGTGGGCAATGCGGGGCATGATGTTGGTGGTAGCCGTGGCAGCCGGGGTCGGCCTGGCGAGCCCCGCAG
This sequence comes from Sphingomonas sp. DMC8, assembly GCF_056314185.1. Lineage (NCBI taxonomy): Bacteria > Pseudomonadati > Pseudomonadota > Alphaproteobacteria > Sphingomonadales > Sphingomonadaceae > Sphingomonas > Sphingomonas sp. DMC8. Next base: position 427,862 of record NZ_JBQUYV010000001.1, on the reverse strand, counting down.
CGGCACAGCAGATCTGGCAGAATGGCCGGTGGGTGGTCCTCCCGCATCCCGCCCCGTCGGGCGTGGCAATGGATGCCGGCCGCTGGGGCCCCGTAGTCGACGGTCGCTGGGAAGCGGCAACGCGCGCGCCCGGCGGCTGGGACGCCTATCGCCGGCCCGATCGGGGGATGAAGCTGCCGCGCTACTGGCGCGATCCACGCTTCCGCATTCCCGATTATCTCAGCTTCGGCCTGGCCGAACCGCCGCTCGGCTATCACTGGGTGCGCTATTATGACGACGCCGTCCTGATCGACGAAGGCGGGCGCGTGTGGGACTCGATGGGCGGCATCGCCTGGAGCGCCACCGCGATCGCTTCCTCGAACGGCGACGTCCGCTATGCCACCGCCCGTGCCGGCGCACCCTATCCGCCCCCGCCGCCGCGCGGCGTCATCCAGCCGGTCGATCCCAACGTCTATTATGACCGCGGCGACTATCGCGTTGGCAGCGACGTGCGGATTGCGCCGGCGCCCGGCTATGACCGCGCGCCGCCGGTGCAGGTCTATACGACACCCGGCTGCGTGCAGGCCTGCGGCAGCTATGGCTATTCGAACTACGGCTATGGCGGCGGCTACGGCGCGGGCTATGCCGGCGATGCGCGGACGACGACCTATTATGCCGGCGGCGGCACCACCACCACGGTGATCATCGGTCCGCCGATCGTCACCACCACGGTCGAGGAAACCGTTACCACCTCCTATGTTCGCAGTGCTGCCCGCGCCCGGCGCGTGGTCCGCCATGCAGCGCCGCGCCCGCGCGTCCGGGCACAGTGCTGCGCCTGCGGCTGCCGCTGAGCCGCAACCGGCTCAGCGTTCGCGCCCGCCAAAGGTGACGAGGCTCTCGGCGCCATCCGGGGCAACGGCAGCAACACCGACAAACGTATCGTCGACGATCACGCCCTTGAGCAGGGTGCGCGTTTCGCTGCCCGGCACGTCGACATGCGCGGTCCAGGCGCTCGCATCGGCAGCGCGCCAATAGACGCGATATTTCGCGGCAGCCGGCACCGCACTCCATTGGACCGGCGTATCGGTCGCAAGCGCGCCGCCGATCGTCACCTTGGGCGGTGCAGCCGGTGCGCTCGCCAGCCGGCGCAGCGTCGCAACGTTCAGCGCCGTGACCTTGGCGAGATAGGGGAAGTCCATTCGGTCGACCGTATCGCCATAGGTCTTGCCGCCTTCGGTGCGCAGGTCCTGATGCTGGGCATCATAATTCTCGACCCCGACCGAGAAGCGCACCGCCGGATAGCCCAGCGCCAGAAACGGGCTGTGGTCGCCGCCACGCCCGAACCGGTCGGGGCGCCGGATCATCAGCACGTTCAGCCCGCCCGGCAGGTTCGCCGCGACACTGCGGATCGCCTTGGCGAGCGCACGGCTTGGGCCGTCATCCTCGCCGCCATCGGCACGGCGCGCCTTCTGCTCGGGCAGCGTCTCCGAATCGCGAATGCCTTCGGAGAACACGCGCACCCGATCCGCCACGCGCCGCCCGTCCTGGCCGATCGTGTTACCGACAATATCGTTGTTGAGCACGGCGGAGACGGTCCAGCCACGCGCCTTCGCGGTTTCGGCGAGCAGCTGGCCGCCATAGAGCCCCTGTTCCTCGCCCGACAGCGCCGCATAGACGATGGTCGCGCGGAACTTGTGCTTGGAGAGGATCCGTGCGGCCTCCAGCACGAGCGCCACGCCCGAGGCGTCGTCGTTTGCGCCCGGCGCGTCGGCGGTGGCGTTCATCACATCGGTGACGCGGCTGTCGATATGCCCCATGACGATGACGACGCGGTCCGGGTCGCTGCCGCGCTGAATACCGAGCACATCGACAATGCGGACGCCACCCGGCGCGCGCGGCCCCTGGAAATCGCGGGCAACCTCCGAAACGGCGATGCAGCCGCCGCAGTCCGCGCCGATTCTCGCCATCTCCGCGCCGAACCAGCGCCGCGCGGCGCCGATGCCGCGCACCGGATTGTCGGGATCGGACAGGGTATGGCGGGTGCCGAAACTTACCAGCTTCTCGACGCTGGCCTTCAGCCGGGCAGGGTCTGGCCGTTCCTGCGCGGCGGCCGGTGTGGCGAGCAGGAGGAGCGAGGCAAGGGCAAGGATGCGCATGGCGCCATGCTCGCGCGGCCGGCGGCGGCGGTCAATCAGCTAAGCCGGTCGATCGCGTCCATGTCGAGCGAGCCCGGAATGATCATCACCGGCACGCTCAGCTTGCCGGCATCGGCGCCGGTGAAATGCGACACCAGCTTGCCCGGCGCGCCGCTGGGGGCAGCGCCCAGCACCAGCGCGGCGATGTCATGATTTGCCGCCAGCATCTCGCGCACCACCTTCGGCCCGTCGCCTTCACGTACGGTGATCGAGGGGGTCAGCCCCGATTCGGTGAACAGCGTACCGGCCGCGCGGGCGACCAGTGCCTCGGCACGTTCGCGGGCTTCTTCCTCGATCGTCGCCATCACGCCGCCCCATTGGACGAACTCCTGCGGTGGCAGGAGCGCGAGAATCTCGACATTGCCGCCGGTCTTTACCGCGCGCCGCGCGGCGAAACGCAGCGCAATCTCGGCCTCGGGCGAATCATCGATCACCACCAGATAGGTGCGCATGGGCTGCTTTCCTGTCGCTCGCGCGTTGTTAGGTGGACCCCGATTGCACGAAGCGCAAGAGCGGGGCTTGACCCTAGGGAGCGCGGCGGCAAAGGAGAACGCCAAGCACCCCAGGACCAACGACGGGAACCTTCATGGGAATCGAAATCAAGATGCCGGCACTTTCTCCCACCATGGAGGAGGGCACGCTTGCCAAGTGGCTCGTCAAGGAAGGCGATACGGTAAAGTCCGGCGACCTCCTCGCCGAGATCGAGACCGACAAGGCGACGATGGAATTCGAAGCGGTCGACGAAGGCGTGATCGGCAAGATCCTGGTCGCCGAAGGCACCGACAATGTAAAGGTCGGCACCGTGATCGCGATCATCGCCGGTGAGGGCGAAGATGTCTCGACCGCCACCGCAGCACCTGCCCCGGCTGCTGCTCCCGCGCCTGCTGCTACTCCGGCAGCGGCGCCTGCGCCGACCGTTGCGGCCGCTGCGCCTGCACCGGCCCCCGCCGCGTCCGGCGACCGCGTGAAGGCGAGCCCGCTCGCCCGCCGCATCGCCGCGACCAAGGGCATCGATCTGGCGGCGGTTGCGGGCACCGGCCCCGACGGCCGCATCGTCAAGGCGGACGTCGAGGGCGCCAAGCCGGGCGCCGCTCCCGCCGCACAGCCCAGTGCGGCTGCCGCGCCGACGCCGGCCGCTGCACCGGCTGCCGCTGCCGAGACCAAGGCAGTCTGGTACGACGACTCGATCCCGCACGAGGAAGAGAAGCTCTCCAACATCCGCAAAACGATCGCGCGTCGCCTGACCGAGTCGAAGCAGACCGTCCCGCACATCTACCTGACCGTAGACATCCGCCTCGACGCGCTGCTCAAGCTGCGTGGCGAGCTCAACAAAGCGCTGGAAGCGCGCGGCGTGAAGCTGTCGGTCAACGACCTGCTGATCAAGGCGCTGGGCGTCGCGCTGGCGCGCGCACCGAAGTGCAACGTCACCTACACCGGCGAAAAGCTGATCAAGTACAGCCGTGCCGACGTGTCGGTCGCGGTGTCGACGCCGACCGGCCTGATCACCCCGATCATCAAGGACGCGGCGAACAAGAGCGTCTCCGCCATCTCGACCGAGATGAAGGACCTCGCCGCCCGCGCCCGCGACGGCAAGTTGCAGCCGCACGAATATCAGGGCGGCACCGCCAGCCTGTCGAACATGGGCATGTACGGCATCAAGCAGTTCGAAGCGGTGATCAACCCGCCGCAGGGCATGATCATGGCGATCGGCGCGGGCGAGAAGCGCCCCTACATCGTCGACGACGCGCTGGCAGTGGCGACGGTGATGAGCGCCACCGGCAGCTTCGACCACCGCGCCATCGATGGTGCGGACGGGGCCGAGATGATGAAGATCTTCAAGGAACTGGTCGAAGCCCCGATGGGCATGATCGCCTGAACGGAGACCGGCGGTGCGCGTCCTGATCGAAGTGCTGCACATCGTCGCGGGCCTGCTCGCGGCAGTGGTGATCGCGTCGCTCGCCGCCTGGTCGTACCGCCGCGCCACCGCCGACATATGGCTGGTGGCCTATGGCGCGATGGTAGCGGTGGTGGCGATGGGCATCGGGCCGCTGCGGCGCGCCTATGCCCTCGACCGCCAGACGCTGCGCGACAGTGAGGAGGTCGCCCGCAATGATTGACCAGAATGGCGGCCCGCCTGATCGCCAGCCCGCGATCCGCGTGACGACGATGCCGGCGGATACCAACCCCTATGGCGACATTTTCGGCGGCTGGCTGATGAGCCAGATGGACATGGCCGCAGGCCTTGTCGCCTCGCGCTATTCGCGCGGGCGTGCCGTGACGATCGCGGTAGAGGGGATGAAGTTTCACTCCCCCGTGTCGGTCGGCGACGAGGTCTCAGTCTATGCCGAGCTGATCAAGGTCGGCCGCACCTCGATGTCGATCGAGGTCCAGGCCTGGCGGCGCGGCCGGCATGTCGAGGAAAGCTGCCTGGTGACGCAGGCGCAGTTCGTGTTCGTAGCGATTGACGAGCACAAGCGCCCGCGGCCGGTGGAGGCGATTGCGTGATACCCGCGCGGAGCAACGGCGTGCCATGCAATGCGCCGGCTCCGCACTATTTTCTCCCCAGCCCTCCCTTGCCAACGGGGAGGAAGCAGAAGGAAACACACCTTGGCTGAAACCTACGACGTCATCGTTCTCGGCTCGGGCCCCGGCGGCTATGTCGCGGCGATCCGGGCGGCCCAGCTTGGCCTGAAGACCGCCATCGTCGAGCGCGAGCTGCTCGGCGGCATCTGTCTCAACTGGGGCTGCATTCCCACCAAGGCGCTGCTGCGCTCGGCGGAAATCTATCATTACATGCAGCACGCCAAGGATTACGGCCTGATCGCCAACCAGATCAGCGCCGACCTCGAGGCCGTGGTGAAGCGCTCGCGCGGCGTCGCCAAGCAGCTGAATCAGGGCGTCACGCACCTGATGAAGAAGAACAAGATCGCGGTGCACATGGGCACCGGCGTGCTGACCGCGAAGGGCAAGCTGACCGTCACTGCCGCGGACGGCAAGAAGACCGACCTGGAAGCGAAGAACATCATCGTCGCGACCGGCGCGCGCGCCCGCGACCTGCCCTTCGCCAAGGCCGATGGCAAGCGCATCTGGACCTATCGCCATGCGATGACGCCGACCGAGATGCCGACCAAGCTGCTGGTCATCGGCTCGGGCGCGATCGGCGTGGAGTTCGCCAGCTTCTACAACGACATGGGCGCCAAGGTGACGATCGTCGAGATGCTCGACCGAATCGTCCCGGTGGAAGACAAGGACATCTCCGCCCACCTCGAAAAGGCGTTCAAGCAGCAGGGGATGAACATCCTCACTTCGACCGGCGTCGAGAAGCTCGACGTGACGGCGACCGGCGTGAAGGCGTCGATCAAGGGCCAGGACGGCAAGGTCACCGTCGAGGAATTCAGCCACGTCATCGTCGCGATCGGCATCGTGCCGAACACCGAGAATATCGGGCTGGAGACTCTGGGCGTGAAGACCGAGCGCGGCCATATCGTCACCGACGGCGCCTGCCGCACCAATGTGGACGGCCTGTGGGCGATCGGCGACGTCACCGCGCCGCCCTGGCTCGCGCACAAGGCCAGCCATGAGGGCGTGATCGCGGCGGAAGCCATCAATGGCGGCCACCCGCACGCGATGGACCCGCGCAACATTCCGGGCTGCACCTATTGCCACCCGCAGATTGCCAGCGTCGGCCTGACCGAAGCCAAGGCCAAGGAAGCGGGTTATGAGGTCAAGGTCGGCAACTTCCCGTTCATCGGCAACGGCAAGGCGATCGCGCTCGGCGAGCCCGAAGGCTTCGTGAAGACCGTGTTCGACGCGAAGACCGGGGAGCTGCTCGGCGCCCACATGATCGGCGCGGAAGTGACCGAAATGATCCAGGGCTATACGATCGGCAAGACCGGCGAACTGACCGAGGCAGAGCTGATGCAAACGGTGTTCCCGCACCCGACGATCAGCGAGACGATGCACGAGGCCGTGCTCGGCGCATACGGCCGCGCGCTGCACATCTGATCCGGCCGCGGCGCGGGGGACGCCGTCGCCTGCGCCGATTGCCGCCAGAAGACCGGTGGGGCGTCGCGGGACCGCTTCCGCGCCGCTACCGGCTTTCGTAAAGTGGCGATGATGCGGCGCACCATTGCGCCCCGCACCGCCACACCGAAAGCCAGAGCATGACAATCACTTTTGCAAACCGCCCTGGCGAACCCGGCGCAACCGCGGTGCGCCCGCTGCGCCGCGTGCCGGTATCGCCGGAGCGCAAGGCTTGGTCGCTGCTGGCGCTGGCCGCGCTGCTATGCATCGGGAGCATCCTGTTCTTCTGGCCGGGCGTGGCCACTTATGACAGCGTGGTCCAGTATCGGCAGGTCGTGAGCGGCCGCTATGACGACTGGCACCCGCCCGCGATGGCGCGGCTATGGTCGCTGTTCCACGCCGCCGGATGGCACGGGCAGGCACCGCTGTTTCTGCTCCAGATGCTGCTTTACTGGACTGGGCTGGGCCTGTTCGGCGCCGCACTGGCGCGACGTGGAGCCGTGCTCGCGGGCGCAGCCGTGGTTGTGCTGGGGCTATGGCCGCCCTTTCTGGGCTGGCAGGTGCCGGTACTGAAAGACGGCCAGATGATCGCCGGGCTGGTGGCCGCTGTCGGAATCGCCGGCTTCTGGCGACTGCAGGCCCGCCCCCTGCCCTGGCCCGCCGCTGCCCTTGTGCTGATGCTGCTCGGCTATGCGACGCTGGTGCGCTTCAATGCCGCCTTTGCGACGGTGCCGTTGGCCTTCGGGCTGGTGGGCAGCGGGCGCTGGCATCGCCCGCGACTACAAGGCGCGGCGATGCTCGCGGGTATCGCCTTGTGCCTGGCACTGCTGCCGACGATCAACCAGCGGCTTCTGGTCGCCCGCCCCAGCGGGGTGGAGCGCGCGCTGCCGCTGTTCGATCTGGGCGGGATCGTCCACCGCGATGGGCCGGGCGCGGTGCCGATCGTGCCCGCCGCCGAGTGGCGACAGGCTGAGGCGGATGGCTGCCTGAACCCGATCCTGTGGGACTCGCTCGGCGACTCCGATGCGTGCGGCTATATCATGGACGAGTTGCACGACCGCGCCCCCGGCAGCGCGCTGATGGGCGAATGGGTGGGGGCGATTGCACACCATCCGCTCGCTTATGCCGGGCATCGCCTGGCGCACTGGAATGCCGAAATGCGCTGGTGGGTGCCGGCCGGTTTCCCCTCCGCTGCGCCGCCGGCAGGGTCAGAGCCGAACACGCTCGGCCTCCGCTCTCCGGCAACGCGCGTGGCGGGCTTCCTCGCACTTTGCACGACGCTGGCGCAAAGCGCGGTCGGCGCGCCGATGCTGTGGCTGGCGCTGTCGTTCACGGCGCTCGCCTGGGCCTGGCCGGTGTGCGACAGCCGCACCAGCCTGGCCGTCACGCTGGCGCTGTCGGCGATTTTCGGCGAAGGCGCGTTCCTGCTGATCGGCATCGCCCCCGATTATCGCTACCATGGCTGGGCAATGCTCGCTGCCGCCATGGCGATGGCACTCGTCGCGGGAGAGCCGGTGCCGCCGCTGCGCCGCCGGCTGGGCGTTGCGCTGGTACTGATGGTGCTGGGCGTCGCCGTGGCGGCACGCATGACGCTCGCGCCAGTCGCGCTGCGGCTCTGAAGGGTTGCCGCCCGCCGGCAGATCGGCGATTCCCGCGCCGTGCTGGTTTGCAGCACGGGAGCAATGACAATGACGACAGCCTATTCGCTGGTCGATGTGTTTCATGATGGACCGTTCACCGGCAACCCGCTGGCGGTGGTGCATGGCGGCGGCGATCTCGACACCGGGACGATGCAGGCCATCGCGCGCTGGTTCAACCTCAGCGAAACCGTGTTCCTGCTGCCGCCGAGCGTGCCGGGGGCCGACTATCGCGCCCGCATCTTTACGCTGGAGCGCGAACTGCCCTTTGCCGGCCATCCGACGCTGGGCACCTGCCATGCGTGGCTGGCGGCGGGAGGCGCGCCGATGGCTGGCGACCGCATCGTTCAGCAATGCGGCGCGGGGCTGATCCCGATCCGCCGCGATGCCGACCGGCTTGCCTTTGCCGCCCCGCCCCGCATCCGCAGCGATGCAGTCGATGCCGATACACGCGCCGAAATTGCGGCGGTGCTGCGCATCGACCCCGCCGCGATCATCGATTGCCGCTGGGCCGACAATGGCCCCGGCTGGGTCGCAGTGCTGCTAGAATCGGCCGAAGCGGTGCTGGCCGTCGACCCGATCCGCCACCATGTGGGCCGAATCGAGATCGGCCTGATTGGCCCCCACAAGGCCGGCAGCCCGATTATGTGGGAAATCCGCACGCTGTTCAGCGATGCCTTTCACGGGATCATCGAAGACCCGGTAACCGGCAGCTTCAACGCCTCCGCCGCGCAATATCTCTATGAGACCGGCCGCGTGACCGGCCCCTATGTCGCTGCGCAAGGCACTGCACTCGGGCGGCGCGGGCGAATCTTCGTCGACTTCGCGGCAGACGGGCAGGCCTGGATCGGCGGCCGCACCCTCACCATCGCCGAAGGGACGCTGCCGGGGCTCGACGCGCTCGGCTAAACCGGCCCGGCCACCAGCCATGAAAAAGCCCGCCGACGCGATGCGCTGGCGGGCTTTTTAAATGGTGGGCGCGGCAAGGATTGAACTTGCGACCCCTGCGATGTCAACACAGTGCTCTACCACTGAGCTACGCGCCCGAAACCGGGAAGCGGCCCTCTAGCGGGGCTTTGCCGCCTGCGCAAGTGCCGAAACTCAATTTTGCCCGACATTCTCCGAGGCGAACATGCGATCGACCTCCAGCACCAGATCGCGCAGGTGGAACGGCTTGGACAGAACCCGCGCCTGCGGCACCTGCTTGCCGGCCCGCAGCGTGACGGCGGCGAAGCCGGTGATGAACATCACCCGCATCTCCGGCGCCATTTCGCTCGCGCGCTGCGCCAGTTCGATGCCGTCCATCTCGGGCATGACGATGTCGGTCAGGAGCAGGTCGAACCGCTCGCTTTCCAGCAAGGGCAGCGCGGCCGTCCCGCGATCGACGGCGCTGACCGAATAGCCGGAGCGTTCGAGCGCGCGGGTCAGATATTCCCGCATCGCGCGATCATCTTCGGCCAGCAAAATCCGGATCATTGAAACCCCATGCAACCTGTTGGGCGCGTATTCTATGAGCCAAGCGATTAACATTTTCCAGCCGGATGCGCCCGGCCGTTGCCGGGGAGCGGGGTTGCGCCTAGGCTGCGCGGGTGAGCGCGTCCTCTCCGTTCGAGCGACATGGCCCGGAAACGCCGGTGAGTCCGGTGGTGCTGTCTGTGCCACACGCCGGGCGCGACTATCCGCCAGCGCTACGGGAAGCGCTGCGCGTGCCGGTCGCCGCGTTGCGGGCGCTCGAAGACCGGCACGTCGACTCGATCGCACTGGCGGCACGGCGCGACGAAACGCTGTTCGTGGCGACTCGGGCACGCGCCTGGATCGACCTCAATCGCGCCGAGCACGACCGTGACCCCCAGATCGACGAGGGCGCGCAGCAACTTGGCCGGCCGCTATCGACCAAGGTGCGCAGCGGGCTCGGACTGGTGCCGCGGCGGGTGGGCAGCGTCGGCCAGTTCTGGTCGCGCCGCTTCGCCGCCGATGAAGTCGCAGCCCGCATTCATGGCGACCACCGCCCCTATCATGCCGCGCTGGCGGCAGCGCTGGCGGCCGCACACGCACAGTTCGGCATTGCCCTGCTGCTCGACATCCACTCGATGCCGACGCTGGGCGCCACGCCGGGCACGCCGCGTCTGGTGATCGGCGACCGGTTCGGCCGTACGGCGAGCGCCCGCTTCACTGCGCGGGTGGAAACGGTGGCGCGCCATCACGGCATCGCCATTGCCGCCAACGCACCCTATTCGGGCGGCCACATATTGGAGCGGCACGGCGATCCGCGGCGGGGCGTGCACGCCATCCAGCTCGAATTCGACCGCACTCTCTATCTGGATCCCATGCTCGACGGGCTGGGCACCGGCGCACCCGCGACCGGACGGTTGCTGCGCGGGATCATCGACGCGCTGACGGACGAAGCGTTGCCCGGCGCCCTCGCAGCCGAATAACCGGCACCCCACATAAAAAACCACCTCGTGGAAGCTCCACGAGGTGGCCAAGGTTCAGGGAGGAGACACGCCCGGAGGCGTGCCGTACGACGTCGCGAAAGGGGGGACACGAGCCGTACAGGACGAATATAGGCAGCGGGGAAATGAGTTCAAGACGCCCCGTCGCAAACCATTCCCGATGCGGGTATTTTTTACCGCGGCCGGCCGTGGCCACGAAAAAGGGCGGCGGTCCCCCTGGAAACCGCCGCCCCTTCCTTTTGCCTGAACCGGCAGATCAGCCGACCAGCTGCACTTCCGGCTGCCAGCCCGCACGCACCTGACGCGCGAACAGTTCGCGCATCTGGGCCAGCGAGAAGAGATGGGCATAGATCAGCGGCAGCATGCCGTTCTGGACGATCTTGCGCAGCTGATCGCCCCGCAGCTCGTTCAGCTTGGCTTCGTCGACCATCATGAAGCCGCGATAGATGAAGGGCTGTGCCGCGCCGTCGGGCTGGATCGAGACTTCGCCGTCGATCAGCAGGCCCAGTTCCTTCAGGTCGTTCATGAAGGCGCTGGTGCGCATGCCGGCCTGTTCGAACTGCTCGTTGAACTGCAGGATGCCCTTGGTGATTTCGGTCGGTTCGCCATTTTCGAACAGCGGCTGGCCGTCCTCGAACGCGCCGACCATTTCCGACGTGGGATCGAAGCACAGCGACAGCTCGTCGGTATCCGGGCGCAGCCGGGCGAGCAGATAGGGATAGCGGCGGATATAGGCCGGCACGTAGAAGTTCGGCTCGACCAGCTTGCCTTCGGCGTCAAAGAAGGTGTTCAGCCCTTCGTTGAGCGCCATCAGGCCCAGCGGCACGGGATCATCGCCAACCGAAAAGACGATCGGCATGAAACGCTGCACCAGCGGGAATTCCTCGACCGTCACCGGCACCGCATGCTGGGTAGCCAGGAACGCGGCATGGTCCACCGAGCGCGCCTTGAAATCGGCATGGACCTGGCTCGAAAGCGGTTCGATCTGGTTGTAGAAAAGCGGAAGCGATTGCGGCGCGCTGGCCATGTTGGTCTCCTGAGGGCGTCTGACGCCTTGGTAAAGAATGTTTGTGGCGCGCGCGGGTCTATGGCGTCGCCGGTTCGGGCGCAAGCGCGACGAGCTTGCCTGGATTGAGAATGAGGTTCGGATCGAGTGCCGCCTTGATCGCCCGCAGCGCGGCAATGCGGGCAGGCGGGCTCAGCCGCGCCAGTTCGTCGCGCTTCATCTGGCCGATGCCATGTTCGGCGGAAATCGATCCGCCGGCTGCCACCACCATGTCATGCACCAGCCGGGTGATCTGCGGCCCGTCCTCAGCATACCAGCGGGCACGATCGGCCCCCTTGGGCGCGCGAACGTGGAAATGGACATTGCCGTCCCCCAGATGGCCATAGGCAATGGCATGGGTACCGGGGAAGCGGGCCTCTGCCTCCGCCCCCCCCTCGACCATGAAACGCGGCATGTCGTCGACCGGCACCGAGATGTCATGCTGCACCGCCGGCCCGGCGGCGCGTTCCGCCTCCGAAATCGAATGACGGATGCGCCAGAAGCTTTCCGCCTGCGCCTCGCTCGCGGCGATCACGGCGTCTTCGACAAGCCCCTGCTCGATGGCCGGGGCGAGCAGCCGCTCGAGCGTGAGTGCGGGCGACTCGGCGGCGGGGTCGCCGGTCACTGCTTCGATCAGGACATGCCAGCGATGTTGCCCGCCGAGCGGCGCGCGTGTGCCGGGCACATGCTCCAGCACCAGCGCCACGGTGTCGTCGGGCATGATCTCGAAGCTTTCGATCATGTCCGTTGCCGCCTGCAAACGCCGCAGCAATTGCAGCGCCCGGTCCGGCCCCGGAACGCCGACCCACGCGACCGCGCGGCCGGCCGCCGCCGGCACCAGCCGCAGCGTGGCGGCGGTGACGATGCCCAACGTCCCCTCGGCGCCGATCAGCAACTGGTTGAGGTCGTAGCCGCGATTGTCCTTCTTGAGCGCGGCCAGCCCGTCATGCACCGATCCGTCGGGCAGCACCGCCTCGACGCCCGCCACCAGTGCGCGCATCGTGCCGAACCGCAGCACCTGCACGCCGCCGGCATTGGTGGAAACCAGCCCGCCGATCGTCGCACTGCCCCGCGCGCCCAGATCAAGCGGGAAGCGGCGGCCCGCCGCCTCCGCGGCCTCGCGGAAGGTCGCCAGAATCACCCCGGCCTCTGCCACGGCCAGATTGGCCTCGGGCGTCATCGAGCGAATCCGGTTCATCCGCCGCGTCGACAGCAGCAACGCCGATCCGTCGACGGGCGGCACTGCGCCGCCGACCATGCCGCTATTCCCCCCCTGCGGCACCAGCGGCACGCGCAGTTCGTTCGCCAGCCGCACCAGCGCGCTTACCTCCGAGGTTTCTGCCGGCGCTAGAATCGCGGGGGCGGCGCCGGTGTAGCGACCGCGCCAGTCGGTGAGCCAGGGTTCGATCGCTTGCGGATCAGTAATCGCCGCCTTCGGACCGAAATGGTCATGGGCAAAGGCCACGATCCGGGATTGTGCAGGTGTCATCACCATTGCGCGATAGCACGCACTGGGGCAGTTCATCCACTGTTCAAGCCGATGTGATATACCGCTACCCTGTCATGCCGCATCTTCTCCCCGCAGCTTCCGGACTCATGCTGTTGCTTGCCGCACCCGCGGCAACACCGGCGATGCCGGAACCATGGCAGGGCCAGCCGCCGGCGGTGCAGCAGCATGTCGTCATTCACGTGCCGCGCATGACCGTGACCAGTACCACCTTCGTGCTTCGCAGCGCCCCACCGCCTGCCATTGTAGAGCGCAAGGCCAAGAACTGCATTCCGGTCGATCGCCTGCAGGGCTTTACCGTCAATGCCGCCGACAGCGTCGATCTGGTGCTGGAAGACGGATCGCTGCTCCGCGCCAAGTTGGGCTCCGAATGTCCGGCGCTCGGCTTCTATAATGGCGCCTATGTCCGGCCGACCAAGGACCGCAAATTGTGCGCCGGCCGCGATTCGCTACGGTCTCGATCGGGCAGGTCCTGCGCTATTCAGCAGTTCAAGACACTGGAACGCGCCCGCTGACGCTTGACTTTTGGTGACGAATACGCAAGCGGAAAAGCCTCTTGAGGCGCGGCAAACGCGCCCATTTTCCGGAAAATTGCATGAGCTTTGCCGATCTCGGCCTTTCTGACGACCTTCTCCGCGCGGTAACCGACGCTGGCTATACCGAGCCGACGCCGATCCAGCGCCAGGCGATCCCGTCGGTACTGATGGGCAAAGACCTGATCGGCATCGCCCAGACGGGCACCGGCAAGACAGCGGCCTTCGTGCTGCCGATGATCGACATTCTGGGCGAAGGCCGCACCCGCGCCCTGATGCCCCGCTCGCTGATTCTGGAGCCGACCCGCGAACTGGCCGCCCAGGTCGCCGAGAATTTCGAGAAATACGGCCTCAACCACAAGCTCTCGATGGCACTGCTGATCGGCGGCGTACAGATGGGCGACCAGGTCAAGGCGCTCGAAAAGGGCGTGGACGTGCTGATCGCCACGCCGGGCCGGCTGATGGACCTGTTCGGACGCGGCAAGATCCTGCTCACCGGCTGCAACCTGCTGGTGATCGACGAGGCGGACCGGATGCTCGACATGGGGTTCATCCCCGATATCGAGGAAATCTGCACCAAGCTGCCGAAGAACCGCCAGACCCTGCTGTTCTCGGCAACCATGCCGCCCCCGATCAAGAAGCTGGCGGACCGGTTCCTGACCGATCCCCGCACGATCGAAGTCGCGCGGCCGGCCACCACCAACACCAACATCACCCAGCGCATCGTCGAAGTGCCCGCCAGCGGCTTTGCCAAGCGGGCCGTGCTGCGCGCGTTGCTGCGCGAAGAAGGCGTGTCGAACGCGATCATCTTCTGCAACCGCAAGACGACGGTGCGCGAGCTGAACAAGAGCCTGAAGAAGCACGGCTTCCGTTCGGCCGAAATCCATGGCGACATGGACCAGCCGGCGCGCATTGCCGAGCTGGACCGGTTCAAGACCGGCGATGTCGACATTCTCGTCGCCTCCGACGTCGCCGCGCGCGGGCTGGACGTGAAGGGCGTGAGCCACGTCTTCAACTTCGACGCACCCTGGCATCCGGACGATTATGTCCACCGCATCGGCCGCACCGGCCGCGGCGGCGCCACCGGCACGGCCTATACGCTGGTCGCGCCGGACGATGCGGAGAACATCCAGCAGATCGAAAAGCTGACCGGCCACAAGATCGAGCGGGTGCCGAGCCCGGTCGAGGCGGAGGCCGGCGAAGCCGCCCCGCCGAAGCGCGAGCGCAGCAGGAAGCGCAGCGCCGCGCCGGAGCCCGCCGCCGAGGCTCCCGCACCGCGCGCCAAGCGCGAGGCACCGAAGCGTGAGACCCCGAAGCAGGAACGCAGCCGCCGCGACGAGCCGCGCGCCGGCGACCGCCCCCGCGACGACCGCCGCCGCAACCGCAACGAGGATGACGGCCCGGACGAAGGATGGAACGGCCCGATCCCGGACTTCCTGAACTACGTCATCGGCGGCTGATGGGCGGGCGAGCGCTGCTCGTCGGCCTGTTGGCCCCGCTGTTGCTGGCAGGCGGGATTGCGCCCGATCCGGCGCCGAAAGTGGCAGCGCGCTCGCTGCTCGATCTGCCGCGCCCGCTGCCTGCCCCCTATCGCGACCCGGAGGGCGCCGAGGCTGCCGTCACCGCGGCGCTGGCCCGCGCCAAGGCTGCCCACAGGCCGCTGCTGCTGGTGTTTGGCGCCAACTGGTGCGCCGATTGCCGCCTGCTGGCCGGGGTATTCGCCCTTCCCGAGATGCGCGCCTGGGTGCCGAAACATTTCGAGCTGGTCGATGTCGATGTGGGCGAGTTCGACCATAATATCACGCTCGGCAAGCGCTTTGGCGCCCGCGTCGTCCATGCGGTGCCGACGGTGATGGTGATCGATTCCGTCACGGGCCGGCTGCGCAATGTGGGCAAGGAAACCGAACTCGCCCAGCTTCCGACCCGGCCGCAGGCTGCCGCCGATTGGCTGGCACGCTGGCAGTAAAGCCGTGACGGCGGCGCCCACGCCCCATCTTTCGTTCACCCTGCGCCCCGCCGGGCACGCCGACATCCCCTATCTGCTCCGCCTCGAAGAGACGTGCATGCGCGCCTATGCCGAAGCGCTGTGGGGAAGTTGGCGACCCAGTGCACCGGCCGAGCGCTTCGACACCGCGGGCATTGAGGTGATCGAGCGGGACGGCGTGGCGCTGGGTTGCGTCGCCGAACGCTGGCAGGCGGACCATCTCTATATCGGCCGGCTCTATATCGATGCCCCGTTCCAGCGACAGGGCATCGGCGCCGCGGTGCTGGCGCTGAAAGTGGAGCAGGCCGCAAGCCGCGGCCTGCCGGTCCGGCTGAGCGTGCTGGCCACCAACCCGGCCATCGCCTTTTATCGCCGCGAGGGCTTTGTCGTGGAGGCCGAAACGCCCGAGCGCCGCACGATGCTGAGGCCGGCGGAATCATCCGAATAGCGTCGGATGCGGGTGGCGAAGTTTAGGAAGTTTAGGCGCAGACGCAGTTTTCGGGAGCCGCCGAGCGAAGTTGAGAACTGGGCGAGTGTCTCTATTTTATCGATTTATATCAATGTCTTATCTCCGATAAGACGGGGATCGATCGACGCTGAAAGGGCGGCTCGTTCCCCCGGCGCTGCGGACAATGGATTCCCGCCTTCGCGGGAAGGACGGCGGTTTTGCGGTACTGTTTTCCCGCCCGCTCCTATACGATTACTCCCGCTCTCCATGCGGCCGGGCGCTACCGGAGCAGCGCTACTGCCGGAGATGCCAGCGTGCGCCGGCGTGGCGGTGGGGGATAGGTCGCATCCCGACTGCCTGGTATCAGAACGGTTCAAAGAGCGGCGCCCGCGATCGCGGACACCCGGAACAAATAGTAAACAACGGCGCAATTTCAAGCCCAGGCGAGGCTCGCAACTGGCTCTTTCGCTTCCCTCCCTGCATAGCAGGGAGGGGTCGGGGGTGGGTGCGAGGGCGATAGCCCGAGCGACACCCTCGTGACGAGGGGCATGGTCACAGCGTTCGCCCCGTGCCGGCTATGCACGCAGCCTGTCAGGCGGCACGCACGGCTAAAGTAAGGAGTCTTTAGAAGCGCGCAGACGCGCGCTCCCACCCCGGCCCCTCCCTTTCAGGGAGGGGAGCGATAGACCGATTGCGCTCCTCCCTACGGATGGCACATGGCGGATTTGGGGGGCCGCCCTAGAACTTCGCTCCCGCGCGGATGCCGAAGGTTCGCGGCGTGATCGGCACGATATACGACCGCTGGCCGCACGAGCCGCATTCCTGGAAGCGCGAAAGCTGGCCGCGTTCGTCGGTGAGGTTGCTCACGAACAGCTCGATGTTGAACCGCTGGAACTCCATGCCCGCCGATGCGCCGAGCGTGGTGAACGCCTCCAGCCGGCCGAGCTGCGCAGCCGGGTTGATGATCGCGCCGGTGCCCGTCTGGTAGATCGCAGTGCGGATGTCCGACGATGCCGAGCTCTGATGCGCGACGGTGAACTGACCGAACGCCTTGTTCGCCCCCACCGGCACCGTGTAGCGCGCGGTGCCGCTCACCTTGAATTGCGGGGTGATCGGCAGGCGCGTGCCCGCAGGCGCCGAGACGAGGTTGCCGCTGCCGCTACACGTATAGGTCGGATCGTCGGCCAGACACAGATTCTGCCGCGTCTTCGCGTCGGTGTACGACCCCGAAGCGTTCAGCGAGAGCCCGCCCGAGCTATAGGCGATGTCGCCTTCCACGCCGCGGATGCGGGCGTTGGGGCCGTTATGAATCTCGGTGAAGCTGTTGGCGCCGAGGAAGGCGAACTGGAACTTGTCCCAATCCTGCTGATAGACGGCCGCATTGACGCGCAGGGCGCCGCCCAGCCAGGTCGTCTTCACGCCCAGCTCGTAATTGGTGAGGAAGTCGGCGCCATAGGGCTTCACGTCGACGCGGCGGTTGATGCCGCCCGGGCGGAAGCCGCGCGAGACGGTGCCATAGGCCATGATACCCTTCACCGGCTTCCAGCTGAGGTTGAAGCGATAGGTGCCGCCCTGCCCCGATGCCTCGACCGGCTGGATCCCGCCGCCGACGGTATAGACGCCCAGATTGGTGCAGGGGCCGCCGGGCACTGCCGCCGGCAGCAGCGTGGTGCTGCCGCCCGTCGCAAGCGCATCGCGCAACCGCTGGCCGCTGGTGGTGAAGCACTGCGCCACGCCGGTCTTCGAGCTTCCGGCGGCATTATATGGCGTGGCGGTGAAGCCATTGGCAGGATTTCGGCCGAAGCCGAAAAAGCCGATCAGCGTATTGTCATAGATATAGGCGCGGCCGCCCGCCGTGGCGGTGAGCGTCGGCGTCAGATCGTAGCTGACTTCGCCGAACGCAGCATAGTCGCGGTCGATGCGGTGCTGCTGCGTCAGCCACAGCGTACCCGGATGGCCGTTGACGCTGAGGGCATCCGCCAGCCCCGGCACCTGATAGTCCTGATGAATGTCGTTCGACTGATATTGGTAGAACAGGCCCGCCACCAGCCGCAGCCGTTCGTCCTGCGGCGAGGCGACGCGCAGTTCCTGGCTGGTCTTCTTGAAATGGTCGGTCGCGACAATGTGCTGGCGCGGATCGATGGTGGTGCCGGCATTGTTCGTGAAGAAGAAGGAACCGGCAATGCCGCCCGCCGAGGAATAGAGCGAGTCATAGGCCTCGGCATAATCGGTATAGTCGCTCGACTGGGTATCGCGCCGGTCGAGATAGGCGCCGGCATAGGTGAGATCCCAGTTGCCCAGCTTGCCCTCGACCGTCAGCGCCGCCTGGATGAAGCGGTCGCGGCGATATTCGGGGAAGAAATGCTGGACCTGCAGGTCACCGACCTTGGGATCATAGCCATAGGAGCCGTGGCTGCGCGTTTCCTGGTAGATGACGCCCGGCGTCACGGTCCAGTTGTCGTTGAGATCGACCTTCAGCGCGGCGCGGCCGCCCCAGATGTCGGTGTCGTTATAGTTGTTCTTGACGAACGCCTGGTTGTTGACCGCGATGCCACCATTGGTCGCCTTGCAGGCATTCGATGTCGTCTCGGGCAGGAAGCTGCGGCAGCCGGGCACATTGTCGATATAGCCGGCATCATGTTCGTAGAAGCCGACGACGCGCAGCGCCGCCATGCTGCTGATCGGCACGTTGAGCATGCCTTCCAGCTTGCCGCCCACGCCGCCATGATCGACCGTGTTCACTTCGCTGTCGACGCGGCCGTACAGCCCCTTGGTATCGGGCTTGTTGGTGATGATTCGGATCGTGCCCGCTTCGGACGAGGCGCCGTACAGCGTGCCCTGCGGCCCCGACAGGCTCTCGATGCGGGCGATGTCATAGACATGGACGTCGAGATTGCCGCCGATCGTGGTGACCGGCTGTTCGTCCAGATACACGCCCACCGACGGCAGCGAGCCCGAATGGTTGCCGTCACCGCCCGACGCGACGCCGCGCATATAGACAACGTTGGTGCCCGGCGTACCGCCCAGCGCCTGGAAGGCCACCGAGGGCAGCTGCTGCGCATAGTCGGCGAAGTTGGAGATGTTCAGTTCGTCGAGCTTCTGGGTGCCCAGCGCCTGGATGCTGATCGGCACGCTCTGGATGCTTTCGCTCCGCTTCTGCGCGGTAACGACAATCTCGGTCGGGTTGTCGGCCTGACCGGAATCGGCGGGCGGCGGGGCGGCGGTCTGCGCCAGTGCCGGGGCGCCGGCAAGCATCGAGGAAGCAAGGAAAAGCGAGCGAACGAGATGGCGAGGCAGGCGCATGAAATCCCCCAACCGATGTTGCGGCGCAGCGTCCTTTTCGGCCGGCGTTTCGTCAAGCGGGCCGGCGCGGAATGTTGCTATACTGTGACATAACTACCACGTTATTGCGGGGTTAGGCGATCCCCCGCATCGAATGGTGCGCACGTCACAGCCCGGTTGGAACTTCCGGATAGTGCGTCAGCACCGGGCCCAGCGCATCCTCCAGCGGCCCGAGCCACGGCTGAAACGGCTTCCACGCCGTCATCCCCTCGCGAAAGATCGGCTGGCGCACCTGCTCCGAACTGGCGGTGCGCACGGCGCGCTCGGTATTGTAAAAGGCGAGGCAGCCCGGCTCGAACGCCAGCCCGCACGCCGCCAGCAGCGCGCGGACCTGCGCTTCGGTATCGCCGACCATCGCCTCGTAGAAGACGCGGTGGACGCGGCCGGGCGCGACCGCATCGACATGCGCCATCAGCCGCACATAGTCGCGATAATAGCGCCCCATATCCTCCAGACCGTAGCTGAACGCCTGGCCGCGGGCGAAATGCTGCTTGAAGTTGGAGAAGCAGCAGCCGAGCGGATGGCGCCGCGCGTCGATAATCCGCGCGTTGGGCAGTGCCAGCAGGATCAGCGGCACGTGCAGCCAGTTGTTCGGCAGCTTGTCGATGAAATAGGGCCGGTCGGTGCGGCGCTGGACGCGCGTGCGCTTGAGATAGGCCTCGCCCAGCGCGTGCAGCCGCTCGGGCGCCACCGCCGCCATGCCTGCAGGATAGTCGGGAATGCCGCGCGCGAGCAGCGGCAGGTCGGGCAGCTCCATCGTGCCTTCGACCAGGCTGTGGCTCGACAATATCTGCTCGATCAGCGTCGATCCGGCGCGCGGCATGCCGACCACGAAAATGGGGTCGGGCGCATCGAACCCGCGCCCTTCGCGCGCGGCAAGCAGCGCCGGCGTCAGCGTCGCGATCTGCGCATCGACCTGCGCGCGGGTTTCTTGCGGGTCGTAGCGAAGCTGCTGCCGGCGCAGGGCATTGCCCGCAGCATAATGCTCGAACGCCGCCGCCGCCTCGCCGCGATCCTCCAGCGCCTTGCCCAGCGCGAAATCGAGGTGAAACCGGTCCTGCTCGGCCAGATCGCCCCCGGCCAGCGCCGCCTGCATCGCCGCGACATCGGCATCGTCGAACCGCACCGTCTTCAGATTGGCGAGGCTCCACCATGCCTCGCCCAGCGCCGGCATCAGCGCGATCGCCTTGCGATAGGCGGCGATGCCGTCGGCCTGGCGCCCCACGGTGCGCAGCATATGGCCGTAGCTCATCCACACGCGCGATTGCTTCGGCGCCTGTTCGAGCACGCGCTCATAGAGCGCAATCGCGGCATCGAAATCACCAAGCCGCGCCTTGGCCGCTGCCTCCAGATTGGCATGGCCGGGATTGTCCGGCTCCTCCGCCGTCACCAGCGCCAGTTCGGCCAGCGCCTCGGTCGGGCGGTTGAGGCGGTAGAGCACCAACGCCAGATTGGCGCGCGCCGGGGTGAAGCCGGGCGCCAGTTCCACCGCGCGACGCAGCAGCGATTCGGCATCGCGATAGCGGCCGATCCGCCCCGCCAGCTCCGCGAACATGCGGATCGCCGGCACGTCGAACGGGTCTTCCTTCAGATGCTGGCGCAGCAGCGGCTCGGCCAGTTCCAGCCGGTTGTCGTTCATCGCCATCGCGGCTTCGATCAGCCGCGGATGATAGCGCCCTGCCGTCGCCAGCCAGCTCCGTGCGCCCTGCGCCTTCGTCATGCGTGTTCCCCGCTCACCGCGCCAGCATCGGCGAGCGGGGCGCCGGGATCAAGCCGGCTGTGCAGCCGCCTGTTCCGCCACCAGATCATCGTCCAGCTTCCAGCCGCGCCGATAGGCCTCGCGGACCTGCACCCGCTCGACATAGGCCATGAAGGAATCGCGCTTGGGCAACATGCCGAACAGCGTCGTCCAGCCGATCTGCGAGCCGAGATAGACATCGGCGGCGGTGAAGCGATCGCCGGTGGCATAGGGGCGCGACGACAGCAGTTCGTCGAGCACGTCGACCACCAGATCATAGCTGCCGTAGCCGAACATCCGGCTCTTGTCCTCGGCACTCACGAACTGCGCGGCATGGTTGGTCGTCGCCTGCTCCACCGGCCCGGCGGCGAAGAACAGCCAGCGATAATAATCGGCGCGCTCGTGCGGGCGCGGGCCGAGCCCGGCTTCGGGAAAGGCATCGGCCAGATAGGCACAGATCGCCGCGCATTCGGTGACGACGCGGCCGCCATGGACAATCGCGGGCACCTTCCCCATCGGGTTGATCGCGCGATAGGCCTCGCTCTTCATCGTCGAGGCATAGTCGAGCACCTCGACGCGATAGGTCGCGCCCACTTCCTCGAGCATCCACCGCGCGATCCGCCCGCGCGATTGCGGGTTGGTGTATAGAATCAGTTCCTCTGCCATGGCCGGCCTCCCTGTTGCCCGACTCGGCCAGTCGGGAACATTAAGAGAACATGAGGGCCGTCGGAGGTCAATCCGATTCGCTACAGCGCGGCAGCGAACAGCGCGAGCAGCCGCCCCCAGGCGCGGTCGGCCTGGGCGGGATTGTAGACGCGGCTGTCCGGCGGGCACCAGCCGTGCATCGTCCCCGCATAGACTTCGATTTCCCCCGGCACCTTCGCTGCCGCAAAGGCGCTGCGCAGCATATCCTTGTCGCCCGGCGCGCGGGCGTCGTCATTTTCGGCGATGGCGAGCAGATAGCGGCCGTGCATCTGCGGCACCAGCCGGTGCGGGCTGTCCTCCGCCGCCGTCACCAGCGGCGCGCCGTGGAAGCTGCCGCCGGCGCGGATGCGGTCCGGCAGCGCGGCGGCAGTGCGGAACACGAACGGACCGCCCATGCAATAGCCGGTGGTGCCCATGCCGCGCTTGCCATCCACTTCGGGCTGGGCATCGAGAAAGGCGACGAAGGTCCGCGCATCAGCCGTGACCGCGGCGGGCGTCAGCGGCTTCAGCCAGGGCATGATCTTCGCGCGCACCTCGGGCTGGTCGAACGATTCCCCCGGCTGGAGGAACGGGGCGCGGGTCGAGCGGTAGAACTGGTTGACCGTCAGCACCGCATAGCCGGACTGGGCCAGCCGGTCGGCCATCTGCCGGAAGGCGGGGCGCAGACCCATGATGTCCGGCCACACGAGCACGGCCGGATGCCGGCCGCTGGTGGGCGCGACGAAATAGGCATCGGCAGTGCCGTCGGCGGTCGCGATCGTCACGTCGCGGCCCTTCACTGCGGCGGCGTTGGCCGGCGCGGGCAGGATCGCGGCAACGCCGGCAGCGGCGGCCGCAGCGGTGAAGCCCCGGCGCGTCAGCGTACCGAGCGCGCGGTCGTTTTCGGCGGCGGTATGTTCGTCACACATGGCGATCCTCCTCTTGGCGGCATTGCACCCTCACCCTCCCTCTCCCAAGGGAGAGGTGTGAAAGTCCCTCTCCCTGCGGGAGAGGGAGGGAGGCGCGAAGCGCCGGAAGGGTGAGGGTGACGATCCATCGGCACCCAAGGCGTTGATAGCCCGCCCGATCCTCCCCGAAAAGCAAAACGGGCCCCGGCGCATCCGCCGGAGCCCGTTTCGATCCGCCATGCGGCAGGATCAATGCTTGAACAGGCTCTCCGCCGTCGGTTCGGCATGGGTTTCGGGGTGATATTCATGCCCATGCGCAGCCGCGTCACGCTCGGCGCGGAGCTGTTCGATCAGCGCCTCGCGGTCGCCTTCCAGGCGGGTGTCGGTCGGTGCCTCAATGCCGGCGGCCTTGGCTGCCTTGGCGACAAGTGCGTCGAGCTCACGCTGCGAGCACAGGCCCAGCGTCACCGGATCCTTCGGCACGATATTGGCGATGTTCCAGTGGGTGCGATCGCGAATCGCAGCGATGGTGGTGCGGGTGGTGCCGATCAGCTTGCCGATCGCGCCATCCGACACTTCCGGGTGGTTGCGCAGGATCCAGGCGATGCCGTCCGGCTTGTCCTGGCGCTTCGACACCGGGGTGTAGCGCGGGCCCTTGGTGCGGCGGACCTGCTCGGGGCCCTTCTGCATCTTCAGGACGTAGTTGGGATCCTTCTGGCCCTTTTCGATCTCGTCCATCGTCAGCTCATGCGCGCGCACGGGATCGCGACCGGTGAGCTTGGTGGCGGCCATGTCGTCGGCAATCGCCTGCACTTCGAGAATGTGGAGCCCGCAGAATTCGGCGATCTGCTCGAAGGAGAGCGATGTGTTGTCGACCAGCCAGGAAGCGGTCGCATGCGGCATCAGCGGCTGGGCCACGGTGAAATCTCCGGAACTTGAAACAATAAGGGCCGCCCATCACGGGCGGCCACCATGGGGCTGATTTAGGGTAGGTTGCGCTCCGGGGCAAGCTTTTCTCAGGCGGCCGCGCGTTCGCCCCCCATCGGCACCAGCGCATTCAGGAACTGGCGGGCGCTCGCTTCCCAGGTAAAGCTGCGGCCATAGGCGGCGCAGGCGGCGGGATCGCGGGTCAGCGCCTCGGCGATGCTGGCGGTCAGGTCGTCGCCCATCGCCCCGACTTCGGGGGTCAGCACGTCAATAGGGCCGGTGACCGGATAGGCGGCAACCGGCACGCCGCACGCCATCGCCTCGATCATCACCAGCCCGAACGTGTCGGTGCGGCTGGGGAAAACGAACACATCGGCGGCGTTATAGGCCGAGGCGAGCTCGGCGCCGAACATCGCCCCCAGGAAATGCGCCTCGGTATAGCGGGCCTCGAGCATCGACCGCGCCGGCCCGTCGCCCACCACCACCTTGCTGCCGGGATGGCTGCTCTGGAGGAACGCCTCCAGATTCTTCTCGATCGCGACGCGGCCGACATAGAGCTGCACCGGCCCCGGCAGATCCGCCATGCGCGGATGCGGGGCAAGGCCCGGGTGGAAATTGGCGAGATCGACACCACGGCCCCAGTGGCGCACCTGCTTCAGCCCATGGTCGACCAGCGACTGGCGGATCGACGCGGTCGAGGCGAGGATTGCCGAGCTGGGGGTGTGGAACCAGCGGATATAGCGCCAGATCCATTCCGCCGGCACGCCCGAGCGCGCCGAAACATAATCGGGGAACTGGGTGTGATAGGCCGTGGTGAAGGGCCGCTTCTGGCGCAGGCACCAGCGCCGGGCGGCAACGCATAGCGGCCCCTCGGTCGCCAGATGGATGGCGTTGGGCCCGAATTCCTCGAGCATCGTCCCCACCGCCGCGACGCTGGTGATCGCCAGCCGGATTTCGGGATAGGTCGGGCAGGGCAGCGAATAGAAGCGGTCGGGCGAGACGACCATCACCTGATGGCCCTGGCTTTCCAGCACACGCCGCACCGACTGGAGCGTGCGGACGACCCCGTTGACCTGGGGTTCCCAGGCATCCGTTACGATGGCGATACGCACGGGTTCGACCTCCGCCGCTGCCGTCACGCCGCCGCCAGTCTGACCTCGGACTCCTGGCCCGCCTCGCGCGCCGCCATTTCCTCGGCCCAGTGGAGAATTTCCATGGTACCGTCGTAATGCTCCACCAGCGCGGTGCAACCCTCAACCCAATCGCCGTCGTTATAATAAGCGACGCCTTCGATCGCGCGGATCTCTGCCTTGTGGATATGCCCGGCGATAACGCCGTCGACACCGCGGGTGCCGGCTTCGCGCGCGACGATCTCTTCGAACTTCGAAATGAACGACACGGCGTTCTTCACCTTCTGCTTGGCATATTTGCTGAGCGACCAGTAGGGCAGGCCCATCCAGCGCCGCACCATGTTGAGCCAGCGGTTGAGCGCCATCATCATTTCATAGGCCGCGTCGCCCAGATGGGCGAGCCAGCGGTGCGACATGGTGATCGCGTCGAACTCGTCGCCGTGCAGCACCAGCAGGCGGCGGCCATCGGCCGTGGTGTGGATCGCCTGACGCTTGATCTTCACGCCGCCGAAATCCAGCCCGGTGAACTGGCGGAACATCTCGTCATGATTGCCGGGGATGTAGATGATCTGGGTGCCGCGCTTCGCACGCTTCAGCACGCGCCACACGATGTCGTTGTGCGTCGCGGGCCAGTAGAAGCGCTTCTTCATCGCCCAGCCGTCGATAATGTCGCCCACCAGATACATGGTGTCGCTGTCGACATGGTCGAGAAAGTCGATCAGCATCTCGGCATTGCAGCCGCGCGTGCCGAGATGGACGTCCGAAATCCAGATCGCCCGATATTTCCGCCGCTGGGTAATCGCGCGTTCCGGAATGGCCGGAGTCGATTCATGAAAGTCCGCCAGACCGGCGACGTCGAACGAAAGCCTGGTGATCGTGGCCATTGCCAAGTTCCCGTGGATCGCAGTGCTTACCAGAGACTCGCCTATGGCGCGGCATTGTTACATTTCGAATCGTTTGAATTTCACCAGACTGTCATAGTCACGCCGCCGAACGGCAACTATATACTTCCCTGAAGCGTCAAATGATGCCTTCGGCCGCGCGCCGTTCCTGCACCCAGCGGTGCCGCAGCCATCCCCATAGCGCCAGCGCGGCCACGTACAGCCAGCCCCAGGCATGCGCCCAGAAGGGGAAGATAAAGCCCTGCCCCAAATCGCGCCCCGCCTCGCGCTGAAGCATCGCCGCGCCCGCCTCGTTGAGCGGCGCTTCGATCAGCTGCCAGCGGTTCTGCTTGTAGAGCACGAAGCCGAATTCGCTGCGCCAGCCGAACGGCATGCCGAGAAAGCTGAATTCCTGGATCGAATAGCCATAGCGCGGCCGTTCCTCGCGGCTGACCGGAACCACCGGCGGCGCCCGCCCGGCAGCAACGAGCAGCCAGTATAGCGTTTCCGCCTTGGTCGGCTCGCGCACGACATGCACGCCCTGCCAGTCGATCACCGAGTCGATGTGCGAGATCAGCATGCCCGACGCATTGGCCGGAATTTCCGACACGAACGCCACGGCGCGATGCTGATCGCTCAACACCCAGTCCCGATCCGAAAGCAGCAAAATGATCGGCAGCGCCGCGATCAGCGCGCCGGCCAGCAGGTTTCGCAACATGATTTCCGTCATCCCCCCAACAGAAAACCGGTCACTACACTATCTGCGCGCATCCGAAATCCCAACCCCGGCACAGAACGCTCTACAATGAGGGCGAAAGGATGCTCATGTCTCTCACCCAGCTCGCTGAATATCAACGTATCCTTCTGGAATCACATCACGCGATCATCGCACTTGCCGATGGCCGCCCGGATGGCGAGAAACTCGGCCAGGTCCGCCGGCAAATGAGCCAGACGTTCAACCAATATTTCGCGCTGAAGCAGCAGGTCGTGCTGGAGCCGCTGCGCGCCAGCGCCCATCCGGCCCATCGCGCCATGGCGCGCCGCTGCACCGAGGAGGATCTCCGCAACCGGCAGGTGGCCATGGCGCATTATCAGCGCTGGACGCGCGCAGCCGTCGCCGCCGATCCGCGCGAATACCGCATGGTGCTGCGTCAGTTGCTGCGCGTGCAGGAACGTTATGTCGAATATCAGCGCAGCATCGTCTTCCCGATGGTGCGCGAGGCCGCAGCAGCCGCGCGGGCGGAGGCCGCCGCCGCAGCCTGATCAGCGCGCGGCCGTACCCGCCGCGTCGCCGATCGTCAGCACGATCTTGCCGACATGCTCGCCGGCTTCCATGCGGCGATGTGCGTCTGCAGCCTGTGCCAGCGGATAGGTGGCGTCGATCACCGGCTTCAACTGCCCTTCCGCCACCAGCGGCCAGACATTGCGGTGAATCTCGTCGGCCAGCAGCGTCTTGAACTGCACCGGGCGCGGCCGCAGCGTCGATCCGGTCAGCGTCAGGCGGCGGCGCATGATGTCGAACAGCGGCACCGTCGCGCTGGCCCCGCCCTGCACCGCGATCGAGACATGGCGGCCATCCTCGGCCAGGCATTGCAGGTTGCGCGGCACATAATCGCCGCCGACCATGTCAAGCACCACATCGACGCCAGTCCCGCCGGTAAAGGCCTTCACTTCGGCGACGAAATCCTGCGTCTTGTAGTTGATCGCCAGATCGGCGCCCAGTGCGCGCGCCGCTTCGCATTTGGCGTCGGAACCTGCGGTAACGAGGACGGTCAATCCGAACAGCTTGCCCAGCGCGATTGCCATGGTGCCGATGCCGCTGGTGCCGCCATGGACCAGCACGCTGTCGCCGTCCGCCGCATAGGCGCGCTCGAACAGGTTGCTCCACACGGTGAACAGCGTTTCGGGCAGCGCGGCGGCCTCGATCATGCTCAGCGCCGGCGGCACCGGCAGACACTGGCCGGCGGGCGCCACCGCATATTCGGCATAGGCGCCGCCAGCGACCAGCGCGCAGACCGGCTGACCCAGCATTTCGCGCGACACGCCCTCGCCCGTCGCGATGATGGTACCGGAAAGCTCCATCCCAAGAATAGAGGGTGCGCCCGGCGGCGGCGGATAGCTACCCTTTCGCTGCAGCACTTCCGGCCGGTTGACCCCGGCAGCAGCGACTCGGATCAGCACTTCACCCGCACCGGGCTGCGGCACCGCGCGTTCGACCGGCACCAGCACCTCGGGACCGCCGGGTACTTGCGGGTCAATTGCCAACATCTTTTCGGGGGCGACCATCATATTATCGCTTTTCGGCCTCAGGAGAACTCCGCGGCCTTATTGACATCGCTCCGCCCCCGGTCAACGTTTCGTCCCATGGACGCCGACGAAAATCTGCCGCGTCGCACCGACGACCTCGCCGCCCAGCTCGGGCGCCAGGATCTCGACCCCTTTTCGGTCGAGGAACTACAGGCGCGCATCCAGTTGCTGGAAAACGAGATTTCCAGGTGCCGCGAAAAGATTCAGCGGGCCGTTCACCACCGCGCAAGCGCCGACGCTCTATTTAAGAGATGAGCGTCACGGCACTGGACCAGGGGCGATATGCCACGAAGTTCCGGTGCGGGGCCATGGCGCTTGATGCGGCGCCCTGCCCTCCCGACATAAGGGACCAAGGGCCTGGCATCCCAAAGGCCCGACTGGAGTTGTATCCGAATGCCTAGTTTCGCCTCCGCTCTCGAAGCCACCCTCCACAAGGCGCTCGAGGCTGCGTCCTCGCGCCGGCACGAATATGCGACGCTCGAGCATCTGCTGCTCGCGCTGGTCGACGATGAACATGCGTCGAAAGTGATGAGCGCGTGCGGGGTGGACCTGGGCGAACTGAAGAATACCGTCGCGCACTATCTCGATACCGAGCTGGAAGCGCTGAAGGTGGACAATGCCACCGATCCTTCCCCCACCAGCGGGTTCCAGCGCGTCGTCCAGCGCGCGATCCTGCACGTCCAGTCCTCGGGCCGCGACGAAGTGACCGGCGCGAATGTGCTGGTCGCGCTGTTCAGCGAGCGCGAGAGCTATGCCGTCTATTTCCTGCAGCAGCAGGATATGAGCCGCCTCGATGCCGTCAGCTTCATCAGCCACGGCGTCGGCAAGGGCGGCACCACGCCGACCGAAGCGACCCCGCCCAAGGGCGCCGAGGAGGACAAGGCGAGCAAACAGGAGGCGAAGACGGGCAAGGGTGAGAGCGCGCTCAAGCAATTCACCGTCGACCTCAACGAAAAGGCGAAGATCGGCAAGGTCGATCCGCTGATCGGCCGCGCGGCCGAGGTTGACCGCACCGTCCAGATCCTGTGCCGGCGCAGCAAGAACAACCCGCTCTATGTGGGCGATCCCGGCGTGGGCAAGACTGCCATCGCCGAAGGCCTGGCCCGCAAGATCATCGAAGGCGAAGTGCCCGAGGTGCTGAAGGATGCGGTGATCTATTCGCTCGACATGGGGGCGCTGCTCGCCGGCACCCGCTATCGCGGCGATTTCGAGGAGCGGCTGAAGCAGGTCGTCTCCGAACTCGAAAAGATGCCGCACGCGGTGCTGTTCATCGACGAGATCCACACCGTGATCGGCGCAGGGGCGACCAGCGGCGGCGCGATGGATGCCTCCAACCTGCTCAAGCCGGCGCTGTCGGGTGGCACGATCCGCTGCATCGGATCGACGACCTACAAGGAATTCCGCAACCATTTCGAAAAGGACCGCGCGCTGCTGCGCCGTTTCCAGAAGATCGACGTCAACGAGCCGTCGGTCGAGGATACGGTGAAGATCCTGGCCGGCCTGCGCTCGGCGTTCGAGCAGCACCATTCGGTGAAGTACACGCCCGATGCGATCAAGTCGGCGGTGGAACTGTCGGCGCGCTACATCAACGACCGCAAGCTGCCCGACAAGGCGATCGACGTGATCGACGAAGTCGGCGCGATGCAGATGCTGGTGCCGCCGTCCAAGCGCAAGAAGGTCATCACGCCCAAGGAGATCGAGCAGGTCATCGCGACCATGGCCCGCATCCCGGCCAAGACCGTCTCGTCGGACGACACCCGCGTGCTCGCCAATATCGAGCAGGATCTGAAGCGCGTCGTGTTCGGGCAGGACAAGGCCATCGAAGTGCTCAGCTCGGCGATCAAGCTGAGCCGTGCCGGCCTGCGCGATCCCGACAAGCCGATCGGCAACTATCTGTTCTCCGGCCCGACCGGCGTGGGCAAGACCGAAGTGGCGAAGCAGCTTGCCAACCTGCTCGGCATTCCGCTCCAGCGTTTCGACATGTCCGAATATATGGAGCGCCACTCGGTCAGCCGGCTGATCGGCGCCCCTCCTGGCTATGTCGGCTATGACCAGGGCGGCCTGCTCACCGACGCGGTCGACCAGAATCCGCATTCGGTGCTGTTGCTCGACGAAATCGAGAAGGCGCATCCGGACCTGTTCAACATCCTGTTGCAGGTGATGGACAACGGCAAGCTGACCGACCACCACGGCAAGACCGTCGATTTCCGCAACACCATCCTGATCATGACCACCAATGCCGGTGCGTCGGACATGGCGAAGGAAAGCGTCGGCTTCGGCAATATCAGCCGCGAGGACGTGCAGGAGGAAGCGGTGAAGAACCTCTTCACCCCGGAATTCCGCAACCGCCTCGATGCGATCGTGCCGTTCGGCTATCTGCCGCCGGAAGTGGTTGCCCGCGTGGTCGACAAGTTCATCCTGCAGCTCGAACTGCAATTGTCGGATCGCGGCGTCCACATCCAGCTCGACGACGAGGCGCGCCAGTGGCTGACCGACCGCGGCTATGACAAGCTCTACGGCGCGCGGCCGATGGGTCGCCTGATCCAGGAGAAGATCAAGCAGCCGCTGGCCGAGGAACTGCTGTTCGGCAAGCTCGTCCATGGCGGCGAGGTGAGCGTGAAGCTGAAGGACAATGCGCTGGCCTTCGAAATCACGCCCGCCGCGCCCAAGCCGAAAAAGGGCAAGAAGGCCGAGGCCGCGAAGGCCTGAGCGGGAAGGTAACGGAAACGGAAACGGCCCTGGGGATCGCCTCCCCGGGGCCGTTTTCTTGTCGGCCGAGGCCGAAGGATCAGCGGTTCGCGCTGGCGAGCTGACGGTCGCGGGTCGCCATCGATACTGCCAGTTCCACCTGC
Source organism: Sphingomonas sp. DMC8 (assembly GCF_056314185.1). NCBI lineage: Bacteria > Pseudomonadati > Pseudomonadota > Alphaproteobacteria > Sphingomonadales > Sphingomonadaceae > Sphingomonas > Sphingomonas sp. DMC8. The sequence goes on along the minus strand of NZ_JBQUYV010000001.1, from coordinate 397,289 downwards.
TGGCGGGCATTGCGCACCGCGACCTGGCGGCACGCCATTTCCTGCCCCGACGGCACCAGCGCGCCCTTGTCGTCAAAGCGGCACATCTGGGTGACCGCGTGCATCACCCGGCGGTGAAACGCCTCGCGGCCAGCCTTGTCCAGAAGATCGCCGGGATTGTAGCGAACATGCACGGTCGGCGCTGCGTCGTCATCCTGCGCGCGGGCCGGTACGGCCGCAATCGAAACAAGAGCGGCGGCAATCAAAATCGAACGCTTCATGGTAATACTCCTGCCGAACATGGGGTGCGACCACCGTCGCGTCCGGTCTTTGCCGGTTCGACAGCGCCTCTATTCCCGTGGCGCGGCAGGGTAATGATCGATCGATTACAGCTGGCAGGCGTGAAAATGACAGTCTTGCGCGCGATTATTATTTTGTTGCGCCGCAACAACATTCACAGGCGCAAGATTGCCGGGTGTCACGCGGCGGCCGGCTCCGGCTGCGGCTTGCGGCGGAACGGGATGTCGCGGCGAAGATAGGTAAGCGACCGCCACACCCATTCGATCGGCCCGTAATAGAAATGCCGCAGCCACAGATTTGCCGCCCAAATCTGGAACGCGATCGCCCCCAGCCCCACCCATAGCCGGGTGGTGGCATCCCACTGGTTGTAGAGCCCGAGCCCGAAGCCATAGAAAAGCGGCACGAACACCACCGACTGGGCAATGTAGAAGGTAAGCGTCAGCCGCCCCGGCGCGGCGAGCGGATGGACCAGCCAGCGCCCGCGCCCCTCGAACAGCGCGATCAGCAACAGTCCCCAAAAGGCCGTTCCCGCCAGATCGAGCCACATGTTGATCAGTGCCCAGAAGGCCCGTTCCGAGGCGGCGCCGGTGCCGAGCGCGGCATAGGCCAGCCGCAACGGCTCACGCCCCCAGTACAGCGCCAGTGCGAGCACCGCCGCCCCCGCCATCGCATAGCCGCGCCAGGGGCGGCTGCGCGGCAGATCGGCAAAGAAGCCGGTGCGCCCCAGCACCATGCCCAGCAGGTACAGGCCCAGTATCTGCACCAGCCGGCCATATTCGAGGAAAAACCAGTATTTGGGCAGCTGGCCCGCCCAGAGATTCACGCGCAGCGCCTCCCACCAGGTACCGCCCAGATAGATCGGCATTCCCGGATCGACCGAAGATTGCGCCGGCCCGTTCGCCCAGGCCGCCCCGGACGCCGCCGCGACCATCTGCACGATCAGCGACGGGCCCAGAAAACAGAAGGCAGCGCCCGCCAGCAGCACGCGATTGTCGCGAATCCGGTGGAGCAGCAGCAGCACGAATCCCATCGCCGCCAGCGTCTGCATGATGTCGCCGCGATAGATCAGCGCATGCAAGAAGCCGATGACTTCCAGAATCAGCAAACGCCATGCGAAGCGGGCCGTAAAATCCACGCCGCGCGCCGCAGCACGATCCATCAAGATGAAGAAGCTGAAGCCAAAGCATAGGGCAAGCAACGAAAAGCTTTTGCCCATGAACAGCGAAAATACGACTTCGGTGATGATCCCGGGTTTTTCGTGCACCCAGAAGAGTTCGTAGCTCTCGATGATATGCACCAGAAAAAGTGCCATCAGCGCGAAACCGCGCAGCACGTCGACGACTTCGAGACGATTAGCCTGTCCCTGGGGCAGATTCGCACTGGCGGCCATTACAATCCTTGTTCCATCCACCGCTCCCGCCCCCGGGAGATTCGATCCAAACGCGAAAAATTTTCCGCTGTGAAAGCCATTTACGTCTTGTTCGTCATCAAGGCGTAGCGACGTCCCGATGGGTATCGCTTGGTTTCAACGCTTGTTCCACCTCGCGCTGGGCATTGCCCTGTTCGGCGCGTTGCCGGCACATGCCCAAGCGGGTATGGCGGGTCAATCGATCGCGACCTGCATTCTCCGCGACACGGGCCAGTCGCCTGCCGAGCTGATCCGCCATCCGGCCGCCTTTGACTGTTCGACGCCGCAATATCGCATGGGCGCTGGCAGTTTCTGGGCGATCAGTACGCCGATCGGACAGCGATCGAGCTGGGCACACCCCTTGCGGCTGCGCTTTGCCAGCCTGTGGCAGACGAACCTGACGGTGCAGATGCTCTATGCCGATGGCGCCGTCCGCACCTGGCGAACCGATGATCGCGGCATCACCCCCTGGATACAGCTTGGCGCCTTTGCCGAATTGCCGGTGCCCGTGCGCGATACGCCGCTGGTACGCATCCTGTGGCATGTCGAAGGCGCCGCCAATGTCCGCGGCATTGTGATGGACGCGCGGCTGACGACGCCGGAGCAGGTTGCAAGGGCCAATCTCTGGATGGCGCTGCTCTACGCCAGCTTTGGCGGCATGAGCGTGGCGCTGATCATCTATAATCTCGCGCTGTGGTGCGCGATGCGCCACCGGTTTCAGCTCCATTATTGCGCGTTGATGGGGGCGATGCTGGCCTATGCCGTCAGCTCGTCCGGACTGCTGGCATGGGCGCTGCCGGAAATCGCCAATAACGACAGGCTGCGGCTCAACTATCTGTTCATGAGCCTGGCTGCCGCTGCCGCCGCGCTGTTCACGCGCAGCTTCTTCGAACAGCGGGTGATGACGCCCTGGCTGGACCGGGGGATGCGAGTCGCCGCTGCGGTGGTGCCAGTGTCGGGCGCGCTGGTGGTGACCTTCGGTGCGATCGACCTGCGCCTGGTGGACCTGATCTACACGGTCTGCATCGGCGGGCTGATCGCCATTGTCGCGCCGATGATCGCCGCCGCCTGGCGACAGCGTTCGCATTTCCTGTGGTTGTTCAGCATCGCGTGGAGCACGCCGATCCTGCTGGGGCTGGTACGGGTGGCAGCCGCGCTGCATTTCCTTCCCTGGAGCTTCTGGCTCGACAATTCGACCATCCTGTCGATGATGGTCGAAGCGCAGCTTTCCGCCATGGCGGTCGCCCATCGGATCAAGTTCCTGCGCGACGAGCGCGACGACGCCATCACCCGCGAAGTGCTGGCGCGCCGCCTGGCCGATACCGATCCGCTAACCGGCCTGCTCAACCGCCGCGCCTTCCTGCACCAGGCGATCGGGCGTGAGGGCGAGCAACAGTTGCTGATTGCCGACATCGACCATTTCAAGCGCGTCAACGACACGCTGGGGCATGACGGCGGCGACGAAGTGCTGCGCCTGTTCGCACGGATGCTGCGGAGCGCGGTGCCCAATACGGCGCTGGTGGCGCGGATGGGGGGCGAGGAATTTGCCATCCTTGCCCATGCGCATGCACGGGTGGACCCCGATGCGCTGCTCGCCCGGCTGCGCGGCATGCGCATGCCGTTCGACCTGAAGGTCACGGCCAGCATCGGCACATGCCAGGGGCCGCTGGCCAGCGACATCGAATGGAAGGCGCTGTACCGCGGCGCCGACGCCGCCCTGTTCGAGGCGAAGTCCGCAGGCCGCGACCGGGCGCGCCAGCGCCTGCGCGATGTGGCCTAAGAGACCGTTTGGGAATGCGATCGGGTCGGTCTGGCGGGTCTTTTTCGCCACCGCAGCGTCGCCGATCCTCACCGATGCTTCCGGCATCGGCTGTGGTCGGCTCCTCGCGAACGACAGAAAATCCCTCGCCAGCCCTCCGCCCTCGCATTCCCAAACAGTCTCTAAGCCGCGGCTCTCTGCTTGCCGGAACGGCGCGTTAACGATACTATGCCGCCCTGCGGGGAGAGAGAGACTGTGGCGCGTCGGATGAAAAAGCTTTTGCTTGCCGGTGGCGCCGCGCTTGCGCTGGTGGCCCTGACCGCCCCGCATCACCGCGCCGACATCCAGATCCTGACCCACCGTATGGGAGACCTGTCGCCGCAGCGGGTACAGGCCGTCATCGACCTGGGCGTAGTCGCCATTTCGGTGCTGGTGACCTGGAGCCGCCAGCTCCAATAATCTTCCAGGCCGCTTGCCAGCGCCCGCGCCTCTGCTTACACCTGTGTCAATGAGTGACGCTGAGCAAGCATGGCGCACCGCCTATAGGCATCCGGGAGAGTGGGATCGGGCGTTCCCGCCACTGTCCATGGTGGACCTGTTCGAAGCGAGTGCAACCGCCCATCCCAAAGCCCCGCTGCTCGATTTCATGGGCCGCACCTACAGCTATGGCGAGACACTGGACGGCGCGAATCGCGTCGCGTGCGGGCTGGCTTCGCTGGGCTATGGCCCGGGCGACCGGATCGGCCTGTTCCTGCCGAACGTGCCCCATTATGTCGCCGCCTATTACGGCATCCTGAAACTGGGTGCGACGGTGGTGAATTTCTCGCCGCTCTACACCGTCGAGGAGCTGGCGGCGCAGGTCGCCGATTCGGGCACCAGGCTGCTGTTCACCTTGTCGGCGACGGCATTGCTGCCCACCGCGCTGAAGGTGCTGGAAAAGAGCAGTCTGGAGCGGCTGGTGGTCGGCTCGATCGCCGGGGCGCTGCCGCCTGCCAAGTCGCTCTTCTATCGCTGGTTTCGCAGCAGCGAAGTGGCGCCGCGCCCGCATGATCCGCGCATCCTCGCCTTTTCGCAGCTGATCGCCAACGCCGGCACCTGCGCCACGCCAAAGATCGACCCCGAGCATGATCTGGCGCTGATCCAGTATACCGGCGGCACCACCGGCACGCCCAAGGGCGCGATGCTGACGCACCAGAACCTGTCGGCCAATGCGCGGCAGGTGGCCGGGCTCGACCCCGACCTGGGCAAGGAGAAGGACAAGATCCTCGGCATCCTGCCCTTCTTCCACGTTTTCGCGAACACCTGCGTGCTCAACCGCACCGTCGTGACGGGCGGCGAGATCGTGATGCTGCCGCGCTTCAACGCCCGCCAGGCGCTGGCCGAGCTGCGCCGCACCCGGCCGCGCTCGCTGCCCGGCGTGCCGACCATGTACCAGGCGCTGCTCGACGCGCCGGGGATGAAGCCGTCCGACTTCTCCTCGCTGCGTTTCTGCATTTCGGGCGGTGCGCCGCTATCCGAACAGCTAAAGACGAACTGGGAGAAGACCACCGGCGCGCGGGTGATCGAAGGCTATGGTCTGTCCGAAAGCTCCGGCGTGGTGTCGACCAACCCCTATGAGGGGCTGAACAAGCCCGGCACGATCGGCCAGCCCATCCCCGCGACGCGCGTGCGGCTGGTCGACAAGGAAGACCCGACGCGGCCGCCGCCGCCGGGAGAGCCAGGCGAGATCGTCGTGTCCGGCCCGCAGATCATGAAAGGCTATTGGAACCGGCCCGATGCCGATGCCCATGTCTTTGTCGACGACCACTGGCTGCGGACCGGCGATGTCGGGCTGATCGACGAGGATGGCTATATCCGCATCGTCGACCGGCTGAAGGACATGATCGCCGTCGGCGGGTTCAAGGTGTTCCCCAGCCAGATCGAGGCCGTGCTGTACCAGCACCCGGCGGTGAAGGAGGCGCTCGTGCTAGGCCTGCCGGACGCCTATCACGGCGAACTGCCGCACGCCTATGTCACGCTGGCCGAAGGGCAGCATGCCGACGCGGTCGAGATGTGCACCTGGCTCAACCGCCAGCTCGGCAAGCATGAGCGCGTCGCCGAAGTGGTGATCCGCGACAGCCTGCCCAAGACGATGGTCGGCAAGCTGAGCCGCAAGGACTTGCTGGCGGAGGTGAAGGCCGGGCGGTGAGCCTCATCGCTCCCCTCCCTTTCAGGGAGGGGAGGGCGTATAACTACTCCCTCAATCGCCCGGCTTGTTGCCCGCGCCGAACATCACGGCCTTCAGGTTCATGAACTCGTGCAGCCCCCATGGCCCCAGTTCGCGGCCATGGCCGGATAGCTTCACACCGCCGAACGGCGCCTCGGGGGTCGAGGCAAGCAGCGCGTTCACCGCGGTCATCCCCGATTCGATGTCGCGGGCGAAGCGCTCGACTTCCCCGGCATCGTTCGTCCACACCGACGAGCCGAGGCCATAGGGCACGTCGTTCGCCAGCGCGATGGCGTCATCGATATTCGCGACGCGATAGACGGCGGCGACCGGGCCGAAGATTTCCTCCTTCGCGACATCGCTTTCCGGGTCGAGATCGGTCAGCACGCCGGGCGTCATCCATGCTCCCGGCCGCTCGATCTTTTCGCCGCCCGTCACCAGCCGCGCGCCCGCTGCGGTGGCACGCGCAACCTGTTCGAGCACGGTATCGCGCTGCTGCACGCTCGACAGCGGACCCATGCCGGTCGCCTTGTCCATCGGATCGCCGATCGCCACAGTCCGCATGCCGGCCACGAACTTTTCGAGAAAGGCGTCATAGACATCGGCATGGACGATCATCCGCTTGGCGCAGATGCAGCTCTGCCCGGCATTCTGGACGCGCGCGGTAACGGCCGTCGCGGCAGCCTTGTCGAGATCGGCCGAGGGCATGACGATGAATGGATCGGAGCCGCCCAGTTCGAGCACCACTTTCTTCAACGCCCGGCCGGCCGCCTGCGCCACCTTGGCGCCCGCGCCCTCGCTGCCGGTGAGCGTGACGGCCACCACGCGCTTGTCCGCGATGATCGCCTCCACCTTGTCCGACTTGATCGGCAGGTTCTGGAACAGCCCTTCCGGCGCACCGGCAGCGGTCGCCAGTTCCTCGATCAGCGCGGCGCAGCGCTGGACGCCGGAGGCGTGCTTCAGCAGGCCGACATTGCCCGCCAGAATCGTCGGCGCGAGGAAGCGGACGACCTGCCAATAGGGGAAATTCCACGGCATCACTGCCAGCACCGGCCCCATCGGCAGCCAGCGCGCCTCGGCATGGCCGGTGGGCGTCTTTACGCGCGTTGGTTCCAGATAGGCGGGTCCGGACTGGGCATAATGGCGAAAGCCGCTGATGCATTTTTCCACTTCGGCGATCGCGCCCGTGATGGTCTTGCCCATTTCGCGCACGGCAGTTTCGGCAAGCTTCTGCTTGTTCGCTTCCCATTGGTCGGCAATGGCGGAAAGCAGCGCGGTGCGCTCGGCAAGCGCGGTCGTGCGCCAGTGGCGATAGGCTTTTTCGGCGCGGGCCAGCGCGGCTTCGACGCCGGCGTCGTCGAGCTCTTCGATTCGCTCGATCACGTCTCCGCTGGCGGGGTTGATGGTTTCGAACATGCCGTGAGTCTCCTTTGCCTCGCTTAACGCGGCAGCTAGGAATGCGATGCCCGTGCGGCAATCATACCAGGCCATTTAACCGCAGGGCGATTGCCAGTCCCCGGTTGCCATCGCCCCCCCGCCTGCCGCATAGCGGCAATATGGTTGAGGAAGCGGATATTGCCGGACTCTCGTTCGAAGAGGCCCTGAAGGAGCTCGAACGGATCGTTGCCCGTCTCGAAAGCGGCGAGGCACAGCTGCAGGAGGCGATCGACCTCTATGAGCGCGGCGACCGGTTGCGCCGGCAATGCGCCGCCCGGCTGGATGCTGCCCAGGCCCGGATCGAAGCGATCCGCACCGATGCCGAGGGGCGTGCCGCCGGCACTGCCCCGTTCGCGGCCGGCTGAGGCGGTGGCGAGCGTGTCGCACGCGTCGCTCGCGCTCGAATCGGCGCTGCGCCAGGTCGCCGCGGAGATCGACGGCCAGTTCGATAGCCTGCTGACGGTTCCCGACGATCCGCGGGCGGGGCTGTACCGCGCGATGCGCCATGCGGCGATCGGCGGCGGCAAGCGGCTGCGCCCGCTGCTGGTGTTCGCCACGGCGCGGCTGTTCGGCGTCGACCGCAATTGCGCGGCGCGGGTCGGCACCGCGATCGAATGCATCCATGTCTATTCGCTGATCCATGACGATCTGCCGGCGATGGACGATGACGATATGCGCCGCGGCAAGCCGACCGTGCACAAGGCGTTCGACGAAGCGACGGCGATCCTCGCCGGCGACTGCCTGCATGCGCTGGCGTTCGAGATTCTCGCGCATGACGCGACGCATCCCGACCCGTTCGTGCGGATCGAGCTTTCGGCAGAACTTGCGCGGGCGGCCGGGCCGGCGGGCATGGCCGGCGGCCAGATGATGGACCTGGAAGCGGAAAAGGCGAGCTTCGACCTCGCCACCGTCACCCGGTTGCAGGCGATGAAGACCGGCGCGCTGATCAGTTGCGCGGTTGAAAGCGGCGCGATCCTGGGCCGGGTGCCGCCCGAGGGCCGCACGGGCCTGCGCGGCTATGCCCGCGATGTCGGGCTTGCCTTCCAGATCGCCGACGACATTCTCGATGCCGAAGGCGACGAGGCGCTGGTCGGCAAGAAGCTGCAAAAGGATGGCGATCGCGGCAAGGAAACCTTCCTGTCGCTGCTCGGTATCGACCGGGCGCGCGAACAGGCGCGGATGCTGGTCGACCAGGCGATCGCCCATCTCCACACCTTCGGTCCGGAAGCAGATCTGCTGCGCGACATTGCCCGCTTCACGCTTGAACGCGACCGCTGAGGAGTCCGGCCATGCACCCCCGTATCGGCGTTTACCCCGGCACGTTCGACCCGATCACGCGCGGGCACATGGACATCATCCGTCGCGGCGCCAAGCTGGTCGACCGGCTGGTGATCGGCGTGACGACCAACCCCTCCAAATCGCCGATGTTCTCGATCGAGGAGCGGCTGGCGATGGTGAAGCGCGAAGTCGCGGACATTCCCGGCGAGATCGACGTGGTCAGTTTCGATTCGCTGCTGATGGACTTTGCCGAGCGCGAACATGCCAGCATCATCGTGCGCGGCCTGCGCGCGGTCGCCGATTTCGAATATGAATATCAGATGGCGGGCATGAACCAGCAGCTCAACGACCGGATCGAAACGGTCTTCCTGATGGCCGATGTTTCGCTGCAGCCGATCGCCAGCCGGCTGGTGAAGGAAATCGCCCTCTATGGCGGTGCCATCCGCAAGTTCGTCACGCCCAGCGTAGAGGCCGATGTCAGCCGCCGCGTGTACGAGCTGGGCCGCAAGGGCACCGGCTGAAATCTGCTGTTACACGTCGCGGCTTTGCGGCGCGCCGGCTTTGGTCTAGAGCCGGCATATTCCTGGATCCGAGTGGGGAAGTTGATGCGTTTCGTTGCCGCCATGGCTGCCCTGGCCGCCACCCTGTTTATCACCCCCGCACTTGCGCAGGGCCGTGCCCCACAGAAGAAGGAAGCCGAGCCGCTGAAGGGCGTCTCCGCGACGATCAGCGCCGCGCCGATCGTCGTGCCGGCCGATCCCGAAAATACCTGGGTGCTCGACCTGTCGACCGGCGGCCGCGTGCTGATCCGCCTGCGCCCGGATGTCGCGCCGAAGATGGTCGAGCGGATCAAGGTGCTGACCCGTCGCCATTTCTATGACGGCCTGACCTTCCACCGCGTGGTCGACGATCCCTATAATATTGCCCAGGGCGGCGACCCCAAGGGCGACGGCACCGGCGATTCCGATCTGCCCAACGTCCCGGCCGAATTCAGCGTGCTGCCGCATGTGCGCGGCACCGTTTCCGCTGCGCGCCGCGGTGCACCGGAAAACGCCACGCCCGAACAGAAGACCGAGGCGGAGAATAGCGCCAACAGCCAGTTCTTCATCATGATGGCGCCCAAGCTGACCTTCGACCACGACTATACCGTGTTCGGCCGCGTGGTCTCCGGCATGGAATGGGTCGACAAGATCGAGCGCGGCGAGCCGCCCGCCCACCCCAGCGTGATCCTCCACGCCTATATCCAGTCGGACAATCCGCCGCCCTATTCGGCAGCACCCGCCCAGGCACCTGCGGCAGCCCCGGTGCTGCTGCCGACGACGCCGGCCGCGCCGGCCCCGCGCAAGCCGGCCCCGAAGAAGAAGTGACGCCGGTCCGTACCCGGTGAACGTCGACCTTTTCGATTTCGAACTGCCGAACGACCGGATCGCGCTGCGCCCCGCCAGCCCGCGCGATTCGGCGCGGCTGCTGGTGCTGGACGGCGCGGAAACGCGCGATGCGATCGTGCGCGATCTGGCGGACCAGCTTCGCCCCGGCGATTGCCTGGTGTTCAACGATACCCGCGTGATCCCCGCCCAGCTTGAAGGCACGCGCGGCAATGCCCGGATCGGCGCCACGCTGCACAAGCGCGAAGGGCCGCGCCGCTGGCGTGCCTTTATCCGCAATGCGAAACGACTGGATGCGGGCGACGCTATCGATTTCGGCGCGGGGGTGACCGCCATCGCCTCCGACCGTGCGGCGGACGGCAGCTTCGCGCTCGATTTCGCCGGCGACGAGCCGGTCGAGCTGCTGCTCGAACGCGCCGGGCGGATGCCGCTGCCGCCCTATATCGCGTCGAAGCGCCCGACCGACGAGCGCGACGCCGAAGATTATCAGACGATGTTCGCCGCCGAGCCAGGCGCCGTCGCCGCGCCCACTGCGGCGCTGCACTTCACGCCCGGCCTGATGGCGGCGCTGGAGGCAGCCGGGATCGGCCATGCCACGCTGACGCTGCATGTCGGCGCCGGCACCTTCCTGCCGGTCAAGGCCGAGGATACCGACGACCATCAGATGCACGCCGAATGGGGCCGCATCGACCAGGCCACCGCCGACCGGCTGAATGCCGTGCGCGCGGCGGGCGGCAGGATCATCGCCGTCGGCACCACCAGCCTGCGCCTGCTCGAAAGCGCGGCCGGGGAGGACCGGGTGATCCGCCCGTTCGAAGGCGACACCGCGATCTTCATTACCCCCGGCTATCGTTTCAAGGGCGTCGACGGGCTGATGACCAATTTCCACCTGCCCCGTTCCACCCTGTTCATGCTGGTATCGGCGCTGATGGGCCTGGAACGGATGCAGGCGGCCTATGCCCATGCCATTCAGAACGGCTATCGCTTCTACAGCTATGGCGACTCTTCGCTGCTGTTGCCCGCACGGCCCTGACGGTCCTCCCCGCGCGCGCGCAGCGCCGATTGCGTCGCTCGTCCATTTGTCGCAAGGAAGCTGCTATTAAGCAGTTTCAATCTATATCCCACGCGCCTGCCGGCACCTCCTCCAAGATGCAGGCCGATGGATACAAGAGCCCAAAGCGCGATGCCCGCCAGCCAAAATGCCGACGTCAAAGGTTTGTCCAAGAATGTCGCCGGGGGATCTGCTTGGCTGATATTCAGTAAGCTAACCGTTAAACTAATTGATTTTTTATCGCTACTAATTCTGGCCCGTCTGCTAACGCCCAGTGACTTTGGCCTTGTCGCGCTGGCGCTCAGTTGCGTGGTGATCGTTGAAACCGTTTTCGAAATTTCGACCGATCAGGTGCTGATCGGCCAGCGTCCCATCACGCGCGCGCATCTGGATACGGCATTCACCATCTCGCTGTTGCGCGGGCTGGCGGTCACCTTCTTGCTGCTGCTGGCCGCAGCGCCGATCGCCCATTTCTATGGCGACCCCCGGCTGTTGGGGTTGATCGCCGTGATAAGCTTCACGCCCTGGTTTCGCAGCGTCCGCAGCCCCGTGCTTTCGAAATTCCGCCAGCAGTTGAATTTCAAAAAGGATGTCCTGCTCGCGATCATCGGGAAAACCGGTGCGCTGCTGATTGCCGGCGCGGTCGCCTGGGAGACCAGAAGCTATTGGGCGATTGCATGCGCCAGCATCGCCGGGCCGGCCATTTCCGGCTTCGCTTCCTTTGTGGTGGCCCCGTATCGGCCTCGCCTCAGCCTGTCGGAATGGCCGGTGTTCGCCGGCTTCTTCGCCTGGACCACGGCAGCGCAGGTCTTCGCGGCGGTCAATTGGCAATATGAAAAGCTTGTCCTCGGGCGCCTGATTCCCGCGCACGACCTGGGCGCCTTCACGCTGGCCAGCGACTTGTCCGGGCTGCCCGAACAAGCGCTCATTCAGCCGATCTACGGCCCGCTGCTGTCGGCCTTCAACCTGGTACGGCACGATGCCGAACGGCTGCGGGCTGCCTATATGCTGTCGAGCGTAGGATTGCTGGCGGTGGGCACACCTGCAATGGTGGGGCTGGGTTTCCTGTCGGATGCCGCAGTCCTTTTCGCTTTCGGCCCGAAGTGGCAGAGCGTCGCACAACCGATGCAATGGCTGTGCCTGACGCTGATCCTGCCGCCCCTCACGGCGCCGCTGGGATCGCTCGCTACTGCCTTGCGCCGCCCACATGTCTGGGTCTGGCTGAGCGCGTCGGAATTTTTCATCAAGCTTCCGCTGGTGACGCTCGGCGCCCTCTATTGGGGCATTTATGGCGTGATCGCGGCGCGTGCATTGACGACGCTCGCGCTGACGCTTCGCTCGTTGCTGATCGTCAAGCAGCTGATCGGCGTCCCTGTCCTCCGTCAGATGGCGCAGTGCATCCGCCCCTTGGTGTCTGGCGCCGTGCTGGCTGCAACGTTGCTCGCGATCCGGGGTGAACTGGTGGGCCTTGGCACCTTCCCGCTTTTCTGCGGGCTGTGCGTCTGTGCGGTGATCGGGCTGGCGGTTTATATCGCTTGCCTCATGCTGCTCTGGGTGGTGGCAGGGCGCCCCGCCGGGCCGGAGGCAAAGCTGTTGGCCGCGGGGAAAGCGCTGTTCGGCCGGCTTCGTCCGCGTGCCGCGATCGGCTGAACCACCCGGACACGCACAGGCATCTTGGGGCTGGCGCGGCACGCCCAGCGACGATACGGCAGGGAAGAGCGGCAAACGCCGCCTCCAACGCCACGGCACCCCCGCGCTGCGCTTGCCGAAAAGAATGAGGTCCAGGATGCGCCTGTCTTTGCTGCCGCTTGCTCTCCTCGCCGCCGTACCGGCCGCGGCCCAGGACCATAGCCGCCCCGGAGGCGATGCGGGCGGCAACCCGATTACGCCTGTCACGGTCGGTCAGCCGGCTGCGACGGTGATCGCCGAGCCGGTGGCGATGATGATCGCCGCGTTTGACGCCAATGGTGACGCCAAGGTCACGCGCGCGGAATTCGACGCAGGACTGCGCCACAGCTTCGACAGCATCGATACCGCGCACAAGGGCTGGATCGACTATATCGCCTATTCGGACTGGTCCGAACGCTGGATGGGCGACCGCAACACCCTGCCCAGCCCGTTCGAAGTGGATCGCGACGGCGACAACCATATCACCTTCGACGAACTCGCCGCCCGCTTCGACCTGCTCTGGACGCGGTTCGACAAGAACAAGGACGGGGTGATCGAACGGCGCGAGCTGGTGACGATCCGTCCGCCCGCTTCCAGCCTGATGGACGGCCGCCGCAAGGGCCGGCGCTGAATTCCATCGCATCGGGCTAGCCTCGTGCAAGTTCCGCCCGCTAAGAAGGCTGCAATGTCCGCGCACCACGACCATCACCACCACGGCCACAGCCATGGCCACAGCCATGGGCATTCGCACGCCCCGGCCGATTTCGGCCGCGCCTTCGCGATCGGCACCGCGCTGAACCTTGCCTTTGTGGTGATCGAAGGCGGGGCGGGCATCTGGTTCGATTCGATGGCGCTGCTGGCCGATGCGGGCCACAACCTGTCCGACGTGCTGGGCCTGCTGATCGCCTGGGTCGGCGCCGAGCTTGGCAAGCGCCCGGCCACCTCTCGCTTCACTTATGGCCTGGGCGGCTCCTCGATTCTCGCGGCACTGGCCAATGCACTGCTGTTGCTCGTCGCTATCGGCGCGATCGCGCTGGAGGCGATCGAGCGGCTGTCGAACCCGCCTGCCGTCGCCGCGCTGCCGGTGATGCTGGTGGCCGGCGTGGGCATTGCCGTCAATCTGGGCACCGCGCTGCTGTTCGCGCGCGGGCGGCATGGGGACATCAACATTCGCGGCGCCTATCTGCACATGGCTGCCGACGCCGGTATCTCCGCCGCCGTGGTGGCGGCCGGTGGCCTGATCTGGTGGACCGGCCTGCGCTGGATCGACCCGGCAGTCAGCCTGCTGGTGGTATTGGTGATCCTGTGGGGCACCTGGGGCCTGCTGAAGCAGTCGCTTACCATGGCGCTGCAGGCTGTGCCCGACCATATCGACGGCGACCGGGTTGAAGCCATGCTGCGGGCGTTGCCGGGCGTGGAGCGCGTCCATGACCTCCATATCTGGCCGATGAGCACTACCGAAGCCGCACTTACCGCGCATCTCGTGGTTCCCGGCGGCCATCCCGGCGATGCGTTCCTGAGCGATCTGCAGCACCGGCTGTCGCACGATTTCCACATTGACCATTGCACCATCCAGATCGAGCTGGGCGACGGCGCCGCCTGCCAGCTGCATGGAACCTGCGTCAGCCATGGCTGAGGCAGCGGTCCAGACCCGGGCTGGTGTACAATCAGGCGTGGATCTGGTCGTTTTCGATTTCGACGGTACCTTGTCCGACAGCGGCGACTGGTTCCTGTCGGTGGTCGACCATCTGGCCGACCGGTTCCGCTTTCGCCGTGTGGCGCCGGAGGAAGTGGAGCTGCTTCGCCGCAAAAGTTCGCGCGAAGTGATCGCCTATCTGGGCATCCCGGCCTGGAAAATGCCGTGGATCGCCCGCTACACCCGCAAGCTGGTGAGCCGCGAAACCCACCGGATCGAGCTGTTTCCCGGCACGACCGACCTGCTCGAGCGGCTGGTGGCCACCGGGGTACGGCTGGCGCTCGTCACGTCCAATTCGGAAGCCAATGCCCGGGCGATATTGGGGCCGCGCCATGCCGCGCAGATCGAATGCTTTGCGTGCGGATCCTCGCTGTTCGGCAAGGCGCCCAAGTTCCGCCGCGTGCTGCGCAAGCTAGGCGTCGAGCCACACGCTGCGCTGGCGATCGGCGACGAGACGCGCGATGTCGATGCCGCGCGCGAAGTCGGCATGCGCGCCGGGGCGGTGCTGTGGGGCTATGCTGCCGAGGAAGTGCTGGCGGCAACCGGCCCCGATGTGGTGTTTCGCACGCCACAGGACATATTGGACTATGTCGCCGCGCACCGGTGAGCGGGCGAGCAGCCCCTCCCCGCTTGGCTTGGCGCCGAAACCGCGCCAATAGCGCGGGATGCCCCGTTTTCAGTTCACCATCCACGCCACTGACGGCAAGGCGCGCCGCGGCACCATCGCCATGCAGCGCGGCGAAATCCGCACCCCCGCCTTCATGCCGGTCGGCACCGCCGCCACCGTAAAGGCCGTGAAGCCGCAGGACGTGCGCGCGAGCGGCGCCGACATATTGCTCGGCAACACCTATCACCTGATGCTGCGCCCCACCGCCGAGCGCGTCGCGCGGCTGGGGGGCCTCCACAAGTTCATGGGCTGGGACCGGCCGATCCTGACCGATTCGGGCGGCTATCAGGTGATGAGCCTGTCCGAGCTGACCAAGCGCAGCGAGGAAGGCGTCGCCTTCGCCTCCCACCTCGACGGCTCGCGCCACATGATGAGCCCCGAGCGTTCGATGGAAATCCAGCGGCTGCTCGGCTCCGACATCGTCATGGCGTTCGACGAGCTGGTGCCGACCACCTCCACCCGCGAGGTGCAGGCCAGGGCGATGGAACGATCGATGCGCTGGGCGAAGCGCAGCCGCGCCGGCTTCGATTCGGGCGAGGACCATGCCGCCCGCGCCGCGCTGTTCGGCATCCAGCAGGGGGCGCTCGACGAAGGGCTGCGCAAGGCGAGCGCCGACGCGCTGAAGGACATCGGCTTTGACGGCTATGCCGTCGGCGGCCTCGCCGTGGGCGAAGGCCAGGAGGCGATGTTCGGGGTGCTAGATTATGCGCCGGGCCAGCTCGACGAGGCCAAGCCGCGCTATCTGATGGGCGTCGGCAAGCCTGATGATATTGTCGGCGCGGTCGAACGCGGCATCGACATGTTCGATTGCGTGCTGCCGACCCGCTCAGGCCGCACCGGCCAGGCCTTCACGCGGAACGGCCCGATCAACATCCGCAATGCGAAATTCGCCGAGGACCAGGGGCCGCTCGATCCGGCATGCCCCTGCCCGGTCTGTGCGCAGTGGAGCCGCGCCTATCTCCATCACCTTGTCCGCGCCGGGGAAATCCTGGGCGCGATGCTGATGACCGAGCATAATCTCTGGTTCTACCAGACCCTGATGGCCGATCTGCGCGCGGCGATCGAGGAAGGGCGGCTGACCGCCTTCGCCAACAATTTCCGCGCGCTTTATCATGGCGGGGCGGGCTGAGCGCCACGCCCCGGGCCATCAATCCTCGGCGGCGATGCGCACGCGCAGGCCGTCGAGTTCTTCGGTAAAGCGCAGCTGGCACGACAGCCGCGAAGTCGCATCGCGATCTGCCGAGCTGTCGAGCAGATCGTCCTCGTCCATGCTCATCTTCGGGAGTTTGTCCGCAAATTCCGGGTCGACATGAACATGGCAGGTGGCACAGCTGCAGCAACCGCCGCACAGCGCCAGCAGTTCGTCAAAGCCGTTGTCGCGGATGACTTCCATCACGCTGAGGCCTGCCTCACCCGTGACCGTACGCTCTGTTCCATCCCGCGTGACGACGATAAGCTGGGGCATCGCATTCTCCTTTTGCCGGGCGGTCCATGCCGCCGATCCGGCGCCAGTTCAAGGACACACCGCATGGGACTGAGCGCCGAACAGCTGAAAGCATCGCTGGATGCCCTCGCCGCCATCGAACCCGGCTTCGCCGCCGGGCTGGCGCGGGCGGGCTATCCCGAGCCGCGAATCCGCGCGCGGGGCTATGCCACGCTGTTGCGCACGATCATCGGCCAGCAGGTGAGCGTCGCCGCCGCCCAGTCCATATGGAATAAATTGGAAGCGGCGCTGGGGACGATCGACGATCCGAACGCGCTGGCGGCAGTCGACGACGACGCGCTGCGCGCCGCCGGCCTGTCGCGTCAGAAGATCAGCTATGCCCGCAGCCTTGCCGAGGAAGTGACGAGCGGCCGGCTGGACCTCGCCGCGCTGCCGGCAGACGATGAGGAAGCGATTGCCGGGCTCACCGCGATCAAGGGCATCGGCCGCTGGTCGGCGGAAATCTATCTGCTGTTCGCGGAAGGCCGGCCCGACATCTGGCCGGCGGGCGACCTGGCCGTGCAGATCGAGATCGGCCGCCTGCTCGGCCACCCCGAAAGGCCGAGCGAGAAGCAGACGCGCCTCTGGTCCGAGGCATGGCGCCCCCATCGCGGTGCGGCGGCGATCTTCGCCTGGCACCATTACGGGATGATCAAGGGCGCGATCTGAGGCGAGCCGGTCAGGCGACCAGCCCCGGCCCCTCCAGCTTGACCACCGGCACCGTGCCCAGTCCGCGCGGCAACGTGAGGGTGAGGCCCTTCGCGTCCTGGCGGAAGGGCACGTCGCCACCGCCCAGCAGCCGTGCCCGCGCCACCCGCCCCTGGCCATGGCCGGCGAGCGCCTGCACCGTCAGCGGGTGCTCGGGCGCCTTGAGGCAGAACAGGTAGAGCGCGCCGCCCTTGGCGGTGAAGCGGACATCGCCTTCGGCGAAGCCCTTGAACGCGCCTTCGTTCATCATCCCGGCCGTGAGCTGCGTCGGCCCCTCGCCATAGACGCGCCACGGCCGGCTGCCGAACACCGCTTCGCTGTTGACGGCCATCCAGGCGGCGAGATCGTCGAGGATCTTCTCTTCCTCGGCATCGATCGTGCCGTCGCCGCGCTGCGGCACCGACAGCAGCAGGTTGCCGTTCTTCGAAATCACGTCGGCCAGTCGAGTGAGCACATCGTTCGCCGACTTGTAGCGCTTTTCGGTGAACAGGCTGCGCTTGTAGAACCAGTCGCCCAGGCAGGTATCGGTCTGCCACGGCTCGTCCCACAGATGGTCGGCAAAGCCGCGCTCGACATCCTGCACCAGCCCGAACCGCGCATAAGGCTTCAGCTGCTTGGCGTTGAGCACCACGTCGATCTTGCCGTGCCAGGCGATCGATCGGTTGTAATAGTCCGCCGCCGCCGCCAGCCCCACCGGGCCGAAGGGCAGTTCATAATCGTCGAAATAGCAAAGATCGGGCTGGTATTTGCTGACAAGGTCGATCTGGCGGCGCAGCCAGCGCGTGGCATAGCCGGGGTCTTCGGCCGGGCCATGCTCCATCCACTGGCCGGTATTGTCGTCCTGCCACTTCTGCATCGCCGCGATGGTATCGATGCCGTCGGGCGCGGGCAGGTGCTTGCCGGTGTAGAGCAGTTGCGGGTCCAGCCCTTCCCACCATTTGCCGACGCCGTCGGCCTTGGTCAGACGGAAGGCGTCATAACGCTCGCCCTTGCGCGGCCCTTCGGCATCATAGGCATAGGCGGTCTGGAACCAGTGCCACGCATGCGCCGCATGGTTGGAAACGCCGAAGCGCAGCCCGTGCGCGCGGGCCACCTTCGCCCAGGTACCGACCACGTCGCGCTTCGGCCCGATCCGCGTGGCGTTCCACGGGTGGTGCGCGCTGTCGTAGCAATCGAAATTGTCGTGATGGCAGGCCAGCGACACGAAATACTTCGCCCCGGCCTTCACATAGCGCTGCATCAGCGCTTCCGGATCCCAGTTCGCGGCGGTCCAGCGGTTCTGGACCTCCATGAAGCCGACATCGGCGGGGTGGCCATAGGTCTTGCGATGGAAATCGGAGACGTGATGGCCCTGCATGTACATCAGCCGGCCGTACCAGTCGCCCTGTTCGGGCACGGCCTGCGGCCCCCAATGCGACCAGATGCCGAACTTCGCATCGCGGAACCAATCGGGGTAACGGTAATGCGCAACCAGCGACGGCCAGTTGGCTTGCACCGGACCATCGGCCACCGCCTGCGCCCGCGCGATTGCCGGCATCGCCGCCAGTCCCGCCAGAACCCCGCGCCGCTGCCACCCTGATCCGATCATTATTACCTCCGCTGAACCACGACCGTACCACCTTGATACCGAACTTCAGCGTCAAAGCCATTGTCGTCGTTCACCGGTTTGCCGGCGCTCACCCATTTCACCCGGAAGCTGCGCGCCGCCGCCATGCCGGGCCAGCCCTTGCCCTCGCGCGCGCCGATCGTCAGCGTGCCTGCCTTCTCGTCCCAGACCATCGGGATGCGGCTGAACGCCCCCGCCTTATATTGTTCGCTGCGGCCATCGTCCTCGTAGAGCGAGAAGCTGCCGTTCGCGCCGGTATAGACAGTGATCGTCAGCGGCGCGTCGGGCGCCTGGTCGACATATTGCGTCACCGGCCCCATCGGCACGATCGCCCCGGCCCGCACGAACAGCGGCATCCGTTCGGCCGGTGCCGCCACGCCCGCGAACGTGCCGCCGCGATAGGGTTTGGCGGAATAGAAGTCGTACCAGGTGCCGGTGCCGGGGAAATAGACCACCCGGCTGCGCGCCTTGTACTCGGTCACCGGCGCGACCAGAAAGGCATCGCCGAACAGATACTGGTCGTTGATGGTCCGCGCCCTGGCATCGGCGGGGAAATCCATCGCCATGCCCCGCATGATGCTGCCGTCCTTCATATAGGTGTCGGCGCCCAGCGTGTAGATATAGGGCATCAGACGATACCGGAGCTGGTCGTACCACACCATCGAGGCGCGCATCGGCGAGCCTTCGGGCGCAATCTCGTAAATCTCGCGATACGGGAACTCGCCATGGCTGCGGAACAGCGGGCTGAACGCGCCGAACTGGAACCAGCGCAGATTGAGCTCCCGCCATTCGGCCACGTCTTCGGGCTTGGGGTTCTTCGCCGAATAGCGGTCCTCGAGCGCGAAGCCGCCAATATCGTGCGTCCAGTTGGGCAGGCCCGACATCGACGCATTAACGCCCGCGGAAATCTGCGCGCGCAGATCATACCAGCGGCTCGCCACATCGCCTGACCACACCGCCGCGGCATAGCGCTGCAGCCCGGCAAAGCCCGAGCGGGTCAGCACGAACGGCCGCACATCGGGCTTAAAGGCGCGCCAGCCCTCGTAAAAAGCGCGCGCGTTCATCAGCGGATAGCTGTTGAAATATTGCGCGGCCGGCCCGATCGCGGTGGGGCCCATCGTGTCGATCCGCTCGGCGATCGACAGGTTGGAATGCATGTCAGGCTCGCTGGCATCGGCCCACCAGGCATCGGTGCCGATCACCCCCAGCTTTTCCTGCACCTGCCGCCAGAAGATGCGGCGCCCCTCTTCCGAATAGGGATCGTAGAAGGTGCTGGTATAGCCCGGCCCCACCCAGTCCTTGTTCGCCTGGCGCAGATTGCCCTGATAGGCCGCGCCGGCGGCGGCCAGTTCCTTGTAGTTCGCCGTGGCCGGATAGAATTTCGGCCAGACCGAGATCATGAAGTTGGCGTGGTCGGCATGGACCTTGTCGACCATCGCCTTGGGATCGGGAAAGCGGGTCGGATCGAAGGCATGGCTGCCCCATTCGGGGTCGCGCCAATAGCGCCAGTCGAGCACGATATTGTCGAGCGGAATGTTCAGCGCGCGGTATTTCGCCACCACCCCGGTCACTTCGGCAGCGGTGTCGTAGCGCTGGCGCGACTGCCAGAAGCCATAGGCCCATTTGGGCATCATCTCGGCCTTGCCGGTAATCTGGCGATAGCCGGCAATCGCGCCGTCCATATTCTCGGCGGGTACGAACCAGTAATTCTTGGCCTGCGCCACTTCGCTGGTGAACCAGACCGAATGGCGGTCCGGTCCCGGCAGCGGATCATTGTGGAGCAGCGCCATATAGCCGTTGTTCGGCGCCCATTCGATGCGGATCTTGACCGGCTTGCCCTTTACCATCGGCAAGTCGAAATTCGTGTACCAGGGGTTCCAGTTCTGCCGCCACCGATCGAGCACCAGCCGGCCATCGGCATAGAGCTTGAAATAGCTGGAGGCATAGAGCTGGAACTTGTGCATGCCGGTCACTTCCGGCTGCAATTCGCCGGTCCACACCACGGTCTGTTTCTGCACAGCATTGCCGGCGGGGTTCTGGCCGCCGCTGGCAGCCACCGTCTTCGCCTTGGCCGCTTCCGGCCAGTTCTTCTGGTCCTTGATATACTGGTAATCAATCGTCGCTTCCTGCCGCGCCACGGCCAGCGTGCCGCCCAGGAAATATTCCGCTTTCCAGCCCGGCTTGCCGTCGCTGGTCACTTTCATGTCCTCGCCGACCGGGGTGTAGGGCCGGGGATTGCCGAACCGGCTGATGCTGGGATTGTCCCACAGCAGGCCGTAGCCGCGCGTCGAGACGACGAACGGCACGGCAATATCCATATTGTGCTGGGCGAGTTCGACGTCCTCGCCATTGTAATTCATCTGCGCGTTCTGGTGCTGCCCCAGACCGTACAGTCCCTCGTCGGTGCTGCGATTGAACTGCTGGCTGACGGTGACGAACGGCTTGCCCTCCACCGACACCGGCCGGAACGTAGCCACGCTCGATTCGGCGAGCAGCTCACGACCCCTGGCGTCGGTAAAGCGCACCCGGCCGGTGGCGATCTCGATATCGGCGGTGGCGCGCGCTGCCTTCACCAGCACATGGCCGTTCGCGCTGCTCACGTCGAACGCGCCGGGTGCAGGCGGGTTGGGCGCCATCAGGCTCGGCGCCAGCGTGGCATTCTCCAGCCCCTTGGGCATGGCGACGATGTGGAAGATGCCGTCGCCATGGACCGACACCTGCACGCGGGACGCGCTGCCGCCGGTCGGCGTCACCACCACGCCATCGGCCGTGCGGCTATAGCCCTGGTCTTCGGCCGCCTGCGCCGCACCCATCGCGCTGCCCGCCAGCAGCGCCGCGATCCACACCCTGTTCATGCCCGTCTCTCCTGCTCGCCGGAATTTCATTCCTTGTCAGGCGGAAGGTTAGCGTTACCAAAAAGCGAAAGAAACCGGCGGTCGGAAATTTACTTTCGCCCGCTGCCATGCAACCCAATCGCAACAAGCGTCGGGGACGAGGAGAGGAAATATGGCCATGCAGAATTTCAGCCGCCGCACGATGCTCGCCGGGGCGGCCGGCGCCGGCCTCGCCGCGGCAATCCCGTCGCGCGCCCGCGCAGAGATCGCCGGCGACACGGTATTGCCGCTCTGGCCGGGGCGGGCGCCCGGCGCCCCCGCCACGCTGCCGAAGCCTGCGACCGAACAGCGCTCCAAGGATCCGGGCTTCAACGATCGCTGGCTGACCGGCATCGACATGCCGACGCTGACGGTGCGCCGCGCCGCCAACCCCAATGGCAGCGCCGTGATGCTGGTGCCCGGCGGCGGCTATGGCTTTCTGTCCTGGGACAATGAAGGCGAGGAACAGGCGCGCTGGCTGAATGCGCTGGGCGTCACGGCCTTCATTCTCAGCTATCGCCTGCCCGCCGAAGGCTGGGCGAACCGCGCCACGGTGCCGCTGGCCGATGCGCAGCGCGGCATCCGGCTGATCCGCAACCATGCGCCCATATATGGCGTGAACCCGGCGCAGGTGGCGGTGCTCGGCTTCTCCGCGGGTGGACATCTCGCCGGCAGCCTCGCCACGCGCCATGCCGAGGCGACCTATACGCCCGTCGACGCCGCCGACCGGCTTTCGGCGCGGCCCGATCTGGCGGGGCTGATCTATCCGGTGGTAACGCTGGCCCAGCCCTTCACCCATGGCGGCTCGCGCGACCATCTGTTCGGGCCGGGGGCGGACCCCAAGGCGCTTGCTGCGGCCTCGCTTGAGAACCGCGTTTCCGCCGATACGCCGCCGCTGTTTCTGGTCCATGCGAGCGACGACGGGCTGGTGCCGATCGCCAACAGCCTCGCGCTGTATCAGGCGACGCTCGCCGCCCGCCGCGCCGCCGAAATGCACGCTTTCGACCAGGGCGGACACGGTTTCGGCGTGCGCCTGCCGAAGACCGCACCAGCATCGGCCTGGCCCACCCTGTTCGCCGCCTATGCCCGCCGGCACGGGGTGATGCCGGGCTGACGCTTCAGGGCAATCGCGTTTGAAGCCCGGGAGGGGGAGCGGTGCTCCAAAAACAATTGTCATCCCGGCGAAGGCCGGGATCCATTATCGCTGACGTGGCGGTTCTTTCCCCCAGCGAACAGGGCAATGGTCCCGGCTTCCGCCGGGATGACGGTTGCTTGGTCCAGTAGGATCGCCCTCATGACACCCTCGGGAAGGTGCGCGGAAATCAGGCCCGTTCGCGCGCCGCGGCGCGGCGGCGGCGCGCGGGTGCCGCCACCGACAGGCTGGGCACGACCGGCGCCTCGGCCCGGTCGAACCAGCCCAGCGCGCCCGAAATCGTCGCAGCCGTCTGCTTGAGCAGCACCAGCGCCTCGTCTTCGGAGACGTGCGGCGCATCGTCGATCGCCGCCAGAAACGGAATGGTCAGCGCCGCGACGACATGGCCGTCGAACCCGAAAACAGGGCAGCTGATGTCTGAGACGGCGGCGATGCGCGCGCTGGGGATCGATTCATATCCTTGCGCGCGAATCGCCTCGAACCGGGCGTGCAGCGCTGCCGGCAGCGGTTTGGGGAACAAGCCGGTGCGTCGCTCTTCCTCCATGAAGGCCAGCAGCACATGGCCCGAACAGCTGGTGCGCAGGTCGATCTCGGTACCCAGTCGCACTGCAAAGCCGGTGGCGCCGGGGCTTTCCTGCCGCGCGACGATCAGCCCGTGCGTGCCGTTGACCACCGCCAGATGGCAGGATTGCTGCGTCGCCGCCGCCAACAGGTGCATCGGCTGGGTCGCAACATGGGTGAGTTCCTGCGCCGGGGTTGCGCGATGGGCGATTTCCAGCAGGCGATAGGTGACGCGATAGCGGTCGCTCGCCGGCTCCTTGTGCAGCCAGCCACGGCGGTCGAGCACGACGATGATCCGGAACAATTCGCTGATCGACCGCCCCAGCCGCTGCGCGATCTCGCTGATCGTCAGACCGATGGGTTCGGTGCTGAGCAGTTCCAGCACATCGATTCCCTTTTCCAGCGCCGGCGCGGCGTAGACCGGCTGCCGCGCGGGCTCCCCTTCGACTGTCGTTTTTTTACTCATATGGCTTTTGCATAGCGGCAATGGCGGAATTTGTCATGCCAATCGCATCTCGCGTATGAAAATAGCCGCAAACCGCTTGCAACGAAAGTTACTTTGACTGATGAAAGCGATGAAAGGGGAGCGGATGCGTTTTAACTCCAAGACGGCGCTGGTCACGGCGGCCGCGCACGGCATTGGCCGCGCGACTGCGCTGCGGTTGCGGGACGAAGGCGCGCGGGTTTTCGCGCTGGACCGCGATGCGGACGCACTGGCCGCGCTGGAAGGCGTAGAGCCGGTGGTACTGGACTTGCTGGATGGAGAGGGAATCGCCGCATTGCCGGCGCGCCTCGGCCCCGTCGACGTGCTGGCGAACATCGCCGGCTTCGTTGCCGCGGGGTCGATCCTCGACGGCACGGATGCCGATTGGCACTTGTCCTTCGACCTTAACGTCCATGCCATGCACCGCATGATCCGCGCCTTCCTGCCGGCGATGCTCGAAAAAGGCGGCGGGGCAATCGTCAACATGTCGTCGATTGCCTCCAGCGTGAAGGGCATCCCCAATCGCTATGCCTATGGGGCCAGCAAGGCAGCGGTAATTGGCCTGACCAAATCGGTCGCCGCAGACTTTGTCGCGCGCGGCATCCGCTGCAATGCGGTGTGCCCCGGCACGGTCGACACTCCCAGCCTGCGCCAGCGGGTTGCCGATCAGGCCGCGGCGCAGGGGATCAGCGTCGAGGAAGCACATGCCGCCTTCGTCGCCCGCCAGCCGATGGGCCGGTTGGGCCAGGAAGACGAAATCGCCGCCCTCATCACCTATCTTGCCAGCGACGAAGCTGCCTTCACCACCGGTGCGGTCCATGTGATCGATGGTGGCTGGGTCAACTGAAAGCCCCGTTATGACAGTGTTTTCCCCCGCGGCCGCAGCCGCCCCGGCGGCAATGACCGCCCGCATCACCGGCCTGCGCACGGTCGACCTGCGCTTCCCGACCAGCGCCTCGCTCGACGGGTCGGACGCGATGAACCCGGACCCGGACTATTCGGCGGCCTATGTCGTGCTGGAGACGGATGTCCCGGGATTGGAGGGGCACGGCCTCACCTTCACCATCGGCCGCGGCAATGAAGTGTGCATCGCCGCGATCGAGGCGATGCGGCATCTGGTCGTGGGGCTGGACCTCGCCTGGATCGCCGAGGATGCCGGGCGGATGTGGCGCCACCTGACCGGCGACAGCCAGCTCCGCTGGATCGGCCCGGACAAGGGCGCGATGCACCTCGCCACCGGCGCGGTCGTCAACGCTGTCTGGGATCTGTGGGCCAAGGCCGAAGGCAAGCCGGTATGGCAGCTCGTCGCCGACATGACGCCCGAGCAGCTCGTCCGCGCGATCGACTTCCGCTACCTGACCGACGCGATCACGCCCGAGGAAGCGCTGGCCCTGCTCACCGCGCGTGCCGAGGGCAAGGCGGAACGGATCGCGACGCTGAAGGCCAATGGCTATCCCTGCTACACCACGTCAGCCGGCTGGCTCGGCTATCCGGACGAAAAGCTGCGCAGGCTGGCGCAGGAGGCCGTCGATGCGGGCTTCCACCATATCAAGCTGAAGGTCGGTCGCGATCTGGCGGACGACATTCGCCGCGTGCGCATCGCCCGCGACGTGCTCGGCCCAGACCGCAAGCTGATGATCGACGCCAATCAGGTGTGGGAAGTCGGCCAGGCGATCGAATGGGTCAACGCCCTCGCCTTCGCCAATCCCTGGTTCATCGAGGAGCCTACCAGCCCCGACGATGTGCTGGGCCACAAGGCGATCCGCGACGGCATCGGCAAGGTGCAGGTCGCGACCGGCGAGATGTGCCAGAACCGCATCCTCTTCAAACAGTTCATGGCGCTGGGCGCGATCGATGTGGTCCAGCTCGATGCCTGCCGCATCGGCGGCGTCAACGAAGCGCTGGCGATCCTGCTGCTGGCGGCGCGCTATAATCTGCCGGTCTGCCCGCATGCCGGCGGCGTGGGGCTGTGCGAATATGTCCAGCACTTGTCGATGATCGACTATCTGTGCTTTGCAGGCACGATGGAGGGTCGCGTGATCGAATATGTGGATCATCTGCACGAGCATTTCCTCGATCCCTGCGTGATCCGCGACGCTGCCTATATGCCGCCGCAGCGGCCCGGCTATTCGATCGAAATGAAGCCCGAGACGCTCGCCGCCTTCCGGTTCGGCGCATGAATCTGGGCCTCGCCGGCAAGGTCGTGATCGTCACCGGCGGCTCGTCGGGGATCGGCGCTGCCGTCGCCGCCGGGCTGGCGCGCGAAGGCGCCCTGCCCGCCATCGTCTCACGCGAGGCGCCGCCGCCCGATCTGGTGGCGCAGCTGGGCACCGACTGGCTGTTCCACGGCTGCGAACTGGCCGAGGACGATGCCGTGGTCGCCGCCGTCGAGGCGGTGGTGGCGCGTTGGGGCCGCATCGACGGACTGGTCAACAATGCCGGCCGCAACGACAATCTGGGGTTCGAGGCGACGCCGGCCGAGTTCCGCGCCTCGCTCGACATCAATCTGGTCCATTATTACGGCATGGCCCGCGCCGCGCTGCCCCATCTGCAGGCGGCACGGGGCGCGATCGTCAATGTCGCCTCGAAAACCGCGATCACCGGCCAGGGCCATACCAGCGCCTATGCCGCCGCCAAGGGCGCGGTGCTGGCGCTGACCCGCGAATGGGCCGTGGCGCTGCGTGGCGACGGCATCCGGGTGAACGCGATCGTGCCCGCCGAAGTGGGCACGCCCGCTTATGCCGAATGGCTGAAGAGCTTTGACGATCCTATCGCGCGCCGCGCGGAGATCGAACGCCGCGTGCCGCTGGGCCATCGCTTCACCACGCCCGAAGAAATTGCCGACACCGCGCTGTTCCTGCTGTCCGACCGGGCGAGCCACACCACCGGCCAGTGGCTGTTCGTCGACGGCGGCTACACGCATCTCGACCGCGCCATCGAATAAGCGCGCCAACGCGCATCGGACCAAGGAGAGGACATCATGGCCAGCAAGGCCGCCCGACGCTACACCCCGGCCATCATCCTCACGGTTTCGCTGTTCTTCCTGTGGGGGATGGCGAACAACCTGAACGACATTCTGATCGCGCATTTCCGCCGCGCCTTCACGCTCAGCGATTTCGAGACCAGCTTCGTTCAGCAGGCCTTTTATCTCGGCTATTTCCTGCTCGCGACGCCGGCGGCGCTGCTCGCGCGACGGCGTGGGTACAAGGCGGCGATCGTCACCGGGCTGTCGCTCTATGCGCTGGGGGCGCTGCTCTTTTATCCGGCGACGCATTTCGGCGAATATCGCTGGTTCCTCGCCGCGCTGTTCGTCATTGCCTGCGGCCTGGCCTTTCTCGAGACCTCGGCCAGCCCGCTGATCGCCGAGCTGGGCAGCCCCGAAGGCGCGGCGCGCCGGCTGAACTTCGCCCAGGCGGCCAATCCGCTCGGCACGATCTTCGGCGTGCTGATCGGCAAATATTTCATTCTGTCGAGTTTCGCGCAGGACGATCACGCGCTCGCCGCCATGTCGGCCGCCGAGCGCACCGCCACGCTGCGGGGCGAGCTGGCATCGGTGCAAGGGCCTTATCTCGCGATCGGCCTGGTCGTGCTGGGCTTTGCCATCGCTGCGGCGCTGATCGCCTTTCCGGCGCCGGCAAAGCACGAGGAGGCCGCGCCGATGGGCGGGGCATCGGCGATCCGCGTCGTGCTGCGCGAACCGGCGCTGGTCTTCGCGGTAGTCGCCCAGTTCTTCTATGTCGGCGCGCAAGTCGGACTGTGGAGCTTCACCATCCGCTATGCCCAGGCCAACCTGCCCGGCCTGACCGACCGTGCGGCGGCCGATTATCTGTTCGCCAGCCTGGTATTGTTCGGCATCGGCCGCTTCGTCGGCGCCGCGTTGCTGGGCCGGGTGTCGGCGCCGTATCTGCTGGCGCTGTTCGCGGGCATCGCGGCGGTGCTCACTGCGCTGGCCATATTCGTCGGCGGGCTGTTCGGCATTTATGCGCTGGTCGCGGCCAGCTTCTTCATGTCGATCCAGTTCCCCACCATCTTCGCGATCGGTATCGAGCGGCTTGGGCCGTTGAAGCAGATTGGCGCCTCGCTGATCGTCATGGCGATCATCGGCGGCGCGGCGATTACTGCGGCGATGGGGCGGATTTCGGATCTTGCGGGAATCAATCGCGCCCTGCTGGTGCCGGGCATCGGCTTTCTGGTGGTGCTGGCCTTTGCCATGATGGCACGTCGCAACACTGCCACAGACTGATACCGCATTGCGCTGATAAGCCCCCTAGCTGCTCCGCAAAGCGTCACCCCGGCGAAAGCCGGGGTCCATTGGGATCCCGCTATCGGCCCTTGCTGAGAATGAGAGGTGAATGGACCCGTGCTTCCGCCGGATTGGCGGTTGCTGAAGCAGTTGCGACGCGTGGGTGAGTCTACATCCATGCAAGCTGGTATAAGCGGGCGACGGTCGGGCGTGCCCGCCCCGGCCGGCCCGTCAGCCGCGGTCGGTGATGTTGCCGATGGTTCGCAGCATCCGCTCCACCCAGCTGTCCATCGCCCTGCGTCCGCGCTCGGTGAGCCCGACGAACGAGCGGCGGCCATCCTGCGCATCGCGCGAACGCTCCACCAGGCCATGGGCTTCCAATATGGCGAGATGCCGCATCGCGGTGGTGGTGGGGACATTGGCGCCGATGCAGGCGCTGGAAACCGACAGGCGGCGCTCCGCCAGTTCGGCCAGATAAAGATCGAGCAGAATGTCCCAGGCGGGTTCACCAAAGATCGCCGCGTCCGCGCCAAAGGCTGCGTCGCGGATGCGCCGGGCGCGATACACGGCCTCTACCACTCGCGCGTGCAGCGGCTGGTTGCGGGCAAGCAGCCGCTGCCGCGCCACGGCCAGCAGATCGGCGATCTCGCTCAGTTCGCTTTGCTCGGGGTCGGCGGGCCGCAAGTCACCCATGCAGATGCCCTCCCACTGCCGTCAGGACCAGGCCGGGTCCTCGCCATATTGCCGGATGCGTTCCCGATGCCGCAGGGTGGCATAGGCCAGGATGAGTGGCTTTGGATAACTCCAAGCCGCAGCCATAACCGAATAGGAGAAAGGCATCAGCTTGGGACTGAGCATCAGCAGGTGCGTGATGAGCGTGTCGAGCACGATCGCGGCCATCCACATTGGCCAGTAACGCTGCGCCCGCAGCGCTAATACCGTCACCGCGACGAACATCGCCAGATCGACCAGCATCAAGCCGGTCTCGAGATTCTGGAATCGCACCTCGCCCGCAGACGGCACGAAGTGCGATGCGACCACCGCCGTGATGAGAATGACCACGCCCCAGCGTTCCGGTGCGCCCCCTTTCAGGAGCGCGTAGGAACAACAGACCAGCAGCAAGGTGAGATAAACCAGGACACGCATCAGTAGCTCCGGATGCAGGTACCTGCCCCACTGTCAACCGGCACATTCACGCGACTTCGCTGATCGCCACCACGGTTTCGAGTTCGCCGTGCGGGGTGTCGTGCGGCGGGGTTTCGAAGATGTCGCCCTCGCCCAGCACCCGATGGCGCACGGCTGCCGCGCGCAGTTCGCCGTGCATCTGCTTGATGTCCTTCAGCGCGCCGAACACCTTGGCAGTTGCGTCGCCAAGAAACTCGACTGCCGACTGGGCTTCCAGCGGGTGGAACGTGCCGTCGACACGGGCAGTGAGAACGGCCGTGCCGACCGCCAGCACCTTCAGCGCGGCTTCGTTGACGGCCTTTTCCGCCGGCTGCAGCGAGCGGGCGATGCGGACAGCGGCAATGGTCTTGGGTGAAGTCATGATTCTTGCTCCCCTGTGGAGGCGAATGCGCCCCAGCACTAATCAATGGATTTCCCGGACCGGACGGCGGTCAGCCGGTAATGGTGTAGAGCGCGCCCAGGCCGTTGAAGAAATTGGCTACGGCAATCAGCAGCAGAACGGCGATCATCACGATCGCGCCCAGCCTTTGCGTTGGCGTCAGGTCATTGCGTTGCCTCCCCTGGCGGAGGAACGGCACCGGCAAGCGCGGCGGCGTTTCCATCCGTGGCAGGGGCGAGGAAAGCAGCCCGGTCGGCGGATCGGCAAGGTCGTCCGATTGGGTACCCAATCCCCGGAACGACGGCTTTTCGACCGGCAGAGGCGTTACGGACGGCAGTTCGATGCGCCGCGCGGCGTCTCGCCGGTTGGCGGCGCCCAGCGTTTTCATCGCGCGCTTCAGATGCAGATCGACGGTGTGATGCGAAATGCCCAATTCGGCAGCGATTTCCTTGGAGGAAAGGCCGTCCCGGACGCGCAACAGGCACTCTCTTTCCCGGTCGGTAAGAAGATCGGCCCCGCTGCGCTCCATGGTCCCCACTAGCCACAATGGTCCGACAATCTCAACCAAAACCCACTTGGCGCGTGCAAAGCCACCGGCACAGCTTCAACTATTATGTTACTATTTTCGATACAGACTCGAATAAAACACACATCCCGAAAAGCAAAACACCCCATTTTCTATCGTATAATTTATCCATTTTGGATAAATGCCGATCCAATATTTGTCACATTTGAGATACAAACAGCATCGCCTGCGATGCATTCTTGAATGTTATCGCTCTTCTTAATCGAATTTACCGTAGCAGCCATCGATCTATCGCCTGGAAGGCCGAAAAACACAGCGCCCCGTCGAAGCACCCGAAACGGCCGTGAAAATATTATTTCACTAGCGCAACAACAGCGCTGGGCGCGTCCTGCAAGGCGGTCGCTACGCCGCATTGCCCGCACGGCCGGAAACAGCGCGACTCGGCGAGACGAGCAAGGCTCCCCGATGGTTCCACCCGCCACACGCTCGACGAAAATATTTTCGAGTAGTTAACTGCGGGTTCGCGCTTCGGCGCCGTCTTTCCTACGTGATCACAAGCAAACTCACGCAGCGCGCGCGCGCGCGGAACCGCGCCCGGACCCTAGCTTCGCCCCGGCAGGAGGCGAGCCGGAACAGTGCGTCGCATGCAGGCGCTGCGCAGGGCCGGGATGGCCTGCGCGTACTGACGTTCCTGCACAGTTTTGAACCCGGCGGCGTCGAGCGCGTCGCGCTGCGAATGGTGCGCCACTGGCGCTCGCTCGGCATCGATGCGCCGCTGTTCCTCGGCCGCGAAGACGGCGCGATGCGCAGCGAATTCGCGCCCGACATCGCGTATGAGGTGCCCGCCCAGCCCCGCCGCAGCCAGGCGAGCTGGGAAACGCTGTGGATGATCCTGAAGCTGCCGCAGGTGATCCGCCGCGAGCGGCCCGACCTGCTGTTCGTCGCCGGCTCCACCTACACCATCGTCGCGCTGGCGATGGTGCTGCTGCTCGGCCGCGCCTGCCCGCCGATCGTCGTGAAGATCAGCAACGATCTGGTCCGCCGCGACCTGAACCCGGTCGCCCGGCTCGGCTGGCGCTTCTGGTTGTGGCTGCAGGCGCGCTGCGCTGCCGGCTGGGTGGTGATGGACGAAGCGATGCTCGCCGATCTTCCGCGGCCGATGGCCCGCCGCGGCCATGTCGTCCACGATCCGGCAATCGACGCGCTGTCCTTCGCCGATCCGCGCGAACCCGCCGCTGCCGGTGCGCCGCGCCGCTTCGTCGCCGTCGGCCGCCTGGCGCATCAGAAGGATTTCGGGCTGATGCTCGCCGCCTTCGCCGCCGGCGCCCGCGCCGATGAACGGTTGACCATTTATGGCGAGGGGCCGGAGCGGCCGATGCTGGAGGCGCTGGCTGCCTCGCTCGGCATTGCCGACCGGGTAGACCTCGCCGGCCATGTGCCCGATGCCGCGTCGCGCCTCGCCGACTATGACATTCTGTTGATGTCGTCGCGCTACGAAGGCGTGCCGGCCGCCGTCGTTGAGGCGCTGGCCGCGGGGCTGAAGGTTGTCACGACCGATTGCGGCAGCGGCCTGCGCGGGCTGCTCGGTCAGGGCCGCTTCGGCACGATCGTGCCGCGCGATGCCGCCGCGCTTGCCGAAGCGATCCGCACCGCCGCCGTCGATGCCACGCCGCCTACGGGGCTGTACCAGCATCTGCGCCGCTTCACGCTGGAGCGTTCGGCGCAGCGCTATCTCGACCTGTTTGCCGATACCGTGCTCGTCCAGCGCGGTGCCCGGCTGCAGGCGCTCGAGCCGGAGGCCTATGCGTAATGTTCGCCACCTTTCGTAAGCGCGCCTCCGCTCTGATGGCCCGGCTGGGCCGTGACCGGGTGATGGCCGTTGCCGGCCTCGCCATCTCCGTGGCGATCCTCTGGGCTGTGCTGCGCGAGCTGAAGGGCGTCGACCTGACGATGCTGCTCCGCGCGCCGATCAGCCCGCTGTTCTGGCTCTGCTTCCTGGCCGTATATGTGCTGACGCCGGTGATGGACTGGCTGATCCTGCGCCGCATCTGGGGCATCGGCCTCGACGCGCTGCCCGCGCTGCTGCGCAAGCAGGTCGCGAACGAAGTGGTGTTCGGCTATTCGGGCGACGCCCAGCTTTATGTCTGGGCGCGCGGGCGCGTGGCGCCGGGCGTACCGGTATTCGAAACGCTGCGCGACGTGGCGGTCACTTCGGCACTGGCGGGCAATATCGCGACGCTGGTGATGGTCGGCGTGACGGCGCCGATCCTCTATGCGCTGGCCGCCGGCACGCTCCTCAACACGCTGCTGGCGTCGACAGCGGTGGTGGTGATTTCGTCGTTCGCGATCTTTGCCTTCCGCCGCATGGTGTTCGCGCTGCCGCGGCGCGCGCTGCTGGAAACCTTCGGCATTCACTGCGTCCGCACCGCCCTCAGCCTGGTGCTCACGGCGATGCTGTGGAAGCTGCTGCTGCCGGAGATTTCGGCGGGGACGATGGTGGTCGTCGCGACAGTGCGGATGATGATTTATCGTCTGCCGCTGATCCCGGCGCGCGACACGCTGCTGGCGCCGCTGATCGCCGCGCTGATCGGCACCGGCTCGGGCCTGGCCGGCGCAGTACTGTTCGTGGCGGCGCTGACGCTGGCGACACATGTGCTGGTCGGCGGCCTCGCCTCGCTCGCCGACCTGCTGCCGCGTCGCGCTCTGCAACGCCGCCTGAAGCTGCGCCCCGCAACCACGCTTGCCTGAACGCCGGCGCTATCGCGCCAGCGCCAGCTCGTAAATCACAGCCGAGGTCGCCGGAACGTCGATCCCTTTGTCAGCGCCCCGCACGGCGGCGCTGGCGATGGTGACTTCGGGCGCCGCCCCCACTTTGTTGCGCGCGGCCAGCCCCTTGCCCTGCAACAGCCAGCGTGTGCCTGCCCCAGTCAGCGCCACGCCCTGCAACGCCAGCCTCTTTGGCTGATAGGTGGCATTGACCACGCCGATGCGCAGCGCGCGTCCGTCGGGCGAAAGCCCCGCGACCATGTCGAGCGGCCAGGTCGGGCTGCCCGCGACCACCTGCGGATGCGCGTAGCCGACCGGATATTTCGGCGCGGGTTGCGGCGACGTGCCGGTCAGCGCCACCGGCACGGTGCCCGCACCGAAACGCTCGCCATAAAGTTTGAAGACCATCCCCGTGGCGTTGAGCGTCGCACCCGTCGGCGTGATGTCCATGGTCGAGGCGCCGGTCGTGAATGCCGCCATGGTCAGAAAATCGCTGTGGCGCAGCATTTCCTGAAACACCATCGCATAGGCCAGCGACGATTTCAGGGTCGGCTCGCCCGCCAGATAAGCATATTCGTCGATCGCGAGAAACACGCGAGAATCCCGCAGCTTCGGAAAGCGACTGCGATAAATGTCCCATTCCAGCGCTTCCATCCGGACATGATTGGAGGGTGCGCGGGCAAACTCCATCAGCTCGTCCGCGGCAGGCGCATTCGGCCGAGCCTCGGCGCGGTCGTACCAATGCTCGGTGATTCCGTCGAAACTGCCCCACGCCTTGTCGAAAAAGCCGCCGGTCCAATCTTCCTCCGTGCCGAATTTCGGCTGGATGTTCTCCAGGCTGCTATTCTGCTGCACGCCCTTGGGATGGAGCTGGTCCGGCATCGCCCCGGAGGCGATCAGGACAATCGAGGGATCGCGCGCCTTCATGGCCGCGGCGAAAGCCCGGTGCTTGATCAGGTAATAGTCGAGCGAGGTCTTGCCGATCTGCCACCAGCCATAGGGCTCGTTGCCGATATTCCACCATTTGACCCCATAGGGTTCGGGATGGCCGTTCGCCGCGCGCAGCCCGCCCCAATAGCTGGTAGCGGCACCGTTCAGATATTCGACTTCCTCGGCCGCCGAATTGGCATCGCCCAGCCCGGCATTGACCGTGACATAGGGCTCGACACCGATCAGCCGGCACAGCTCCATCCACTCGTCCATGCCGATGTCGTTGGTCTGCATCGCGCTCCAGGCATGGTCGAACATCGGCGGGCGACTGTCCCGCGGGCCGATCGCTTCGTGCCAATCCCAGTTGGACAGGAAATTGCCGCCCGGCAGCCGCCAGAATCCGGAGCGAAGCGAGCGGGCGATCGCCGTCGTGTCCGCGCGCCAGCCATGAATGTTGTCGGCCGGCATCAGCGACACCGCCCCCACCGCGAAGCGACCGCTGCCGGTGCCGGTGATCTCCAGCCGGGCATCCGTTGTATCGGCACCGGCGCTAAAGGCGAAGTCGGCCCTGGCCCATGTCGCGCCCGGCGCCGGCAGGCGAACCGATTGGCGCCCATGCGGCCCTTCGCCCCAGATCAACGTTGCCGTCACCGCCGCCCCGGCATCGCCGCGCAGCCACAGATGCCCGGTGTAGCTTTTGCCGCGGGCCAGCCCCAGCCCCGCCTGCGACAGTCCACGCGGGCTGTCCCCCGCCACCGCCACGCTGGCACTTTGTGCGCCTACAAAGGGCCGCTCCCTGTCCATGACGACAACATCGTCGCCGCCGACCGGCCGCCATTTACGATAGCTGACGCCGGGTCGGCCCTCGGCATTGAGCGGCGGCGGTGCATCGCGGCTGGCTGGCCCGACCGGATAGTAGAACTTCCGGTCGTCGAGCATTTCCGCCCATAAGGTACGGTTCACCAGCCCGCCGATCGGCTCGATGAACATGCCGTATAGATAGGGCGAGACGGGTGTGGATCGCCGCGCGGTATCGATCCGCACCTGCACGGGCCCGTCGCCCGGAGGCGCGGCGAAAAGCGGGGCGGCAGTGCTCAGCGCGAGCATGGCTGCGACAAGGGGCCGGGCGGCACCGGCAGTGCGGATGGGAACCAAGACCTGTCTCCTCCATCATGGCCGTTTCAGCACAGGGGAGCCGCCGACTCGAAGGCCGGCGGCCCAGGAAGAGTGCGAACGCGCAGGCACCGGCTCGGGGAAGGGTAAGCCCGCGCGAACCGCCCTCAGAACTTGAAACGCACGCCCGCCCGATAGACGCGGCCGATCTGGTCGTAGAGCGTCGGACTGTTGAAGATGGTCGAACGCGGCGGATTCCGGTCGAGCAGGTTGTCGATCTTGGCATAGGCCGTGATCGCCTTGGTGATATTCACGGTGCCGCCGACGTCGAGATAGAAGGCGCCGGGGATGAAATTCCGGTCGATGGTCGGATGCGCGGCCGTCGATGCCGGGCAGTTCGACTGGCAGACGATATATTGGTTGCCGATCGTCCCGTCGCTGAACCAGCGTTCCTGCACCAGCAGCGAGAAGGCCTGGTTCTGGTATGTCTGCACCGCCAGCCACTTCCAGTTCGGCGTCGATCCTTGGTTGCTGCCCGCGGAATCGACCGGGAAAGTTCCCGGCAGGCCCGTGTCAGTGATGTAGCGAATGACATGCGTGGCCAGCGCCTGCAGCGTCAGGCTGCCCGGCAGGCCCAGCGGCCGCTGCCAGCGATAGCTCGCCTCGATATCGAAGCCGGCGGTATCGATGGATGCCAGATTGAATGCCTGCACATTGATAT
This sequence comes from Sphingomonas sp. DMC8, assembly GCF_056314185.1. NCBI lineage: Bacteria > Pseudomonadati > Pseudomonadota > Alphaproteobacteria > Sphingomonadales > Sphingomonadaceae > Sphingomonas > Sphingomonas sp. DMC8. The sequence continues at coordinate 361,724 of NZ_JBQUYV010000001.1, read as the reverse complement.
AGTTGGGCCCGGCGCTGTTGTTCAGATTGAAGACGCTGCAGGTTGCGGGAAGCACCTTCTGATAACAGAGCTGGACGATGTCGCTTGCGGCCAGGCTGGAAATCACATTGCGGATCTTCAGCTTGTAATAGTCGAACGACAGGTTGAGCCCACGCATCCAGCCCGGGTTGGCCAGCGTGATGCCCATGGTGGTGTTACGCGCAATTTCGGGCTTCAGGTTGGGGTTGCCGATGCTGTTCTGGATTGCGAGCACATTGGTATTGCGGAACGGATCATAGAAATTGGGCAGCGTCGTCGTCACCGGCGCGGCGAACAGTTCGGACAGGTTCGGCGCCCGCACGTCGCGCGAGGTGACGCCGCGGATGCGCAGCCCGTCGATCGGCAATTCCCAGGTGCCGCCGATCTTCCATGCCCAGACTGTACCCGACGTGCTGTAATCCGTAACGCGCGCCGCGCCGGTCAGGTTGGCGTGGCCCGCGCCCTCGGAATTGAGGAGCGGCACGTTCGCCTCGAGAAAGGCTTCCTTCACGCTATAGGCGCCGCTGCCGTTCTTGTAGTTGCCGGCATACCAGTTGTTGCCGCCGGTCAGCAGCACCGGATCGGCCGGGTAGTCGCCGCCCGCCGGGATTGCGGCAAAGCCGGCGCCATAGGGATCGGCACGAACCTTGTAATATTCGTGGCGGAACTCGCCGCCGAACGCGACCGTCAGCGGCCCCGCCCACAGATTCACCGGCGAACCGGAAAAGTTGAAGCTGGCGACATCCTGAGTCTGACGGGTGCGCTGATAGGGGCCCCGTTCCGGCATGATGTAGCGCAGTGCGGCGTCGGACGGCATGCCGCCGATGATGTTGAGCGGCTGGCAGCCATTGGCCCGCGCCACCGGATCGCGACAGACGATCGCACCGTTCACCAGCGTGGCGTCGATCGCCTGGTTGAAGCGGTTGGTCAGCAGAATATTGTGGACGTCGATGTCGGTATAGTTGGTGCCGTGCTCCAGATAGACATCATAGTTCCAGTCGCTGCCCAGCACCGGCGCGCGGCCCTTGGCGCCCAGCACGAACCGATATTGGCGGCGATCGGTGTTGACGCGGGTATTGCCCAGCGCTGCGTTGCTGGTGCCATAGGCAAAGCTGGTGATGCCTGCCGTGGTGCAGGCCGCCTGGATGGAAGCGGGCACGAACGGATTGGCGCACTGGATCGTCAGGCCCGGCTTGTTCTGCCCGTTGACCGGCTGGTTATGGGTCTTCACCTCGCCGATATTGACACTGACATAAAGCTCGTTCCCGGGCGCGAAATCGAACCCTACCCGGACATAGCCGTCGAGCCGCTCGATCGCCGACTTGAGCGAGCGCCCTGCATCGACATTGCCCGACAGGTCGCCGCCCAGGCAGTAGCCGGGGTAGCAACCGGTGACGTTGCCCTTGGCATCGCGTGCCGGCACGCCGTTCGAACCATATTGGAACTGGAAGGGATTGCCGTTCCGGTCGAAGGCGGTACCCTGCAGCGGACCGGCGGTGATCAGGCCATATTTGGTGAAGGTGATCGACTGGCCATAATCGCGCACCAGATATTGCGGCGAACCGTCGTTGAGGACGCCGCGGTTGATCAGCGTGGTCTGCTTGAACCAGTCGCGGCCATTGGCGAGGCCGGTGCCCCACTGGCCGCCGCCGATACCGGCTTCCTTGTCATATTCGACGCTGCCGACGACGTGCAGTCGCTCGCCAAGGAAGCTGTCGCCCGCCGCGAGCTGCACCAGCCCCTGGGCATCGTCGCCATAGGTGGTGATGCCGCCCTGAACATTGCCCTTGATGCCGCGGAAATGCGTGTCGGTAATGAAATTGACCACGCCGCCCACGGCGTCCGAGCCATAGGAAGCCGAGGCGCCGCCGCTCACCACATCGACGCGCTTGATCAGCAATTGCGGGAACAGGCTGATGTCGGGAACGCCGGTAACGTTCGCGCCCACGACGCGCTGCCCGTCGAGCAGCGTCAGCGTCCGGATGGTGCCGACACCGCGCAGCGAAAAGGAGCTGAGCCCCTGCTGCCCGCTCGACGTGCTGAAGGTGTTGACCTGCGTGCCGCTCGAGCCCTGCAGCGAGGGGAGCTGGGCGATGGTGGTGAACACATTGGGCTGGGCATTGGCGGCAATCTGTTCCTCGCCGATCACCGTGGTTGGGGTCGGCGCGGTAAAGCCGCTGACGACCAGGCGCGTGCCGGTAACGACGATCGCCTCTTCGGTGCTGCCGGAGGATTGCGCAGTGGCATCGGCCCTGTTCGAACCAGCTGCCGGCACCGACTCCGCCTGCTGCGCCAGCGCCGGCGCCGCCATGGCACATGCCGCCAGTGAAATCGCTCCGAAGGACACATTGCGGAAAAGCAAACCGCGCCGAGCCACGACTCTCAAGAACATCCCGTTCTCCCTGATCTTATATTTGATCTTGATTATTATGATTGCCGCAGGCGCCGCTGGCGGCGACGCTTGCAGATACACTTCACCAGACTTCACTGACCGGAAGCCTGCTGCAATGCACAAATGTTTACGTTAACATCTATGGGTTAAATCCAATACGACGCCCTGTCAATAGTCAGACAAGTTGCCGAAACCCTTGCAGAAACTCACCAAGGGCGGTACGAATCGGCTTCTTTTGTGATCCATTGGTGCCATCACCCGTCCCCAAGGCCGTGCTGGCGACCGTTTCTGAATCGCCTTCTTGTTCACGTTAACGGAGTACGCCTTGCGCCGCTTTGGCATCCCCCATCTCCGTTGGACGATCATCGCGCTCTTCGTCGGGGCGATGGTCATCAACTATCTTGCAAGGGCCGTGCTGGGCGTGGCGGCGCCCCTGATTCTGGCCGAGCAGGCGATCAGCAGCGAGCAATATGGCTGGATCACCGGCGCGTTTCAGCTGGGCGTGATGTTCCAGCCGCTTGCCGGCTATCTGCTCGACGGCGCCGGTCTGCGGCTGGGCTTCGCGATCTGTGTCGGCGTCTGGTCGCTGCTGACCATGGCCCATGTCTTTGCCAGCGGCTGGATCAGTTTTGCGGCGCTCCGCGGTGTATTGGGTCTGGCCGAAGGGTCGGCGCAGCCCGCCGGGCAGAAGCTGGTCGCCGAATGGTTTCCGGCGCGCGAGCGCGGCGTGGCGGGCGGCATATACAATATCGGCGCATCGTTCGGCGCGATCCTCGCCCCGCCGCTCGTGGCCTGGGCGGTGCTGACGCAAAGCTGGCGGCTGGCCTTTCTGGTCGCGGGCGGCATCGGCCTTGTCTGGGCGCTGCTGTGGTTTTTCTGGTATCGGCCGCCCGGGCGCCATCCCCGTCTGGGAGAAGCAGAGCGCGCCTATATCGCCGCGGGGCAGGAGGCACGCCTGACTGCGGATGGGGGGCGCCCGGCAATCCTCGGGCTGCTCCGTCGCCGCGACCTGTGGGGCATTGCCCTGCCGCGCATGCTCGCCGACCCGGTATGGGGCATGCTGTCCTTCTGGATGCCACTCTATCTCGCCCGGGTGCGCCATTTCGACTTGGGCCAGATCGCCCTGTTCGCCTGGCTGCCTTTCCTTGCGGCGGATCTGGGCTGCCTGTTCGGCCCCGCCGTCGCCGCCTTTCTGCAGCGTCGCGGCGTGGCGCTGGTGGATGCCCGGCGCGGCGCCTTCACGCTGGGCGCGGTGATGATGACCGGCATGGCGTTCGTCGGCATCGTCACCAGTCCCTATGCGGCAATCGCCCTGCTCTGTCTGGGCGGCTTCGCGCACCAGACGCTCTCGGTGACCGTCATCACCATGGCCTCCGACCTGTTCCGCCGCAACGAAGTGGCGACCGCTGCGGGGCTGGCGGGCCTTGCCGGCAATCTGGGCGTGCTGGTCTTTTCGCTGCTGCTCGGCGGACTCGTCGACCGGGTCGGCTATGGCCCCTTCTTTCTCCTGCTCGGCGTGCTCGATCTGCTCGGCGCCCTGCTTCTCTGGACCCTGGTACGCAAGCCCGCATGACCCATTTCCGCAATCCCGTGCTGCGCGGGTTCAACCCCGATCCGTCGCTGGTCCGCGTCGGCGAGGATTTCTTCCTCGCCACTTCGACCTTCGAATGGTTCCCCGGCGTGCAGATCCACCACAGCCGCGATCTGGTCCACTGGCGCCTCGCCGCGCGCCCGCTGTGCCGCGCGAGCCAGCTCGACATGCGCGGAAATCCCGATTCCTGCGGCGTCTGGGCACCGGACCTGACCTATCAGGACGGCCGCTTCTGGCTCGTCTATACCGATGTGAAGCGCTACGGGCAGACGACGGTGAACGGCGCGCATGGCGCGTCCCTCCGCGACTTCCACAATTATCTGGTGACCGCCGACCGGATCGACGGCGACTGGTCCGATCCCGTACCGCTGAACAGCAGCGGGTTCGACCCCGCGCTGTTCCATGACGATGACGGCCGTAGCTGGCTGCTCAACATGCTTTGGGACCACCGCCCCGATCGCCAGCGCTTCGCGGGCATCGTCGCGCAGGAGCTCGATCGTACCACGCTGCAACTGGTGGGCGAGCGGCGGATGCTCTTCGCCGGAACCGAGCGCGGCTTCACCGAGGGGCCGCATCTCTACAAGCGCGATGGCTGGTACCATCTGCTGGTGGCGGAAGGCGGCACGGGCTGGGAACATGCCGTGGTGATGGCACGGTCGCGCGACCTGTTCGGTCCCTATACCGTCCACCCGGAAGGCGCCGTGCTTAGCGCGGAAGGCGCGCGCGCGGGCGCCATCACCCGCGCCGGCCATGGCGATCTGGTCACGCTGGCCGATGGCACGCCCTGGCTTGCCTATCTGTGCGGCCGCCCCTTGCGGGGACGTGAGCGCTGCGTGCTGGGGCGGGAAACCGCGATCCAGCCGATGCGCTGGGGCGAGGATGGCTGGCTTCGCACGCTGGACGGCAGCGGCCGGCCCGATCCCGCCCCGCCCCTGCCGCCGCTCTCGCCCGCGCCCTGGCCCGATGCCGCCTGGGACGGCAGCTTCACCGCGGGCGATCTTCCGGTCGACCTTCAATGGCTGCGCACGCCCCGCCCCGAGCGGCTGTTCAGCCTTTCCGCACGCCCCGGCTGGCTGCGCCTGTTCGGCCGGGAAACGATCGGCAGCCATTTCGAACAGGCGCTGGTCGCCCGCCGCCAGAGCGATTTCCGCTATACCGCCACCACCCGGATGGAGTTCGCCCCCGCCAATTTCCAGCAGGCGGCGGGGCTGGTCTGTTATTATAACAGCACGAAATTCCATTATCTCCATGTCACCACCGACGATGGCGGCGTGCGGCAGCTCGCCTTGCTTTCGGCCGATCCGGCGCATGGCTGCACCGGCACGGTGATTGCCGACACGCTGCCGGACGGCCCGATAGAGTTGCGCGTCGTAGTTGACGAGGCAGCGCTGCACTTCGCCTGGCGCGGGGCGAACATGACGGAATGGCAACCGGCAGGCCTGCCGCTCGACGCCAGCATTCTGTCGGACGAAGTGACGCTGCCCGGCCTGCCCAATTTCACCGGCGCCTTTGTCGGCATGGCGTGTCAGGACATGGCCGGCGCCGGCGTCCATGCCGATTTCGCCTGGTTCCGCTACGAAGCGTCGGGCGACTGATTTTCCGGTGGCGACGCCGTCGAACTGCGCCGCACGATGCTATATTCCAGCACGCGCGGCCGGTGCTTGCCGCGCGCCAGTTCCACGTCGCTCGCCACCAGCGCCAGCGCTTCGGCAGCCAGCCGGCGCAGTGGCTGGTGCACGGTGGTGAGCGGTGGCCACAAGGTGACTGCGGCCGTGGTATCGTCATAGCCGACGACGGTAAGCTGGCGCGGCACGTCGAGCTGGCGCCGATGCGCAACCGACACCACGGCGGCCGCCATATCGTCGTTGCTGGCAAAGATGGCCGTGGGGGGCGCCGGGCCGTCGAGCAGTTGCTCGCCCGCCACCAGGCCGGAGGCATAGCTGAAATCGCCCTGCGCCACCTTCACTTCAACATCGGCGACTTCGCGTACCGCTTCGTAGAATCCGGCCATGCGTTCGGCGCTGGCCGCCTGATCGGGATTGCCGACAATGAACCCCAGCCGGCGATGCCCCAGCTCGAGCAGGTGGCGCGTCATTTCATAGGCGGCGCGATGGTCGTCGATGCGGACGCAGGTTGCCCCCGGCACCTTATAGGCTGCAACGGCGGCCATCGGCACGCCCGCCGGCCGCAGTGCCGCCAGCACGGCGCGCGATTCCCCCAGCGGCGGCGCGAGGATGATGCCGGAGAGGCCCGCACTCGCGAACTTCACCAGTTCCGCCTCGCTCGGCGGGTGGCCGCCCTCCCCCTTTAGCAGCACCAGCCGCGCGCCGCGGATCGATGCTTCCTCGAACACGCCGGTCAGGAACTCGCTCATGAAAGCGGCACTGGGATTGGAATACACCACGCCGATCCGCAGCTCCGCCGCCGTTACCAGGCTGCGCGCAGCGGCATTGGGGGTGTATGACAGCGCGGCGATTGCGCTTTCCACCGCTGCGCGCGTCTCTTCGCTCACGCCGCTGCGGCGATTGATGACGCGGGAAACCGTCATCGCAGACACGCCCGCGCGGGCCGCTACATCGATAATGGTCGCGCCGCGCGCCGGCCGCCCCCGTCTTCCCACCGCTTCCCTCTTGTGTCCCATACGCAATCATTGGCCTACGCCATGGCGAGGCTTCCGGGAAGAACCGGCGTTGCGGCGTCTTCCAACCTACACGGAACTGACATTCGTTTGTCACACCCCCGCCGCAAGCATCGCGCCGGATAGGGAGCGGCACCTTGCATTTCCTGATAGTCGAAGACGATCCGGTCATCGCGGAGCATATCGTCGCAGGCCTGGGCCAGCGCGGGCATGATACGACGCTGGTGCAAACCGGTGCCGATGCGCTGTATGCGCTGGAGCATCGCCAGCATGACGCGATCGTGCTCGACCGGCTGCTGCCCGACGTCAACGGGCTGGCGGTGCTCGACCAGTTACGCGGTCAGGGGAACGGCGTGCCGGTATTGATGCTGAGTGCGTTGGGATCGGTGAAGGACCGTGTCGAGGGGCTGCAGGTCGGCGCCGATGATTATCTCGCCAAGCCGTTCGACATCGACGAACTGGCGGCACGGCTTCACGCCATCGCCCGCCGCAACGCGCCACGCAGCGAACCGGCGCAGATCGAAGTGGGGCAGCTGCGGCTGGACCCCAGCAGCCACCGCGCAATCTTCCGCGACGCGGCAGTGGTGCTCAACCGCAAGCAATATTCGCTGCTGGCCCATCTGATGTGCAACGCCGATCGCCTCGTCACGCGCTCAATGCTGTTGGAAGGCGTCTGGTCCTATTCCTTCTCGCCGACCACCAACATCGTCGAAAGCAATATGAGCCGGCTGCGTACCGCCCTGCTCGGCCTGGGCTGCGATCCGATCGAGACGCAACGAGGCGCCGGCTATATCCTGCGATCCGAACGATGCGTCTGATCGCCCGGCTTTCCTCGCGAAATCGGGGCGTCGGGCGGCTGGCAGTGCAGGTCGGCATCGCCTTCGCGCTGGCGATGATCGCCATCGGCATGGTCGCCTTCAGCGTTGCCGATGCGTGGGTCTCCAGCCGGATCGACACGTCGCTGCGCTACCACACCGCCAAATATCTGAAGCCGGGCGACGGCAGCCGCGTGGACGACGCCACGCTGAGTGCCAAGATTCTCGACTGGCAGCAACGCAAGGTGCTGAGCGAGCGGACCTATGTGCTGTTCGACCGCAGCGGGCGCCGTATCGCCGGCCGGCTGGACATCACGCCCCCGCCCGAGGGCTTTTCCGATGTCAGCTTCTATGGCGGCTCGCGCACGCCGCAGACCGGCCGTGCCATCGCGACGCGGCTGCCTAGCGGCAGCCTGTTCGTCATCGTCCAGCACAGCGAAGCGGCGGCGAGCCTGCACGCATTGTTGCCGCGCGTGGTGCTCGCCATTTCGCTTGCAGCCATGGTGATGGGGGTTTCGGCCACGCTCTTGTTTGCCCGCCTCACCGCGCGGCGGCTGGCGGAGACACAGGATGCCGCCGATGCGATTGCCGGAGGCGACCTGAGCCGCCGCATTCCCACAGACCGGCTGGACGGCATGTTCGCCGTACAGGCGCAGAGCCTCAACCGGATGCTGGACCGCATGGAGGATCTGGTGCGCACCCAGCGGCTCTTCTCCAGCAATCTCGCGCATGACCTGCGCACACCGCTCACCCGGCTGCGCACGCTGCTGGCGCAGGGTTCGGCCGATGGCGACCCGGTGTTCGCCAGCATGTTCGAGCGGGCGGAACGCGAATGTGCCTCGATCATCGCGATCTTCGACGCGCTGTTGCGCCTGGCCGAAATCGAGACGGGCCGGCACCCCTCCGCCATGGCGGCGCTGTCGCTGCGGCCGCTGCTGGAAGATGTCGCGGATACGATGGAGCCGGTGCTCGCAGACCATGGCGGACGGCTGGAAGTCGGCCGCCTCGACGATGTGACCATCACCGGCGATGCAGACCTGATCAATCAGCTGCTGGTCAATCTGCTGGAAAATGTCGCGACGCATACCCCCGCCGGCACCTGCGCGCGGCTGTCACTCGAACGCGACTCCGACGGGGCCGTCATCACCATTCGCGATGATGGACCCGGCCTGCCGCTGGGCGATCTGACGCGCGTCAAGCAACCTTTTGAGCGTGGCACGGCAGCCTCAGGCGCGCGCGGCAGCGGGCTGGGCCTCGCCATTGCCCAGGCGATCGTGCGCTTCCACCGCGGCCAGCTCGATCTGGCAGATGCGGCACCCGGGCTCGAAGTCCGGGTGCGCATTCCCGCGAACGACGCGATCAGCGCGCCCGCAGTCGCCGGCCCCGCCGCTGCCTGAGCCACATCGACAGATACATCCAGAAGCCCGAGCAGGCGAAGAACAGCAGCGCCGTTCCGCCGAGAAGATTGAGCGCAATGCCCACCGGCCCCAGCGCTTCGCCCGAATGCAGCTTCTTGATCCAGTGGTTCCATCCGCCCATCGCGCTGCGCTTCTCGCGTGGCGCGGCCGCCGCTGCATCTCCGTCGCCATGCTTGTGCGGCTTTGCCTCGACCGCAGCGGCGGCAGGCTTGGTGCGCACATCGAGCAGCGACGTCGCCTGAGTGGCAACGCCGGTCAGGGCGAGCAGGAAGAGGAGCAGCGCGAACCAGGGGGCAAGCATCTTGTGCCAGCGACGCATCGAGAATTCGTCCCATCATGAAAGCAGCGCGCACAGGAAATGCGCGGCATTTTGCTATCACAACGGCGATGTGACAGCGGAATGATCCGAACATTCTAAGTTTGCAATGTTGGCTGATTCCGCAGCCGCGAACACCCCGGAGTCACAGATCCGTCATGCGCCGGACCTAGCGGAAAATCCGGGAGCAGCGGTGCGGAACCGTGCTGCAGGTCGCTCCGGGGTCAAAGGGGATTCCATTGTTCAACGCCAACTTCTGGCGGCGTCCGCGTGCGCGGTGCGCCCAGCCCTGTCGCGCATGCCCGCCATGCGCGCTGCGGCACTGCGCGCAGCGGACCGGCAAGACCCCCAACGCAATCAGCCAACGAGGAAGATCATGAAAACCATCGCACTTCGCGCCGCGCTGCTGGCGGCTGTCGGTACGGGCGCGCTTGCGTTCCCCACCATCGCCCAAGCCCAGGACGCAGATCAGTCGACCAGCGCCAACCAGGCCGGTCAGGCGAACGACAAGCAGTCGCTGACCTCTTCCGACGTGCTCGTGATCGGTTCGCGTACCGCTGCCGGCGCGCCGCTCACCGCCTCGCTCACCACCACCCAGCCGCAGTCGGCAATCAGCCGCGATTATATCGACACCACCATGCCGGCAGCCGATTTCAACGAGCTGGTCGCGCTGTCCCCCAGCGTCTCGGTGTCGGGCAATAACAACGGTGTGGGCCTTTCCGAGAGCAAGGTGACGATCCGCGGTTTCCAGGACGGCGAATATAACGTCACCTACGACTCGATCCCGTTTGCCGACACCAACAACCCGACGCACCATTCGACGGCCTTTTTCCCGTCGAACACGATCGAGACCGCGGTGGTCGATCGCGGCCCGGGCAATGCCAGCCAGCTGGGCCAGGCCAGCTATGGCGGCAACATCAACCTCTATTCGCGCGCCGCGACCGAACAGGGCGGCGGCCAGGTCGAAGCGATTCTGGGCAACTGGAACACTTTCATGGGCCGCGCCGAGCTGCAGACCGGCACGATCGACAAGCTGGGCGGCGCCCGCTTCGTCGTGACCGGCCAGTATCTCACCTCGGACGGTGCGCTCAGCTATTCGCAGGTCGGTTCGAAGAACCTCTATGCCAAGGGCGTGATCCCCATCGGCACGGCCAACACGCTGACCGTGATGAGCACCTATAACCGCAACTTCTATTACCAGTCGGACGTGCTGAAGGGCGCCACCTGCGGCAGCGCGACCATGGGATCGGGCACTTTCTCCAAGGCGGCTTTGGGCCCGGACGGTCAGCCGCTTACCCAGCTGACCGGTGAAAATTGCGCCGCCAACTCGCAGGTCGGCATCTGGGGCAAGAATTACGGGCTGAGCAACAACCCGAACTCGATGGACTATTGGAAGTACAACCGCACCGACAAGACCACCGATTTCTCCTACCTGCGCCTGCAGAGCAATCTCGGCTCGGGCTTCGCGATGGACAATCGCGTGTACATGTACGGCTACACCAACAACACGATGTCGGGTAATACCGGCACTGTCATCACGGGCTTCAGCGGCGCCGGTACGCCGGCATCGCCCTACAAGGCAGTGACCAATCCGGCCAATGCCAACGACATTCTCGGCTATAACAAGCTCAACAAATATCGCGTGCTCGGCTATATCGGCCAGATCGACTATACCTTCGCGCTCGGCAAGATCCGCGTCGGCGGCTGGTACGAGCATTCGGCCACCGATCGCCACAATTTCGATCTCGACCGCACCACCGGCCTGCCGAGCTATAACGAGAAGTTCAACAACGGCAGCGGCACCGCCGCCGCCAACGCGCTGCCATCGATCTCGCAGGCGAACATCAACTTCGTCCAGCATTCCAATTGGGACCAGTATCAGCTGTTCGGCGAATTCGAGTTCCGGCCGATGGACGGCGTGTCGATCACGCCGGGCATCAAATATGTCCATTTCAACCGCGGCGTCGATGCGGCGCTGAACCAGAAGACCCGCAGCCCGCTCGACACCAGCGCCACCTGGACCAAGACGCTGCCGTTCCTGACCGCCAACTGGCAGGTGATGCGCAACTGGGCCTTCTACGCCCAATATGCGCAGGGCATGTATGTGCCCGATCTGTCGAGCTTCTATTCGGCCTCGAGCTCGCTTTCGTCGTCGCTCGATGCGCTGAAGCCGCAGACCACCACCAACTATCAGGTCGGCACCGTGTGGCACGGCCAGAAGGTGTCGCTCGATTTCGACGGCTACATCATCAATGTGAACAACAAGATCGGCACCTGCACGGCGGTGGGCTGCGACACGACGCTGCTCATCAATATCGGCCAGGTCCACTATAAGGGCGTTGAAGGCCAGGCGAGCGTGATGCCGCTGACCGGCCTGTCGCTGTTCGCCAACGCATCGTACAACTATGCGCAGAACGTCTCGACCGGCGCACAGATCGCCAAGGCGCCTTTCTCTACCGGCACCCTGGGCTTCGCCTATCACCGGAACGGCTTCCGCCTGTCGTTCAACCAGAAATATACCGGCCCGCAATATGCGACCGAGTATAACGGTCTTCCGGGCCTGCGCCTCTATCGCATCAAGCCGTACAGCATCGGCGAAGCAGCGATCAGCCAGGATATCGGCAAGCGCTTCCGCATCGGTGCCACCGTGTCGAACGTGTTCAACAGCCGCGCGGTGACATCGATCGCGAACAGCTCGTCGGGTGCCCCGACCACTACCATCAACGGCACGACCTACCAGAGCGGCTACGGCCAGAGCGACCAGTTCAGCTATCTGCCGCCGCGCGCCTTCATCGTCGATGTCCGCGTGAAGTTCTAACCCCCGTAGCTGGGGCCGCCGGGGAACACCCCCGGCGGCCCCCCTTTTGCTTGCCTCAGAAGTGGACGTGGCCGCCGACCGAGAAGACGAACGCGCGTGCATTCTGCAGCGTGCCCGAGGTCAGCACCGCCGATCCCGCAGCCAGCGTCGGCCGGTCGATCGGCGCATTGGCGAAGTCGACATAGTTGGCCGCGGCGTCGAGCGAGAAGCGGCGTGACACGTCATAGGTGCCGCCCACCCCGAAATTCCACCGGTTCGAGTCCGGCACGCGCGCATCGCGCTGGCCGTCCTGGGTGGGGGTGAGCGCCCGCTGCACGCCGGCGCGCAGCGTCAGCTTCGGCGAGGCTGCGTAATCGACGCCCGCCGCATAGCTCCAGCTCTCCCGATAATTTTCCGGGATCGCCTGGTTGACCGGCGCGCCCAAGCGGATCGCGTCGAACTTGTCCCAGTTGTAATGGACCACCTGCCCGTTCAGCGTCAGCCGGTCGGTGACGCGATAGCGCGCGCCGACAATTTCCTGCGCCGGCGTGTAGAAATCGGCCCGCACGCCCGAGAGCGAAACATTGTTCGGCGCCAGCGGCCCCAGCAGCCCGCTCACCACCAGGTCGCCCTTCAGCTTGTGGTGGATCGCCGACTTGTAGCTGAAGCCCACCGTCAGCCGGCTGTTATGCATCTGGAAGCCCGCGCTCCAGCCCACATCCCAGCCATCGCCCTTCAGGCTCTGCTGACCATCGGGCAGCACGGCCAGCACATTGGGCAGCGCATTGCTGAGGCTGGCATCGGTATATTCGACATTGGCGCCCGCGCCGACGCGCAGCCAATCGGTCACCGACACGGCGAGCGACGGCTGGATATCGACCGTGCGCAGCCGCGTCCGCTCGGCGCTGTAGCGCGCCCAGCTGGTCGAGGGATATTCGGTGGTGAAGCTGTAGGGCGACGTCACCGCCAGCCCCAGCGCTACCCGATGCCCCAGCGGCACCGCAATCGCGCCCGAAGGGAGCACGCCGTTGTTGATCGGATTGCGGCTGGTGCCATCGCCCCCCACCGGCGCCGCCGGCTGGCCGCCCGGCCGGATGATCTGGGTGCCGCGATTGACGACATCGCCGCGCGGCAGAATTGCCGTGGCGTTCAGCACGACTTCGGTGTCGGTCGCGTCGGCAATCGCCGCCGGGTTCCACCAGAGCGACGCTGCGCCCTGATCGGCAACTTCGCCCGAAAAGGCGCGGCCGGCGCCGCGGGCCGACTGTTCCTGAAGATAGAATGCCTGGGCATGGGCCGTGCCCGAAAAGGCAAGCACGAGCGGCAGCGCCGAACCGGCACTGAACAAAATACGCTGATACGACATGATGTTACCTCGAAATACGCTGGGGGATACTGGGACGCACGCGCGGCTCAGCGCACGCGCGTCCAGGTCTGGGTGCGGCAGAAAATCTTGAGCGCGCAGCCGCGCAGCTTCAGCTGGTCCGGACCCGCCATGGTGATGTCGGCGCTATAAGTCCGGCCGTCCTCGGCATTGTAGATGCTGCCGCCGGTCCAGCCATTGCTGCCCGGCGAAAAGCCGCTCAGTATCTGCAGGCCCCGCAAGGGGCGCGTTCGAAGTTGCTTGTCGGAATTCTTGACGTCGCGCAGGTTCGGATTGGTGCGCAGCACGTCGGACGTGACGACCTTGCCACAAATCGAAGGCCCGCAACGCTGGATCTCGACGATCGCGTTATGGGTCTGCGTCTTCCAGCGACCTTCGACTCCCTCTCCACCCTGCGGCGCCAGGACCAGCATCGCAGCGATTAGACTTGTCCACATACTCTCTTTTCCATCAACCAATGTGACTGCCATGAAGAAACCATGGCATGGAGCGGACATGCGCAGATTTACGTTCCAGCCTCTCCACGGCTGGAACCATACCGAACCCACGAAGTTCCGAAAGAGGGCAGAGAAAATTGCGCGCGCGCCACCGCGCGACGCGGCAGGATCACGCCTTCTGCGGCTGCCGTAGCGTCGCCGCGTCGATCAGAATATCTGCCACTCCCAGACGCCCGCGCCGGCGGGCACACGCAGCCGGAAAAAGCGGGCGGAAACCGCATGGCGCAGCACGATCGGCGATCCGTTCGCACCCGCTTGCGCCGCCACCTCGCGCCAATGGGTGCCGTCCGCGGAGGCTTCGATCGCAACATCATAGCCGCGATTGGCATATTCCATCCGCAGCCGGGTTTCGCGCACGGCACGCACGCGGCCGAGATCAGCGACGAGCAAAGGCGCCGCATCCGGCGCGGGCCGCCACAGCGTGGCATAATTGTCGTCGCCCGCGCGCTCCGCCCCATGCGCCGCATCGGCAGCGGCGCCGCGCAGCGTCATTGCGATGCCGGTGGTGCGATGCGCCGCAAACCCCGCCACGCTGCTGCCATGGCTGGGCGTCACCCGGTCGATCGTACCGTCGTCATGGATGGCCAGCGGATCGACGGCGATCTGGCGCAGCGTCGCATCGCCCTTGCCCGGCCAGGGCAGCGACTGGCGATGATAGAGGATATAGGCCTGCCCGCCGACGCGGAAGATCGCGTGATGGCCGGGGCTGATGACCTGCCGCTCGCGGTCCGTCGACAAAATCGGGCTGTCGGCGCCCTCGCGGAACGGCCCGAACGGCGTGTCGCCGATCGCATAGCGGACCTTGTACGTGTCCTCGGTCGTCTTGCCGTCGCTGTAGCTGAGCACATAATGGTTGCCCGCCTTCACCATGAACGGGCCTTCGAAATAATGCGCCGGCGTCACGTCGTGCACCGGCCCGTCGAAATGGACCATGTCGGGCTTCAGCCGCACGGCGAAGCAATGGCCGTTCGTCCAGTTGAGCCCCGATCCCCAATAGAGATAGGCGGTGCCGTCGCTGTCGATGAACGCCTCGGCATCGATCATGTGGTAGGCGGGGGCGAAATTCTTGTCGATCAGCGGCTTGCCGCCATTGGCGTCGCGCCACGGCCCGGCAGGCGACGGCGCCGTGCCCACCCACACTTCACTGCCGACCGACACATACATGTACCAGGCGCCATTGGCGGCATGCACCACCGATGGTGCCCAGACCTTGGCATCGCCCGAAGTCGAGCTGGTCGCTGCCGCCTTGGTCGGCCAGGTGGGCGTGGAGAAGGTCCAGTCGCGCCCGTTGGCAGACGTCCACATCCCCAGCCGGTCGTCCCCCCAGGGATCGATGGTCGCATAGATATACCAGCGGCCACCGTCATGGACGATCGACGGATCGGCAAAATAGCCGGGGATCAGCGGGTTGCGATCGCCGGGCGTGTCCCAGCGCGGCGCCGGCACATCGGCGGCGGCGAGCGAGCCTGCCAACGCCACCGCCGCCACCATCATGCTCAACCGGCGCAACGCCATTCCCCTTACTCCTCGCCGGTCGCGCTGGCCCGCACCGCCCTGTCAGGGGTGGTACCCTCCCCCTGGAACGGGGTCAGCCGGAAGCGGATGCTGGTCGGCACCAGCTGCGTCCGATATTTCGGCAGCGGCTTGCCGAACTCGCTCCACTGGGTGTCGCCGCCGACGCCCCATTGCGCGGCATCGACCAGCAGCGTGCCCTGCGCCTTGGGCACCACATCGGTGCTCTTCCAGGTGCCGGGTTCGTGCCGGTCGAGATCGGCATAGGGGAAGGCCAGCGCGTTCATCATCAGCGGCGTGTCGCCCTGCACCCGCAGACCCGAACCGGCGCCCGACAGTTCCATCCAGCGGACATCGATCTTGTTACCCGTTTCCTGCGGGCGGATATAATCGTGGTTCTGCTCGGCAATCGCGCCGCGCCACAGCCCGATCGGTGCCGAGGTCTTGCGGTCGACATAGCTTTCGTGCGGCCCGCGGCCATACCATTCGACGGTCTTCAGGCTGCCCGGCGTGGTGAAGGCCAGGCCGATGCGGAAGGGCGGCGGCAGCTCGCCGGAAACGGGCACGAACCGCCCGTCGACGGCCACCGATCCGTCGCCGGCCATGCGATAGACGCTGGTGAAGCGCACCGCGCCGCCACCCATGGCATAATCCACCTGCACTTCGCCCCCGGCATCGCCCAGATCGCGCACCGCCACGCCGGTGACGGTGCGGCTGTCGCTCATCACCTTCCACGCAGCGAGCTGCTTTTCGGTGCCGATGCCGATGTCGTTATCGGTGACCGCACGCCAGAAATGCGGCGCGCCGCCGCTGAGCAGCGTCTTGCCGCCCGCCGCGTAGCGATCGACGAGCCCGGTCGCGCGGTTGACCACCAGCGTCGCGCCACCGGCCGACAGGGTGATCGCCCCCTGCCCGTCCTGCGCCGTCACCCGCCCCTTGGGTGCGGAGACTTCGGCCGCGCGATAGGCGGGATCGAGCGCGAACTGTTCCCAGCCGATCACCGTGCCGCCCGGCACCAGCGGCACCGCATCCGCCTTGGCGCGCGCGCGGATCGTCACGAAATATTCGGCGCCCGGTTTGCGGGTCAGCCCCGCGAGCGGCAGCGCGATCGTGCCTGCGCCGTGCGCCGCGACATCCGGCGTTGCCAGCGCACCGCTGGCGACCTTCACGCCGTTTTCCTGCACTTCCCAATCGAAGGTGAAACCGGACAGGTCGCGGAAATCATGCCGGTTGCGCACGGTGAGCCGGCCGCTGGCAGGATCGAAACCCTCGAACTGGATCGGCGCATAGACCTTGCGCAGTTCGAACCATTGCGGATTGGGCGTGCGGTCCGACTGGAGCAGGCCGTCGCCGAACTCGATCTCGCCGCCGGGGTTCGGCCCATATTCGCTGCCGTCGCCCCAGTAGCGCCGGCCATCCTTGGTATAGCGGTACATCGACTGGTCGACCCAGTCCCACGCAAAGCCGCCCTGCAGCTTGTTCGGGTGGGCGTAGATCGTGTCCCAGTAATCCTTCAGGTCGCCGCCCGAATTGCCCATCATATGGGCATATTCGCACTGGATCACCGGCTGCTTGAAGTTCCAGTTGGTGGCATAGTCCTCCAGCTTCACCGCCGGATCGTACATCGGCGCATAGATGTCGGCATACCAGTTGGGGCGGTGGTCCTGAATCCCGTCCCAGGTGCCCCAGCCGAGGTAGGAGATCAGCCGGCCCGGATCGACCGCGCGCGCCGCCGCCGCTGCCGCCGCAAAGTTCGGCCCGATGCCCGCTTCGTTGCCCAGCGACCAGATGATGACCGACGGATGGTTCTTGTCGCGCTGGACCATGTTGACGACACGGGAGACATGCGCGTCCTTCCACGCCGGATCGAAGCCGACCTGCAATTCGGCCCGGCGCTCGGCATGCTTGTTGGCATAATCCATATAGCCGTGGCTCTCGATATCGGCCTCGTCCATCACATAGAGGCCGTAGCGATCCGCCAGCTCGTACAGATAGGGGTCATTCGGATAGTGCGAGGTGCGGATCGCGTTGATGTTCGCGCGCTTCATCAGCTGGATGTCGCGCTCCATCGAGGCGTGGCTGACGATGTGGAACGTCTCCGGATCATGCTCGTGGCGATTGACGCCGCGGATGGTGATCGGCTTGCCGTTGACGCTGACCAGCCCGTCCTTGATCTCCACCGTGCGGAAACCGATCCGCTGCGGCGTCGCCTGCACCACCTTGCCCTGCGCATCGACCAGCTCGACGAGCAGCGTGTAGAGATTGGGCGTCTCCGCCGTCCATTGGCGCACGCCCGGCACATCGGCGGCCAGCGTCACCTTCTGCGCCGGTCCGGCGGCGAGTTGCGTCTCGCGCACCAGCACCTGCCTGTCGCCGTCGAGCAGCGTCATCCGCGCGGTGAGCGGCGCGGCGCGATCGGTGAGAGTCAGCTCGGTCGAAAGCTTGCCGTCCTTATAGGCTGAATCGAGCCCGGCATGGACGAACAGGTCGGCCACCCGCGCCTTGGGCACGGCGGCCAGATAGACCGAACGCTCGATGCCGGAGACGCGCCAGAAATCCTGGTCTTCCAGATAGCTGCCGTCCGACCAGCGATGGATCTGGATGGCGATGGTGTTGCGGCCGGGATGCATCAGCTTCGTCACGTCGAATTCGGACGGAAGCTTCGAATCCTCCGAATAGCCGGCCTCGACGCCGTTCACCCACACCTGCGTCGCCGAACCGGATGCGCCGATATGCAGCACGACATCCTGCCCCGCCCAGTCGGCCGGCAGCTGCACGTCGCGGCGATAGGAGCCGACCGGATTGGTCGCGTGCGGAATCAGCGGCCGGTTCGCCGGGAACGGATAAGTGATGTTGAAATAGCGCGCCTGGTCATAGCCCTCGGTCTGCCAGTCGGCAGGCACCTTGATGCTTTTCCAGCGCGATACGTCATAACCGGGCTTTTCAAAGCCGTTCGGCACCGCATCGGACGAAGGCGAGAAATGGAACAGCCATTGGCCGTCGAGCGACAGATAGCGCTTCGACTTGGCCGGGTCGCCAGCCAGTGCGGCCGCCACGCTTTCATAGGCGAAGTGCGTGGCGTTCGCGGGCAGCTTGCCGCGCGCGAACACTGCGGGATTCTCCCAGTCCGGGCGGCGGGGATCGACCTGCACCGGCTGCACCTGGGGCGGATCGCCGATCTTCGGCCCGTCCTGCGCCAGCCCCATGCCCGACGCGAGCGCCATCGTTCCTACTGCCGCGAGCAAGCCCAGTTTGTTCACACCGATCATCCCTTTTGTCCTGTCGTCCCGATGGCGCCGCGTGCCCGCAAGTAATCGGCATGGTCGGGCATCCGTGCCGCTGCCAGTCCCGTCACTTCGGCGATCCGCGCCAGCCGCGCCTGTGCCTCGGCGGGCGCCATGCCATCCGCAATCGGATCATAGCCGGTGGCCGGCACGCCCTGGCCGTGCAGCACCGCCAGCCAGCTCGTCTTGCTGAACAGCTCGTCGGCCTCGCGATAGACGCGGCCGCTGGCGCGATAGATGTCCATCCGTTCGGCGAGCGTATCGGGCACCGCCATGGTCCGCAGCGCGCGCCAATAGGGGGTGTCGTCGCGCTCGGTGGCGTGGAAATGCAGGATCAGGAAGTCGCGCACGCTGTCGAACTCGGCCGCCATCAGCCGGTTGTAGCGGCGAATGTCCGCCGGGGTGCCGCCACCCAGCGGCAGCATTTCCAGCAGCCGGGCAATGCCGGCCTGGACCAGATGAATGCTGGTCGACTCCAGCGGCTCCAGAAAGCCGCTTGCCAGCCCCAGTGCGACGCAGTTCTTCTCCCAGAACCGCCGCCGCCGCCCTGCCCGGAAGCGTAGCAACCGGGGCTCGGCCAGCGCCTCGCCTTCCAGACTGTCCAGCAGCAGCGCCGTGGCCTCGTCGTCGGAGAGGTGTGCGCTTGCATAGACAAGGCCATTGCCCACGCGGTGCTGCAGCGGAATGCGCCACTGCCAGCCCGCGCCGCGCGCGGTGGAGCGGGTATAGGGAGTCAGCCCCTCCGGCCCGATCGCGCAGGGCACCGCCACGGCGCGGTCATTGGGCAGCCAATGCCCCCAATCCTCAAACCCGACGCCCAGCGCCTCGCCCAGCAGCAGCGAACGGAAGCCCGAGCAATCGATGAAGAAGTCGGCGGCGATGCGGGTGCCGCTTTCCAGCACAACGGCGTCGATCGCGCCGTCCGCCCGTCGGGCGACCTGTTCGATGCGGCCTTCGTGGCGGACCACGCCTGCCTTCTCTGCCAGCCCACGGAGGTGAGCGGCATAGAGCGCGGCGTCGAAATGATAGGCATAGCCGATGTGCGCGAGCGGCGTATTCGCCGCGCCTTCGTCCGGCCGCTGGAAACGCCCGAGCCGCGCGGCCTGTGCGCAGATCGAATAGGCGTCGAGCGGCGCTGCCTGCCCGGCCAGTCTGGCGCGCTGCCACAGCGCCTCGAACGGAATCGCGCCGAAATCGATGCCATAGGTACCGAACGGATGGAAATAGCGGCTGCCGGACCGCTGCCAGTCGACGAACTCGATGCCCAGCTTGCAGGTGCCTCGCGTGGCGCGGAGGAACGCGGCTTCGTCGATGCCGAGCAGAGCGTTGAAGGCCAGGATGGGGGGAATGGTCGCCTCGCCGACGCCGACTGTGCCGATCGCATCGGATTCTACCAGGCTGATGGCGATGCGGCGCGTATCCAGCACCCGCGCCAGCGCCGCCGCCGCCATCCAGCCGGCCGTACCGCCGCCGATGATTGCGACATGCGAAAGCGGCGCATCGCCAGAGCTGTCGATCGGAGCGGGCACCGGAGAGTCACTACTCCAGAAAAGAACCGGCACGGTAGCGATACCGTGCCGGCAGTCACTTGGGAGGGTTTAGTAGGTCGCCCGCAGCGAGAAGCCGAAGCGACGGTCGTTGAGCGTATATTGCAGCGGCTGGCTGGGCGTATCGATGTAGGTCACGTTCATGCGGTTGGTGATGTTCACCGCATCGACCGAAATCGCGATGTGCGAGTTCAGATTGTACCCGATCGAAGCGTCCAGCGAAGCATAGGGCTTCTGGAACTGGGTAGTTCCATTGGCACCGCTGCCCGTGGTCGTGTCGAAATACTTGCCGCGCCAGTTCCAGGCGACACGCGCCGTGACGGGGCCATGCTCGTACAGGCCGACAAGATTATAGTTGTGCTTCGACAGCTTCTCCAGCGGCACCATCTTCGGGATGCTCGAGCCCGATCCCGCAAAGGGGTTGCTCACGCTGCTGTCAACGAAGGTATAGTTGACCTGAACACCAAGGCCCTTGAGCACGCCCGGCAGGAAATCAAAGAACTGCTGATACGCAGCCTCGAAGCCCTTCACCGTGCCATTGCCGGTATTGACGTTGGTCCCGATCGCATAGGTCACGCCGTTGAACGTGTCGAAGCGCGTGCCGCTCGCCAGGAAGCCGTTCACGTCCTTGTAGAACGCGCCGACCGTTACCGAGCCCGTCGACGTGAAATACCATTCCAGCGTCGCGTCGTAATTGGTCGAAGTGATCGGCTTCAGATAAGGATTGCCTGAGCTGCCGGTCGGATAGGCGGCAACGACATTCCCGTTCGCGTCCTTGACCTGATAGGTCTTCTGCGACGCCGGATTGAGCGAGACGTTGGTCGACATGACGTCGAAATTGGGCCGCGCGAAAGACTTGGAGAAGGCGAAGCGCGCCTGCAGCGTATCGGTCAGATGCGCCCGCAGATTGAAGCTGGGCAGCGCCTTCGTATAGCTGCGGCTGACGTTCAGCGGCGCCTGGCTGCCATCGCTGTTGAAGATCGTACCCGTCGAGCCCGTGTTGGTGCGCACGACGCGGACCCCTACGGTGCCGTCGATGTCCAGACCCGCAATGCGGCTGGCATAGTCGGCCATGGCATAGCCGGCGATCGTTTCTTCGGTCTGGTGGTTCAGGTCACCCGGCGAGAAGCTGTTCTTCGGCGTAGCCCCGAACACTTTCTCTGTCTTGGTCAGGCTGTCCCACAGGCTGCTGCCCGACTCGAAGTCGGGATAGAGGATCCCGCCGGTCAGCGTACGGCTGTCGAAGAAGTTCGGGGTCGGCCCCTTCATCGCCAGTTCCGGATGCTGCGACACGCGCACAAACGGAATGCCACTCGCCGAGGAGCAGCTCGGGTTCGGGCCCGACGGCAACAGGCAGAAGCCGTTCCAGGTGCCGCGCAGGTCGATCGTGCTGTTCGAATAGCGCGCGCCGGCATGCAGCTTCTTCAGGAAGCCGCCTTCGACGTCATAGTCGATATCATATTTCAGCGAGACGTTGTCGGCGTCGTTCCGCTGGATGGCGTCGGCCATATAGGTGAAGGCATAATTGTTCGGGTCGGACAGCAGCGCCGGGTTACGAACATTCCACACCGGACGCGAACCGCGCAGGTCGAAATCGACGATGCTCTGGTTCTTGGCGGTATAGGGCGTCTGCCCGGTCTGGTCGTAGAGCGAAATGACGAAGCCGTTGCGATCGGCATTATAGCTCGACTTCAGATACTGACCGTCGAACGTCATGTGCAGGCGATCGGTTACGTCCCACTTGCCGTTCAACGTGTAGTTGCCGGTGGTGTTGGTCAGATCCTGGTCGAACCGCGCCGATTCGAACACCTGGTTGGCCAGCGACCCGGAAGTCGCATAGCCATTGCTGTCCCAGGTGAAGGCCGCGCCGGCAAGCGGCGTGGTGACCGAATTGCCGTTGTTGTTATAGTAATAATATTTACCCTGACGGAAGAAGGTGTAGCGCGAATAGAGCGCCTGCGCCGTCAGCCGGAAGCGGTCGCTCATCTGCCACTGGAAGGCACCGGCGATACCCAAACGCTTGCGATCGCCGCCATCGTCATAGATCTGCTCGCCATAGGGCACCTGCGCGTTGGCGGGCGCACCCGGGATCACCGTGCCGGCCGGAATCGGGCCGAACGCGCCGATCAGGATCGCATCCTGGCGATAGGAGCTCTTGGCGTAGCTGGCATTGATCAGGATGCCCATTTCGCCCAGCCCGGTCTCGAACCGGTTGCTGTAGAGGCCGGACACCGAGCCGCCGGACTTGTCCGCGCGGTCGTAGTAATTGCCCTTGGCGGTCAAGCTGATGAGCTGACCGGACTGGTCGAACGGCAGGCGCGTACGGATGTTGACCACACCGCCGACATCGCCCTCGATCGTGCTGGCCGGCGGGTTCTTGAACACGTCGATGCCGGCAAGCAGTTCCGGCGGAGTCGCTTCGAGGTCGAGCGTGCGGCCGCCGGAAGCGGAGATCGCCGAACGACCGTCGATGAAATTGCTCACCTGAGTCAGGCCGCGCACGGTGATCGCGGGCTGGGTGCGGTGGTCGAAATCGGTGGCCCCTTCGCCATAGCGGCGCTGGATCTGCACACCGGTGATACGCTGCAGCGCCTCGACGGTGTTCGCGTCCGGCAGCTTGCCAATGTCCTGCGCCTGCACCGAATCGACGATCTGGTCGGAATTGCGCTTCAGCGCCTGTGCCGAACGAAGGCTGGCACGCACACCGGTCACAACGACTTCGTCAGAGGCGTCCGCGCCGCCCGTCTGTGCGGGTGCAGCCGCCTGCTGCGCCATGGCCGGCGACGCCATTGCAAGCGCGAGCACCGAGGCACCCAGCAGCGAATCACGATGCAGAAATTTCATCCCTTCAACCTCCCCTTTGCACGGGCAACGCCGCATCTTCTGTGGCGGCGTTTGCACCCAGTTGTCTGACATAATACCGTTTCTGATTTATATGACAATAGACTTTTGTGGATTAGCAAGCGTTCAGGGCAGCTTGCGATCACCACGAAGCAGCGTCAGAACAGGGCTGCAAAGGGGGTCCGATTGGCCATAAAACCGAAGCGCGATCCCGCGCATCGCGCGGTGGCGCGGGAGATTGGCATTGCAATCGTCACCGGGCGTTATGCGCCTGGCGCATTGCTACCCGGCGAGCTGGAGTTCGCCGAAACGCGCAAGGTAGCGCGTAGCGTCGTCCGCGAAGCGCTTCGAATGCTCTCGGCCAAAGGGCTGATCGAAAGCCGGCAAAAGACCGGAACCCGCGTGCGCGAGCGCGCAGCCTGGAATTTGCTCGATCCCGATCTCCTCGCCTGGATGTTCGAAGGCGAGCCCCCCAGCCCGGAATTCGTGCGGAGCCTGTTCCAGCTGCGCATGATTGTGGAGCCGGCAGCAGCGGAACTGGCGGCCCAATATCGCACGCCCCGCCACATTGCCCGCATGGGGCATGCACTGGAAGTCATGGAAAACGCGGGTCTGGCGAGCCCGGAGGGGCAGACCGCGGATCAGAATTTCCACAACGCCATCCTCGAGGCGACTGGCAACGAACTGCTCGTCAGCCTGTCGGGCAGCATCGGCGCGGCCGTGCGCTGGACGACCTATTTCAAGCATTGTCGCGCGCATAAGTTGCGCGATTCGATGCCGCTCCACCGCAGCCTTTTTGCGGCGATCACCGAAGGGGATGGCCCAGCCGCCCGCGCAACGACGGTGGCACTGATTCTGGAAGCGCATGAAGATACCGAAATCGCCTTGCGCGCTTGAGGCCAGTCTCTCGCGTTGACGGTCGAACTGCTGCGATATAGTCGGACAATATAGGCGCAAACGAAATTTGCGGCGCCGAACGACGGGAGATGCATGATGTCCGACCAGACGGCGCGAGCGCGGGGAGGAATCGGGCGGCGCACCCTGTTGTCGGGTGCTACCTTGGGCGGGCTTGCTGCAGCCATTGCTGCACCCCGGGGCAGCGCGGCGCCCCTTCCTTCCGGCAACGCCCAACTCGCTCCCACACCACCGATGGGCTGGAACAGCTGGAACAGCTTTGCCACCACCATTACCGAAGCACAGGCACTGGAGGTGGCGGCGATACAGGCACGCGAGCTGCTGCCCTATGGCTATGACATCTTCACCATCGACATTCAGTGGTACGAGCCCGAGGCATCGAGCTACACCTACAACGCCAGGCCGATGCCGACGCTGGACGCCCATGGCCGGTTGTTGCCCGCCCCGAACCGGTTTCCCTCAGCAGCAGGCGGCGCCGGCTTTGCGCCGATCGCGGCAAAGGTCCATGCGCTCGGGCTCCGTTTCGGGGTCCATCTGATGCGCGGCATTCCAAGGCTGGCGGTGGAGCGCAACCTGCCGGTGCTCGGGGCGAACGGTATTCGCGCAGCCGACATTGCAGATACCGGCAGTATCTGCCCCTGGAACCCGGACATGTATGGCGTCGACATGCACAAGCCTGGCGCCCAGGCCTATTATGACAGCGTTTTCAAGCTGCTGGCCGAATGGGGCGTCGATTTCGTCAAGATGGACGATATGAGCCGCCCCTATGACGCGCACGCGCCGGAAATCGAAGCCGCAGCGCGGGCGATCCGCGCGTGCGGGCGGCCGATCCTGCTCAGCCTTTCGCCAGGGGAAACCCCTGTGCCGCGCGCAGCGCACGTTGCGGCCCATGCCCAGATGTGGCGCATCTCGGACGATTTCTGGGACGACTGGGCGATGCTCAAGGCGCAGTTCACCCGGCTGGAGAACTGGAGCGGCCACGCCCGCCCCGGTGGCTGGCCCGACGCCGACATGCTGCCGCTCGGCCGGCTGGCGCTCGGCGCCCGCGACACCAAATTCACCCCGGACGAGCAGCGGACATTGATGACCCTGTGGTCGATCGCCCGCTCACCGCTGATCATGGGCGGCGACCTCCGCCACCTCGACGGTGCGACCCGCGCCCTGCTCACCAACCGCGCGGTGCTGGCGGTCAATCAGGCGAGCAGCGAGAACCGGCCCTGGTTCGTCGCCGACGATCGCAGGGTCTGGACCGCGCGCGGCGCCGGCAGCAGCCATTATGTCGCGCTGTTCAATCTGGCGGACAAGCCGGGCGAAACCGCCTTCGATCTGAACCTGCTAGGCCTGACCGGCGCGGTGCAGGTGCGCGATCTCTGGTCGGGCGTCGACCTCGGCTCGGTCCGCAACCGCATCACTTCTGCCCTGCCCGCGCACGGTGCCGGGCTCTATCGTCTGGAGGCTGCATGATCCGCGCACTCGCTCTTCCCATGCTGCTGGCAGCAGCGTCAGCCCATGCACAGCCCGCCCCATCGGCGCCCGTCGAGCGTCCTGTCACGCTCGCGGTGCACCCCGACCTTGCGCAGGCGGGCCCCGTGTTTGAAGGATGGGGCACTGCCCTCGCCTGGTTTGCGCATGTCACCGGCGGCTATCCGGACCCGGTGCGGGAGAAGCTGGCGGACCTGTTCTACGGCGCCGACGGGCTTGGCTGGAACATCGGCCGCTACAATATCGGCGGCGGTGACGCGCCCGAAACGCCGCATTATCTGCGCACCGGCGCCGATGTGCCAGGCTTCTGGCGCCGCCCCGCCGGCGCGACCGGCACCGAGTGGTGGCATCCCGAGGATCCCGCCATGTGGGACTGGTCGGCAGACGCCAACCAGCGCTGGTGGCTCGACGCGATCCGTCGTCGGGTGAAGACGCCGATCTTCGAGGCATTCTCCAACTCCGCGCCCTGGTTCATGACCGTCAGCGGCAAGGTTTCCGGCGCCGAAAAAGGCACCGACGATAATCTCCGCCCCGGCAAAGAAGCCTTGTTCGCCGACTATCTGGCGCGCGTGGTTGCCGAATTGCAGCGCATCCACGGCATCCGCTTCCGCACCCTGTCGCCGGTCAACGAGCCGAACACCGACTATTGGTTCGCCGCCAACACGCAGGAAGGCTCGCACTGGAGCCCGGCGCGACAGGCCGCGATGATCGACGCGGCCGACCAGGCGCTGAAGGCGCGAAAGTTGGAGACCGTGATCGCCGCCCCGGACGAGACCAACTCACACACCTTCCTCGCCGACTGGGCCGGCTATCCGGCCGGCACGCGCGCCCGCATCGGGCAGATCAACGTCCACAGCTATGGCACCATCCACCAGACTGCGGTGCGCGACGTCGCGCGCGCCAACGGCATCCGGCTGTGGATGAGCGAGAACGACACCCCGCTCAGCGGCGATCCCGAGAATTTCGAGGGCATGGCGTCGCCGCTCGCCTTTGCCGAGCATGTCGTACACGATCTGAAGCGGCTGCAACCCTCCGCCTGGGTGTTCTGGCAGGCCGTTGAGACGCTGAGCACTGCCAAGGGCGGCAAGGGCAGCAACTGGGGGCTGGTGAAGATGGATCTTACCGCTGCTCCCGATGCGCCGCACGCGATCCATGTCACCCGCAAATATTGGGCGATGGCGAATTTCAGCCGGCACATCCGCCCCGGCTATCGGCTGGTGCCGGTCGACGATAGCGATACGGTGGCGGCGCTGTCGCCGGATGGGCGGCAGCTGGTGCTCGTCCATGTCAATGCCGGGCCGGTGCCGCGGCAGCTGGCGGTGGGGCTGCGCGGTGCGCGGCTGACTGCGCTGTTCGTGACGGACGCCAGCCACGATGCCGCACCCGTGCCGCTGGCGACCGGGACGACCGTGCCCGCCAAACCGCAATCGATCACCACGGCGGTGCTGGCGCTGCGCTGAGGCGCGGTTACAGCGCCGGCGCGATGTGGTTGAGCGTCAGCGAGGGCGCGAAGGTCGGGTCCTGATAGATGGCCGCCAGCGCCGGCGCGTCGATTGCCGTCGGCGCCAGCGCCGGCGCGCCTCCGGCGGCATGGGCGGCGTCCCAGATCGCGGCGAGATAGCGGGCGCCAGCGCCCATCACCTGCTGCGTCCGGGTACCGAATTGGTCCCAAAGCCCCTGAATGACATGCTTCGAGGTGCCGCCGCCCAGCGCGATATAGGCATCGCATAATTCGGACGGCGGGATCAGCCCTGCGCACCATGCCATCAGGTCGACCGTCGCATAGGCCGCGTCGGCGCCGGAGGCGATCGGCGGCACGGGATGCGCCAGCGCGTTCGCCGCAGGTTCGATCGCTCCCAGCAACTGCGCCGAGAACATGTCGACCATCTTGTCTTCATAGGCGGCGTGGACGCCCTTGCCCTGCCATTTGGGCGTCTTGCCGGTGCTGGCGACCGGCCGGTCCTTATATCCGTCGGCGAGATAGGAGCCGTGGAGCGGCTGGCAGGCATCGCCGATATAGTGCGAGACGATCCCCGCCGCGCACAGGAAGCGATCGATCTGGCCGGCGTGCAATGCCCCGGTCATCACCTTGAACAATTGCCAGACGCGGAAGGGCAGCAGCCCCTGATGCGCGGCATCGCTCTGGCCATTGGCAGCGTACCAGGCCTGCCAGGCCTGCACCGTCAGATTGGCCCGGTCCGCCATCACCAGATCGCGCAACGACTTCCCGTCGGCGCCGGGCTGGTCGATATCGGCATAGTGATTGGGGTGTTCGGGCCCGGCATTGCGGGCATAATCGCGGCCGCCGGGCACGTCGCCCTTCACCTTCTTCCACACCAGATCGGGCACGTCAGCCAGTTCGACAAAGTCGCCGGCACTGAGTGCGGCGCGGATCGCATCGGCGTTGAGCTCGTCAGGGCCGAAGCTGATGCGCTTTTCGTTCGCCTTCAGAAAGGCCTTGAGCCCCGGATTCTGCACCAGTTCGATGGCGACGGCCGCGATGCTGTAATGGCCGGTCTGCCCCCAGAAGGGGGTAGCGCCGACATCGTTGGTGCGCACCAGATCGACATCGAGCAGCTGGCACGCCGTCGCCAGCCCGGTGGCAAGGCTGAAATTGAGCGTACCGCCCTGCGGCCCGACAATCCCCTGCCCGCCCCATTCGATCGCGATCGGGCGCAGCGTGCGCGGCGCATTTCCCTTACTCTCTTCGACGACATGCCACACCATCCCCGAATCGCCGGGGCAGGTCTGCGCCGCGCCATCTTCCGGCGCGATCAGGAATTGCGAGACATATTCATAGCCGGCCAGCGCCTTGTGCCGATAGAAGAGCGCCTTGATCCGCCCCTCGCAACGCCCCGAAACCGCGCCGAACGCCTCGACCGGACAATCGATCAACTGGGTGCCGATATTCGCTTCGTTGAGGTCGAGCACCGCGCCCATTTGCCCTTCCAGCCCGAACACGCGGCTGGTCCAGTCGCTCACATTGTCGACATCGACCAGCCCGACATCCAGCGTCAGGAAGGTCCGCTGCGTCCCGAACGCGGGGAACACCTGATCGAACGGCGCCTTGGTCAGCGCACGATCGGCGCTGGTCCCCACCGGCACCTTGTTGCCGCGCAGGCTGGCCGACAGCACCGACCCCGCCTCCCCCGCGACATGGCGGTTGGTGAGCGCATAGGTGCGGTGCCCGTCGCTGACCAGGCACCCCACGGTCCCGCGCCGCTCTTCCCCCTGCACGGTGGCGAACAGCGGGCAGCCCGCGCCGATATAGCTTTCCGGCCAGCGCACCAGCGCCGGCGCCGCCTGCTGCACCACGCCAGGGCGGACAAGCACCACGCAGACCGGCGCCGCACGACCGTCCGCCAGATAGAGCGTCCGCGGCACCATATGGGTGGGGTCGATCCCGTCATCGCCGCCGAAGCGGGTGGCGGACATCCAGTCGTTCACCAGCACGAGGATGCACGGCCAGGATTCGGGCCGCACTTCGGAATTGGCGAAGGTGCGGGGCTCGCTGTCCGCCACGCCATCTTTGCGGATCAGATACAGGCCAACGGCAGTGCCGACGACATTGGCCTTGTTCATCAAATGCCAGTGATAGGCGTCGCGCGCGGCAAGCAAGTCTTTCAGCGACAGGCTGGCATAGCTGGTCTGCGTCGAGGCAATGGACATGCGCATTCTCCCCCGAACAAAAGTGCTACCGCCGAATTGTGACAAAATATGCAGTAAAATCGCAGACCAGCCGTGGAATTCCGGCCGATCTGGCAGCATCTGGCGATAACACATCCAGCATATCCACGCGCGATCAGGTGCGCTGCGGCCTCGCTCGACAATGGCGCGTTCCTGGAAGCCGCCATAACAACTTGCGGCGCGGGTGACGCGACCCGGCGCCTGCCGGATGGGTCGCGAAAGCCCGTGTCGGGGGCAGCCGGCGGGGGGATTCCACCGCCCCCCTCCACCCGCTACACGGGCATGGTGCCACTCGCCCTGCCCGCAGCAGCCCCGGAAATCGCACTCGCCGCCGATGCCGAGACGCGCTGGGTGCCCTTCACGCGCGGCGCCGGCAACCAGATCCTTTTCACCGCCGAACTGAACGGGCGCAGCGTCGCCGCGATGCTCGATACCGGCATCAGCCACAGCCTGATCACCGCCGCACTGGTGCGCCGAGTCGGGCTCCGCAGCGCGCGCGGCACCGGCCAGGCGCAGGCGGTGGGCGGCGCCCTGTCGCTCCGCTGGGCGAGCGCGGACAGGCTGCGGATCGGCGCGCTCGCCGCCGGCCACGTCCGGCTGGCAGTCTCCGCCGCCGCAGACCCCGATCGCTTCGGCGCGGACCTGTTCGTCGGCAGCGATCTGCTCGCCTGCTGCGCACTCGACATCGATTATCCGGCCGGGCGTTTCCGCCTGCTACCCAGCGGCCGCCTGCCCTTTGCCGGCATCGCCGTACCGCTGTCGCAGGGCGCCGCAGGCCTGCCCGCCGTCCGCGCCCGCCTCAACGGGCGGACCATCGGCCCCCTGCTGGTCGACACCGGCGACGGCGCCGCGCTGACGCTCAGCCAGCCGTCCTGGCAGGCGGCAGGCTATGCCGGCGCGACGATCACCACCACGCTCGGCTGGGGCATGGGCGGTGCAGTCGTGACCGAGACGGCCATCGTGCCCGGCTTCGCACTGGGCAGCGCCGCGCCGCCCGAAACCGAGGTCCGCATCGAGCCTGCGGGCAGCTTCGGCGAACGCACCGGCTGGGCAGGCCGCATCGGCAGCGGCTGGATGACCCGCTACCGCGTGCTGATCGATCCTGCCGCGGGCCGCATGGTGCTGCGGCCGGGACCGGACAGCGCCGCGCCTGTGCTGCGCTCCACCAGCGGCCTGCTGCTCGGCTATGCGACCGGCCGGCTGGAGGTGCTGCACGTGATGCGCGGCTCGCCGGCGGCCGAGGCTGGCTGGCAAGCGGGCGACACGATCTGCGCGGAGAATGGCGTGGCCGTGGCCCGCGAAGCGCCCGGTGAGACCGCCGGCTGGGTCGCCGGACCGCCGGGGATGCGCGTGACGCTCACCCTGTGCGACGGAACCCAGCGCACGCTGGTGCTGCGGCGGTTTTATTAGGGGGGTGGGACACGCTGCGTGGTGCTTGTCTAGGTCCGCTTGCGACCAACATACGCCGCTCCGACGAGTCTCTGGGACCGGCAGCTCACGCCGGAAGCAGACGGATCGCGGCTGCGCCGATGCTCGCAAGTCGCCAAGACCATCGAGGCTGGTGTCCGTGCGTCAGCGCCCAGTGTCGATGATCGCAGTCGTGTTGGGCCACCTTGACGAAGTCGTCGCCGAAGCGCCGACCGCTTTCCACCAAGGCCTGAGGCGATTGTAAGGCGCGTGGGTCGGCGCTCGTGTCTCCAGTGCTGCCGCCCGTTCTTCTCCACCGAAGTGGCGCGGGTTCGTATGTGCGCCTCGTGCAAGGAGGCTATCTAGGGAAGCTTCTCTGCCATGGCCCGCGGCAGCTGTTCGGCACATTTGTTGGCGCAGAGCCCTTGAAGAAGCGACACGCCGCGCCACATGACAAAACGGCGTGCCCATGTAGCTCAGCTGGATAGAGCGCCCCTTTCGCAAGGGGGAGGTCGTAGGTTCGAGTCCTATCGCGGGATGCGGTGCGAAAGCACCAGGGGCGGATCAGTTGTCGGGAGGCGCTGGTCCGCCCTCACCTTATCTGTGGCATGTTTTGCGCAGTAGCGCCGTCGCCAAGCGCGAGCCGGCACGGTAACATTCGTAATGCTCCAGATCACAGCACCCCAAGCTACGCTCATCGTCGCCGCAGTAACCCTTGTCGCGGGCCTGGTCGGATGGTTTGGTCGCGGGCTCACGTTCCTACTCCACCGTTGGTGGACGGGCGCCCCGAGGCGGGAGGATGCCGCTTACCTCAACAGCGTGGCAGACCTTGCTGCGAAGCTGAAGGCCAACGGCACGACGCTGGATGAGGTTCGGCAGTTCGAAAAGATCATGCGCAAGCCGAGCTTGGCCACCAGCACGGCGGCGACCGAGGTGGTCAATACCATCAAGGAGGAGTCGGACACGTACGCGGCCTTCCTCTCGAATGTAGGCATGAAGGGGCGAACCGGCGCGGACTACGGGGTCGCCGATGCCAACCTGGCGAAGGCGTTGGTGGACCTACGGCTGCTGCTCAGCGACGAGGAGACCGAAGCCCTGGAAGTGGCGCAGGAGCGGTGGACCGAGTATCGAACGGCGCTGGAGGTGTGCGCGGGGCTGGAGTTCGAGGGCGGCACTCACGCGCCGTTGGCCGGGATGATGGCCGGGTTGACCGAGACGGAGCGTCGGACTGCCGAGGTGCGCTCCCTGGTGCAGGAGCGCGCAGCGCGTTAGAAATATGGTTGAGATTGCGCTGGTAACCACAGGGTCTGGCCCCGCTGGGGAATGGGTAAGTGCCTGTGCCTACGCGGGAAAGGTGGTGGACCCAGTTGGGCTCGTATTAACGGCCCGCTAATTAAGAGCTAGCTACTAAGGTCTGCATTCTCGCGCCCGCAAAACTTAAGGCTGCCAGTCTGCTGCCGGCCCGAGCCCTGTCCTTCTGGAATGCCGGCAAACTAACGTTGAACGGCATCTCGTGACAGAAGCCGCGGTTCGACATTTTGCGTGCGAACGGCCGTTAAGTCCCAACCTCGGCCGACGCGATCCACATTAAGCCCCCCCCTCAATCCCCCGCATGTATCGCAAGGCTCGCCAGCACGATCGCCGCGAACAGGGCCGCCATCTGGATCGTCATCCACGGCACCACGCCCACCCGGTCCATGTCGCGCCTGCGACGGCGGCGATATTCGCCTGCGCTGCTGATCGCCGCAACCAGCAGCGCGGTCGCCGCGGCGCCCCAATATTGTAGTTGCATCCTGACCTGACTTCTCCAATCACTGGCGCGCATATCGGGAGCCAAAGCCAATGCGCCAGACCCTTGTGATTCTTGCGGTGGCCAGCACCGCCGTTGCCGTTGCCAGCGTTGCCGCGCGCCAGCCGGCCGCGCCGCGTCAGTCGATCGAGGCCGCAGTGGCAGCGCCCACCCGCACCCCGGCAAATGTCGCCCGCGACAAATATCGCCATCCGGTGGAAACCCTCGCCTTTTTCGGCGTGAAGCCCGGCGACACGGTGGTCGAAATCTGGCCCTCCGGCGGCTGGTACACTGAAATCCTCGCACCGCTCACGCTGGGCAAGGGCACGCTCTACGCCGCCGTTCCCGCCAATGGCGCCAAGGGGATCGAGGCTCTGAAGGCGAAGAACCCGGCGCTCTATGGCCCGATCCGCATCGCCAGCTTCCCCGCCGCTGCCGGCCAGCCCAAGGTGCCCGATGGCACGGCGGATATCGTGCTCACCTTCCGCAACGTCCATAACTGGCGGATGGGCTATCCGCAGAACGGCCAGGATTATTCGGCCGAGGCGTTCCGCCAGATGTTCGCGATGCTGAAGAAGGGCGGTGTGCTGGGCATCGAGGATCACCGCCTGCCCGAAAAGGCGAACGACGAACGCGAGACGAAGAGCGGCTACATCAAGGTGTCGACGGTGCGGCGGCTGGCCGAGGCGGCGGGCTTCAAGTTCGTCGGCGCTTCGGAAGTCAACGCCAACCCGGCCGACACCGCCGACTGGCCCGGCGGCGTATGGACGCTGCCGCCCACCTATGCGCTGAAAGACCAGGACCGCGCCAAATATGCCGCGATCGGCGAAAGCGACCGGATGACACTGAAATTCCGCAAGCCCTGACCGGGCGGGGTGCGGGGGGATGGGATTTAGCCGTCCAGTCACCCTCACCCTTCCCACCGCCTGCGGCGGCGGGCCCCTTCCCTCTCCCCAGGGGAGAGGGAGCCAGAAGTCCCTCTCCCTTTGGGAGAGGGAGGGAGGCGCGAAGCGCCGGAAGGGTGAGGGTGAGCCAGCCTCCGGAAGCGGCAATAACCCCGACTTACTGCGCCAGCTTCTCGATCTTTTCCTGCAGCCGGGCGAGTTCCGCCTTCAGCGCCGACACATCATCCGCGCCCGATTCGCTCTGTGCAGGCGCGGGTGCTGCTGCGGGGGCACCGCCGGTGGGCTTGAACGCGCTGGCCGCTGCCTCGAACATCTCCATGTTGCGCTTGGCGATTTCAGCAAAAGGCGAATTGGCGAAGGCGCCTTCGACCGCCGACTTGAACTGTTCCTGGTTGCGGCGGAAGCTTTCCATCGACGCTTCGAGATAGCCCGGCACCATCGCCTGCATCGAATCGCCATAGAGCGCGATCAGCTGGCGGAGGAAATTGACCGGCAGCATCGTCTGGCCGCGCGCTTCCTCTTCCATGATGATCTGGGTGAGGACATTGTGGGTGATGTCCTCCTCGGTCTTGGCATCGACCACCTTGAAGTCGCGGCCTTCGCGCGTCATCGCGGCGAGATGGTCGAGCGTGATGTAAGAGGAAGTTTCCGTGTTGTAGAGGCGGCGGTTCGCATATTTCTTGATGATGACCGGCCCGCTTCCTGATGCAGCTTTCTTCATGGGAACCTCGCGCGTGACAGATCCTTACCTAACAACAGTTTCTGCCGCGTCGCAACAAGGGCCGCGCCCCTTGCCGCTATTTCTGCAGCTTTTGCGCAGCGAAACTGCAGCATCGCCCGAACGACGCGCTGCGGCACTTGCCGGCCTTGCCGCTTATCAGCAGGCGCCGCGCCCTGCCCCGCGCCCCGAACGGCCGGTAATCGCCCGTGCCGGGCGGGCGGTGCTGCGCGACTATGGCGGCCATGGGCAGCCGGTCGTGTTCGTGCCATCGCTGATCAACCCGCCGCTGGTGCTCGATCTGGCACGCGGCAATTCGCTGCTGCGCTGGCTGGCGCGGCAGGGGGTTCGGCCGATGCTGGTCGATTGGGGCAGCCCCGCGCCGGGCGAACGCGCGCTCGACATTACCGGCCATGTCGAGGGGCTGCTGCTGCCCCTGCTCCGCCAGTTGCGGCGGCCGCCGGTGCTGGCCGGCTATTGCCTGGGCGGCACCATGGCGATCGCGGCGGCGCAGGCGATGCCGGTCGCCGGGCTGGTGACGATCGCGGCGCCCTGGCATTTTTCCGGCTATGGCGCGGCGCTGGAGGGCATGTCGGCGCTGTGGGACCAGGCGCACCCCACTTGCGAGGCGCTGGGGCTGGTGCCGATGGAAGTGCTGCAGGCCGGCTTCTGGCAGCTCGATCCGCGCCGCACGATCCTGAAATATGAACGATTCGGCCGGTTGCGCCGGCGCGATCCGGAAGCGCGCGCCTTTGTGGTGCTGGAGGACTGGGCCAATGGCGGCGCGCCGCTCACCTATGGCGCGGGGCGGCAGCTGTTCGACGATTTCCTCTCGGCCGATCTGCCCGGTCGCGGACGCTGGCAGGTGGCGGGTGCGCCGATTGTGCCGGAACGGCTGCAGATGCCGGCGCTGTCGCTCGTTTCGACCAGCGACCGCATCGTCCCCGCCGCCAGCGCCGCGCGGCTGGGCGAAGTGCGCGAGCTGGCGCTGGGCCATGTCGGCATGATCGTGGGCGGGCGGGCGCGCCATGCGGTGTGGGAACCACTGGCGGGCTGGTTAACCGCGCTTCCCCGCACTAGATAGCCGCCAAACACACTCGCAGGAGAATTCCATGACCGAAGTCGTGATCACCGCCGCCAAGCGCACCCCGGTGGGCAGCTTTCTCGGCGCCTTTGCCGCCACCCCCGCGCACGAGCTGGGGCGCATCGCGATCGAGGCGGCGCTGGCCGAAGCGGGCGTGAAGGGCGAGGAAGTCTCCGAAGTCATTCTCGGCCAGGTGCTCACCGCGGCACAGGGGCAGAACCCCGCCCGCCAGGCGTCGATGAACGCGGGGGTGCCGAAGGAAGTGCCGGCATGGAGCGTGCAGCAGGTCTGCGGCTCGGGCCTGCGCGCGGTGGCGCTCGGCTTCCAGTCGATCCGTAACGGCGATGCGTCGATCATCGTCGCCGGCGGGCAGGAATCGATGTCGATGAGCCCGCACGCCCAATCGCTGCGCCCCGGCACCAAGATGGGCGACCTGAGCCTCGTTGACACGATGATCAAGGACGGCCTGACCGACGTGTTCAACGGCTATCACATGGGCATTACGGCCGAGAACCTGGCCGAGCAGTATCAGGTGACGCGCGCCGACCAGGATGCGTTCGCGGTGCGCTCGCAGAATCTGGCGGAGAAGGCGCGTGCCGAAGGGCGCTTCAAGGACGAGATCGCGCCGGTGACGATCAAGACCCGCAAGGGCGAGACGGTGGTCGCCGATGACGAATATATCCGCGCGGGTGCGACGGTGGAGGGCGTGTCGGGGCTCAAGCCGGCGTTCAAGAAGGACGGCACCGTAACCGCCGCCAATGCCTCGGGCCTGAACGACGGCGCGGCGGCGCTGGTGCTGATGAGCCGGGAGGAAGCCGAAAAGCGCGGCGCGCCGATCCTGGCGACGATCCGGAGCTGGGCGAGCACGGGCGTCGACCCGTCGATCATGGGCATCGGTCCGGTACCCGCGAGCCGCAAGGCGCTGGAGAAGGCCGGCTGGACCGTCGCCGATCTCGACCTGATCGAAGCCAATGAGGCGTTTGCCGCACAGGCGCTCTCGGTCGGCAAGGAACTGGGCTGGGACGCCGACAAGGTGAATGTGAACGGCGGCGCCATCGCCATCGGCCACCCGATCGGCGCATCGGGCGCGCGCATCCTGACCACGCTGCTCCACGAAATGCAGAAGCGCGACGTTAAGAAGGGTCTCGCCACCCTATGCATAGGCGGCGGCATGGGCATTGCCATGTGCGTTGAGCGCGGCTGACGCTGACGGGGCCGCAAAGGAGCAGAACGCCTGAGAAACCCACAGGCATTCTGCACCAAGGCGAAGAGAAGGGGCCGCAGGCGATACCTGCGACCCCTTTTTAATTTAGCGGTTCAGATCAGAAGTTGACCCGCGCACCCACGGTGAAGCGCCGACCCAGATAGTCGTTGATCAGCGTGGTAGGATAATAGCCGTAATATTCCTGACCGATACGGTTGAACAGGTTCGTGACAGAAAAGGTGAGACGATAGGAATCGCCAACCTTGATGAACGCAGAGCCATTCACAGTCGCGTATGGATCGATCACGTTGAATTCACGCAGATCGGTTGACAGACCGGTCCGCGCCGCAATCTGTCGACCGACAATATTGATGGAGGTGCTAATTCCCCAAACGGCATTTGAATAGCGCAGGTTGACCTGGCCCTGCCACTTGGGATCACCGAACGTGCCGTCGGTACGGACCGGTGCGACGCCGGTCACGTCGATCAGGCGACGGCGCACGTAAAGGCTCACGACATCAGCCTCGAACGTGCCCCCGATTCCCAGTCCGCGAAGCGAGGTCTGGTAGTTCAAAGTCGCCTGAATACCCGAGAAGAAGATTCTCTTCCCGTTGACATATCCATAGTTGACGCCGGGATTTGCAGGATCGTTGACAACCTGACCACCACGATCGCCGCCATTCGCCGCTGTCCCGCCCTGCCCGGTTTCATAACGGCGGATCAACGAGCAGAAGCTGTTGCCGCGCGCCGGATCGGCCGTATTGAATTGAGCATTGTCGAAGCAGCCCTGAACAATCTGCGAGACGGTCAGACTCTGGATCGGGTTGGCAATGCGGATGTCGATATAGTCAGCCGTCATCGACAGCCCCGGCACGAAACGCGGCTGAAACTGAACGCCGTAGGTGAAGCTTCGCGCGACTTCGTTTTGCAGCCCCGGGTTACCGCCGCTCCGCGACGGAACTGTCGCCGCGGCGGCATCTAGCGGCGTCGCATTCGGGTACTTGGCCAGGAACGCCGTGCAGTTGCGCTTGCGGATGTCAGGCACCGGGCCGCCGTTGATGTTCCCCGGCGAACAGATATCCGTTACGGAAGAAAATGCGCTCGAAATCGGCAGGAACAGCTCAGTAATTGCCGGCGCACGGAACGACTTCGTATAATTACCGCGGAACGTAATGTCGCGAATCGGTGAATAGAATCCCCCCGCAGACCAGGAGAAGAAACTACCATTCACCGAGTTGTCGACATAGCGACCGCTTCCCGTCAGCGTCAGCTTATTTATAAAGGGAACGTGATTGTCTGCGGAAATGAATGGCAGAGCGATTTCGCCGAAACCTTCATTGAGCGTGTAATGACCGGAAACCGGTGAAATCGCCACCGAACGGCCGAGCCCCTGCTGTTGGAAACTGCTGGGCGTGAACGCACCGGATTCACGGCGATGTTCAAAGCCAAGGTTGAATGCGGTGTCGTTGCCGAACAGTGAAAAGGGCGAACCACCCACGTTGGCATTGAAAACCTGCTGCTCGAGCACGCTGCGCGTCAGGTTGTTGGCAATAACATAGGCGCGCGCAGCAGGCGTCGAAACGCCGCTACCCAGCAGATTGAGCGGGACGCAATTCGGATCAGCAACGGGCGTGCCGCCCGGTGCTGCCTGATAGGCGGGAGTGGCAGTGCAAACGATCCTGCCATTGCCGTCCGTAGTAACGTTCACGGCATTAATGAAGTTCTGCGCGTTTAGATCCTGACTATAATCGTGAATGACGTTCCGACCATAGTTGAACGAAACTTCGTAACGGAACTTGCGCTTACCGATATCGAAATCACCGCGAGCACCAACAACGCCGCGCCAGAGATTGGTGATGTTGTAGCCCGTCAGGTCCGCAAGATCGTCCGATGCGCGCGACACCTGGAAGCTGGTGATACCCAGCGCCTGAAGTTGTCCACGCGCTTGCGCAGTCAGAAACGGGCTGTCGGAACGGAACGTCAGTGCTCCGCTCGACCCACCAAACAGGTTGCTGTTAAAGGTGGGCTGCTGCACCAGTTCGTCGGCGCGCGAGCGGAAATATTCCCCTTCCGCAAAGAGCTTGAGCGAATCCGACACGTCGAAATGCGCGAATGCGTTATAGATATCGCGGCTCAGATCGCTGGTGATCTGCGAATAGTCGTTGAAGCGGAAACCGTCGCCGCCGCTGGCATAGATACTCGGAAAGATGATACCCTTGTTGAAAGGAACCAGATTTCCCTGCCCGTTGAACTGCCAGTTCCGTACCGCAGCGCTATTTCCCGTCGCAGCCGTAATCACACCGCCACGATTCAAATAATAAATCGTTTCGTTGAGAATTTGGATCGTGCCGGGGAATCCATCCGTCGTAGAATTGTTATAACCGAAGTTGGTGTTAACGCGCCCATCGTTCAGGCTGGTGATGCCAGATGCGGCGGTGCGTCCAAGTGCCAGCGCCTGAGCGTCAGTCGGGTTGGTGGCGCCACCGAGGTTCTTCCGTAGGAAGTCACGCGCATTGTACAATACGCCATCCTGCTTGTCGTGCTGATAAGCGAGAGTGATGTTGAGGCGGCCTTCCAGAAAGTCCTTGCCACCCAAAAAGCTGTAGCTGTGATTGCCGCCATCGCCTTCCTGCGTGACACCTGCGGTCAGGTTCGCGCGCAGACCATTGAACCGGTCGCGCAGAATCACGTTGACGGTGCCCGAGATTGCATCCGAACCATAGGTCGGCGCGCCGCCAATACCGATCTGATCAATCCGATCGACCAGAAGCGAGTTGATGACGTTAAGGTCGACCTGCGTGCCAGCCGATCCTTGGTTGAACTGCGTGTTGACATTCGACGTTACGAAACGACGCCCGTTGACAAGCGTGAGGGTCCGGTTTGAACCATTGTTGAACAGGTTGACGAAGTTGACCCCCTGGCCAAACGATCCCTGCGACCCTGCCGGCGTGACGCTGCCGCGGATCGTGGGCAGTTCGTTCAAGGCGTCGGCAATGTTGTTCAGGCCGCGATCCTGAAGGTACTGCGCATTGGTCGAAATGGTCGGCTGCAGCGACCGGAGGTTCGGAAGTGTGAGGCGCGTGCCGGTGACGACCACTTCACCGTCCTGATTGACCGGCGCCTCTTCCGCCGGAGCTTGCTGCCGATCCGCCGTTTGCTTGGTTTCAGCGCTTTGCGCCCATGCGGCCGTGGGCGCCACCCCGACAACGATCGCAAGCGCAGAAGCGCAGCCCAGGACTGACATTTTCATTGGGTTCCCCTTTTTTAGTGAAGAGGAACTTATGTGGAAGACCTGAGATCGAGAAAAGGATCAGACGCAAAGCTGAAGACATTTTCGGGAAAATGTTGTAAAATTACAACAAATTTCGTATATGAAATATTTTGCAACAACGCGCTCATCCCCAAGCCCGGTCGAAGCGCGCGCCCAGGCCGGTCAGCAGTTCGTATTGCGACAGGCCGCTCAGCGCCGCCATTTCCGGCAAGTCATAGGCGATGGCCACCCAATCGCCTTCGGCCAGGTCCGGTGCCGTGTCGACGCAAATGGCCGTCAGGTCCATCGAGACGCGCCCCACCACCGGCAGAACCGCAGCACCCGCCAGCGCCCATCCCCGGCTTGAGAAGCAGCGCAGATAGCCATCGGCATAACCGAGGTTGAGGATCGCCACTTCCATATCGCGCGGCGCGGTATAGGTGGCGTTGTAGCCGATCGTGTCCCCCGCGGCGACGCGGCGACGCTGTAGGATTTGCGCCTCGGGCGTCACCACCTGGCGGATGCCCGCCAGCGCGGCACAGGGCCGCCCGCCGTAAAGGGCGATGCCCGGCCGGGTGAGGTCGAACTGATAGCCGTCCCCCAGCGCGATGCCGCCCGAATTGGCCAGGCTCATCCGCCGCGCGCCCGTCCGCCCCGCAAGCGCCGCGAACGCATCGCGCTGGCGGGCGTTTAGCGGCACATCCTCTTCCGAGGCGACGAGGTGACTGAGCAGCGTCTCGACCGCCAGCCCGTCGAGCAGCCCTTCGGCCACCTGCTGCGGCGAAACGCCGAGCCGGTTCATGCCGGTATCGACCATCACGTCGCACGCGCCGCCGCCGGCCTCGCGCCAGCGCCGCACCTGTTCGGCACTCGCCAGCACCGGACGGGCATATGCCGGCCGGTCGGCCATGTCCTCGGCCCGCACGCCGTGGAGCACAGAGACGGTCACGCCCAGATCGGCAAGCGCCCGCGCCTCCGCCCAGCAGGCGACGAAGAAGTCGCGGCACCCCGCCTCGGCCAGCCGCGTCACCACGCCGCGCGCGCCAAGGCCGTAACCATTGGCCTTCACCGCCGCGCCGCACGCCGCCGTGCCGCTCAACCGGGCAAGCAGCTTCCAGTTGGCGACCAGGGCAGCACCGTCGAGGCGCAGGCGAAGGGGAGAGTCCGTCATCCCCGCCGGTTAGCGCCCCCGGCTGCCTGGCGCCACCGTCTCGCGCAATCCGAACAGCGTAACCAGCAGCGCGATCGCCACGACGATGAAGGTGTACCACAGGCCGGCGGTGGGGTTGCCGGTGCGCGCGACCATATACTGGCTGATAAAGGGCAGGAATCCGCCGAAATAGCCCGTGCCGACATGATAGGGGATCGACATCGACGAATAGCGGATGCGTGAGGGGAACATCTCGCTGAGCAGCGCCGCCACCGGGCCATAGGTGGCGCCTGACAGCGCCATCAGCACCACCATGCCGAGCAGGATCATCACGATGTTCACCGGGCCCGGCACGACCTTGTCGAAGCGGTAGCCGACATCCTTGAGCGCGGCATCGAGCGAGGCCGGGTCGGACTGCGGCACCACCTGCCCGCCGACCGTGACATAGACGGTGGGCGACTTTTCGGTCTTGTAGCGGATGCCGCGCTTCGAGAGATGATCGAGCAGACGGCCGCACTCGTCGAGCTGCTTCGTGCTGAACGGGTCATAGGCGCAATGCGGCCCGGCCACGACCACCGGCTCGCGCAGCGACATTCGGGCCAGCCCCGGATTGGCAGCGCTGCCGATCACCCAGAAACAGGGGAAGAGGAACAGCAGCGTGAGCGCATAGCCGATCACGATCGGCGGCTTGCGCCCGAACCGGTCCGAAATCGCGCCGAACAGGACGAAGAATCCCATGCCGATCACTGCGCCGGCGGCCGTGATGAGCTGCGCCGCCGTCTGGTCCATCTGCATCGGCCCGGACAGGAACGACAGCACCGAGAACATCGCCGTATACCACACGACGGTCAGCCCAGCGGCGATGCCGAACAGCGCCACGAACAGCCGGCGCTTGTTGCCTGGATAGGTGAAGCTTTCGATGAACGGGTTGCCGGCCGTCTCGCCCGCTTCCTTGATCGCGCGAAACACCGGGCTTTCGGACAGCTTCAGACGCATCCACAGCGACACGGCGAGCAACAGCAGCGAAAACAGGAAAGGCAGCCGCCAGCCCCAGGCATCCCATACCGATGCGAAGCCCAGCTTGAACAGCAGCACCACCGCCAGGCTGAGCACGAAGCCGCCGACCACGCTCGCCTGGATGAAGCTGGTGTGGAAACCGGCGCGGCCGCTGGGCGAATGTTCGGCGACATAGATTGCCGCGCCGCCATATTCGCCACCCAGCGCCATGCCTTGCAGCACCCGCAGCGACAAAATCAGGATCGGCGCCGTGATTCCGATCTGTGCATAGCCGGGGATGAGGCCGATGCCCGCGGTTGCAAA
Organism: Sphingomonas sp. DMC8; assembly: GCF_056314185.1. Classification (NCBI taxonomy): domain Bacteria; kingdom Pseudomonadati; phylum Pseudomonadota; class Alphaproteobacteria; order Sphingomonadales; family Sphingomonadaceae; genus Sphingomonas; species Sphingomonas sp. DMC8. The sequence continues at coordinate 319,763 of NZ_JBQUYV010000001.1, read as the reverse complement.
GCCCATCAGGGTGATGGTGACGAGAAAGGTATATTTCCGCCCCATCTTGTCGCCCAGATAGCCGAACAGGATCGCGCCCAGCGGGCGGAATCCGAAACCGACCGCAAAGGTAGCCCAGGAGAGCAACGTCGCCAGCGTCTCGTTGCCCGAGGGGAAGAAGGTGCGGCCCAGAATGCCCGTGGCGGTCAGCGTGCCCCAGATGAAGAAATCATACCATTCGAAGATCGTCCCCAGCGACGATGCGCCGATCACCAGCCGCATCTCTGCCGCGCAGGGCTCCTGAACCGATTCCGTCATGCGTGCCTCACTCCCCGTTGAGCCGCGTTCTACAGCTTTTGCGCGGGCCGTCGAGCGGGCGCGCGGGCGCCGGGGCGCGGCGGTTGCGGGTAGCTAAGTTTAGGAAGTTTAGGCTCGCGACATGTTTTTCAGGGCCGAGCGGAAGCGCGACAGGCCGCGGTCCGCAGCGCGTGCGCGCGCCGTCGAGCGGCCGCGAAGGCGCCGGGGCGCGGCGGCGGCAGGTGGCTAAGTTTAGGAAGTTTAGGCTCACGCGGCGATTTCGGTTGCAGATGCCGGGGCGAAGCGGGCGTGCGGCGGAGAGAGCACCCGGGAGCGCAAAAGCATCGTTGCAAATATCCATGATCGGTCGCTCCCGGGCCGGCGGACGAAAGATCGGAACATAAGAAGAACAATGAGTGTAGGAAAGAGGGCTTGCGAAAGATAATTCAGTATACTGTCCCCGCATTTCCCCTGTCCCCGCATTTCCCTGCCCCGTCTTCCTTTTGGGATTTTGGCAAGCAAAATACGGCTGAAGTCATCCACTTGAAAAATGCAGACGCAACGCACTCCGACCATAAATGCCACCGACCATCATGCACACCTATTTGAACAATAGTAGATTTATCCGAAATGGCACGAGATCAGATAGCATTTGCGAGGCCGGGGTGACATTCTCGTATCGGTCCATCCGGTAGGGAATAGATCATGGAATCAGGCTGCGCCTGCTCACGATTTCCATCCGCCCGCGCGCAATTCCAGCATATTGCGTCGAAAAGCCTGGAAGAGCTGGAACATGATATCGGTCACGCGGTATCAGCGCTGAAGGCTGCCGGCGCGGAGATTGCCGAGCTTTTCCACAAACCAGCCTATCTGTTCTACGGTGGAACGATCCGCACCATGCGCGATGATGTCCGCAAGGTCGAGGCGCTGCTGATCGAAGGCCACCATATCACCGCCGTCGGCACGCTCGCCGATCTGCGCCAAAAGGCACCACATGGCACGCACGAGGTGGACCTCGGCGGACAGACGCTGATGCCCGGCTTCATCGATCCGCACGTCCATATCGTCGCCAGCGCCGGCACCATGTCCTGGCTCGATCTCGGCCCGCAACCGGGCCAGACCTATACCTGGACTTGGGTGGTCGCGCAGCTCCGCAACGCGGTTGCAAAGGCAGCGGACCGGGACACGTGGATTTTCGGCGCCGGGTTCGATTCCTCGCAGCTCACCGACGGCTGGACGAACATGACGGTCGAAACGCTCGACGAAGTGTTCGGCCACGACCGTGCAGCGGAACAGAACCCGATTTTCGTCAATTCCGGCTCCGGCCATTTCACCTATGTCAACCGCCGCGTGCTGCAACTCGCCGGGTTGGCCCATGGCACCCCGCCCGAGGTGGAAGGCGGCAAGATCGCGACCTTCTATAGCGGCCCTGCTCAGGGCGAAGCATCGGGGGTGATGGTCGATTTGCCGGCGCAGATGAAGCTGCAGGAAATGCTGGGCGACCACCGGCTGCAGCTCATCCTTTCGGGTTTGGAGACCGTACTCGGCAATATCACCGCGCTCTTTCGCGAAGCACTGGCCAACGGCAACACGATGATCAGCGATGCCGCGATGGGCATCGCGGTAGGCCATGCCGCCGAGATACTGCTGATAAAGGCCGCGATGCTGCTTCAGCATCCGCCAAGGCTAGGCAGCGCGCGCTTCGTCGACGAATGGGAGGTCGATAAGGCGGCCGAGGCGATGAAGGATTGGCGGCCAGTGCTCGACGATCCGATGTTCCTGCAGCAGGCGGTAAAGCTGTTTGCCGACGGATCAAACCAGGGCGCCACCGGCCTGCAGCGCGATCCTTACACCGCGTGGACGCTGGAACGCTGCCAGCGCGACTATATGGGGACGGACATCAACGGCAACTGCGATGCGCCCGCGCAATTGCTCGGCAAGTTGATTGGCACGGCCAACAGGCAGCATTTACAAGTGATGATCCATGCCAATGGCGACGCCGCGATCGACAATGCGCTCGCCGGCTATGCGCAGGCGCAGGGCCATGGCTTCGATCCCGCCTTGCGCAACCGTATCGAACATTGCTCGATCATGCACGACGACCAGCTCGAGAAGCTCAGATTGCTGGAGGTGGTCCCCTCCTTCCTGATGCTGCATGTGACCAAATGGGGTGCGGCCTTGTGCAACCTTCTTGACCAGGAACGCGCCGATTTGCTGGACCGCTGCGCCTCCACCCATGCGGCTGGCATCAAATTTTCGATGCACAGCGACTACGGCGTATCGCCAATGGCGCCGCTGGCCCGCGTTCAGGCGGCGGTCACGCGGATCATGGAAGGCAACGGCAAAGTGCTCAACCCGGACGAGTGCATCCCGGTCGAGCTGGCACTGAAGGCCCAGACGATTTTCTCCGCCTGGCAATGCCATGCCGACCATCTCGTCGGCACGCTGGAAGAAGGCAAACGCGCCGATCTGGTGATTCTGGGCGAGGATCCGTGTTGCGTAGAGCCGACCGCGATCGCGGAAATTGCGGTCGTCGAAACCTGGGTCGACGGCCGCCGACTGTACACCCGGAGCACAAACTAGCGCCGCACGGGAACGCCAAACAGGTATACTGTCCCCGCATTGCTCCTGTCCCCGCATTGCTGCCGCCTACCCCCAACGTTCACCAGCTACCCCCGCTCGGCCTGTCTTACGCTAAACGAGATTGCATATTCGAACAGCTTCAGGCAATTCGGGGACAGTATACCTATTTGACTTCCCTACCCCGCCCGCCTAGCCTCCACCCATGGCAAGGCTTTCGCGGATCGTTGTGCCGGGCGTGGCGCATCATGTGACGCAGCGGGGGAACCGCCGGTTGCCGGTATTCTTCTGCGAGGAGGACCGCACGCTCTACCTCTCCCTGATGCGCGAGGCGGCGGCGGCGAGCGGCACACGGTGCCTGGCGTGGTGCCTGATGGACAATCACGTCCACCTCATCCTCGTCCCCGAAACGGCCGACGGGCTGCGCGCTATGCTGGGGGAGGCGCATCGGCGCTATACCCGCCATGTCAATCTTCGCGAGGGCTGGACCGGACACCTGTTCCAGGGCCGCTTCGCCAGCTATGCGATGGATGACGCGCATCTGATGGCAGCGGTGCGCTATGTCGAGCGCAACCCGGTGGCGGCGGGTCTGGTGGCAGAGGCCGCCGACTGGCGCTGGTCGAGCGCGCGCAGCCACATCAATGGACGACGCAGCGCCGACGATCCGCTAACCGACATCGCCGCACTCGGCAGCCATGTCCGCAACTGGCGCGCGCTGCTGCGGCACGGGCTGGAAGCAGCCGACCTCGACGCCGAGGGGGAAGCCCAGGCCGACGCGATCGAGGCGCGCCTGCGCACCGGCCGGCCGCTGGCGGCACCGGAGCTGGTGGGGGATTGGGAAGCAGCGCTCGGGCGACAGCTGGCGCCCGGCAAGCCGGGGCGGCGGAAAGCGGGCGAATAGGTATACTGTCCCCGCATTATTCCCGGTCGCTCCCGGGCCGGCAAACGAAAGATCGGAACATACTCAGAACAAGGGGTGTAGGAAAGGGGTTGGCGGGAGGTAAATTGGATACTGTCCCTTGATTTCCTGTCCCTATATTTCCTGCCTATATTTCCCCCTGTCCCTACATTTCGCTGCTCCTGTCCCCACATTTCCCTGCTCTTTGCATCCGCAAGATGGACGACAGCACGAAAGGTGGATACCGTTGCGAAGAGGGAGGAGCCATGCGGGCGTGGATAGGGGAAAATAGCACGCGTTTGATCGTGATAGCGATTCTGACCGCGCTCTTCCTGACACCTCTAATGGCGCTGTGCTGGATGACCTCAGTTCCAGGCAAGTCGTGGGCCGGGCCCTTGCCTGCGCTAAGTTCGGCCGAAAGCGATCTTGCTCGGCGTCTCCGCTCCCATGTCGTCGCGATCGGTACTAGGCCGCATAACATAGGCCATGCACCCGGCTATGCCAAAGCCGCTGCCTACATCGAGCGCACGCTGACAATGCTTGGCTATAAAGTCGCGCGTCAGACCTTTGACGGGGGGCGGGCGGCCAATCTCGAAGCGATGATTGAGCCTGCCGTTCCCGGCGCACCGACACTGGTGGTCGGAGCACATTATGACAGCGTCGGCGACATGCCCGGTGCCAACGACAATGCCAGTGGCGCCGCAGCCCTGATGGAATTGGCGCGTATGCTGGCCGACCAGCGAGGCGAGGCGAAGGTCCGCATGCGACTGGTCTTCTTTGCGAATGAAGAGCCGCCATATTTTCAAACCGACCGGATGGGCAGTCTCGTTTATGCCCGGGCGCTGGCGGACAGGGGGCTGAAACCGAGTGCCATGTTCTCGCTGGAAACCTTAGGCTTCTACAGCGATCAGGCGGATAGCCAGCATTATCCCTTTCCGCTCGGCGCGCTGTACCCCGGCACCGGCAACTTCGTTGCGTTCGTGGGTACCGTCTCCTCGCGTCCGCTCGTGCGGCGCGCGGTCGCAGCGTTTCGCGCAGTTGCGCAATTCCCAAGCGTTGGCGGAACCGCGCCCGGCTTCGTTCAGGGCATCGAATGGTCCGACCACTGGTCCTTCGGCAAGATCGACGTACCGTCGTTGATGATCACCGACACCGCTCCGTTCCGTTATCCTTACTATCACACTCCGGAAGATACGCCGGATAAAGTTGACTTTGAGCGCCTTGCTCGAGTCACGGAAGGTTTGGAGCGGATGCTGAGAGGCTGGCAGTAACTTTCTCGACGTGGGAATTCGGGGGAATTCGGGGACAGGGGAATTCGGGGACAGTATACCTATTTGACTCCCCTACCCCGCCCGCCTAGCCTCCACCCATGGCAAGGCTTTCGCGGATCGTTGTGCCGGGCGTGGCGCATCATGTGACGCAGCGGGGGAACCGCCGATTGCCGGTATTCTTCTGCGAGGAGGACCGCACGCTCTACCTCTCCCTGCTGCGCGAGGCGGCGGCGGCGAGCGGTACGCGGTGCCTGGCGTGGTGCCTGATGGACAATCACGTCCACCTCATCCTTGTCCCCGAAACGGCCGACGGGCTGCGGGCGATGCTGGGGGAGGCGCATCGGCGCTATACCCGCCATGTCAATCTTCGAGAGGGCTGGACCGGGCACCTGTTCCAGGGCCGCTTCGCCAGCTATCCGATGGATGACGCGCATCTGATGGCAGCGGTGCGCTATGTCGAGCGCAACCCGGTGGCGGCGGGTCTGGTGGCAGAGGCCGCCGACTGGCGCTGGTCGAGCGCGCGCAGCCACATCAATGGACGACGCAGCGCCGACGATCCGCTGACCGACATCGCCGCGCTCGGCAGCCATGTCCGCAACTGGCGCGCGCTGCTGCAGCACGGGCTGGAAGCAGCCGACCTCGACGCTGAGGGGGAAGCCCAGGCCGACGCGATCGAGGCGCGCCTGCGCACCGGCCGGCCGCTGGCGGCACCGGAGCTGGTGGGGGATTGGGAAGCAGCGCTCGGGCGAAAGCTGGCGCCCGGCAAGCCGGGGCGGCGGAAGGGGATGAAATAGGTATACTGTCCCAGCATTACCAGGAGAATAGATATACTGTCCCCGCATTACCCTGCTGTCCCCGCATTACCCTGTCCCCGCATTCCCCCGCATGACTTAGGCCCTTGGGCTCGCGTGATGCCCGGTATAGAAACGCCCGCCACCCCAGCGAGTGCCCCCATGCCGCGTATCCCGATGCTCCCCCTGCGCCCGATCCTGTTCCTCGCCGCCTGCCTGCCTGCCCTCCCCGCCCATGCGCAGGACCGGCGAACCGTGACCGAGCCGGCCCTGCCCGCCGCCGTCTGCACCACCCTCGCCGCCCAGCCCGACCCCGCCCCCGGCACCGACACGCGGCGGCTGCAGGCGGCGATCGACCATTGCCGTGCCGGCGCGGCGGTGCGGCTGGTGCCGGGGACGGCGAGCGGGCGGTTCGAGAGCGGGCCGCTCGCCATGAAGTCCGGCGTCACGCTGTGGATCGATGCCGGCGCGGTGCTCGCCGCCAGCCCCGATCCGCGCGCCTATGACCTGGCCGGGCGCTGCGGCACGATCGACGACAAGGGCAAGGGGTGCGCGCCGTTCCTGCGCTTTGCCGGTACGCGCGGCGGCGGCATCGTCGGCGATGGCGTGATCGACGGGCGCGGCGGCGCGGCGATGACGGGACGCGGCGGCGCGACGTGGTGGCAGCTCGCCCGCCAGGCACAGCGCGACGGCGGCAAGCAGAACAATCCCCGGCTGATCGAAATCGACGACGCCCGCGATATCGTCTTCTATCGCATCACGTTGCGCAACGCCGCCAATTTCCATGTCGCGATGAACAATGTGCAAGGCGCGACTTTCTGGGGGGTACGGATCGACACGCCGGCCGAAGCCCGCAACACCGACGGTATCGATCCGGGCGCATCGCAGGACATCACCATCGCCCATGCCTATATCCGCACCGGCGACGACAATATCGCGATCAAGGCCGGCAAGGGCGCGACGCGGCACGTCTCGATCCTCGACAGCCATTTCTATGCCGGTCACGGCCTGTCGATCGGCAGCGAGACCAATGCCGGGGTCAGCGACATTCTGGTGCGGGGCGCAACCTTCGACGGCACCACCGCCGGCCTGCGCATCAAGAGCGACGCGAGCCGGGGCGGGCTGGTGCAGCGCATCGTCTATGACGATGTCTGCCTGCGCGGCGTGGCACGGCCGATCGATTTCGACACGCGCTATGACGCCCATGCGATCGGCCTTTCGATTCCGGTCTATCGCGACATCGTGCTGCGCGCAGTGCGCGGCGATGGCGGCACGCTGGTGATGCGCGGGCACGATGCCGGCCATCCCATCGGCGCAACGCTGGACGGCGTGGCGTTCGATCCGGCGGCGCGGTGGCTGGTCGCCTTCGCCGATCTTGCCGTCGGGCCGGGCGGCGCCTCGCCACTGCCGCCAGGCCTGTCCGCGCCGGCCCCGGCAGATACATTGCGCTGCGATCCGGCGCGCTGGGAGCCCTTCCCCGCGCGTTAACCCTGAAAATCTGCGCAAGTGCCGGATCAGCAATTCAGCGTTCATCCAGCCTGCTTTATTTCCCGGATCACTGCGGGGGACACGCAGGAGCGATCACCATGAAGAAGCTATGGGCCGCCGCGACCATTCTGGCCTCGGCTTTCCCCTGCGCGGGCACTGCCTCGGCGCAGGTTTCGATCGGCATCAGCGTGCATCTCGCACCGCCGCCGCTGCCCGTCTATGCGCAGCCGCCGCTGCCGGGACCGGACTATATCTGGACGCCAGGCTATTGGGCCTGGGACGATTACAGCGAATCCTATTTCTGGGTGCCGGGCACCTGGGTCCGCGCGCCGCGCCCCGGCCTGTTGTGGACTCCGCCCTGGTGGGGCTGGTCGGGCGGCGTCTATGTCTTCCATTCGGGCTATTGGGGGCCGCATGTCGGCTTCTACGGCGGCGTATCCTATGGCTTTGGCTATACCGGCTTCGGCTATCAGGGCGGATACTGGAATGGCGGTCACGTCTTTTACAACAAGACGGTGACCAACGTCACCAACGTCACCAACGTCACCAATGTCTACCAGCGCAACGTGGTGGTGAATAATGTCACCCATGTCAGCTATAATGGCGGGCCGGGCGGCGTGCAGGCGCAGGCAAGGGCGCAGGAACTGGCCGCGGCGCACGAAGCGCATATCGCGCCGACCAGCAACCAGCAGTCGCACCTGATGGCGGCGTGGCACAACCCCAATGCCTTCGCCTCGGCCAATCACGGTCGCCCGGCGATGGCGGCGACGGCCCGGCCGCTCGATGCGTCGCGGGTGCCGGCACGCGGCCCCTCCGGCGGCCAACCCTGGTCGCGGCCCAATCCGGGGCAGGCACAGACGAGCCGGTTCGACCGGCCCTTCCGCGCCAACGGGCAATATGGTCAGGCCCCATATGCCCAGTCGATGTCGGCCGGGCGGCAGCCGGCGCCGCAGCAGCATTGGGGCCCGCCCCAGCCGCCGCGCTACGCCGCACCGCCGCGGGTCGCCTACCATCAACCCTCGGGCGGGCAGCATCCGCACCCGCATCCCGAGCCGCACCATGAGCATCATGGCTGAGCCCCTGCCCCGGCGCGTGTACCCCGCGCGCCGGGGCATCCCCTCGACAGGCGGCGCGGAATAGCGCATCGCCCCGCCACGCGATGCGGGAGGCGGGGATGCGGCAGCAAAGCGGGACGACGCGGCTCGACATGCTGGGGCCGCGCATCTGCATCATGGGTCCGTCGAACAGCGGCAAATCGACGCTGGCAGTGGCGATCGGGCGCGCGCGGGACGTGCCGGTGGTGCATCTCGACCAGCTCCACCATCTGCCCGGCACCGACTGGGTGCCGCGCCCGGCAGACGAATTTGCCGCGCTCCACGATGCAGCGATCGCCGGCGAACGCTGGGTGATCGAAGGCAATTATTCGCGCCTGTTCCCGCAGCGGCTGGCCCGGGCGACGGGGGTGATCCTGCTCGACCTCGATGCGGCCACCAGCCTGTATCGCTATGTCCGCCGTTGCTGGTTCGAGCCGGACCGGCTCGGCGCGCTGGCTGGCGGGCGGGACAGTGTGAAATGGGTGATGCTGCACCATATCGCCGTCACCTCGCGGCGGAACCGGCGGCGCTACCGGGCGGAGTTCGACGGCTGGGCGCTGCCGAAGGTGGCGCTGCCCACGCGCGCCGCGCTGGCGCGGTTTTACGCGACGGAGGGATTGGTGCGGTGATGGCGTGCTCCCCTCCCGCTTGCGGGAGGGGTCGGGGGAGGGGATGGCAGAATCGCGCGTGGCACAACCTCGGCTCGAGCCGCCCCGTCGGCCCCTCCCCTAGCCCCTCCCGCAAGCGGGAGGGGAACATGAGTCACCCCCCGATACCCTCCAGCGCCTCGCTGGCTTCCATCCAGGCCAGTTCCGCCGCCTCGATCTTCGCCGCCACATCGGCGCGGCGCTTCATCAGGTCGGTCATGGTGAGCTTCGCCAGCGCCGGCTCGGCGTTCGACGGATCGAACATCGCGCGGTCGAGCGCCGAGAGCTGGCCCTGCAGCTTCGCGACATCCGCCTCAGCCGCCTTGGCCGCCTTGCGCAGGGCATTGCCCTTTTCGCGCGCCTCGGCGGCGGCGCGGCGGGCGTCCTTGCGGTTTTCCTTCGCCGCGCCGCCCTTCGATCCGGCCGGATCCTTGGCCAGCACGAAGGCGATATAGTCATCGAGGCTGCCGTCGAACTCGCGGGCGGTGCCCTGATCAACCAGCACCAGCCGGTCGGCGGTCATCTCGAGCATGTGGCGGTCGTGGCTGACCACGACGACGGTGCCGGTATAGCCGTTGAGCGCCTGGATCAGCGCCTCGCGCGCATCGACGTCGAGGTGGTTGGTCGGCTCGTCGAGGATCAGCAGGTGCGGCGCGTCGCGCGTGATCAGCGCCAGCGCGAGGCGGGCGCGCTCGCCGCCCGACAGCTTGCCGACCTTGGTGGTCGCCTTGTCGCCCGAAAAGCCGAACCGGCCGAGCTGCGCGCGCACCGCCGCCGGGCTCGCGCCGGCCATGTTGCGCGTCATATGCTCGAGCGGCGTGTCGTCGCGGTCGAGTTCTTCCACCTGATACTGGGTGAAATAGCCGACCTTCATCTTGCCGCTGGCGTTGATCGCCCCGTCCATCGGCGTCAGCTGCGCAGCGAGCAGCCGGGCGAGCGTGGTCTTGCCGTTGCCGTTGCGGCCGAGCAGCGCGATGCGGTCGTCGGGGTCGATGCGCAGGTTCAGGCGCTGGAGGATCGGCTTCTCGCCATAGCCGACGCTGGCCATGTCGAGCGTGATCAGCGGCGGGCGCAGCTCGTCCGGGTTGGGGAAATCGAAGCTGAGCGAGGGATCGTCGACCAGCTCGGCGATCGGCTGCATCCGGGCGAGCGCCTTGGCGCGGCTCTGCGCCTGCTTGGCGGTCGAGGCGCGGGCGGAGTTGCGGGCGATATAGTCCTGCAGCTTCTCGCGCTCAGCCGCCTGCTTCGCGCGCGCGGCGGCGATCTGGGCCTGACGCTCGGCGCGCTGGCGTTCGAATGCGTCGTAACCGCCCGGGTAGAGCGTCAGCTTGCCACGCTCCAGATGGAGGATGTGGTCGACGACATTGTTGAGGAAGTCGCGCTCGTGGCTGACCAGCAGGATCGTCGCCGGATAGGCCTTGAGGAAATCCTCCAGCCACAGCACCGCTTCGAGATCGAGGTGGTTCGACGGTTCGTCGAGCAGCAGCAGGTCGGGCTGGGAGAAGAGCAGGCTGGCGAGTGCGACGCGCATCCGCCAGCCGCCCGAAAAGCTTTCCAGCGCGCGGTGCTGCATCTCCTCGTCAAAGCCGAGGCCGACCAGGATGCGCGCGGCGCGCGAGGGGGCGGCATGGGCGTCGATCGCGATCAGCCGCTCATGGATTTCGCCCAGCCGGTCGGGATCGTGGCTGGTCTCGCTTTCGTGGAGCAGGGCGGCGCGCTCGGTATCGGCGGCGAGCACGGTTTCGAACGGCGTCGCGGTGCCGCCGGGGGCCTCCTGCGCGATATAGCCGATGCGCGCGCCGCGCGGCATGTCCGCCGTGCCGCCGTCGGGTTCGAGCTGGCTGGCGATCACCTTCACCAGCGTCGACTTGCCGGCACCGTTGCGGCCAATGAGGCCGATGCGGCCACGCGGGGGCAACTTGGCGGTGGCGCCGTCGAGGATCGTGCGCCCGCCCAGGCGCACCGTGATGTCGGTCAGATTGAGCATGATCGGCCAGCGCCTAGCCGATGCGAGGGCGAAGGGCCAGCGGCCCGGTGCGGCAATCGCCAGCGGGCGTGACCCGAGCGCCGCCGGGCAGACCAGGCGCAGGGCCTGATGCGACATGTACAAGCCGCCCAGCCCCTGCGCCCGGTTCTATTGAAACGGATCCTCAGGTCCAATCAGGCCGAGCCGCGGTCGCCCGGCACCGGCATGCGGACCCGTCTCCGCTCAAGCCTCTTCGAGAAGCTCGAGATCGGCCGCCAGCGTGGCAGCGTCCACCGAGTTGCGCAGCCAGAGCTGCGCCGGCGAGCTGTTGTTGGGGTACAGCCAGATCGGATTGTTTTCCTGCAGAACCCGGTTCTTGTCGTCAGCCACCATGCCCGGCACGCTGATCGAGCTGATAACCCCGGGGTTACCGGTCATCGACCACTTCTGCAGGGCCGTCGACGACAATTGATCCACGATCAACTGGGTTTCGCTCTTGGAGGAGGGGGCCGTCAAAAACAGCCGGGCCGTGGCCGGGCTATTGCTGAGACGGATCGTCTTGCTGGCAGCGTTGACGTCCCAGAGGATAAGATTGGTATCGATGTCGGGCGTAAGCCGCTTCAGAACGACCTTCGCCCCAGTCGAGAGATCGCTTGCCGCCAGCACCCACCCCGGAGCAGCCGCGTACTCAATGAATACAGACATATTTCCTCCTAATAGAATATGCGTTACCGGCGAGCATACAACCTCAACCGCACGCACAACATTTCACCAAACTCAGTATTATTCCATAATACATTGCTTCATTGCGGAGGATGTTGCGTTTCCATAGGTCGATTATGGATGGTTCTAATAATATTTTGTCCAAGCAACATATCTAACATTGAATGTTTTAATACGATTCCATTCATAGAACGTGAAATTATTGGGAACCTCTCCTTTTACGACACTGGTCGGGAATGAATGCGCCCGCCGCCCGATGCGGCCCTCGAACGCCGCCATGGCCGCGCTCACTTTCCATTATGGAAAGTTTTAACTTGCCGACTCGGAAAGTCACAGCTATCGCTTTCCATATTGGAAAGAGAGGTGCAGCGATGACGAATGCAACCGAAGCGCGCGCGGCGCTGGAGGCGATGCAGGCAAGTCGGCAAGAACTTGCCCGGGTGGCGCATTGCCCGCCGACGCGGCATCTGGCCTTTGCAGTGTTGATGGCCGGCGTCGTGCTGTCGCCCGTGTTCGCACCCTATCAGCTGGTCGCGCTGGTGCCGGTGCTGATCGGCGTGGCGCTGGTCGTGCGATGGGATCGCCGGCGGCTGGGCATGTTCATCAACGGCTATCGCCGGGGACGTACGCGGCGCGTGATTGCCGCATTCCTGCCGATGCTGCTCGCGCTTTATGGGCTGAGCGTCTACGGCGCCATCGTCCGCGAGATGGTGTGGCCGTCGGTCGCCCTGGCGGCGCTGACGGTGCCGTTTGCCTATTATGGCAGCGTCATTTGGCAGCGGGTGTTCAGGCGCGAGCTGGGGCTGGCGGCGTGAAGACGCCGGCGTTCGATCCGGTGATCCACCCGCCCGCGCGGCTGCAGCTGATGGCGCTGCTCGCCAATGTGCAGGACGCAGAATTCGCGACGCTGCGCGAACTGGTGCAGGTGAGCGATTCCGTCCTGTCCAAGCACCTCGCCGCGCTGGCGGAAGCGGACTATGTCCAGCTACGCAAGGCGGCGGCGAACGGGCGGCAGCGGACCTGGGCGGCCATGACGCGGGCGGGCCGCAAGGCGTTCGACGGCCATGTCGCCGCGCTCCAGCAGCTTGCCGGGCTGACGACTGCCTCCTAGCTGGCGCACGGCGCCGGGAACCGCTAGCGGCGATGGATGGCTGCGCCCATCCCATCCTATGACGCGATCATCCTCGGCGCCGGTGCGGCGGGGATGTTCTGTGCGGCCATGGCCGGGCAGCGCGGGCGCCGCGTGCTGCTGCTCGACCATGCCGATGCGCCGGGCAAGAAGATCCTGATTTCGGGCGGCGGCCGCTGCAACTTCACCAATATCGGTGCGGCGGCCGACCGCTATCTTTCCGCCAATCCGCATTTCGCCAAGTCGGCGCTCGGCCGCTACACAGCGCAGGACTTTCTGGCACTGGTCGAACGGCACGGCATTGCCTGGCACGAAAAGACGCTCGGCCAGTTGTTTTGCGACGGATCGGCGCGGCAGATTGTCGACCTGTTGCTCGACGAGTGCGCGCGGGGCGGCGTCGAACTTCGGCTGGGTGCGGCGATCACCAGCGTCGAGCATGCCGATGGACACTTCCGTGTGACGACCGCCGCCGGTGCCGCAGAGGCCCCTGCGCTGGTCATCGCCACGGGCGGCCCCGCCATTCCCAAGCTGGGAGCGACCGGCTTTGCCTATGATCTGGCGCGGCGTTTCGGGCTGAAAGTGGTGGAGCCGCGCCCCGCGCTGGTGCCGCTGACGCTCGGCCCAGATGAGGCGCTGTTCCGCGATCTCGCCGGCGTATCGGCGCCGGTCGAGGCGCGCGCGGGTAAGGCGGCGTTCCGCGAGGCGGCTTTATTCACCCATCGCGGCCTGTCGGGGCCGGCGATCCTGCAGGTTTCTTCCTATTGGCGGCATGGCGAGACGATTACGATCGACTTCCTGCCCGAGCACGCACCCGGCTGGCTTGCCGAGGCCAAGCGCGCCGAACCCCGGCTGGGCCTGCGCGCCCTGCTCGCCCGCGCCCTGCCCGACCGGCTGGCCACAACGCTGGCGGAGCGGATCGCGCTGCCGGCCGAACTCGGGAATTGCCGGGACGCAATCCTTGCCGAGGCGGAACGTCGGCTGGCGGGTTGGACCTTCCGCCCCAGCGGCACCGAAGGCTTTGCCAAGGCGGAAGTGACCGTCGGCGGCATCAGCACCGCCGACCTGTCATCGCAGACAATGGGCGCGCGGCGTGTGCCCGGCCTGTATGCGATCGGCGAAGCGGTCGACGTCACCGGCTGGCTGGGCGGATATAATTTCCAATGGGCCTGGGCCAGCGGCTGGGCGGCGGCGCAGGCGCTGTAGGCGTGTGAAGAGCGTGGCAGAAAGGCCACGTACGGCAACATAAGTTGGGAAATATACAATTCACTTTCCGCTCCCGGTGGCAAGCCGCCCGGCTTTGCGCCACAATCTTGTCCGTCGGGTGGGGGTGCGTATCTTTACGTTTCGCGAATACAGGAAATTCGGATCGGTTCTGGCCGCAATGGCGTTGGCGTGGCCGGCCGCTACACTGGCGCAGCAGGCGCCGGGCGCGGCGGGCGAGACCGGCACGCTGGTGTTCGGCCCGGACTATTTCGCCAAGACGGCGCTATCGACCGCGCTGGAGATGATACAGCGCCTGCCCGGCTTTACGCCCGATTTCGGCAGCACCGATGCGCGCGGCCTGGCCGGCAACAGCGGCAACATTCTGATCGACGGCAAACCGATCGTGCTGAAGAGCCAGGGCATGGCGGAAACCTTGCGCCGCATCAGCCTGGGCAGCGTCGCCCGCATCGAGCTGATCCGCGGCGGCGCGCCGGGCATCGACATGCAAGGGCGGCCGGTGATTGCCAACATCGTGCTCAAGCGCAACGAGTCGACCGAAAAGCTGATCGACCTGCAGAGTTTCATCTATACCAACGGCTTTGTCGGCCCGGACCTTACGCTGCAATATAACCATCGCGATGGCGATGCGCGCGAGGAACTGATCGTCGAGGTGGCGCGCGACCGCACCAGCACCGGCACTGCCTGGGGCACGCGCACGCGCACCGATGCCGCCGGCAACCTGATCCAGCGCGCCGATCTCCATCTGTCCGACCGGTATCGCAACGCCAATGTGCGCGGCAGCATCGAGCGCGATGTCGGCGGCGGGCTGCTGCACCTCAACGGCCGCTTCGACTATACGCCACTGAACAGCAACCAGCAGGTGACGGTGGAACAAGGCGCCGGCACCAATGACTGGGCGAGCGACCGGACGCACAACTGGAAGGCCGAGCTGGGTGCCAACTGGACGCGCTCGCTGGGCGAGAAGGCCGAGCTGGAGCTGATCGCGCTGCAACGGCTGGGCCATAGCAGCTATACCAGTGCCAGTTCGATCAGCAGCCTTGCCAGCACGTTCGATTCCGCCTCGCGCGACGGCGAAAGCGTGTTCCGGCCGATCCTGCGCTACAAGCTGGACAAGGACTGGTCGTTCGAGGGCGGCGGCGAGATTGCCTATAACTTCGTCGACAACAGCACGGTCTATACCGCAGCCGGCGTGCCCATCCCGCTGCCCGACCAGAAGGTGTTCGTCAGCGAATTGCGCGGCGAAGTGTTCGGCCAGGCGACCTGGACGCCCTCGGCCAACTGGACGATCGAGGGCGGGCTGCGTGCCGAGGTTTCGCGGATCGCCAGCGACGGCGACACCGACCGCAGCCGATCCTTCTTCTATCCCAAGCCGCGGCTGCAGATCACCCGCCAGCTCGGCAAGCGCGACCAGTTGCGGCTGCGGCTGGAGCGCACCGTCAGCCAGCTCGACTTCAACGATTTCATCGCCGCGACCGAGATCAACCTGGGCACGGTGCTCGCCGGCAACGCCCGGCTGGTGCCGCAGCGCACCTGGACGATGGAGGCGGTGTACGACCATCGTTTCTGGGGCGACGGCGCGCTCGAACTCGGCTTCGTGCACGAAGCGACCAGCGACGTGATCGACTATATCCCGCTGGCGGGGGGCTATGACGCCGTCGGCAATATCGGCGACGGCACGCGCGATACGCTGTCCGGCACGCTCAACCTGCCGTTCGACAAGCTGGGGCTGAAAGGCGGACGACTGCGCGCCACGGGCGCGCTCACCCGCTCGCGCGTGACCGACCCGCTGACCGGCGAACGGCGGCGCTATGCCAAGGAAGTGCCGTTCACCTGCAACCTCACCTATACGCAGGATCTGAAGGGCGGACGCTTCACCTTCGGCATCGACCACAGCTGCAATGCCGACCGGTACAAGCTGTATCGCATCAACGAGTTGCGCACCGTCGACATGCAGCCGCAACTGACGGTCTTCGGCATCTGGAAGCCGAGCAAGAAGCTGACCGTGCGCATGGACGTGGGCAACGCCACCAACGCCGCGACCAGCAATTACCGCGATCTCTATACGGTCGCGCGGAACAGCAGCCCCTTATTGTATCGGGAAGTGCGGACGCTTCGGCACGGGCAATATCTGTACCTGCAGGTGCGCCGCGCGTTTTGAGGGGATGGGGGTCACCCTCACCCTTCCCACCACCTAAGGCGGCGGGCCCCTTCCCTCTCCCATCGGGAGAGGGAGGGAGGCGCAAAGCGCCGGAAGGGTGAGGGTGACCCGCCCGCTCAGTCCAGGTTCGGCCGGAGGTACCGCGTCGCCAGCTCTTCGCTGATCCCGCGCCGCAGCGCATATTCCTTGAGCTGGTCCTGCCCGATGCGCGCGACGCCGAAATATTCGGCCTGCGGGTGGCCGAAATAAAAGCCCGACACCGCCGCGGTCGGCAACATCGCGAAGCTTTCGGTCAGGCTGATGCCGGTGCGCTTGTGGGCGCCCAGCATATCGAACAGGATCGGCTTCAGGCTGTGTTCCGGGCAGGCGGGATAGCCCGGCGCCGGGCGGATGCCGCGATATTGCTCGCGGACCAGCGCTTCATTGTCGAGCTGCTCGCCATCGGCATAGCCCCAGAGCGAGGTGCGGACGAACTGGTGCAGCCGCTCCGCAAAGGCTTCGGCCAGACGGTCGGCCAGCGCCTTCAGCAGGATGTCCGAATAATCGTCAATCGCCGCCTTGAAGCGGGCAAGGTGCGGCTCGATGCCATGGATCGAGACCGCGAAGCCGCCGATCCAGTCGCCGTCATGGTCGATGAAGTCGGCCAGGCACATATTCGCCCGCCCCTCGCGCTTGGCGATTTGCTGGCGCAGGAACGGCAGGCGGACATGTTCCTCTTCGCCGACATGGACGATCACATCGTCGCCCTCGCGTCGGCACGGCCACAGCCCGGCCACGCCGCGCGCGGTCAGCCAGCGCTCGGCGATGATCTTGTCGAGCATCTTCTGGGCATCGGCGAACAGCGAGGTCGCGCTCTCGCCGACGACTTCATCCTCCAGGATAGCCGGATAGTTGCCGGCCAGTTCCCAGGCGCGGAAGAAGGGCGTCCAGTCGATATAGTTGCGCAGATCCTTCAGATCCCAATCGTCGAAGCTGTGCACGCCCGGCATGCGCGGCTTGCCCGGCTTCAGGCTCATGTCCGCCTCGAAAGCGTTGGCGCGGGCATCCTCGATCGGCAGCAGCTCGCTCTGCCCCTTGCCGGCGCGGGCCTGGCGGACATGTTCGTACTCGTCCGCGATCTTGGTGACATAGGGGTCGCGCTGGGTATCGGAGACAAGCGCCGTCGCCACGCCCACCGCGCGACTGGCGTCGAGCACATGCACCACCGGCCCGGTATAGGCCGGGTCGATGCGCAGCGCGGTGTGCACGCGGCTGGTGGTCGCGCCGCCGATCAGCAGCGGCATCGTCATGTTCGCGCGCTGCATTTCCTCGGCAACGGTCACCATCTCGTCGAGGCTGGGGGTAATCAGGCCCGACAGGCCGATCATGTCGGCATCATTCTCGTTCGCGGCCTTCAGAATGTCGGGCCAGGGCACCATCACGCCCAGATCCACCACCTCGAAGCCGTTGCACTGGAGCACGACGCCGACGATATTCTTGCCGATATCGTGCACGTCGCCCTTCACGGTCGCGAGCACGATGCGGCCCTTGCCCTTGGCCCCTTCTTCCTTCTCCGCCTCGATATAGGGGAGCAGGTGCGCGACCGCCTTCTTCATCACGCGAGCCGACTTCACCACCTGCGGCAGGAACATCTTGCCCGACCCGAACAGGTCGCCGACGACGTTCATGCCGTCCATCAGCGGGCCTTCGATCACTTCGATCGGGCGGGCGAACGCCAAGCGGCATTCCTCGGTATCCTCGACGACATGCGCGTCGATGCCCTTGACCAGCGCATGTTCCAGCCGCTTCGTCACCGGCCAGCTGCGCCATTCGGCCGCCTGCTTCTCGGCCACCGCATCGGTGCCGCGATATTTCTCGGCCAGCGCCACCAGCCGCTCGCCCGCTTCCGGATCGCGGTTGAGGATCACATCCTCACACGCCTGGCGCAGTTCGGGGTCGATCGCGTCATAGACGTCGAGCTGGCCGGCATTGACGATCGCCATGTCCATGCCGGCGGGGATCGCATAATAGAGGAAGACCGAGTGCATCGCCCGGCGCACCGGTTCGTTGCCGCGAAAACTGAACGACAGGTTCGACAGGCCGCCCGAGATATGGACGTGCGGGCAGCGCTTCTTGATCTCGCGGCACGCCTCGATGAAGTCGACGCCGTAGTTGTTGTGCTCCTCGATGCCGGTCGCCACCGCGAACACATTGGGATCGAAGATGATGTCTTCCGGCGGGAAACCGATGCCGGTGAGCAGCTTGTAGGCACGCTCGCAAATCTCGACCTTGCGCGCCTGGGTGTCGGCCTGGCCGACCTCGTCGAACGCCATAACGACCACGGCGGCGCCGTACGCCATGCATTTGCGGGCGTGCGCGAGGAACGCTTCCTCGCCTTCCTTCATGCTGATCGAGTTGACGATCGGCTTGCCCGAGACGCATTTCAGCCCCGCCTCGATCACGTCCCATTTCGAGCTGTCGATCATCACCGGCACGCGGGCGATGTCCGGCTCGGCGGCGATCAGCTTGAGGAAGGTGGTCATCGCCTCGAGCGCGTCGAGCAGGCCCTCGTCCATGTTGACGTCGATCACCTGTGCGCCGTTCTCGACCTGCTGGCGCGCGACTTCGACCGCGGCGGTATAGTCGCCGGCCATCACCAGCTTCTTGAAGCGGGCCGATCCGGTGACGTTGGTGCGCTCGCCGACATTGACGAAGTTGGTGGAGGAAGGCGTGGTCATGGTTTCTTCTTCTATCTCCCTCTCCCCTTCAGGGGAGAGGGTCGGGGAGAGGGGCCTGAAGGAGAGGGCGTCGTCCTGCCCCTCTCCCAACCCTCTCCCCTGAAGGGGAGAGGGCTTTTACGGCTCACGCCGCCATCGTGAACGGCTCCAGCCCGGCAAGGCGGGTCCGCACTTCGGGCGTCGGAATGCTGCGCGGGGCCAGCCCCTGCACCGCCTTCGCGATTGCGCCGATATGCGCGGGCGTCGAGCCGCAGCAGCCGCCGAGGATGTTCACCTGCCCCGCATCGGCCCATTCCTTCACGAGGCCGGCGGTCGTCTCCGGCAGCTCGTCATAGGCGCCGAGTTCGTTCGGCAGGCCGGCGTTCGGATAGACCATGATCAGCGTGTCGCACAGGCCCGACAGCGTCTTCACATGCGGGCGGAGCTGTTCGGCGCCGAACGAGCAGTTGAGCCCGATCGTCACCGGCTTCGCATGGCGCACCGCGTGCCAGAACGCCTCGACCGTGTGGCCGGAGAGGTTGCGGCCGGACAGATCGGTGAGCGTCATCGACAACATGATCGGCAGGTCACGGCCCAGCGCCGCACCCGCCTCGATCGCGGCCATGATCCCGGCCTTGGCGTTGAGCGTGTCGAACACCGTCTCGATCAGCACGAAATCGATGCCGCCTTCGACCAGCGCGTCGATCTGCTCGCGATACACGTCCTTCAGATAATCGAAGTCGATCTCGCGATAGCCGGGATCGTTGACGTCCGGCGAGAGCGACAGGGTCTTGTTGGTCGGGCCGAGGGCGCCGGCAACGAAGCGCGGGCGGCCGTCCTTCGCCTCGAACTCGTCGGCAATGCTGCGGGCGAGCTTCGCGCTCTCCAGGTTGATCTCGCGCACTAGATGCTCGGCGCCGTAATCGGCCTGGCTGATCCGGTTGGCGGAAAAGGTGTTGGTCTCGGCGATATCGGCCCCGGCCTCGAAATAGGCGCGGTGGATCGAGCCGGGCACCTCGGGCTTGGTCAGCGCGAGGATGTCGTTATTGCCCTTCTGGTCGTGCGAAAGGCCAAGATTGCCGGCATAGGCAGCCTCGTCGAGCTTCCAGCGTTGGATCTCGGTGCCGAACGCGCCGTCGGTGATCAGGATGCGCTTCTGCGCTTCGGCCAGCAGTTTCTCGCGTGGTGTCATGGTTTTGTCCTTCCGTCTCCCCCGGCCCCTCCCGCAAGCGGGAGGGGAATTAAGTCGGGTTAAGCCGCAGCCACCGCCGCCGGCACCCGGGGCCGCAGCCCAAGCAGGTGGCAGATCGCGTAGCTCAGCTCGGCGCGGTTGAGCGTATAAAAGTGGAACTGCCGCACGCCGCCCGCATAGAGCTTGCGGCACAGTTCGGCCGCCAGCGTCGCCGCCACCAGCTGCCGCGCGGCGGGATGGTCGTCCAGCCCCTCGAACAGCTTTTCCATCCAGGCCGGCACGTCGGTGCCGCACATCGCCGACATCTTCACCACGCTGGCATAGTTCATCACTGGCATGATGCCCGGCACGATCTCGGCATCGATACCCGCTGCCGCCGCGCGGTCGCGGAAGCGCAGGAAGGTCTCGGCCTCGAAGAAGAACTGGGTGATCGCGCGGTTGGCACCGGCGTCGATCTTGCGCTTGAGATTGTCGAGATCCGCCTCGGGGCTCGGCGAATCCGGGTGGCATTCCGGATAGGCGCTCACCGAAATCTCGAACGGGTGCAGCCGGCGCAGGCCAGCGACCAGATCGGCCGCATTCTCATAGCCGCCGGGATGGGTGCGGTACTTCTCGCCGGCGCGGGGCGGATCGCCGCGCAGCGCCACGATGTGCCGCACGCCCGCCGCCCAATATTCCTCGGCGATCTGGTCAATCTCCTCGCGCGTCGCCTCGACGCAGGTGAGGTGCGCAGCGGCGGCCAGCGGCGTTTCGCGGGCGATCCGCGCTACGGTCGCATGGGTGCGCTCGCGGGTGGTGCCGCCGGCGCCATAAGTGACACTGACAAAGCGAGGACCGAGCGGCGACAGCGTCTCGATCGACTGCCACAGCGTCTCTTCCATCTTCTCGGTCTTGGGCGGGAAGAATTCAAAGCTTACCGCCACATCGCCCGCCACGTCGGCGAACAGGGGCGGTGCCATGGGGTCTACGATACTCATGCCGCCTTCACCTTTTCCACGCTCTCCCCGGTCTTGCGACCGAGCCACAATTTCACCGTCAACGCGCCGCCTTCCAGCGTCTGCACCTGCACCGGGGCCAGCCCGGCGCGATCGAACCAGCCGAGCATCTGCTCGTCCGAAAAGCCCAGCCGTGCATGCGCGTCGCGAGTGCGCAGCTCCTCGCGCTCGTGCGGCGCGAAATCGACGATCAGCAGCCGCCCGCCGGGGCCGAGCACCCGCGCCGCCTCGCCGATCGCCGCGCCCGGTTGCTGCGCGAAATGGAGCACGTGATGCAATATAGCAGTATCCGCAGCGCCATCCGCGAGCGGCAGGGCATAGAGATCGGCCTGACGCAGCTCGGCATGGGCCAGGTCGGCCAGCTTGGCACGCGCCAGTCGCAGCATCTCCGACGAGCGGTCGATCCCCAGCGCATGCGCCGAACGCGGGCCGAACAGCTCGAGCATCCGCCCGGTGCCGGTGCCGATATCGACCAGGCTGCCCAGCGATCCCTCGCCCAGCGCCGCGCCCATCGCCGCCTCGACTTCGCTTTCGGCGATGTGGAGCGAACGGATCGCGTCCCACTGCCCGGCATTGTTCTGGAACCACGCCTCGGCCGATGCCGCGCGATCGGCGCGCACCGCCGCCAGCCGCGCCTGATCGGCAATCACCCAGGGGTCGCCCGCCATTTCCCAGGCGTCGAGCGCCGCCAGCACCGGCGCGATTACGGCGCGGCGACCGAGTGCAACAAACACCCAGCTGCCTTCCTTGCGCCGCTCGGCCACGCCCGCGTCGCACAGGATCTTCACATGGCGCGAAACGCGGGGCTGGCTCTGCCCCAGCACCTGCGCCAGTTCGCCGACGCTAAGCTCCATCGTGCGCAGCAACGCAACGATGCGTAGCCGGGTGGAATCCGCAAGCGCGCGGAAGATGGCGAGAGGCTCTGTCATGGGCAGATAGAGATATAAAGATATCTTTATATCAGGTCAACGCACCATCCAACCGGTTGCGCCTTGCCCCGGGGCTGGGCTAGCCCGTCCACCGAACCCCGTTCCAGAAGGAAAAACCATGCGCAAGGCACTGATCCTCCCCGTCGCAGCACTCGCTTTGGCCGGGCTCTCGGCCTGCGGCAACAAGGCGAAGAACGAAGCCGCCGAAGCCAATGAGGCTATGGCCGGCGACGGTAACACCATGGGCGAAGCGGTTGCCGATGTGAACGCCGCCATGGCCACCAATGCCGCCTTTGACGCCGCCGAAAATTCCTATGCTGGTGCGGCGCCGGGCAACGAGATCACCGACTGAGCGTTGGCGGGCGGGTAATGTCGGTGCGCGCGCTGCCCCTGTTGCTTCTGCTGGCCCTTTCGGCCTGTGGCGGCGGCCATGACTCCGCGCCCGCCGGCCTTACCCGCGACGAAAATGCCCGGCTCGACGCCGCGGCCGCCGCGATCGACATCAACGCCACCGCCGCAAGCGCCAACGCCACGGAGCCCACGCCATGACCGATCTTCGCCCGCTGGGCGCCTCCGGGCTCGCCACCCCGCCGCTGGTGCTGGGCGGCAATGTCTTTGGCTGGACGGCCGACAAGGCGACCAGCTTCCGCATTCTCGACCGCTTCGCCGAACGCGGCGGGGTGATGATCGACACCGCCGATGTCTATTCGGCCTGGGCGCCCGGCCATACAGGCGGCGAATCGGAAAGCGTGATCGGCGAATGGCTGCGCAGCTCCGGCAAGCGCGACAAGGTGCTGGTCGCCACCAAGGTCGGCATGCTGCCCGGCGAGGGCGGCGTGAAGCTGGCGCCGGCGCGCATCGCTGCCGCGGCCGAGGCATCGCTCGCCCGGCTGGGGGTGGAGACGATCGACCTGTATTTCGCGCATCAGGACGACGAGAGCGTGCCGCAGGCCGAGTATCTGGCGGCGTTCGGGGCGCTGATCGATGCGGGCAAGGTGCGCGCGCTGGGTGCCTCCAACTTCCATGCCGTCCGGCTGAAGGCGGCGCTCGACCTTGCGGCCAAAGAGGGGCTGCCGCATTTCCGCGTGCTCCAGCCCGAATATAATCTGGTCAGCCGCCACAAGTTCGAAGGCGAGCTGCAGGATCTGTGCATCACCCACAATATCGGCGTGGTGCCCTATTACGGGCTCGCCTCGGGCTTCCTGACCGGCAAGTACCGGAGCGAGGCAGACCTGTCGAAGAGCGTGCGCGGCGGCCGGATGGGCGAATTGCTCGCCGGCAAGGGCGCGGCGGTGCTGGCGGCGATGGATGCCGTGGCAGCGGAGACCGGCGCTACGCTGGCCCAGATCGCGCTCGCCTGGCTGGCGGCGCAGGACGGCGTCACCGCGCCGATCGCCAGCGCGACCAGCACCGAGCAGCTCGACGAACTTGTCGGCGCGTGGGACGTGGCGCTGACCCGCGACCAGCGCGACCGGCTGACGGCAGCCGGCGCCTGATGACGGCAAGCGAGCTTACCGACCTGCTGACCACCCAGCTCGTCCGCCGCTGGGGCGGCACGCGGCGGCGCTGGAAAGGCGTGCTGGGCGAGGTGCGCCTATACGCCCCCGCAACCCACCCGCACTGCAACTGGGCACTCGCCCCCAGCGGCGCGACGGCCGATGTGGCGGCGGTGGAAGCACTGCTCGACGAGATACGGACGCGCTATCCGGTGGTGTCGGCGGGGTAAACCTGCCGGCTTTGCTGCTGGATCAGCGCATAGACGGCACGCACGTCGGGAATGCGAAGGAACTGCGGCGTCGTATCGAACGTCGGCTGCCAGATTCCGAAATTGTCGCCGCGGAACCAGTTGCCTACGGAACCAAAGCGCAGCGTGCCTGAGCCGTCGGCGCGCTCCTGCAGCTCCAGCATCGGCAGGCGCGTCATGTCGAGTGCCTTTACCGAGCCACCAGCGCGCAGGATCAGGATACGATGGTCGGTGACTGCATAATGGAGGCGACGGCGCAGGACCATATCGACCAGAAAGCGGCCGATGATGAGATAAATACCCGCGATCAGGAAAGGGAGGCCGAAAAGTTGGAACGAATCCGGCGCACCAGAGATCCAGACCTGAACGTTCCAGAAAATGGCAAACCCGCCCCAGAGCAGCGAAAAGGGAATCAGAAACAGGTCGATCGGACGGAAAATCAGGCCAGTATAGGGGCGCCCTTCCCAAAGGACTCTCTCCCCCGGCAACAACACATCTCGAAACGCCTCCATTTACTTCCCTTCCCCCCTCACCGCAGCGCCCTCGGCCCCAGATCGGCGGGGATGGTCGCGCGATAGGCCGGCGCGACGCGGGCCTTGCTCGCCTGCTCATAGGCATAGCCGGCGCGCAGCAACAGGCCGTCCGAATAGGCCGTGCCGATGAAGGACAGGCCGGCGGGCAGCCCCTGTACCAGCCCCATCGGCACGGTGAGGTGCGGATAGCCGGACACGGCGGGAAGCTCGCTGGCCGACGGGCCGGTGAACTGGTCGCCATGTGCCGGGTCGCTGAGCCAGGGCGTGCCATAGGTGGGGGTGACGAGAATCTGGGCCTCCGCGGCCTTCAGCATCGCGTCGATCCCCTCGGGCCCGGCCAGATGCTGCGATTTCGCCCGGGCGGCCCTGTATTCGGGATCGTCGAGGCCCTTGGTCGCTTCCGCCTTCAGGAAGGTTTCCTGCCCGAAGAACGGCATTTCGGCATCCTTGTGCGCCGTGTCGAACGCGATCACGTCGGCCAGCGTGCGCACCTTCACGGCGGGCGGCGTGGTGGCGAGATAGGCGGCGAGGTCGGCCTTGAGTTCGGTGTGGAGCACCAGGCTCTCCGCCTCGCCCAACCCGGCGAGCTTCGGCATCTTTACTTCCACCAGCACGGCACCGGCCGCGCGGAGTTCGTCCAGCGCCTTGTCGAACCGGGCGGCGAGTGCGTCTTCCATGTCGGGCCGCCAATAGCCGACCCGCATGCCCTTCAGCGCATCGGCGCGAAGGCCGGTGGCGTAGTTCTGGCGATAGGCGTTCGCGCCCTTGGTCGCGGGATCGGCGGGGTCTTCGCCGACCATCGCCGAGAAGAGCAACGCCACATCGGCAACGCTGCGCCCCATCGGGCCGGGCGTGTCCTGGCTGTGGCTGATCGGCACGACATGGGTACGGCTGACCAGCCCGAGCGTGGGCTTGAGGCCTACCAGTCCGTTCATTGCCGACGGGCAGACGACCGAGCCGTCGGTTTCCGTCCCCACCGCCAGCGCGGCGAGGCTCGCCGCCACCGCCGCACCCGACCCGCTGGACGAACCGCAGGATGAACGATCGAGCGCATAGGGGTTACGCACCAGCCCGCCGACGGCACTCCACCCGCTCATCGACCGGTCGGAGCGGATGTTCGCCCATTCGCTCAGGTTGGTCTTGCCCAGGATAACCGCCCCGCCCGCGCGCAATTGCGCCACCAGCGGCGCATCGCGGCCGGTGCGGTTATCCTTCAGCGCCAGGCTGCCGGCGGTGGTGGGCAGCTCCTTGGTCTCGATATTGTCCTTGATCAGCACGGGGATGCCGTCGAGCGGCCCCAGCGTCTTGCCGGCCTTGCGCCGCGCGTCGCTGGCGCGGGCCTGGGCCAGCGCATCGGGGCTGACGGCGATCACCGAGCGGAGCGTCGGCCCCTTGCGGTCGATCGCTTCGATGCGGGCGAGATAGGCGGCGGTAATCGCCGCGCTGCTCGTCTTGCCGGCCGCGAGATCGACCCAAAGCCGCGTCGCGGGGGCTTCCTCCACCTGCGCCGCGCGCTGCGCCCAGGCCGGACCCGACGCTGCCGCCGCCACCGTTATCGCCAAACCCCAAAGCCGCATCGCCGCCCCCTTTTGCTGTCGTGGCGGCCAGCCTAACATTGCCCAATCGCGGTGCAATCCTGCCTGCGCGGACATTCCGCAAGATCAGTCGGGCAGGCGCGGCGGCGGGGCGGTAGCAGGGCGGCGCCACGGAGGAAATGATGCAGCCAACACCGCTCGAACGCTACCATGACCGGATGCAGCGGGTGCTCGACCATATCGACGCGCACCCGGATGCTGATCTGGACCTGGAGACACTGGCGCGCGTCGCGGCGTTTTCGAAGCATCATTTCCACCGCCAGTTCAGCGCCTTGTTCGGCCTGTCGGTGCATCGCTACGTCCAGCTCGTGCGGATGAAGCGAGCGTCGTATCGCCTTGCCTATCGGCAGGACGAGGCGATCACCGGAATCGCGTTTGACGCCGGCTACGAAGCGCCCGAGGCCTTTGCCCGGGCCTTTCGCCAGCGCTTCGGGCAGGCGCCGTCGCAGTTCCGCGCCGCGCCGGACTGGCAGCCATGGCATGCGGCCCTCGCGCCGCTCACCCAAGCCAGGAGCCAGACCATGCA
This sequence comes from Sphingomonas sp. DMC8, assembly GCF_056314185.1. NCBI lineage: Bacteria > Pseudomonadati > Pseudomonadota > Alphaproteobacteria > Sphingomonadales > Sphingomonadaceae > Sphingomonas > Sphingomonas sp. DMC8. Next base: position 293,308 of record NZ_JBQUYV010000001.1, on the reverse strand, counting down.
GACCCGATTCACCTTGGACGACGTGACGATCCTCGACGTTCCAGCCACGCCGGTTGCGTTCATGACCCATCGCGGCGACCCCGCGCATCTGGGGGAGACGATCCGCCGATTCATCGCGTGGCGCAAGTCGACCGGCCATCGCCCGCCGGCAAGCGCCACCTACACCATCTTCCACACCGACCCGCGCACGACGCCACCCGAGGACTATCGCCTCGACCTGTGCGCCGGCGCCGCGCATCCGGTGGCGGACCCGGCGCAGGGCATCGAGCCGGGCCTGATTCCGGCCGGGCGCTGCGCGATGCTGCGCGTGGTGGGTCAGGCCGACAATCTCGAGCCGGCGGCGCTGTTCCTATACCGCAACTGGCTGCCGGAAAGCGGCGAGGAACCGGGCGACTTTCCGCTCTATGCCCGTCGCGTGACCTTCTTTCCCGACGTTGCCGAGCATGAAGCGGTGACGGAGCTGTATCTGCCGCTCCAATAGCGCCCATGGTGCAGCTTGCGCGGGGCCGACCACAAGCGGTTGTGCCCCGCGCGATTCATCCCCGTAAATTTATTTGCAGTTCCACGTTCGTTCCCTTGCCTTTTGTGAAGGTAAGGAAAGTCCGTGCGTCGCGCCTGGTAACCGGTTTCGGCTGTGCCACGAACCGAGTCATTTCAGCGACGAACCGTTGCATTCAGAAGTCATTTACTGTCTTGTGCCCGGACTCGGATTGGCACAATCTGTAGTGGTTGCACTGGGGAGCACGCTCAAGCACTGGTAGACCTTGGTTCGCATAGCCATATGCGAGGCGGGACTGTTCGTGCCGGCGGCCGGGAATGCGTACACTTTTTGTTCTTACGCAAACCGGACAGTGCTACCATCGGGTACACCCCCCGAGTCGTACAGCGTAGGGCATCACAGGGGCTTGCAGGCATGGAATTCAGGGACACCGAAACGAGCGTGAACGACACCGCCACCATTGAAGCCGCGCCTGCCGTGCGCAAGGAACTGGACAGCAAGGCCGTTGCGCCCCGACCCTATCCGGTCGAGGTCGATCATGCCCGCGACGCACTGCTCACCGATTTCGGCAAGGAAACGCTGCGCGACCGCTATCTCCTGCCCGGCGAAAGCTATCAGGATCTGTTCGTCCGCGTCGCCTCTGCCTATGCCGACGATGCCGCGCACGCCCAGCGGCTCTATGACTATATCTCGAAGCTGTGGTTCATGCCGGCCACCCCGGTGCTGTCGAACGGCGGCACGGGCCGCGGCCTGCCGATCAGCTGCTACCTCAATTCAGTGCCCGACAGCCTGGACGGCATCGTCCAGACCTGGAACGAGAATGTCTGGCTCGCCTCACGCGGCGGCGGCATCGGCACCTATTGGGGCAGCGTACGCGGGATCGGCGAGCCGGTGGGCCTGAATGGCAAGACCAGCGGCATCATTCCGTTCGTCCGCGTGATGGATTCGCTGACGCTCGCGATTTCGCAGGGCTCGCTGCGCCGCGGTTCGGCCGCCTGCTATCTCGACATCTCGCATCCCGAAATCGAGGAGTTCCTCGAAATCCGCAAACCCTCGGGCGACTTCAACCGCAAGGCGCTGAACCTGCACCACGGCGTGCTGATCCCGGACGCCTTCATGGAAGCCGTGCGCGACGGCGCCGAATGGGAGCTGAAGAGCCCGAAGGACGGGTCGGTCCGCGGCAAGGTCGATGCGCGCGCGCTGTTCCAGAAGCTGGTCGAAACCCGGCTGGCGACGGGCGAGCCGTACATCGTGTTCTCGGATCACGTGAACTCGACGATGCCCAAGCATCATCGCGATCTGGGCCTGAAGGTCTCGACCTCGAACCTCTGCTCGGAAATCACGCTGCCGACCGGCCGCGACCATCTGGGCAACGACCGCACCGCCGTGTGCTGCCTGTCCTCGCTCAACCTGGAAACCTGGGACGAGTGGAGCAAGGACAAGCGCTTCGTGGAAGACGTGATGCGCTTCCTCGACAACGTCCTGACCGACTATATCGCGCGCGCGCCCGACGAAATGGCCCGCGCCCGCTATTCGGCGGAGCGCGAGCGTTCGGTCGGCTTGGGCGTGATGGGCTTCCACAGCTTCCTGCAGGCGCACGGGCTACCGTTCGAAGGCGCGATGGCGAAGAGCTGGAACCTGCGTATCTTCAAGCACATCAGCGCACAGGTGAACGAAGCGTCGATGGCGCTGGCGGTCGAACGCGGCCCCTGCCCCGATGCGGCGGACATGGGCGTGATGGAGCGTTTCAGCTGCAAGATGGCGATCGCGCCGACCGCGTCGATCTCGATCATCTGCGGCGGCACCAGCGCCTGCATCGAGCCGATCCCGGCGAACATCTACACCCACAAGACGCTGAGCGGCTCCTTCTCGGTCAAGAACCCGTATCTGGAGAAGCTGCTCAAGGATAAGTCGAAGAATTCCGACGCGGTATGGAATTCGATCCTCGAGCAGGGCGGCTCGGTCCAGCATCTCGACTTCCTGACGCAGGAAGAAAAGGATGTGTACAAGACCAGCTTCGAGATCGACCAGCGCTGGATCCTCGAACTGGCGGGCGACCGCGCGCCGTTCATCGACCAGGCGCAGTCGCTCAACCTGTTCATCCCGGCGGACGTGGAAAAGTGGGACCTGCTGATGCTCCACTATCGGGCGTGGGAGCTGGGCATCAAGTCGCTCTACTATCTCCGCTCCAAGTCGGTGCAGCGCGCCGGCTTCGCAGGCGGCGTCGAGGCCGACAACACGATCGAAAAGCCGAAGTTCGATCTGGGCGAGACGACCGACTACGACGAATGCCTGGCGTGCCAGTGATCTAGGCGATGGTGGCGGCGGTGATACACCCTCACCCTCCCGCCGCTTCGCGGCTCCTTCCCTCTCCCAAGGGGAGAGGGACCGTGGAGCGGCGCAAAACCCCCTCTCCCTTTGGGAGAGGGGAGGGGCCCGCGCGCGCCAGCGCGTGGGAGGGGTGAGGATGATGCGCCTCTACCAAGACCAACCCGCCGGTACGGTAGACCAGCTCCGCGCGCTCCGGCGCATGCCCACCGATGCCGAAAAGCGCCTCCGCCGCGCTCTGCGGGAAGGGCTGCCCGGCCAAAAGTGGCGCTTCCAGGCGCCTATCGGCCCCTATCGGGTCGATTTTCTCTGTTTCTCGGAACGTCTCGTGATCGAAGTCGATGGCGGCCAGCATGCGGAGGCTGCGGAATATGACGCCATCCGCACGCGCTTCATCGAGCGCGAGGGGTTTGCCGTGCTGCGCTTCTGGAATCACGAGGTGCTCAGCAACACCGACGGCGTGCTTGCTGAGGTCGCACGGCATCTCAAGAGCAAAGTCTCGTGACCATGGCCGCCCTCACCCTCCCGCCGCTTCGCGGCTCCTTCCCTCTCCCAAAGGGAGAGGGACAGTGGGGCGATGCTAAAACCCCTCTCCCTTTGGGAGAGGGGAGGGACCCGCGCGCGTCAGCGCGTGGGAGGGATGAGGGTGGCCACGCCACCCCCCACCCCATTCCCTCACGCCTCTTCTTCGAAAATCTCCACCGCCACATCGGCGTTGGCGGACAGCCGCACCTTGTCGCCTTCGACTTCGGCGACCAGTCCGAGCGGGATGTAGTGGTGGTGCCCTTCATGGCTGCCCTCGGCCCCCTCGACCTGCGCCGCCGAATCCTTCTTGGTCAGCTTGATACGGTGATGCTCGACCTTGTCGACGGTGCCGATGTGCACGCCGTCGGCGCCGATGACTTCCATATGCTCGCGGACATCGCTGTGGTGGCCCATGCTCGTTCTCCTTCGATGGCTTCGGTTCGGGTAACGCATACGGGGGCGGAACGGTCCACGACATCGGGCAATCGCCGGATGCGCGCACTACGTAGGGTGGGGGCCGCGCGACAAGCTACCATACGCCCGGATAGGAAGTTGCAATGAAACCCGTCCGCACTGCCCTTGCCCTCGCCGCCCTCGCCCTGCTCGCCGCCTGCGCCCATCAGGTGCCGAGCGCCGTGCAGCCGCATGCGCCGGGCTTCCTGCTCGGCCTGTGGCACGGGTTCATCTTCCCCGTAGCCTGGGCGTTGTCGCTGCTGTTTCCCGACATCGCGGTCTATGCGGTGCCGAACAATGGCGGCTGGTATGATTTCGGCTTCTTCATCGGCGTGGTATTTCTGGGTGTGGGCGCCAATGGTGGTCGCAAGGTCGTCTATCGCGAGCGTATCGTGATGCGCGATGGCGGGCGGGTGATCGACCAGTGACGCGCAGCCTCGCCCTTCAGGCCGGGATCGGCATTGCCTCGGGCATCACCGGACTGATCGTGCTGATCCGCCCGGAAATGGCGCGCGGGCTGCTGCGCGTCGCCCCGGGCGAAGCGGCGACCTATGCGCTGCGCATCGGCGGCATGATGCTGGTCGCGCTCGGCCTGTTCCTCACCGGCTTCGCGCTGGCCTTTGCGAGCGCGGGAGGGGTGGCGTGAGCGATACACTCCCGATGGAACGAGGCCGCTATCGACCCACCGGCAAACATTGGTTTGCGCTGAAGCTGATCATAGCCTTGGCGGTTCTCGGGCTACTCAGCGCCATGCCCGTAAGAGATACCGTCCTGTACTGCGGGTATGTTCTAGTCGCATTGCACGGCATTTTCGAAGCCGCTTGGCTTCTTTTCAAGCCACAACGCAGCCGCGAGGCCGCCGAGGATGGCCAGCCTATTCGTACCGTTCGCGTTCAAGGAGCGCTCCTGCTGATCGCCTGGGCCGCGTTCCTATTCTTCGCCATTCAAAAATTGTTCTGATCCGGAGTACCCGCAATGTCGCTTCTCGAAGCCCGCAAGACCTACAAGCCCTTCGAATATCCCTGGGCCTATGAATATTGGAAGCGCCAGCAGCAGGTGCACTGGCTGCCGGAAGAAGTGCCGTTGGGCGAGGATTGCCGCGACTGGGCGCAGAAGCTGACCGATCACGAGCGCAACCTGCTGACCCAGATCTTCCGCTTCTTCACCCAGGCCGACGTGGAAGTGCAGGATTGCTACCACGAAAAGTACGGCCGCGTGTTCAAGCCGACCGAGATCAAGATGATGCTCACCGCCTTCTCCAACATGGAGACGGTGCACATCGCGGCATACAGCCACCTGCTCGACACGATCGGCATGCCCGAGACCGAGTACAGCGCCTTCCTCCAGTACAAGGAGATGAAGGACAAGCACGACTATCTCGCCACCTTCGGCGTCGATACCGATGAGGATATCGCCAAGACGCTGGCGATGTTCGGCGGCTTTACCGAGGGGCTGCAGCTCTTCGCCTCGTTCGCGATGCTGATGAACTTCCCGCGCTTCAACAAGATGAAGGGCATGGGCCAGATCGTCAGCTGGTCGGTGCGCGACGAGAGCCTGCACTGCGAAGGCATCATCAAGCTGTTCCACACCTTCTGCAAGGAACGGAACTGCCTGACCCCCAGCGTGCGCGACGACATTCTCGACATGTGCCAGAAGACCGTCCGCATCGAGGATGCGTTCATCGACCTGGTGTTCGAAATGGGCCCGGTGAACGGCATGACGCCCAAGGACATCAAGAAATATGTCCGCTTCATCGCCGACTGGCGGCTGGGCCAGCTGGGCATGAAGCCGATCTACATGATCGACGAGCACCCCCTGCCCTGGCTCGCCCCGCTGCTCAACGGCGTCGAGCACGCCAACTTCTTCGAAACCCGCGCGACCGAATATTCGAAGGCGGCGACGCGCGGCCAGTGGAACGAAGTGTGGGACAGCTTCGACAAGCGCCAAAAGGCGAAGGTCGGTACGGCCGCCAACGAAGACCCGAACGGCGAAGGCGACATGTTCGCCAAGGCCGGCATCGCGGCGGAGTAACAGAACAGCCCCGCGCCCAGCCGGCGCGCGGAACTGGTTTGCGCGCAAAGGCGCAGAGAACGCAGAGCGACGGGCTTTATCCCACGCTGCGGGCTCTGCGCCTCGGCCGCATTCTATAGATGTGCGATCAGATAGCGGATCAGGTCGACCGCGCCGGAAAGGCTGACCGGCGCCACCAGCAGCACCAGCGCATAGAACAGCAGCATGCGCGTCAGCACCCGCTCGCGCCGGCTGCGCGGGACCGGCGCGGGCGGCTGCGGTTCCGGCCGTGGCCAGACTCGGTGCTCGTCATAGAACATGGCCGTACCATAGCATGTCCGGCACGGCGGCGGCGGAACAACCGTGCCTTCCAGCAATTGTCGACACAACGGTTCGCCGCATTCGTCCACCAGTCGTCGTGCCGTTTACCATTTATTAACTTCACTTTCCGATTTCTTACCGCGCCGGTCGCCAGTCAGGCGGTTCGGGGTTTCGACAAGGATTGTACGGATGCACCGGCTCGCCTGCGCGTTGCTTGTCGTGACCATGCTCGCCGCCTGCCAACCCGGCAGCGGGGGCACGGGACCCCGACCCGTCGTTATCGCCGAAACACCGCCGCCGCCGCCCTTGTGGCGGACGCGCATTGCCGATGCCGACGTGCCGCGGCTCGATGCGCTCACCGCCAGCTGGAGCCGGCTGCACGCCGCGCTGCGCAGCGCCGTGCGGCGGGCGCAGGGTGCGGTGATCGATCCGACCGCGGCACAGGCGCACCCGGCGCTGCCACCCGGTTCCTATCGCTGCCGCACATTGCGACTGCACCCCGGCGGGCGCGGTCTAGCGACGGTACAGGCCAGCACCCCCGGCTTCTGCTTCGTCTCGCCCACCGGCGAGACCGAGGATGCCGCGCCGCTGGGCTTTGCCAAGCAGACCGGCGGCGATGTCATTGCCGGCTATGTCTATCCCGATGGCAAGCGCTATGTCTTTCTCGGCGCGCGTCAGCGCCGCGCGGGCGAAAACGACCTCGCCTATGGGCGCGACACCGAGCGCAATGTGGTCGGGATGCTCGAGCGCTATGGTCCGTTCCGCTGGCGGCTGGTCACCCCGGGCGCCGAAGCGGGCGACGTGCTGGTCTATGAACTGACGCCGGTGCCGGCGGAGAGCCAGCCGCGCGGTTGAACCGCGCACCGCGTTCATCTGCCCGACAGAAACCGTTGCCGCGCTGCAACAGGACGATGCGAAGTTCCGCAACTGCGCAACTTTCCCGCACTGCGGAACATTGATCCCCCGTCCCCGCCGCCGCGAGCGTCGCCGGCCTGCGGAGACTGGTTTTGTCAGCGTACGAGGTTTTCTCCACATGCGTATTTTTCTCGCTGCCGCGGCGTTTGCCGCGCTTCCCTTCGCCGTCTCTGCTGCGCACGCGCAGGACAGCACGACCACGCCGCCGCCCGCAGCCGATACGACGCCGGCCGCCGATGCGGGCACGCCAAAGGCCCCCGATGGCTCGCGCGCCTTCGGCGTCGAACCCTATATCGGCGTGATGGGCGGCTGGGAGCAGTTCGATCGGCAGCCCAATGCGGGCATTCCGATCCAGCCGGGCCGCTATCGCTATGACGGCGCGCTGGTGCAGGGCGTCGCGGGCGTCAACGTTCCGCTGGGCCCGGTGTTCGTCGGCGTCGAAGGCAACGCGACCAAGGGCGTGAGCGGCGACATAGACTGGGAATATGGCGCCGCCGGCCGCTTCGGTCTGCGCGCAGGTGACAGCGGCCTGATCTATGGCAAGGTCGGCTATCAGTGGGTCAATTTCGACAAGATCCCCAATGCCAATCGCGACTATCACGCCATGACCTATGGCCTGGGCGTCGAAGTGGGGCCGAAGGATATCGGCCTAGGCGGCATCACCGGGCGCAGCGGTGTGCGGCTGCGGCTGGAAATGAACACCTTCAATGATGCCAAGAGCTTCCGCCCGATGGCAGGTATCATCGCGCATTTCTAAGGTTTGGGCGGGCGTACCGATGGGTGCGCCCGCCTGCTCCATGTTGATCCGCATCAACGCCGGCAAGGGCGCACCGGCCTAGAGGCACGGGCCATGTCCGACCTACTTTCGCCCTTTCAGCGTATCGGCGGGGCCGATGCGGTCCATGCGATCGTCGATCGCTTCTACGATCTGGTCGAAACCGACCCGACCTATACCGAACTGCGGGCAATGCATGGCGCGGATTTTGGGCCGGTACGCGAATCGCTTACGCTGTTCCTGACCGCCTGGACCGGCGGCCCGCGCGACTGGTTTTCGGCACGCCCCGGCACTTGCATCATGTCGCTGCACCGCGCACTGGGCGTCACCAGCCAGACGGCCGCGCAATGGGCGCACGCCATGGACCGGGCGATCGCCGCAGACCCGGGGCTAGACCCCGAACTCGCCCGCTGGTTTTCCGACGCACTCGACCGGATGTGCCGCGGCATGGCGGCGCAATCGGCGATGACGGGCGCAGCGGCCTAGGGGCGCCGCGCCGCGCCTGCTCAGTGCGTTTCGGGCTTGCGATAAAGCTGGTGGCAGGCGCCGCAGGTCTTACCGACTTCGGCGAACTGGGCGGCGAAACCTGGCTGATCGCCAGCTTTGGCAAGTTCCGCGAGCTTGGCCGTAGCGGCGGCGAAATCGGCCGCCTTGGCCTCGAAACCAGCACGGTCGCTCCAGATCGTCGGCAGCGCTTCGGAGTTGGGAGCAGTGCTGCCGGCGGGGAACATGCCCGGCAGCGCCTTTGCCCAGGCGGCGAGCGCGCGGGCGCCACCGGCCAGCGTCTTCACATCGTCGCCGCGCGCAATGGCACCCTTCATCCCGCCCATCACGGCACCCGAAAGACGAAACGCCGCCTGGCGCCCGGCGACAACATCCCCACCGCCATCGGCCGGCGCCGCGCCACTGCCCGCATGCGCCACTGCCGCCGCCAACAGCAGGGCAGCCCCCGCCAGACCCCAACGCACGATCCGCATCGCTCTTCTCCGCTTTCGAGGAACCGTGCCTGTCTACTCCGCCCCAGGGCGTCGGGCAACGTAAGGGAAAGCTTCTCCGTTTCGGAGCAGTTCGGCGCCGAAATGGAGATTGGATGCCGTATGAGGCGAGGCGTGACGACAAACGCCTCGCCCCGACTGGATTATGTGTGCCAGCACTGCGGTGCCGGCGGCGCGACCCGCGATGCCTGGGCCGAATGGGACATCGATGCGCAGGACTGGCAGTTAAGCGAGATATTCGATTTCGCCTTTTGCCATCACTGCCACCGCGAGACGCGGCTGGTGCCGGTGCCGGTCTCTGCGCACGACGACAAGCACTGAGCGTTCAGCCCTCTACCCCCAACTGCCACAGCACGAAGGCCATTTCGTCAGCATATTCGCGCAGGCTTTCCCAGCGACCCGACTTGCCGCCATGGCCGGCGCCCATATTGGTCTTGAGCAGCAGCACATTCTGGTCGGTCTTGGTGGCGCGCAGCCGCGCCGCCCATTTGGCGGGCTCCCAATAGGTCACGCGCGGATCGTTCAGGCCGCCCGAGATGAAAAGTGGCGGATAAGGCTGCGCCCGCACATTGTCATAGGGGCTATAGCTGCGGATCAGCTCGAACGCGGCCTTGTCCTCGATCGGGTTGCCCCATTCGGGCCATTCGCCGGGTGTGAGCGGCAGGCTTTCGTCGAGCATCGTGTTGAGCACGTCGACGAACGGCACGTCGGCGATCACCGCGCCCCAAAGCTCGGGATCGGAATTTACCACCGCGCCCATCAGCTCGCCGCCCGCCGAACGGCCGGCAATCGCGATCTGGCCGGGGGCGGTATAGCCGAGCTCGATCAGGCCCTTCGCCACGTCGACAAAGTCGTTGAAGGTGTTGGTGCGCTTCTCCAGCTTGCCCTCGTGGTACCAGTGCTGGCCCAGATCGTCGCCGCCGCGGATATGGGCGATGGCGAAGGCCATGCCGCGGTCGAGGAACGACATGCGGCTGGTCGAGAAGCCCGGCGGGATGGCATGACCATAGGCGCCGTAGGCATAGAGATAGAGCTTGCCGCTGCCGTCGCGCGGGAAGTCCTTCGGATAGACGATCGACACCGGCACCTGCGTGCCGTCGCGCGCGGCGATGGTCAGTCGCTCGGTGCGGTATTTGCTGCCGTCATAGCCGCTGGGGATTTCCTGAACCTTCAGCGTCTCCAGCGTGCCGGTCGCCACGTCATAGTCATAGACAGTGCCCGGCGTGACCATCGATTCATAGCCGAGCCGCAGCTTGGTGACGGCATATTCGGGGTTGTCGCCCAGATCGGCAACATAGCTCGCCTCGGGAAAGCGCAGCCGCGTCGGCGCGCCGCCTTCGTAGCGGTGCAGCTCGATCTGATCGAGGCCGTCTTCGCGCCCCTCGACTACGAAGAAATCGGCAAAACAGGTCACGCCGGTCATGTAGAAATGACGCGAAGGCGCGATGCGTTCGGTCCATTCACCCGGCGCGGTGACGGGGGCGCTCACCAGCCGCCAGTTGGTGTCGGTATCGTTGGTGTGGATGAACAGCGTGCCGTCATGCTCATCAACATCATATTCGCAGCCCGGCTTGCGCGGTGCGATACAGACCGGCTTGGCGGCGGGATTGTCGGCGGGGAGCAACCAGACTTCGCTGGTGGTGTGATCGCCTGTCGCAATGGTCAGCCATTTGCGCGACTGAGTCTCCCCCACCGCGACGCGATAGCCTTCATCGGCTTCGCGGAACAGCTCGACATCCTGCTCGACCGGCTCGCCGAGCTTGTGCCAGCGGGCATTGTCGGTGCGCCAGTTCTCGTTGGCGACGCCGTAGAGGAACCCCTTCGAATCCGCCGTCCAGACGATTTCGGACAGCATGTCGGTTATCGTGTCGGGCAACAATTCGCCGGTAGTCAGGTCTTTCACCCGCACCACGAACCGTTCCGAGCCATTATCGTCATAGGCATAAGCGAGCCAGCGCCCGTCAGGGCTCGCCGAAATCGCGCCGAGGCGGAAATATTCCTTGCCCGCCGCCAGCGCCGGTTCGTCGAGGATCAGTTCGTCCGGGCCGCCGGCCACAGGCTTGCGCCACCAGCGCGGATATTCGCCGCCGGTTTCATGATCGGTCCAGTAAAGCCAGTCGCCATCCTTTTGCGGAACGCTCGATTCGTCTTCCTTGATGCGCCCGCGCATTTCCTGGAACAGCGTTTCGGCAAGCGGCTTCAACGGCGCCATCACCGCTTCAAAATAGGCGTTCTCTTCCTCCAGATAGGCGAGCACGTCCTTGTCGGTCACCTCGGGATAGCCGGGGTCGCGCAGCCACGCCCAGGGGTCTTCGATGGTGATGCCATGGCGGGTGAAGCTGTGCGGGCGCGTCGCCGCTACGGGCGCCTTGGGCAGATCGGTCATCCCCGCTTCATAGCCCAGCCTAACGCTCTGTCGAACCCTCCGCGTCATCGGGCAGGTCATAGAGGCGCCAGACATGTTCGCCGGTTACGGTATCGGCATAGGGGCGCCCCTGCGCATCAAGGCTGGGGCGATAGCGGAAGCGCTTCTGGATCAGGCGGCACGTCGTCTCGTCCAGATCGCGATTGCCGCTCGTGCGCGTGACGGTGCAGCTGGTGACGCGGCCGTTCACGCCCACGACAAAGCGCAGGCCGACGGTGCCGCTCGCGCCGGCCTTCAGCGCCGCGCGGGGATAATCGGAATCGCGCAGGCTGCCCGAAAGCCAGCGCAGCGGCGTGCCGCCGCCACCGCCAGGCCCCTTGCCGGCATCGCCGCTGCCCATGCCGTCGCCCTGCCCGCCCGCGCCCGTGCCCGGCCCGGGAAGCGGCGCCGCGCCCTGACTTGCCTCGCTGCCGGTGCCGGCCTTGGGCGCAGCGATCAGCGGCGGTGGCGGGAGCAGCGGCGTGACCGTTGGCGCGACGACCTCAGTGGCCTGCGAAACTTTGTTGGGCGGTGCGGCAGCCCCTTCGGCCCTGGGCGCGGCATGGCGCGGCGCGGGGGCCGGCGCAGGATCGGGCACCGGCGGTGGCGGCGTGAAGGTAATCAGGAGCGGATCGCGCGCGATCGCGGTAGGCATTCGCACCGTAAATGCCGCGAACAGCGCCACCGCCAGCAGCCCTTCGACTGCCAGCGCTGCGGCCGCACCGCCCAGCCGACTGCGAGAAAAGCGCGACATCATGGTCACAATACGCCTTCTGCGGGCGGTTGTTTCGGGTTCATGCAACCGAAATGTGCCATCGACTATTGTTACGCAGGTAACGGAAACCAAAAGATGGGAACGCAGCATGCGCAAGACAATCGCTACCCTGAGTGCTTTCGCCCTGATGATGCCGGTGATCGCACCGATTGCGCCTGCCAGCGCGCAATCGCGCTATGAAGGCAGCTCCAGCTCGCACAAGCGGGTGCGCTATGTGAAGAAATGCCGCCACTCCAGCGGCACGGCCGGCCTGATCGCCGGTGGTGTGGCGGGTGCCGTGGCGGGTCCGGCGATCATCGGCCACGGCCTGTTGGGTGCCGTTGTCGGCGGCGGCGCCGGCGCGCTGGGCGGCCGCGCGATCGACCGCAGCATGACTGCGAAGAACCGCTGTTATTATGTGCGGGTTCGCCGCTAAAGGCAGGCGGCCCTTCCTTCCAGACTCCCCTCTCGCTCGCGGGAGGGGAACCCTCACCTCCCTCCGCCTGCACACCCCTTCCAAAAACGCACGGCATGGGCCAGATCGGCAGCATCACTGCGTTTTGAGGAAGTACCCATGTCCAGCTATGCCGACCGCCTGCAGGCACTGCGCGACCAGCTCGCGCGCGACCGGCTCGACGGCTTTGTCGTGCCGCTCACCGACGAACATATGTCGGAATATGTCGGCGCCTATGCGCAGCGACTGGCGTGGCTGACCGGCTTCCAGGGCTCGGCCGGTACCGCAGTGGTGCTGCCCCAGGAAGCGGCGATCTTCACCGACGGGCGCTATACGCTGCAGGTGCGCCAGCAGGTTTCGGCGGACCATTGGGAATATGTCGGCGTGCCCGCAACCAGCGTTGCGGCATGGCTGGGCGAACACGCCCCGAATGGCGGGCGGATCGGCTATGATCCGTGGCTGCACACCCGAACCTGGGTGGAAGAAGCGCGCAAGGCGCTTGCCGAAAAGGGCGCCGAACTCGTTGCGGTCGACACCAACCCGGTCGACGCCGTGTGGCCTGACCGCCCCGCCCCTTCCGACGCCCCCCTCGAAGTGCTCGACGAGGCGCTGGCCGGCAAATCCTCGGCCGCAAAGCGTGCGGACATCGCCGACTGGCTGCACGCCCGCAAGGCCGATGCGGTGGTCGTCGCCGCGCTCGATTCGATCGCCTGGGCGTTCAATATTCGCGGCACCGATGTCACCCACACGCCGGTCGCCCTGTCCTATGCCGTGGTACATGCCGATGGCACGGCGGACCTGTATGTCGCCCCCGAAAAGCTGACCGAGGCGGTGCGCCAGCATCTTGGCAACGCCGTGCGTGTACACGACCGCGCCGCCTTCGCGCCCGCGCTCGGCCAGTTTGCCGGCAAGCGTGTAGTGGCCGATCCGGGCAGCGCCGTAGCGGCCATCTTCGACGGGCTCGAGGCGGGCGGCGCGCGTGTGATCGCGCTGCGCGATCCGGTGATCCTTGCCAAGGCGATCAAGAACCCGGCGGAGATTGCCGGGCACCAGGCGGCGCAGGCGCGCGACGGCGCGGCGCTCAGCCGCTTTCTGAAATGGTTCGAGGAAGCCGCGCCGCAGGGCGGGCTGACCGAGCTTTCCGCCGCCGACAAGCTGCGTGCATTTCGCGAGGCCACCGGGCGGCTGAAGGATCTGTCGTTCGACACGATTTCGGCCACCGGCCCGAACGGCGCGATCCCGCACTATAAGGTGACCGAGGAATCGAGCCTCCCGATCGAACGCGGCCAGCTCTATCTGGTAGATTCCGGCGGCCAATATGGCGACGGCACCACCGACGTGACGCGGGTGATGCCCGTGGGCGAAGCGAGCCACGAGATGAAGGACCGCTTCACTCGCGTCCTGAAGGGCCATATCGCCATCGCCACCGCCATCTTCCCGGATGGCACCACCGGCGCACAGCTCGACGCCTATGCCCGGCGTCCGCTGTGGGAAGCGGGTCTCGATTTCGCCCATGGCACCGGCCACGGCGTGGGCGCCTATCTTTCGGTACACGAAGGGCCGCAGCGCATTGCGCCGCCCTCCTATCCCGGCGGACAGGCGCTGGAGCCGCTGCGCGCGGGCATGTTCCTGTCGAACGAGCCCGGCTATTACAAGGCCGGCGAATATGGCATCCGCATCGAGAATCTGGTGCTGATCATCGAACGCACCATTCCCGGCGGCGATCAGCCGATGCTCGCCTTCGAAACGCTGACCTTCGCACCGATTGAGCGAACGCTGATTTTACCGGAGCTGTTAACGCCTTCGGAACGCGACTGGCTCAACCTGTACCATACGCGGGTTCTCGACATTGTCGGCCCGCAACTGGACGGGGATGAGCGGCAATGGCTAGTGGAGAAATGCGCGCCAATCGCCTGATGTGGTTTTTCGCCGGCGCGGCCACGATGGCGATCTATCTGATGGGCCCCCATGCGATCATGGATAAGGCCTATGATTTCGGTCAGTCCGCCGCCGACTGGATTCGGCCGCACTGATCGGTGTCCGATTCGGGCGTCGGATTGCTGTCGGCGACCCTCTGGCCGCGTGCCTGGGCCTTTCTGCGGCGGAGATTGGCCCGCAACGCCTCGGCCAATCGCGCCTTTTTGTCCGCTTCGCTCATAGGGGTGCGATAAACCGACAAATGGCGGGTTGACAATCGGGTAGCCGCCTGCACATAGGCGCCTCCCGCCCGACGCCGGTCGTCGGTTCGAGTGCTGCCGTAGCTCAGTGGTAGAGCGCATCCTTGGTAAGGCTGAGGTCGCGAGTTCAATCCTCGCCGGCAGCACCATTTTCCCCTTCGGGGCCCGCGGTTCAGGCGAACAGAGAGCGCTCGTCCTCTTCCAGCTCCTGCGGCACGGCGAGTTGTTCGCCTTCGCATTTGCTGACGTGATGCGGTGGCGGCACCAGCAACCAGGGCGCTGTCATTATTTCGCACCACAGGCCCATGCAGGTCGCCGGCCAGTCCCATAACGGATTGCCCGCGGTTTCGGGGTGGAGATGGTTCGAACCTTGCCGTTCCATGCCGCTCTCTCCTTTGCTCGCTCAGCCTTGCTGATCCGCCGCGGCGAGGATGCGTCGCATCCGGCCGGCGTGCCGCGCCCGCAGCAGTTCCGCACACAAGGCCCGCGCATGTTCGCGCACGCGCGCCAGATGCTCCTCGGCGAATCGCGGCTGCATTCCTTCTACCACAGCATCAAGGTGGAGGTGGCCGGCATCTTCCATGCCGAATATCGTGCGAAGATAGGTATCGAACGCATGACGCAGCGCCACCCACTGCCCCTGCGCGTCGAGCCAGGGCCGGGTGGCGCCTGAACTGCTGACAAGTGCGAGATGCTTGCCCGCCAGCATGGCCGGCACCATCCCGTCGGCAATCGCGTCCGCCGTGAAGCCGGCGCCGAGCACTCGGTCGATATATCCCTTGATCATCGCCGGCGGCATGCCGAACCAGAGCGGATAGACGAGCACCACCGCGTCGCTCGCCTGGAGCAGCGCCTTTTCCTCCGCCAGCGCAGCATCGGGTGCGGCACCCGGGCGCAGCACGGGATCGAAACCGAGCGCATAGAGGTCGCGCAACTCGGCCACTTGCCCCGACGCGCGCACGCCGTCGCACCAGGCAGCGGCGACGGCATGGTTGAAGCTGTCCGGCCCCGGATGGGCCAGGACGACCAAATGGCGAAGCGGCGTTTCCGGCGGCATGGCGGACTTCCTCCCGATACGGGGGTACGCAACACCCGCCGAGACTAAAGGACTGCGCTGCCGCCGAAATCCGGTTCTATACGGAGCGGCGCCCCATGCCCGCGGCAAAGGCGATGCGCAGCGCCTCGGACAGGCTGCGCGCGCCCAGCTTGGTCATCACATTGGCGCGGTGCACCTCCACCGTCCGCGCCGAGATGCCAAGATCATAGGCAATCGTCTTGTTGGGATACCCCTGCGCCAGGCCTTCCAGCACCTCGCGCTCCCGCACCGTCAGCGCGGCAATAAGCGTCGTCGCATCGGCAGCACGCGCCTGCACGTCCTCGCTGGACTCTAGCCGGGCAAAGCCGCGAGCAAGCGCATCGAGCAGCGTCGCGCTTTCGAGCGGCTTTTCAAGAAAGTCGAGCGCCCCCTGCTTCATCGCCTTCACGGCAATCGACACGTCGCCATGTCCGGTCAGCACGATGACCGGCATATTCACGCCGCGCTCCGCCAGCGCCGCCTGAACCTCCAGCCCGTCCATTTCGGGCATGCGCACATCGAGCAAAATGCACCCCGGCTCCAGATGGCGCACTTCCTTCAGAAACGCCGCGCCCGAGGCCCAGGTTTGCACCGTAAAGCCCGATGTCTTGAGCAGGAAGCTGGCCGATCGGCGCACGCTATCCTCGTCATCGACCACATGCACCAGTCGCTTGTCGCTCACGGCGCTTCCCCTTCCTGAACCTGAACCAATGTGAAATGAAACAGCGTGCCGCCGCCGGGGCGCGGCTCCATCCAGATTCGGCCGCCATTCGCCTCGACGATGGTGCGGCAGATCGACAGGCCCAGCCCCATGCCGTCGCACTTGGTGCTGTTGAAGGCGCGGAACAGATCCTCCGCGATCTGCGGCGCCACACCCGTTCCGGTATCCGCCACCGTCATGCGCACCAGCCCCGGCGCGTCGAGCCGGCTGGACAAGGCCAGGCGGCGTTCGTCCGAGCGCTGCATTGCCTCGATCGCATTGCGGATCAGGTTGATCAGCACCTGCTGGATCTGGATCCGGTCGACCAGCACCGGACTTGCCTGCGGGTCGAGCGCGAACTCGACGGTAACGCCCTTTTCGCGCGCGCCGATCAGCGCGAGCTTGCAGGCTTCGTCGACAAGGTCGGGCAGATGCTCGACACTTTTTTCCAGCTCGCCGCGGGCAACGAACTCGCGCAGGCGACGCACGATCGTACCGGCCCGCAGTGCCTCGCCGGCGGCGTCGGCCAGCGCCTCCTGCACCATCGGCAGGTCATCAGGGTTGCCCGCTTCGAGCAGGTTGGTGACGCCGCGGATATAGTTGACCACCGCCGTGATCGGCTGGTTCAATTCGTGGGCCAGAGTGGAGGCCATGGTGCCCATCGCACTCACCCGCGCGGCATGGATAAGCCCGGAGCGCAGTTCCTCGATCCGCTGCTCGGCGCGCTGCTTTTCGGTCAGGTCGCGAATGAAGCCGGTGAAGACGCGCTCGCCGTCGGTGATCGCCTCGCCGACTGACAATTCCATCGGAAAGGTGCTGCCGTCGTGCCTGAGACCGAACACCGTGCGCCCGCGCCCGATGATCCGCTGTTCGCCGGTCTCCAGATAACGACGGATATAGCCGTCATGGCGCGTGCCCTCGGCCTTGGGCATCAGCATGCTGATGTTGCGACCGACAACCTCGGCCTCGCAATAGCCGAACAGCCGCTCGGCCGCTGCGCTGAACGACAGCATGTTGCCGCGTTCGTCGACGATCACCATGGCGTCGATGACGGTAGCGAGGATCGAGCGCAAATGGTTGGCGCTGGCGGTGGCCTGACGCTCGCTGGCGCGTTGTTCGGTAATATCGCGGATGACCGTGCCGAAGCCGCGCAGCGCACCCTCCGGGTCCAGCAACGGCGTAATGAGGATCTGCGCAAGAAACTCCGACCCGTCTCGGCGGACGCGCCAATCCTCCAGCTCCACTTTGCCGTCGGCCAGCGAGCGATCGAGATCGGCACGCGGCTTGCCTTCCGCGATCGCCGTGGCGGGGTAGAAACAGGCCATGTCCTGCCCCACCAGTTCGGCCTCGCGCCAGCCGAGCAGCCGCCGCGCACCATCGTTCCAGAACGAAATGCGGCCCTGCGGATCGACCGTGTAGATCGCATAGCCGACCGCACCGTCGATCAGCAGGTTCAGTTCCGCCGCCAAAGCATCGGCTTCCTGCGCGCGGCGCTGAGCGTCGGCCTGATTGGCGAGCAGCCGCTGGCGCAGGGCATGGATATAGCTGCCGATCGTGATCGTGATCGCAACGGCAATCAGCACGCCCAGCACAACGCTGATTTGTATCACGCCCCGCGCCTCATCGCGCCAGCGCCCCCAGCAGTTCCAGCCGGCCGACCGGCTTCTTCACCACCGCCGCGAAGCCCGCTTCGCGCGCAGCATCGTCCAGTTCGTCGCGGCTGTGCGAGGCGATCAGGACAGCCCGTCCTTCCCAGCCGAGCTGACGAAACCGGCGGAGCAGATCGGCGGCATCGCCGTCGCGCAGATGCCGTGCGACGAACAGCGTGCGGATCGCGCGCAGGGCGGGATCAGAGAAGGCAGCCGCCGCCGCGGAAAAGGCGCGCACCTCGAAGCCGCAGCCATGCAGCAGCAGTTGTACCGCCCGCCGCGATTCGTCTTCCGAATCGACGAGCAGCACAAGCTCCCGCGCCTGAGGGGCGCTAAAGCCGGGTGTCGGCATCATGGAAGGCTCACGCTTCATGCCGCGCATTTTATGCATCCGCCACAGCGGGACGATGCGGATAGCTACGTACGGACTTAGCCGGTATCTGGACCGGTATCTGGAACCCGCTTGCAACCATTCCGGCTTTGCGGGATCAGGCGCGCAACCATCGTTCTGGAGAAGAGGCCATGAAGACCCGCGCCGCCGTAGCCTTTGAAGCGAAAAAGCCGCTGGAGATCGTCGAACTCGATCTGGAGGGGCCGAAACCCGGCGAGGTGCTGGTCGAGATCATGGCCACCGGCATCTGCCACACCGATGCCTACACGCTCGACGGCTTCGATTCGGAAGGCATCTTTCCCTCGGTGCTCGGCCATGAAGGCGCGGGCATCGTCCGCGAGGTGGGCGCCGGTGTGACCAGCGTGAAGCCGGGCGACCATGTGATCCCGCTCTACACGCCGGAATGCCGCCAGTGTAAGTCGTGCCTGTCGGGCAAGACCAACCTGTGCACTGCGATCCGCGCCACCCAGGGCAAGGGGCTGATGCCGGACGGCACCACCCGCTTCAGCTACAAGGGCCAGCCGATCTTCCATTACATGGGCTGCTCGACCTTCTCCAACTTCACCGTGCTGCCCGAGATTGCGGTTGCGAAGATCCGCGAGGACGCGCCGTTCCAGACGAGCTGCTATATCGGCTGCGGCGTCACCACCGGCGTCGGCGCGGTGGTCAACACCGCCAAGGTGCAGGTGGGCGAGACGGTCGTGGTGTTCGGCCTGGGCGGCATCGGCCTCAACGTGATCCAGGGCGCCCGGCTGGCGGGTGCGGCGCAGATCATCGGCATCGACGTCAATCCGGACCGCGAGGAATGGGGCCGCAAGTTCGGCATGACCCACTTCCTCAACACCAAGGGCATGTCGCGCGAGCAGATCGTCGCCAAGGTGGTCGAGCTGACCGACGGCGGCGCCGACTACAGCTTCGACGCGACCGGCAATACCGAGGTGATGCGCACCGCGCTCGAATGCTGCCATCGCGGCTGGGGCGAATCGATCATCATCGGCGTGGCAGAGGCGGGCAAGGAAATCAGCACCCGTCCCTTCCAGCTGGTCACCGGCCGCGTCTGGAAGGGCACCGCATTCGGCGGCGCCAAGGGCCGGACCGACGTGCCGAAGATCGTCGACTGGTACATGAACGGCAAGATCGCGATCGACCCGATGATCACGCACGTCCTGACGCTGGAAGAGATCAACAAGGGCTTCGACCTGATGCATGCGGGCGAAAGCATCCGCAGCGTCGTCGTGTACTGAGGGGAGGAAAGACCATGTTCAGTCATGTGATGCTGGGCGCCAACGATCTGGAGGCATCCAAGGTTTTTTACGATGCGGCGCTCGGCGCGCTGGGGATCGCACCCGGCCGGCTCGATCCCAAGGGCCGCCTGATCTACATGCAGCCGGACGGGCTGTTCATGCTGACGAAGCCGATCAACGGCGAACCCGCCTGCTACGCCAATGGCGGCACGCTCGGTTTCCGCGCGGCGAGCACCGAGGCGGCCGATGCCTGGCACGCCGCCGGTCTCGCCCATGGCGGTACCGCGTCCGAGGACCCGCCGGGCTGGCGCGAAAACGCGTTCGGGCCGCTCTACCTCGCCTATCTGCGCGATCCGACCGGCAACAAAATCTGCGCGCTGTTCCGCGAGCGGACCTGATGGAGACGCTGTCGACCAACCGGGCGTTCGGCGGTGTGCAGAGCGTGTATCGCCATGCCTCCGCCGCCACCGGCACGCCAATGACCTTTTCGGTCTATGTGCCCCCGCACGACGAGGACGCAAAGCTGCCGGTGCTCTGGTATCTGTCGGGGCTTACCTGCACCCATGCAAATGTGACGGAGAAGGGCGAATATCGCCGCGCCTGCGCCGAAGCGGGAGTGATCTTCATCGCGCCCGACACTTCGCCGCGCGGCGAAGACGTGCCCGACGACAGCGCCTATGACTTCGGGCAGGGCGCCGGTTTCTATGTCGACGCGACCGAGGCGCCCTGGGCGCAGCATTTCCGCATGCGGCGCTATATCGAGCAAGAACTGCCGGCGCTGATCGCCGAGCAGTTCCCGATGGCGGACCTCGGCCGGGAAGGCATTACCGGTCATTCGATGGGCGGCCACGGCGCGCTGACCATCGGCCTGCGCAACCCCGGCCGGTTTCGCAGCGTATCGGCCTTCGCGCCGATCGTGGCACCGTCGCAGGTGCCGTGGGGGCAGAAGGCCCTGGCCGGCTATCTGGGCGAGAACCGCGCCACGTGGCGCGCCCATGACGCCGTCGCGCTGATCGAGGATGGCGCGCGGCTTCCCGAACTGCTGGTCGATACCGGCACGGCCGATCCGTTCCTGACCGAGCAGCTCCGCCCCGAACTGCTCGAAAAAGCCTGTGCCGATGCGGGTGTTTCGCTGACCCAGCGGCTTCAGCCGGGCTATGACCATAGCTATTACTTCGTCTCAACCTTTCTGGCCGAACATGTCGCCTGGCATGCCGCCCGCCTGAAGGGCTGAGCACCCGCCCTGCGCGTTGCCGGGCCAATCGACGGGGGAATGGACGATGCTGAAGTTTTTGCTGAATGCCGCGGCGCCGCTGGCGCTGCTGTTTGCTCCCGCCGCCGGTGCCCAGACCGCCGCCCCGGCTGCACCTGCCGTCCAGACCCGCGCTGCGCATCCGGCGCTATGGGTGGTGAAGGATGCGGACACGACCATCTATCTGTTCGGCACCGTGCATGTGCTGAAGCCCGGCATCGGCTGGTTCGACCATGCCGTGAAGACCGCGTTCGACAAGAGCGACGAACTGGTGCTGGAGCTGGTCGAGCCGGAGCCGGCGACGATGCAGCAACTCGTTGCCCAAACCTCGCTGGCGCCGGGCGCAAAGCCGATCGTCGAGCAACTGCCAGAGGCCAAGCGGGATGCCTATGTGAAGGCGATGGCCGATATCGGCGTGCAGCCGGCAGCCTTTGACAGCTTCAAACCCTGGCTGGCGGGAATCACGCTCAGCGTCGGCGGCCTTCCCAAGCTGGGCTATGATCCGAACAGCGGCGTCGAACGTACGCTCACCCAGGCCGCGAAAGCGGCGAACAAGCCGATCATCGGCCTCGAAACCGCCGAACAGCAAGTCGGCTATTTCGCCGGCATGTCGAACGAGCTGCAGCTGCGCTACCTCGTTTCCGCGATCGACGACTATCCCACGCTGGGCACCGAACTGGCCAAGATGATAGACCAATGGGCCGCCGGCGACCCCGAGGCGCTGGCCGCCACGATCAATGAAGGCATGAAGGACACGCCCGAAATCGCCAAGATTTTGCTCAGCGATCGCAATGGCCGCTGGGCAAAATGGATCGAGGCGCGGCTCCAAAAGCCGGGAACGGTGTTTGTGGCAGTGGGCGCCGGTCATCTCGCCGGCGCGGAGAGCGTCCAAGCATTTCTGGCGAAGGACAAGGTCAAGGTGACGCGCATCGCCTATTGATGCGCGTCACGCCGAAGATGGAGCAGTTGATGGCAGCCAATCCGCGTCCCTTTGTCGGCCTGATCGCCGGTGTCGCCGCCGGACTGGTGGCGTCAGCGGCGATGGCCGCGTTTCAGGCGCGCGCCGGTATGCTGCTGCCGCAGCCCGAGGGTGACGCCGACCCCGCGACGGTAAAGGCCGCTGATGCGGTAAGCGAAATCGTGACTGGTGCCCCGGTGCCGGAAGACCATCGTGCGGAGGCGGGCAGCGCCGTCCATTACATCGTCGGCGGCGTGCTGGGCGGCATATATGGCGTGCTGACCGAATATCGCCCCGAAGCAAGCTCGGGCTTTGGCAGCGCCTATGGCGTCGTCACGTCCGCGCTGCTCGATGAAGCGGCATCCCCAGCCCTGGGGCTTGCCCCCGCCCCCACCGAAACGCCGATCGCCACCCATGTATATGGCGCCGCTTCGCATCTGGTGTTCGGATGGGTTCTGGAGGGGACGCGGCGCCTGCTCGCGGGCAAGCGCTGAGCGCCACGTTCAGAACAACAGCCGTTGCGTCCCCGAATCGCGGCCCACGGGGCCGCCGCCGCGGCGGCGCGCGAGTTCGGTTTCGGCAGTGAAGCGGATGTCCTCGTCGCGGTCGGTCAGGAACCCTTCGAGCGAGTCGTCATCGATTTCGCTCCATTCCTTGCCGCGATCGGGGCCGTAGCGGACTCGCGGCAACAGCCCAGGCTGCTTAGACCACTCGACCAGTTGCGCAACACTCGCTTCGTTGAGCATATCGCGCAGGTGGTGAGCGGTCACATAGGCGTCAGGAAAGGCGCGATGCGCCGGAAGACCGCGTTCGTGCTCCAGCCCATCGGGGCGACGCCAGTAGCGCAGCATCTGGTTGGAGAAGCCCGGACTATCCGGCCATAGCCGCAGCGCGCATTTCCATGTGCAGATCCAGTCGATGCCGCGCGTCATCGCGGGCGTGCAGAACTGCTCCTCAAAGCTCGCCCGGTGAGCAGCGAGCGCCAGCCGGCGCGGCCACGGATCGAGGATCTGGCGAGCGACGTCATGCCACCAGGGCGCATCGGCGACATCCTCGTCGCGGATATGGTGCACGGCCATCGTCAGCGGCGGGATGGGTCGCCCGGGATTAACGAGGCGACTGCCACCCTCGCCATGGAGTTGCCAGCGGCCATCGGCACCCAGCACGACATCCTGCCAGCCAATCTCGCAGACGGCATGCGCAGGCGGCTTGTCGCCAGTAGTCTCCAGGTCGATGACGCGAATGATCGAAGGGGGTGGCGAAGCCATGCCGGCGATGTGGGCGTTTTCGCCGCGAATTGCCAGTCGAAAGGTGGCTGCCCTTAGCGCTCGCGCTCCCCTCCCGTTTACGGGAGGGGTCGGGGGAGGGGTCTAGGGGTGAAGCCCCGCCGGGCAATTGGAAAGGGGACTGTATCCCGGCAATGCAGATAGGCACGCCACTCTGCGTCGTTCAGCCCCTCCCCTAACCCCTCCCGCAAGCGGGAGGGGAACTAGGTCAATGGCCTGCCTGCGGCCCGCGAACGATGCCGCTGGCGGCGAGCTGGGCGTCGATCTGCGCCATCAGCCGGTCCAGTCCCTCGGCGCTCTTCGCCTCGGCGCGGGCGACGAGCACGTCCTGGGTGTTGGACGCACGGAGCAGCCACCAGCCATCGGCCGTATTCACGCGCGCGCCGTCGGTGCGGTTGACCTCGGCACCCTCGGCCTCCAGCCGATCGAGCACTTCGTCGATCACTGCGAACTTGCGGCTCTCATCGACCTGGAAACGCATTTCCGGCGTGTTGACCATCGCCGGCATTTCGTCCTTCAGCTGGGTCAGCGACTTGCCGATCACGTGCAGCGCCTGGATCAGCCGGACGGCGGCATATTGCGCGTCGTCGAAGCCATAATAATCCTGGGCGAAGAAGATGTGGCCGCTCATCTCGCCGGCGAGCGGCGCGTGCGTTTCCTTCATCTTGGTCTTGATGAGGCTGTGGCCGGTTTTCCACATCACCGGGTTGCCGCCCAGCTCGGCAATGCGATCGTAGAGCGCCTGGCTGGCCTTCACATCGGCGATGATCGTGGCGCCGGGCTCCACCCGCAGCACAGGTTCAGCCAGAATGGAGAGAAGCTGGTCGCCCCAGACCACCCGGCCTTGTCCGTCGATCGCGCCCAGCCGGTCGCCGTCACCGTCGAACGCCAGTCCGAAATCGAGATTCTTTTCGGCGACGAGGCGCTTCAGATCGGCGAGGTTCTTTTCCTCGGTAGGATCGGGATGATGGTTGGGGAAATTACCGTCCACGTCGGTGAACAGCGTATGGTGCTCACCCGGCAGCAGCTTCACCAGCTTTTCGATGACAGGGCCGGCGGCGCCGTTGCCCGCATCCCAGCCAATCCGATAGGTGCCGCCCGCATAGCCGGCGACGAGGCGGCCGACATACAGGTCCAGAATGTCGGCGTCGGTGACGGTTTCGCTGCCGTCCCCTTCGTCCCAATCGCCTTCCGCCGCCATCTTGCCCAGCGTCTGGATGTCCTGGCCAAAGAACGGGCGGTGCTGGAACACCATCTTGAAGCCGTTGTAATTGCCGGGGTTATGGCTGCCGGTAATCTGGATGCCGCCATCCACCTCCAGCGTTGCCTCGGCATAATATAGCATCGGCGTCGGCCCCATGCCGACGCGCACCACGTCGCAGCCCGAGGCGGTCAGCCCTTCGACCAGCGCGGCTTCGAGCATCGGCGACGAAACCCGGCCGTCGCGGCCCACCGCCACCCGACGGCCGCCTGCGCGGCGGAGCAGCGTCGCGAAGCCGCGACCGATTGCGCGGGCATCATCTGGCCCCAGCGTCTGCCCCACAATTCCGCGAATATCATACTCGCGCAGCGAAGTGGGGTCGAAACGATGCGTCATCATGCCCTCCCGGAATGGAATGCGCGCCTAATCCGCGAGGGCGCCAGAAGTTGCAAGAAGCCATGCGGTTAGAACAACGGCGAAACGAAAATAAATCGCGCTAGCCGAGCAGCGTGTCTCGCGCCTGGTTGATGCGGCGAGTCAGTTCCGCCGAACCGCCCTTGTCCGGGTGCACCGCCGCGACCAGCCGCCGATGGGCAGCGCGAATCTCTTCCGGCCCCGCATCCGCACCCACACCCAGCAACGCGCGGGCTTCATCCTCAGCCAGCGGGCGAAGCGGGCGAGGCCGGGGTTTCAGCCAATATTGCCAGACCAGCCACGCCAGCAGCGCCGCGACAAGCAGCTTGCCCATCAGGCGAAGAGCGGCGCGGGCACGTCGGGCAGGGCGAGCCCCGCCATCATCTCGCGCAGTTCCTGCCGCGCCGCGACATGGCTGAGGCCCATTTCGCCGAATTCGCGCGAATCGAGCATCGTCAGCCCCTGCGGGAACAGCTCACGATAGATCACGCGCTCGGACAGGCCGGAAATGACGCGGAAGCCGACACGCTTGGAAAGCTGGTCGATCGCCTCCGACACACGCTTCATGTTGCGCGCCTCGATATGCTGCATGCGGTTGCGCAGCACCACCCAGTCGATCGTCTCGCCATCCGCTTTGGCGCGGCGCTTGCGCGATTCCCAGATCAACTCCGAATAGAAGCTGGGCCGCGTGACCCGGAAGGTGTCGGGGTCTACCTGGCCGATCAGGTCGAAATCGACGAAGCTGTCGTTCATCGGCGTGACCAGCGTATCGGCATTGGTCACCGAGATGCGCGCGAACTTGTCGTCACGGCCCGGCGTATCGATGACGAGGAAATCCGTCCCCTCGCCGAGCCGATCGAGCGTCTCGGTGAAGAAGTCCATGCTCTCGCCGTCATGCGTTTCATAGACCGGCATCGGCAGATCGCGACCGGTGCGGCGAATCGTCGCGAGCCGGTTGTCGAGATACCGGCCCATGGTCCGCTGGCGGTGGTCGAGGTCGAAACAGGCGACTCGTGCCCCCTTGGCGGCCAGCGCGATTGCCGCGTGCACGGCCGTCGTCGACTTGCCGGTGCCGCCCTTTTCGTTGGCGAACACCAACACGTGCAGGCGTTTCGCGGGCTGATTCAACGCACTAATTCCTTTACTTGATCACGCCGCCTCCCCCCCATAGAAGGCCGCACTTCCGTTCATATCGAAAGTGCCCAAGCGTGCAAACCGTCCGCCAACTCGATGCCCTTCGCGAAGCGCTGACTGCGTTCCGCAGCGAAGGCGCGCGCGTGGCGCTGGTGCCCACCATGGGGGCGCTCCATGACGGGCATATGGCGCTGGTGGAGGCGGCAAAGCGTGCGGCGAACCGCGTCGTCGTGTCGATCTTCGTGAACCCCATGCAGTTCGGGCCGAATGAGGATCTCGCCAAATATCCGCGGCGCGAACAGGCCGATTCGCGCCTGCTGGCCGCCGCGGGCGTTGACCTGCTGTGGATGCCGCCGGTCGAGGTGATGTACCCGGATGGGTTTGCCACCACCGTTTCGGTGTCGGGCGTAAGCGAAGTGCTCGATGGCGCCCACCGGCCGGGCCATTTCGACGGGGTGGCGACGGTCGTCTCGAAGCTGTTCAACCAGGTCCGCCCCGACATTGCGCTGTTCGGCGAAAAGGACTGGCAACAGCTGCAGGTCATTCGCCGCATGACGGCCGATCTCGACATGGGGATCGAAATCGCCAGCGTGCTTACCCAGCGCGAGGATGACGGCCTCGCCCTGTCGTCGCGCAATGCCTATCTGATGCCGGAAGATCGCGCCCGCGCCGTGGCGCTTCCGCGCGCATTAGGTGCCGCAGCCAAGACCATCGGCGATGGCGGCGATGTCGAGGCTGCCCTCGCCCATGCGCGCGAGACGCTGACGGCTGCCGGCTTCGACGTCGATTATGTCGTGCTCGCCGATGCGGAGACGTTGGGCGCGCCACAGCCGGACCGCCCCGCCCGGCTGCTCGCCGCTGCTCGAATCGGTGCCACCCGGCTGATCGACAATATTCCGCTGGGATGAAATCCACGCGGCAAGAAAGGCCGCGCCGCCCGCACCAGGTACCCTGAACAATTACGGTTAACGGCGTTAACCATTTATTTGCAGCTTCCCTGCATTTTCTCCGTCATGGGAGATTAACTAGGGGTAAGCGACGTGGCCAACAGCCTGAAGAGTGCGCGATTCCTGATTGAGAGTCGGCTGCGCGATGCGGCCCGTGGCAATGCAGATGCCTGTTTCGACCTGGGCGTCGTCTATTCCAGCGGCGCCGAAGGCGTGCCCATCAATCTCGTCGAAGCGCACAAGTGGTTCAACATCGCGGCGATGACCGGCAGCGAGCAGGCCCAGGCATGCCGCGCCGAAATCGCCGAAGACATGACCGCCCGCGAAATCATTGACGCGCAAAAGGCCGCCCGCGCCTGGCTGCGCGGCCTGGATAGCCGCGCCGCCTGACGCCGGGTATTGCCGCTATTTCGCGGCAGCCTTTTTCTTCGCCGGCGCCTTTTTGGGCGCAGCCGCTTTCTTTGCCGGCGCCTTCTTCTTGGCCTTGCCCTTGGCCGAGCCGGCGGCGGCCTTGGCATCGATCAGCTGGGCGGCTTCCTCCAGCGTCAACTGGTCCTTGTCGATCGTCTTGGGCAGCGTAGCGTTGGTCTCGCCGTCGGTGACATAGGCACCATAGCGCCCATCCATCAGCTTGATCTCGGCCTCGGTGCGCGGATGCTTGCCCAGCACCTTCAGCGGCTCGCGGCTCGCCCCGCGCTGCGCCCGGCCGCCGCCTGACGCTGCCTCGGCGAGCTTCACCACCGCCGCGTTCATGCCGGTTTCAAACACCTCGGCGGTCGACTGAAGCCGGGCATATTTGCCGTCATGCGCCAGATAAGGGCCATAGCGGCCAATCGACGCGGTAATCGGCTTGCCGGTTTCCGGATGGTCACCAATCGTACGCGGCAGCTTCAGCAGCTTCAACGCCCAGTCGAGATCGAGATCGATGTCCTTGGGAATCGATGCGCGCGGCGCTTCCTTGCCGTCACCCAGCTGGATGTACGGCCCGAACCGGCCGACCTTGCGCTCCACCTGCAGGCCGGTGTCAGGATCGGTGCCAAGCACCTCCGGCCCGCTATCCTCCCCGGCCTCGCCGCCGGGCTGGGCGAAGCGACGGGTATATTTGCACTCGGGATAGTTGGAGCACGCGACAAAGGCGCCGAACCGGCCCCCGCGCAAGGCGAGCTTGCCTACGCCGCAATTGGGGCACAGCCGCGGATCGCTGCCGTCCGCCTTGGCGGGGAACAGGTAGGATTCCAGGAACTGGTCCAGCGCCGCAGTGATGTCCGACGGCTTCTGCTCCATCACCTCGGCCGTGCGCGGCTTGAAGTCGCGCCAGAATGCCTCCAGCACCGCCTGCCATGCGGCACGGCCGCCGGATACGTCGTCCAGCTCCTCTTCGAGGCCCGCCGTATAGTCGAACGAGACATAGCGCTCGAAAAAGCGTTCGAGGAACGCGGTCAGCAGGCGACCGCTCTCCTCTGCGAAGAAGCGGTTCTTCTCGACACGCACATAGGCGCGGTCCTTGAGCACCTGAATGATCGAGGCATAGGTGGAGGGGCGACCGATGCCCAGCTCCTCCAGCCGCTTGACCAGCGACGCTTCGGAGAAGCGGGGCGGCGGCTGGGTGAAATGCTGTTCGGCGTGGACCGCCTTCTTGGCGGGCGATGCGCCTTCGGACATGCGCGGCAGACGACGGCTGTCCTCGTCGCCCTCGTCGTCCTTGCCCTCTTCGTAGAGCGCGAGATAGCCGGGAAACAGCACCACCTGGCCGGTGGCGCGCAGCCCGTGCTGGCCGGTGCCGTCGGCGAGGTCGACGGTGGTGCGCTCCATCCGCGCCGAGGCCATCTGGCTGGCGAGCGCGCGCTTCCAGATCAGGTCATAGAGCCGGGCATGGTCGCCCGAGCCGGCGCGATCCTTGCTGAAATCGGTCGGGCGGATCGCCTCGTGCGCTTCCTGGGCGTTCTTCGCCTTGGTCTGGTACTGGCGCGGCTTGTCCGGCACGTAGCTGCCGTCATAGCGCTCCGCCACCGCCTTGCGCGCGGCCTGGATGGCCGAGGGGTCCATCTGGACGCCGTCGGTACGCATATAGGTGATCGCGCCGTCCTCGTAGAGCGCCTGCGCAATCCGCATCGTGTGGCTGGCCGAGAAGCCGAGCTTGCGCGCGGCCTCCTGCTGCAGGGTCGACGTGGTAAAGGGCGGCGGCGGGTTGCGCATCGCCGGCTTGGTCTCGACCGAGACCACCGTGAAGCGGCCTTCCTCGACGGCTTTCTTCGCAGCCTCGGCGCTGCCCTGGTCGCCGATCGAGAGACGGTCGAGCTTCTCGCCCTTCCACTTGACCAGCCGGGCCTGGAACGGCGTGCCGTCGGCCTCCATGTCGGCGATCACCGACCAATATTCCTGCGCGTTGAAACCTTCGATCTCGCGCTCGCGATCGACGATCAGCCGCAGCGCGACCGACTGGACGCGGCCCGCCGATTTGGCGCCGGGCAGCTTGCGCCACAAGACCGGTGAAAGGGTGAAGCCCACCAGATAGTCGAGCGCCCGGCGCGCACGATAGGCGTCGATCAGGTCGGTATCCAGTTCGCGCGGATGCTCCATCGCGTGCAGGATCGCCGGCTTGGTGATGGCATTGAAGGTGACGCGCTCGACCTCCTTGGGGAGCGCCTTCTTCAGCCGCAGCACTTCCTGCACGTGCCAGCTGATCGCCTCGCCTTCGCGATCCGGGTCGGTGGCGAGGATCAGACGGTCCGCCTTCTTGGCCTCGTCGGCGATCGCCTTCAGCTGCTTCGACTTGTCGGCATAGGTCTCCCACTCCATCGAGAACCCTTCATCGGGGTTCACCGATCCGTCGCGCGCGGGCAGATCGCGGACATGGCCATAGCTGGCCAGCACCCGGTAATCCTTGCCGAGATATTTCTCGATGGTTTTCGCCTTGGCGGGCGACTCTACGATGACAAGCTGCATGAAGTGTTCGATCGATCCCTACGCGTACGCGTGTAAGGTGGAGGGGGACGCTGCGGTGCGTCAAGCCCGCTCTCCCCTCCCGCTTGCGGGAGGGGTCGGGGGAGGGGCTGACGTGGAAGAAGCGCCGGATCGTTCCAGCCCCTCCCCTTGCCCCTCCCGCAAGCAGGAGGGGAAACGCTAGTATCAGGCGGTGGCGCGCATCCGCTCCAGCACCACATCGATATCCGCCGCGCTGTGGCGCTCGGGAACGCGCTGGTCCTCCGGTCCCGTGCCGCGATTGACCAGCCGGCCCCGCCGCACCGGTTCGCGATCAGCGATCTCAGCGGCCCAGCGCTGGACGTTCGGATATTCTGTCGCGTTCAGGAACACATCTGCGCCGGCATAGGTCTCGCCCCGCACGACTGCGCCGTACCAGGGGAAGATCGCCATGTCGGCAATCGTATAATCCTCGCCTACCATATAGCGGTTGGCCGCCAGATGCGTATCCAGCACATGAAGCTGGCGCTTCGCCTCCATCGCGTAGCGGTCGATCGCATACTGGATCTTGATCGGCGCGTAGGCGAAGAAATGGCCGAAGCCGCCGCCCAGGAACGGTGCCGAGCCCATCTGCCACATCAGCCAGCTCAGCGTCTGCGCGCGCTTCGCGGTCTCAGTCGGCAGGAAGGCGCCGAACTTCTCGGCAAGGTAGAGCATCATCGCGCCGCTTTCGAAGATCGGCAGCGCGGGTGCGACCGAATGGTCAACCATCGCCGGGATTTTCGAATTGGGATTGATCGCGACGAAGCCGCTGCCGAACTGGTCACCCTGGCCGATATTGATCAGCCAGGCATCATATTCGGCGCCCGTATGGCCGGCGGCGAGCAGTTCCTCCAGCAGGATCGTTACCTTCTGCCCATTGGGCGTACCCAGCGAATAAAGCTGGATCGGGTGACGGCCGACCGGCAGCTCCTTCTCGTGCGTCGCGCCCGAAACCGGCCGGTTGATATTGGCGAACTGGCCGCCATTGCCGGGTGCCCATTCCCAGACCTTGGGGGGCACATAGCCGGCGGGCAAGTTGTTCGCGGGATCGGGTGCGTCAGCCATGATCGGGATCCTTACCGTTGGGTGCGGCAGCGATGTAGGGTGTCAGGCGGCGCTTGCCAGTGCCTTGCCGTTCCAAGGCGCAGACGGCAAACCGATACCGATGATGCTCGCAGACCACAGCCCGGCCGCCTCGTCGTTGCGCTATGGCCGCCCGCTGCTGTTGGGCGCCGGCGTGCTATTGTTTTGTGCAGTAATGGCATTGCTGGTGACACCGGCGGCACAACCGCTCAATTTCACCTTCAACAACATGCTGGCACACCTGCTGGCTGGCCGGTTCGACATCGACCCGGCGGTCGTCGGGCGCGAAGGCTTTACGATCGGCGGCAGGACCTATGCCTATTGGGGCGTGCTGCCGGCACTGCTTCGCTTGCCGATGCTGGTACTTCCCGGCTGGCAGAGGCTGGATTTCACGCTGCCCTATTCGATCCTTGCGATCCTGATGATGGTCCGAACCAAGCTTTGGACGCTGCAGCGAATACTCGACGCCTTTCCGGCGATCCCAGCATGGCTGGGACGCGCCTGCAGGATCGTGCTGCTATTGTCCGGTGCACAAGTGTGCTTCCTGCGATTCAGCCTGTATCAGGAGGTATGCCTGTGGGCGGCCTTGTGCGGTGCCCTGTTCGTGGCGGCGGCCGTTTCCGCTGCTCTGCGCGGACTGGGACGGATCGAGCTGCTGGTGATGGCGGCCGCGGCCGGAGCAGCGTTGCTGACCCGCGTGTCCACCGGCATCGGGCTGACCGCGGCGCTGGTTGCATTGCTCGCCGTCGAACTGTTCCGCCAGCGCCGCAACCTGCGCGCATTCGCGGCGCTGACGACGGCACCGCTGCTGCTGCTTGCCCTGCTCGGACTTGCGACCGCAGGCGTAAATTATGCCCGCTGGGGCAACCCGCTGACATTCGCCGATTATCAGCTTTACAACTACAATATCGACTATCCCGACCGTCTGGCACGGACCGCGCAGTACGGGCTGTTCAACCTTCAACGGATCCCGTTCGGCCTCGTCTATTATGTGTTTCCGATCTGGGTGCTGCACGGTGCCGACGGCACGCTGCTGCTCGCTTCCACACGCGAGCGGCTGATCGATTCGGCCGAACTGCCGCCGAGCAGCTTCCTGCTGACCGACCCGCTGCTGTTGCTGCTGGGGGCAATCGCGCTGCGCGCATGGTGGCGAAACGCCGGGCGAGATCGTGCGCAGTCGATCGTACTTGCTGCAGGCTTGTCGATCCCTGCGCTGCTCATGCTGACGGCGATCAGCATGTGTTTTCGTTACCGGTTAGACTTCTACCCGTTGATCGAATTTCTCGCCTTTTCGGGCCTGATCGCAATCGGGCAGGGCACCCCTTCACCCGGGCCCCGCACAACATGGGGCTTCGCGGCGGTTTCAATCATCGGGTCGCTTGCTGTGGGCACCCTATACGTGTTTTCAAAGCTGGGTCCGGGACAGTTGCTGATTCAGGACGGAATCCTCACCTACTTCAGCGACATGCTCAGGCTTCGCTGACCCCATGGCAAAAGGGGCGGGCGCAGCATCGCCGCGCCCACCCCTTTGTCCCTCAACAGCTTATTTGAAGCGAATGCCCACGCCCGCCATCACGCGCTGGCGCGAGGTGTGATCATTGTACTGCGAATAGACATACTGGATGTTCGTGTAGATCGGCATCCGGGTCTGTTCCCCGGTCAGCGAATATTCGACGCCGCCGCCGACCTGATACCCGTCGGTGTTGAAATGGTCATAGTAGCCGCCGGCCGGCACGCTGAGACGCTTGCGCTGCTCGTTGGTGACATAGCCACCCTTGGCGAAGACGAGCAGTTGCGGGCTTACCAGCACGCCGGCGCGCACGGCTGCGCCCCATTCCTCGAACGACTTGTGGCAAACGCTGCCGCCGCTCGCGGCCGAGCAATTCTCGGTCCAGTCATTGGCACGCCAGAAGCTGCCTTCCGCGCCCACGACCACGCGGCTGCCGATCTGCCCGTCGAAACCGACGGTGCCGCCATAGCCGAACTTGTCGTTGTGGACGCCCTGCGACTGGAACCGGTCCCCGCCTGCATTGGCTTCGAGCCTGATACCGCGGAAGCTGGTGCCGTTCGACGAAGTGGCGGAGGCATCGTCCTGCGCATAAGCGGCCTGGGCCGACATGCCGAGCGCGGCGATCGCAACGAAAAACACTTTACGCATACTCAAATCCCTTGGTTGGAGCGTCGTGGCCCGTCCCCAACCCCGCCAGCACGCGAAGGTTTCGCCCACCGCGACAAAGTGTCGCAGTGCAGCATTTATGCAACAGCATGCAGATGCCTGCAAATAGGGCGCCGTTCAGCCGGCGTATCGGAGGGAAACCCGCGCGCCCGCATGACGCTCGAGCAGACCGGCAAGTTCCAGTTCGAGCAACACGGTCTGCACCACTGCAGGAGAAAGCTGGGCCTGGCGGATCAGTTCGTCGACGGCGACCGGCACCGGCCCCAGCAGCGCACGAACCCGCTCGCGCTCCGGATCGGTGGCGTCTTCTGGGGGCGGGCCGTGGAAGGGTCGGGACGGCGCACGCACCGCGCGCGGATCGAGCGGAGAAATCGCCTCCCATATATCGTCCGCCGATTGCACCAGGGTCGCCCCTTCGCGGATCAGCAGGTTGCACCCCTGCGCACGCGGATCAAGCGGCGATCCGGGGACCGCCATGACTTCGCGCCCCGCCTCGGCTGCGATCCGCGCAGTGATCAGGCTGCCCGATCGCGGCGCAGCCTCGACCACAACCGTCCCCAGCGCGAGCCCGGCGATGATGCGGTTGCGGGCAGGGAAAAAGCGCGCAAGCGGCTCTGTGCCTGGCGGCTGTTCAGCCAGCAACAGGCCGCGCTCCGCCACCTGTTCCTGCAACGCGGCGTTTTCAGGCGGAAAGGCGATGTCGATGCCGCTGGCGATCACGCCCACCGTCCCACCGGCCAGCGAACCCATATGGGCAGCGGTGTCGATGCCGCGGGCCAGACCGGACACCACCGTACTCTCCCGGTCGGACAATTGCTGCGCGAGCTGGCGCGCGAAACGGCACGCTGCGGCGGATGCGTTGCGCGCGCCCACCATCGCTACGCAGGGGCGGCGCAGCAGTGCCTCATTGCCCCGCATGATGAGCGCCGGAGGGGCGTTTTCCAGCTCAGCCAGCAGCGGGGGATACTCCGCATCGTCAATAAACAGATAGCGCGCGCCCAACCGCTCGACGGCGGCGATCTCGCGCCGCACCAGCCCGGCATCGGCGATGACCGGCGCGCGTCCGCCGCCCCGCGCAGCCAGCATCGGCAGCGCCTCCAGCGCAGACTCGGCCGAGCCGAAGCGCGCGATGAGCTGGGCATAGGTGACAGGGCCGACATTGGCGGAACGCAGCAGTCGCAGCCGCGCTTCGCGCAGGTCAGGCACTTTTCTTGCTGCCGATCCGCGGCTCGCTGCCGCTCAACAATCGATCGATATTGTCGCGGTGCTTCCAGAGCACGATGAGCGCCAACGCGAGCAGCACGAGCACCAGATCGATCCGGCCGAAAAAGGCGGCGCTTACCGGCGCGCTGATCGCAGCCGACATGCCGGCCAGCGAGGAAATGCGAAGGATCGCCAGCAGACCCAGCCAAACCGCAGCATAGACCAGGCCACATGGCCAGTGGAGCGCCACGACCACGCCCATCAGCGTCGCCACGCCCTTGCCGCCGCGGAACTTCAACCACAGCGGATAGCAATGCCCCAGAAACGCTGCTGTCCCCGCCAGAACGCCGCCATCGGGGAGCAACGCCGCACCCAGCAACACCGCCGCTGCGCCCTTGCCCAGATCGAGCAACAGCGTCGCCGCCGCCAGCCCCTTGCGACCGGTACGCAGCACGTTCGTTGCGCCGATATTGCCCGAACCGATCTGGCGCAGATCACCAGCGCCGGCGATGCGCGTCAGCAGCACCCCGAACGGAACCGACCCCAGAAAATAACCGAGCAGCAGGGCCCCGAGGGGCGCAAGCCATGGAACGTCGCTAGGCAAAACACCCCCCTTGCACAAAGCTGCATAGCCCCAGCCCCCCTGTTCTTGCAATGATCTGGATCAGCCGTTGCAGGCGGGTAATGGTTGACCCCGCATGACCACGCCGCCATTGCCATCGGCGATGGCCGATAACCGCCCGATCCTGTTTTTCGATTCCGGCGTCGGCGGCCTGTCCGTCCTCGCCCCAACGGCTGCGCTGCTACCGCGTGCGCCACTGATTTATGTCGCCGATTCCGCAGGCTTTCCCTACGGCATCAAGAGCGAAGGGGAAATCGCGGCACGGGTGCCGGCGCTGCTCGGGCGACTGGCCGAACGCTATGATCCGCGCCTGATCGTTATCGCGTGCAACACCGCCTCCACCATCGCGCTCCAGCATGTCCGCGCCGCACTTGACGTGCCGATCGTCGGCACCGTCCCCGCGATCAAGCCGGCCGCCGCGGCGAGCCGTACCAGAGTCATCGGCGTGCTGGGCACTGCTGCTACGGTTCGCCAACCTTATGTCGACGATCTTGCTGCTCGCTTCGCCGCGGATTGCACCGTGCTGCGCTATGGATCGGCTGCACTGGTCGAATTGGCGGAAGAAAAGCTTGCCGGTCACGCCGTAGCGCCCGAGGCAGTCGCCCAGGAACTGCAAGGTCTGCTAGCACAGCCGGGCGGCGATGCGGTCGACGTGATCGTCAATGCCTGCACGCACTTTCCGCTGCTGGAAGAAGAGCTTCGCGCAGTGGCGCCCTCAGGCATCCAATTCGTGGACGGCGGCCCGGGGATAGCGCGGCGCGTCGTCCACCTCACCGAGGGGCAGGACTGGCCCGATAACCCCAAGCCGGGCCGGGCAGTCTTTACCGCCCGTTCGGCCAAAACCGACGCCCTCGCGCCCGCGCTGGCCCGTTTCGGTCTTGGCCTTATAGAGCAGCTCTAGATCAGAACGCGGCCACGCATTGCACCGGCATCTGACGGGCAAGCGCTGAATAACGGTCCGCCATTTCCAGATGGACCAGTCGCGCCGACGAATCGCCGCAACGCGCTGCAGTCTCGCGTTCCTGCCGCTCGCGCCGCCGATAATATTCGATATCGCTCGTCTTCATAGGCCGCCCTCCGTCTGCAAGCGGGAGCACGCAACGTATCTCCGTCGCGAACTCGCTTGAGTTTACCGAGTCGCTCGCGATGCAACGGTCTATACCATAAGCGGCCCATAAATCGGGGTTCTTTGTACACCGTCACGATCACAGTCTTCGGAATTTTCCAATTCACGCACGCATCGAGGCGATGCCATTGGGGAATCTACGGCTATGTTCGATGCAGCGGCCCGCCTATTGCCCCGGCAGCGGAGATGCCGTCAAAATACGGGGGTTCACGTGCTGGAATTGCCATGTTTTTGGGCGTAGAGGAGTTTCCCATGCAGCGCGAAGACGCCCCCGTGCCCGTGGTCGACTATACCCGGGTCTTCACCCAGGCCATCGACCGCCTCCATGCCGAGGGGCGCTACCGGGTCTTCATCGACATTCTGCGCAACAAGGGCATGTTCCCCAATGCGCGCTGCTTCGCCGGCCATAACGGGCCGAAGCCGATCACGGTTTGGTGCTCGAACGACTATTTGGCGATGGGGCAGCACCCCAAGGTGATCGCCGCGATGGAAGAGGCGCTGCACGATGTCGGCGCCGGGTCCGGCGGCACCCGCAATATCGGCGGCAACACCCATTACCATATCGACCTCGAGCGCGAGCTGGCCGACCTGCACGGCAAGGAGAACGCGCTGCTGTTCACGTCGGGCTATGTCTCCAACGAAGCAACGCTGTCGACGCTGGCCAAGGTGATGCCGGGCTGCATCGTCTATTCGGACGAACTCAACCATGCCTCGATGATTGCCGGCATCCGCAATTCGGGCTGCGAGAAGCGCGTGTGGCGCCACAACGACCTCGCCCACCTGGAGGAACTGCTGGCAGCCGACGATCCCTCGCTGCCGAAGCTGATCGCGTTCGAGAGCGTCTATTCGATGGACGCCGACATCGCGCCGATCGCCGAAATCTGCGACCTGGCCGACAAGTATAACGCGCTGACCTATCTAGACGAGGTCCATGCGGTCGGCATGTATGGCGCCCGCGGCGGCGGCATTTCGGAGCGCGACGAAGTCGCGCACCGGCTGACGATCATCGAAGGCACGCTGGGGAAGGCGTTCGGCGTGATGGGCGGCTACATCGCCGCCGACCAGGTGATCATCGACGTGATCCGCAGCTATGCGCCGGGCTTCATTTTCACCACCTCGCTGTCGCCGGTGCTGGTGGCAGGCGCACTGGCCAGCGTGCGGCACCTGAAGCAGTCGAGCGCCGAGCGCGAGGGGCAGCAAGCCGCCGCCGCAACGCTCAAGCGGCTGATGACGGATGCCGGGCTACCGGTGCTGCCGTCGACGACGCATATCGTGCCGCTGATGGTGGGCGATCCGGTAAAGGCAAAGAAGATCAGCGACATATTGCTCGCCGAATATGGCGTGTATGTACAGCCGATCAATTACCCGACCGTACCGCGCGGCACCGAGCGGCTGCGCTTTACCCCCGGCCCTGCGCATGACGAAGCAATGATGCGCGAGCTGGTAGATGCGCTGGTGGAGATATGGGGCCGGCTGGAACTGCGCCGGGCGGCTTGATCAGTCGATAGTGATCGCACCGCCCAGGCCGGGCACGTCCATTGGTTGGCCGAAGGGTACGACGACAGCGTCGTCATAGGCCCTGCCGCTCGCATTCAGCATGAAACAGTGAGTGACGCGCGCCACACTGTCGACAACCCAATAGGCCGGAATACCGGCCGCGCCATATTCCTCACGCTTCTCACCCAGATCGCGCCGCTGCGTGGTTTCGGCGATTTCGATTCCGAACAGCACGTCCTGCGGATCGAGCGCTTTTTGCGGACGGATGCCGGGCCGCACCACAGCGATATCAAAAGCCCGAACCGTGTGGTCATCAATGCGCAGGACAACATCGGCCCCTGCCATCGTCCCTGCGGCTTGCAGGTGCGGAAATAGCAGTGCGCTCAGGCGAATTACGAGTTCGCCATGCGCCCAGTCGGCCGGCATCATCTTTTCGATTTCTCCCCCGACCAGCTCTGCCCGCATATCCTCGAACGCCCCCAGTTCGAGCATGTGCAGGAAGTCTTTCGCCGTGAACGGCGACGCCCATTCCCTGGAGGATGTGACACGGACCTGCTGGTTCATACCGCAGGGGTATAACACGGCATCTGCATGGCAGGCGATAGGGGCGTCAGGCAGGGCGCCGCAGGCCAGCGCTCCACACATAGCCGCGCAGCGACGCGCGGAACTCGGCGATAAGCCCCTGCTCTGCCGCAATCGCCTCGACCACCTCGCACAGATCGGCGCGGGGATAGACATGGAAGTCGTTGAGCGACTTGAAGTGGAAACGCTTGGCGAAGCCCGGCAGGCGTTCGTACTGGCCGAAATCAACAATGTGCAGGCTGCCGCCTGGCGCCAGCGCCTTTGCCCCCAGTGCGATCGCTTCCTTCCACGGCGGAATCATCGACAGCGTGTAGCTCATGAACACGCGGTCGACCTGATCCAGCCCGAACAGCGCCTTCACGTCGAACGCACCGGCATCGCCCTGCGCCAGCGTAATCTTGTCCGAGAGGCCGTGCTTCGCCACCGACTTGCGCGCGGTGCCCAGCATCGCCTCGCTGATGTCGAAGCCGTGGAAACGGGCGTTAGGCCAACGTTTTGCGGCAACGATCAGGTTGCGGGCCGTGCCGCAGCCGACTTCCAGGACGGTGCCGCCGGGCGGCGGCGCCAGATCGCGGATCAGCCGGTCGCGGCCGAGCAGATAGAATTTGCGCGTCAAATCGTAGAAGTGGCGATGGAGCGCATAGGTTGCGTCCATCAGCCCCTTCTGGTCAGCGCCCCCGGACGCCCCGGCACCGGCGGTCATGCGTGCGGCTTCAGCGTCCAGAGATGGACCGCGCCATAGACCGAGGAGCGGTCGCGGCGATTCCAGTCATCGAGCTTGTCCTGCGGCGCATATTCCCACTGGTTCAGCAGCGCGTCGGGGATATGCCCACGCACCACGTCCGGCACGGCGGCGGTGCGGTAGAGCACACGCGCGCCCGGCTTGGCGGTGCGGGTGATCTCGGTCCAGATGCGCGTCAGCTGCTCGTCGGTCATCCAGTCCTGCGCATCGAGCAGGATGAAGCGGTCGAGCGACTGGGCCGGCATCGATTCGAGATAGTCGGCATAGTTGGTGTGGCGGATTTCCACCCGGTCGGCACGCTCGCGCACCGCCTCGTAATTCTTGCGCTCGAGATAGGGCGGCAGCGGCGCGCTTTCATGCTCGCCATAGCCGCGGCCGAACGCCTGCCACGCGTAGAAATTGTCCTTCAGGTCGAAGTCACAGGCCAGCTTGCGCAGCCGGCTCTTGAGCGCGCCGGTGATGCCCGCCTGATCGTCCACCTTGAGCAGATCGTACTGCGCCGGCGGAATGCCGAATCCGAACAGCGCCGCCGGCTGATCGACCAGCCAGCGCAGGAACTTCTTTTCGAAAAAGGGCGCGAAGTGCGTTTCGAAAATTTCGCGCTGTTCTTCGATCGACTGCGCCTTCAGCATCTCGTTGGGATCGATGCCATAGCGGTGCGCGAGCCAATGCACGAAGCCGATCAGCCGACCGAGCAGGCCCTGCCGATAAAAGCCCGTCTTGAACCCGTTGATCCGGCGGACGCCGTTCGGCGCGCGGCCTTCCCAATAGGCGCGCGACGTGTCGTCGAGATGCGGACGAATATAGGTCTTGTACGCCTCGATATTTTCGGGACGGTTGGCCAGGCCGAAGAAGCGGTGGAACGCCGCATAATCGGGCAGGTGCAGCGCTGCCTGCTGCTTGAGCCGATTGAGCGCGATGTGCGCGGGGTTGAGGTCCACCGCGGTGATCTTCGCCGGGTTGGCGGTCAGATAGGAATAGACGTTGCAGCCGCCAGACGCGATCGTGACGATATGGCTGTCGGGCTGGATCTCCAGCGCCTCCATGTCGATCAGCGGGTCTTCCCAGATCTGCGCATAGACGAGGCCGCGGAACGCGAAGGTGAAGGCGCGCTCGAGAAGGCCTTCCTTGGTAAGATGCTCGTGGCGGTGCACCGCACCCCGGACAGCACCATTTTTCGGCGCCTTGGCAACACTCGACATTCCAGACAACTCCCGGCGACAGGCCGCCGGACGCAACGTCCGGCGAGCCACACCTCTCCCCTGTGACAAAAGCTTTGCAGCCTTGTGACAGTGCGGCCGGGAAATCAATCCTTAGGCGGGACTCCGCCAGCCGCTGGCCAGTCCGTGTCCCCGATTCGGCGGAGTGTCATGGTGAAAAACCGTCGCGGCGGCTGCCCCTCCATCCGAAAATCCCCAACCTCCGTGTATACGCCGTTCACCAGCGTTGCGGTGTATCGGACGACGGCATTGGGACCGGCGGGAGTTTCCCACATATAGCCGGTGTCGGTGAGCGCGAAAGGGAAACTGCCCGAGCGCCCCTGAGCATGGCTGGTGAGCGTATATTTCTGCGTATGGCTGTCATAGGAGAGCACGGCAAAGGCGTGGAACGGCGCGCTGCCGTCCTCCCGCCACGACCTGCCTTCGATAACCAGCAGCGTTCCGTCGAGCATCGCGCCGATCCGTTCGGTCTGGATCATCTTCAGCGGGCCAGCGGGCGTCATTGTCTCTGCGGTTCCGCGCCAACGCCCGCGCATCCAGTCGAGCTTGTGGAGCGCGGCCTGCTGCGCAGCGATCGCCGCCGTGTCTGCGGCCTGCGCCTGCGCAACGGCCGGCACCAGGCAACCAGCCAGAAACGGCAGAAGCCCATAAATAAAGCGGCGCATGCAGATACCCCCTTTCGCAACGATGTTGTCGACCGGCGCGGGCAGTGGCAGCGTGTCGCCATGCGCGCCGTTTCCCTTCCCTTGCTTCGCCGCGCCCCGGCTGTCGGCAAGCGCGATTTCGCGAAACACGCTTCCGCTTTCGTGAAACGTGCAACGCGCTGGCCGCGACCTCCCGGCTTCCCCTTGCTATGGATTGCCTGCGGCGCGCTGGCCGGGGTGATGATCGTGACCGGAGGGTTCCGCACCGACAGCCTGCCGCCGGCGCAACGCGCCGGGTTCTGGCTGCTGCTGATGGGCTGGAACGCGCTCAAGTGGCAGATTCTGTTCGCGCTGCTCGTACGACGTCCCAGCGACTGGCTGCGGGTATCGCTATTCGGCACGGTTTTGCTGAACGCATCGCTACCGGCCGAGATCGTCTGGTGCGCGACGATGGTAGGCGCATCGGTTGCGACCATGCCAGGCCTGGTCTGGGCCCGCGCCGCGGCCATCGGCATGCTGGCCCTGAGCGTCTGCCTTATTACCGTGCGCGCAATGCGGCCGGCGCAGAAGCAGAAAGAGCCGCCCCATCCCCCGGAGCCGCCGCTGGAAATACCCGCTGACGGTCTTCTCGCACGGGCACGGATCACGCCGGAGGCGGTGACGGCAATCGAGGCTGAGGACCATTATTGCCGGGTGCATGGCGGCAATGCGAGCGTCCTCGTCCACTACCGGTTCGGCGACGCGCTCGTCGAGCTGGCAGCGGTAGATGGCGCGCAAGTCCATCGCAGCATCTGGGTGGCTGCCTCCGCCATCACAGGTGCGCATCGTGAAGGCAGGCGCTGGCTGCTGCGGCTGACCGACGGGCGCGAAGTCCCGGTCAGCGCGCGGCATCTGCCGCTGGTGCGGCAGCGCGGCTGGCTCGCCGGGGCAGGGAGCCGGCCGCGGCCCTAGACCGGCCTAGCGGGTCCGGTTGTCGATCGCCCGGCTGGCGTCGTCCGCGCCATTGGCGATCGCATTACCGGCATCGTCAGCGCCATTGCGTAGCGCGCGTCCGGCCCGATCGATCTTGTCATCGATCTGCGTACCAAGGCGATCGGCGGCATTGTCGAACGACTCGCCGCTATTATCGAGCGCGTTGTCGACGCGGTCCTGCGTGGCGGGCGAGCAGGCCGCCACCGCCCAAACCAGCGCCGGAACCAGCAGAAACTTCCTCTTCGCCATCCTGTACTCCCAACCGTCTAGCCATCGGCGCCTTGCGCGCGTAGGGAGCGCGGCATGCAACACCGCATCGCCATCGCCTCGGACCACGCCGCCTTCGGCATGAAGGCAGAACTCGTCGATTGGTTGCGTGACGCCGGCCACGACGTCCGCGATCTGGGCACCAACGGGCCGGAAAGCGTCGACTATCCCGATTACGGCTATCGCCTGGGCGCGGCCATTGCCGCCGGCGAAGCCGATTTCGGCGTCGCGCTGTGCGGATCGGGTATCGGCATTTCCATTGCGTTGAACCGCAACCCGGCGGCGCGCTGTGCGCTGGTTTCCGAACCGCTTTCGGCCAGCCTTGCGCGCCAGCACAACGATGCCAATGTGATAGCCTTGGGCGCGCGGCTGGTCGGTATCGAAATGGCCAAGGCCTGCATTACCACGTTTCTCGAAACGGCTTTCCTCGGCGACCGGCACCAGCGTCGCGTCGACAAGCTGAGCAACCCCGAAAGGAGCCCCGCATGAGCACCAACCCCGTAACGGCAGGCCTTCAGCCGGATGGCTTCTTCACCAAGACGCTCGCCGAAAGCGATCCGGCGATCGCCGCCGGCGTTGCCCACGAGCTCGACCGCGAGCAGCACCAGATCGAGCTGATCGCGTCGGAAAACATTGTCTCCAAGGCGGTGCTCGAGGCGCAGGGCTCGGTCTTCACCAACAAGTACGCTGAGGGCTATCCCGGCAAACGCTATTATCAGGGCTGCCACCCGTCCGACGAAGTCGAGCAGCTGGCGATCGACCGCGCCAAGCAGCTGTTCGGCTGCGGCTTCGCCAATGTCCAGCCGCATTCGGGCGCGCAGGCGAACGGCGCAGTGATGCTGGCGCTGACCAAGCCGGGCGACACGATCCTCGGCCTCAGCCTCGATGCCGGCGGCCACCTGACCCACGGCGCCCGCGCGGCGATGAGCGGCAAGTGGTTCAACGCCGTCCAGTACGGCGTGCGCCCCGACGATCACCTGATCGACTTCGACCAGGTCGAGCGGCTAGCCAAGGAGCACAAGCCGACGCTCATCATCGCCGGCGGCTCGGCCTATCCGCGCCATATCGATTTCGCCCGCTTCCGCGCGATCGCGGATGAGGTGGGTGCGCTGTTCATGGTCGACATGGCCCACTTCGCCGGCCTGGTCGCCGGCGGCGTGCACCCGACGCCGTTCGGCCATGCCCATGTCGTCACCACCACCACGCACAAGACGCTGCGCGGCCCCCGCGGCGGCATGGTGATGACGAATGACGAGGCGATCGCCAAGAAGATCAACTCGGCGGTGTTCCCGGGCCTGCAGGGCGGTCCGCTGATGCACGTGATCGCCGCCAAGGCCGTCGCGTTCGGCGAAGCGCTGCGGCCCGAGTTCAAGAGCTATGCCGCGGCCGTCGTCGAAAACGCCAAGGTGCTGGCCGCGACTCTCAAGGAGCGCGGTGCGAACCTCGTCTCGGGCGGTACCGACACGCATCTCGCGCTGGTCGACCTCACCCCGCTGGGCGTGACCGGCAAGGACGCCGACGAGGCGCTGGAGCGCGCCGCGATCACCTGCAACAAGAACGGTATCCCCAACGATCCGCTGCCGCCGGTCAAGACCAGCGGCATCCGCGTCGGCTCGCCGGCGGGCACCACCCGCGGCTTCGGCCCGGCCGAGTTCCGCGAGATCGGCAACATGGTCGCCGACGTGCTCGACGGCCTGCGTGCAAAGGGCGAGGCAGGCGATGCCGCCGTCGAAGCCGATGTGAAGGCCCGCGTCCGCGCGCTGTGCGAACGCTTCCCGATCTACGGCGGCTGAACTGACTGCTCACCCTCACCCTCCCCACGGCCTTCGGCGGCGGGCCCCCTCCCTCTCCCAATGGGAGAGGGCGCTAAATCCCTCTCCCACTGGGAGAGGGAGGGAGGCGCGAAGTGCCGGAAGGGTGAGGGTAGCCAGCCCCTCCCGGATGCACTGACATGCGCTGCCCCTTCTGCTCCAACGAAGCCAGCCAGGTAAAGGATAGCCGCCCCACCGACGACGGGGCGGCGATCCGTCGGCGGCGACAGTGCGAGGCGTGCGGCGCGCGCTTCACTACCTTTGAGCGCATCCAGCTGCGCGACCTAACTGTCGTCAAAAGCGGCGACCGGCGTGAGCCCTTCGAGCGCGACAAGCTGATGCGCTCGGTCTCCACCGCCTGCCGCAAGCGGCCGATCCTGCCCGCGCAGATCGAGCGGCTGGTGTCGGGTATCCAGCGCCAGCTGGAAACCACCGGCGACAGCGAAATCCCCTCGCAGCGGATCGGTGAACTGGTGATGGAAGCGCTGAAGGGGCTGGATTCGGTCGCCTATATCCGCTTTGCCAGCGTGTATAAGGATTTCCGCGAGGCGAAGGATTTCGAGGATTTCGCCGGCAATGTCAGCGAGGTCGGCAAAAGTTGAATTCCCCCGTCATCGTGCTCGTCCGCCCGCAGCTGGGCGAAAATATCGGCAAGGCCGCCCGCGCCATGCTCAACTTCGGGCTGACCGAGATGCGGCTGGTGAGCCCCCGCGACGGCTGGCCCAACCCGTC
This sequence comes from Sphingomonas sp. DMC8, assembly GCF_056314185.1. NCBI lineage: Bacteria > Pseudomonadati > Pseudomonadota > Alphaproteobacteria > Sphingomonadales > Sphingomonadaceae > Sphingomonas > Sphingomonas sp. DMC8. The sequence continues at coordinate 248,806 of NZ_JBQUYV010000001.1, read as the reverse complement.
AGCCGGACCTGCCGCGAGTGGCGCCGATCTGGTGCTGGAACGCGCGCAGGTTTTCGACAGCGTCGCCGATGCGGTGGCCGACTGCGCCGATGTGTATGCGACGACGGTGCGCAAACGGGGCGTCACCAAGCCGGTCGTGACGCCTGAGGTCGCTGCGCGCGAAATCCACATGGCGCAGGGCCGCAGCGCGATCCTGTTCGGGCCGGAACGTTCGGGGCTGGAGACCGACGATGTCGCGCTCGCCCGGACGATCGTCACGGTGCCGATCAACCCGGAATTCGGCTCGCTCAACCTTGCCCAGGCGGTAATCCTCGTCGCCTATGAATGGTCGAAGCATGTCGGGCTGGAAAGCCCGCCCGCCGTCGACCTCGATCCCCCTGCCCCGCAAGAGGAGCTGGACGGGATGATCGGCCAGCTCGACGCGATGCTCGAGGAATCGGGTTATTATTTCCCACCCGATCGGGTGCCGTCGACCAAACGCACGCTGCGCACGCTGCTGACCAAGCCCGGCTGGTCGAGCCAGGAACTGCGCACGCTGCGCGGCGTGCTGTCAGCGCTGGAGGGCAAGAAGCGCCATCGGGCGGAGTGACAGAATACCACCCTCACCCTCTCACCGCCTTCGGCGGCGGGCCTCTCCCTCTCCCAAGGGAGAGGTGTCAAAGCCCCTATCCCTTGGGAGAAGGAAGCAGCGACGAAGCCGCGGAAGGGTGAGCGTGATTTGCCAGTGCTTGACTCCAGCCCCCACCCCCGCTAGGCGCGCCGCTTCGCAATTGGCCCCGCACCCCGGTGAAGCGGTGGCCCTGCGCCTTTTCTCTCACGCGAAACGGCACAGGCGAAACCGGGATCGCGATCAGGACGGTTCGCCGCCCGGGTCAACGTCAACGCAATTGGTAAGGAAATACGATGTCGAAGCGCTCCAGCGCCAAGCATAAGCTCGATCGCCGCATGGGCGAAAACATCTGGGGTCGTCCCAAGTCCCCGGTGAACAAGCGTGAATACGGCCCCGGCCAGCACGGTCAGCGCCGCAAGGGCAAGATGTCCGACTTCGGCCTGCAGCTCCGCGCCAAGCAGAAGCTGAAGGGCTATTATGGCGACGTGACCGAAAAGCAGTTCAAGAAGGCCTATGAAGACGCGTCGCGCATGAAGGGCGACACGTCGCAGAACCTGATCGGTCTGCTCGAACAGCGCCTCGACATGATCGTCTATCGCGCCAAGTTCGCGCCGACGATCTTCGCCGCCCGTCAGCTCGTCAACCACGGCCATGTTCGCGTCGATGGCGAGAAGTGCAACATCGGTTCGCGCCGCATCAAGCCCGGCCAGGAAATCAGCCTGAGCAGCAAGGCGCAGGAAATGGCGCTGGTGATGGAAGCGCAGAGCCTCGCCGAGCGCGACATTCCCGACTATGTGGTGCCGGACGGCGCCTCGAAGGTCACCTTCACCCGCGTGCCGACGCTCGACGAAGTGCCGTATCCGGTGAAGATGGAACCGAACCTCGTCGTCGAATTCTATTCGCGCTAAGCTTCGGTTTCCGATCGGAAACAGGAAACGGGGCGGTCCTTCGGGGCCGCCCTTTTTCGTTGGGCTGGACCCGCGCGAACGGACTCGGCACAACGAGGGCAACAGGAGGATTTCCATGCGCCGCTCGCTGCTCGCCCTTGCTCTGCTGACGTCCACCGCCGCTCAGGCCCAGACCACAGCGCCTGCCCTTTCGCTCGACACCCTGAAGTCCGTCACCCAGACGCTCTCTTCCGATGCGTTCGAGGGGCGCAAGCCGACAACGGCCGGCGAAGACAAGACGATCGCCTATCTGATCGAGCGGTTCCAGAAGGCGGGGCTGCAGCCCGGCAATCACGGCCAGTGGGTGCAGGACGTGCCGCTGGTCGAACTGACGGTGAAGAACCCCAGCGAACTCGTGTTCAGCGGCGGCAAGGCGCCAATTTCGCTCGCCTATGGCAGCCAGGCAGTATTCAGCAGCTACCGCGTCGCCCCCCATATCGCGCTCCAGAACAGCGAGATGGTGTTCGTCGGCTATGGCATCAACGCGCCCGAGCGCGGCTGGAACGACTATGCCGGCGTCGATGTGAGGGGGAAGACGGTCGTCATCCTGATCAACGATCCCGACTGGCAGACGATGACGCTCGATGGGCCGTTCGGCGGCCGGGCGATGACCTATTATGGCCGCTGGACGTACAAATATGAGGAAGCCGCGCGCCAGGGTGCGGCCGCTGCGATCATCATCCACGATACCGAGCCGGCCGCCTATGGCTGGGGCGTGGTGGAAAGCAGCTGGGGCGGCCCCAAGCTGGAACAGGATACGCCCGGCGACCATCTCGACCAGTCGCAACTGATCGGCTGGATCCAGCAAGACGCCGCCCGCGCCTTGTTCGCCAGTGCGGGCAAGGATTACGCGGCCCTGGTCGAGGCGGCAAAGCACAAGGGCTTCAAGGCGGTACCGCTGGGCATGCGTGCGTCGGCCTCGTTCGACCTCGGCATCAAGCGCCAGGCATCGAAGAACGTGATCGGCATCCTGCCCGGCACCGAGCATCCGGACCAAGTCGTGCTCTATTCCGCGCATTGGGATCATCTGGGCCATTGCAAGCCGGTCAAGGGCGACGACATCTGCAACGGCGCGGTCGACAACGCGACCGGCACCGCCGGTCTGGTCGCCCTTGCCGAGGCACAGGCAAAGGCCGGGCCGGCAAAGCGGAGCATCGTCTTCCTGTCGGTCACGGCCGAGGAACAGGGGCTGATCGGCTCGCAATATTATGCCGAACACCCCGTCTATCCGCTGGCGAAGACCGTTGGCGGCGTGAACATGGATGGGCTGAACATCGTCGGCAAGGCGAAGGACTTCGTGCTGGTCGGCGCGGGCAAGTCCGAAATCGAGGATATGGTGAAGCCGTTCGTCGCCGCCGAAGGCCGGGTGATCGGGCTGGAGCCGACGCCGGAAAAGGGCAGCTATTACCGTTCCGATCATTTCAGCTTCGCCAAGCTGGGCGTCCCCATGCTCTATGGCGAAAGCGGCGAGGATCTGGTGGTGGGCGGCAAGGCGGCCGGTGCGAAAGCCGCCGAAGACTATGTCACCAACCGCTATCACAAGCCGCAGGACGAATATGATCCCGCATGGAACTGGGACGGCGCGCTGTCCGACCTGCGCGTCTATTATGGCCTGGGCCGCGCGCTGGCGGACGGCAATGCCTGGCCGAACTGGTACAAGAACGCAGAATTCCGCGCGGTCCGCGACGCGTCGCGTAGCGGGCAATAGGCTGCGTTCCTATGGTCGCAGCCACAGCCTTTTCCCTGTAACCCGATGACGCTAAGGGCGGCCCCATGACCATTACCCCTCCCCCCGAATGGGCGCCGCACGATGCGGTATGGATCGGTTTTCCCAGCCATGGCGATCTGTGGCTGGACGATCTGGAGCCCGCCCGCGCCGAAGTTGCCGCCTTCGCCCGTGCCGTCCATGCCGATGGCAAGGGCGAACAGGTGATCCTGGTCGCTGCCGATGCGGAAGCGGCGGCCGCCGCCACGGCGCTTGCGGGCAACACGGCCAAGGTCGTCACCGAACCGTTCGGCGACATCTGGCTGCGCGACACCGCTGCGATTATCGACGGCGTGGGCGTCGCGCACGACTTCGGCTTCAACGGCTGGGGCGGCAAATATGATCTGGAAGGCGACGACGATATCGGCGCCCGGCTGGCTGCCCGGCACGGGATGGACGCGCTGGTGCATGACTGGATTCTGGAAGGCGGCGCGATCGACGGCGACGGCACCGGCCTGTGCGTCACCACCGAGCAATGCCTGCTGAACCCCAATCGCAATCCCGGCCTGGCCCGCGACGCGATCGAGGCGCGGCTCGCGGCCGATCTAGGCTATGACCGGGTGCTGTGGCTCGGCAATGGGCTGCTCAACGACCATACCGACGGGCATGTCGACAATCTCGCCCGGTTCGTAGGCCCCAACCGGCTGCTGATTCCGGAGCCGGCCGAGAACGACCCCAATTGGCGCGTCTATCAGGATGCCGCCGACCGCGCCCGCGCCTTCGGCGTCGAGCTGGTCCGCATGCCTTCGCCCGGCCGGGTGATCGCCGATGATGAAGTGATCCCCGCGAGCTACATGAATTTCTACATCGGCAATGCCGCAGTCGTCGTGCCGCTATATGGCCAGGCCCATGACGAAGCCGCTGTCGAAACGCTGAAGGGCATTTTCCCCGGCCGCACCATCGTCGGCCAGCGCGCCGACCATATCCTGACCGGTGGCGGCAGCTTCCACTGCATTTCGCAGCAGATACCGACCCGGGCATGACTGCCTTCGTCGTCCGTGCGCTGTTGTCCGGGATGATCGTCGCGGCGGTCGCGATGCTCGCCCGGCGCAGCCCGGCGTTCGGGGCGCTGGTGGCATCGCTGCCGCTGATTTCGCTGCTCGGCGTGCTCTGGCTATGGCGCGACACGCGCGATCCGGTGCGGGTGGCCGATCATCTGCAGGCCACCTTCTGGTATGTGCTGCCGTCGCTTCCCATGTTCCTGCTGGTGCCGGCGCTGATGCGGTCGGGCACCAGTTTCGCACCGGCGCTGCTCGCCGGTATCGGGATGACCATCCTGCTCTATTTTCTGACCGCGGCGGCACTGGCCCGCTTCGGCATCACGCTCTGAGGACTTTGATGACCGAGATCACTGTCGGCGCGCTCCAGCTCGCCTTTTCGAACGACATCGACGCGAACATCGCCCGCGTGTCCGAAATGGTGCGCGAGGCGGCAGCGCGCGGTGCGCAGGTGGTATTGCCCCCCGAATTGTTCGAGGGCGAGTATTTCTGCCGCGTCGAGGACGAGAGCCTGTTCGCCACCGCCAAGCCGGTCGGCGAGCACAAGGCGGTGCTGGCGATGCAGGCGCTGGCCGCCGAGCTGGGCATCCACATCCCGACCAGCTTCTTCGAAGCGGACGGGCCGCATCACTATAACAGCCTCGCGATGATCGGCCCCGACGGCAAGGTCTCGGGCGTCTATCGCAAGAGCCATATTCCGGACGGACCGGGATATGAGGAGAAATTCTATTTCCGCCCCGGCAATACCGGCTTCAAGGTTTGGGACGGCCCGGCCGCGAAGATCGGCGTCGGCATCTGCTGGGACCAATGGTACCCCGAAACCGCGCGCGCGATGATGCTGATGGGGGCGGAACTGCTCTTCTACCCCACGGCGATCGGCAACGAGCCGCATGACGAGAGCCTCGACACCGCGCGGCTGTGGCGGCGTGCCATGGTGGGCCATGCCGTGTCGAACGTCGTGCCGGTGATTGCCGCCAACCGCGTCGGCACCGAACACGGCCAGACCTTTTACGGCACCAGCTTCATTGCCGACGAGCGCGGCGACATCCTGGCAGAGCTTGACCGGACCGAAGAAGGCGTGATCACCGCCACGCTCGACATCGATCGCGTCAAGCGCCACCGCGCCGCCTTCGGCTTCTTCCGCGATCGCCGGCCGGAACTCTACGGCCGGCTGGTGCAGGACATCTGACGACAGGCCCGCCCCCGGCGTGAACCGGGGGCATGCCGTTCAGGCCATAACGTTGCGGCCACGCGCGACCGTCGCGCTATAGCCAACGCCTGCCGCCGGCCGCCGTTCGGTTAGGGTGTCCACGAACAGCCAGTCATTGCGCGCCTGATCCGGCGTGAGCGTCAGCGCCATATAGCCGCGGCGGCTGGTGTCGCACCATTTGAGCTCGGGGTTGGTCCTGACCAGCGCAGCGGCGACCACCTTAGGGTCGGTGCGGGTCGCCGATTCATAGCCGGGCGAGGTGACGCTGTGGCCGGCGAACTCGACGCCCGCGGGCTTGCCATCCTGCGCCAGGTCGAACGCCCAGGCATTGTGGCTGTCGCCGCACACCACCAGCAGATTGGCACCCATCGCCTGCGAGGATTTGAGGAAACGGGCGCGAGCAGCGGGATAGCCGCCCCAATTGTCATAGTTGAACGGCAGGCCGAACTTGCCCGCCATGATCCCCGCCTGGATATAGGCCTTGGCGCGCGGATTGGCATCGGGCGACAGCCAGGACATCGCCTCGGGCGGGGTGACGGTGTTGCCCATGATCGTGCCGAAGCCGACCACCTGCCAGCGCTGCCCCGCCTTGACCGAGTGGCGCATGGCATGGTCGAGCCACACTTCCTGCTCGGTGCCGAGCATCGTCGCCGCCGGATCCTGCCAGGCCCCGTCGCGGAACGCCTTGAGCGCCTTCGCCGGATCGGCCTCCTTGAACAGCGGCGCGATGTCCGGTTGTTCGGTCCGCGCCAGCAGCCGGCTTTCGGTGCGGAAGAAGGTTGCAAGCGTGCCGATGTCATAGGTGCCCCAGGGCGTTTCCGACACGGGCACCCATTCGCGGAACACCTGCATGGCGGCGGCCTTGCGCGCGCTCCAGTCGCCTTCGCTGTCGGGCTGGTGGTTTTCGGCGCCGCCTTCCCAGCTGTCGTTCGCGCTTTCGTGATCGTCCCACTGGATCAGCATCGGCTTGGCCGCGTGCAGCGCCTGCAGATCGGGATCGCTGCGATAGCTGGCATAGCGCAGGCGATAGTCGGTGAGGTGGATCAGTTCGCCGGCCGGTTCGGGCCAACGGCCGCCGATCGCGCCGCCCGGAGGTGCATAGCCGCCCTGCTTATATTCGTAGAGATAATCGCCGAGATGGATCCACAGGTCGATATCGTCGCGCGCAGCGGCATGGCCATAGGCGTTGAACCAGCCGAACGGCAGGTTGGAGCAGGAGAAGATCGCGATACCGAAGCGGCTGGTGTCGCCCACCGGCAGCGTGCGGGTGCGGCCCACCGGCGAGAAGCTGCCGTCCGGCGCGATGAAGCGGTAGAAATAGCGCGTGCCCGGCGTCAGCCCATCCACGGTCACCTTGGCAGTATGGTCACGCCACGGACCGGTAATCTGCGATCCTTCCGCCACGATATGCGCGAAGTCCTCGGTCGCCGACACCTGCGCGCGCAGCTTCACCGCGCCGCGATCGGCGGGCACATAGCGCGTCCAGAGCAGCATCGTATCGGGCCCCGGCTCGCCGCTGGCGACCGAATGGGTAAAGCCGCGGGCCGAGGCCTGAGCCAGGGCGATGCCGGGCAGCGACAGCGCCCCTACGCCGAAGGTAGCCGAGAGAATCAAGGCGCGGCGGTCGATACGAATGCTCATTGCGATGCAGTCCCTGTCGCTGGTTCCGGTGCTGCTTGCCCCCGGTTCGTGGCGTGTTCGTGACAGCGGGCGAATCAGCCGCTATGGCCGTCGCCGCTATTCCAGCGGGGCATCGAACGGGGGTTCGGGTCCGGCACCCGTGCCGGCGGACGCAGGGAGTTCAAGTTAGCGTGACAGGCCATATCGCCGGTGCAGGCGAGTTCGAACGAAGCACCGCCCCGGCGGCCCATCGGGAACGCGCCGCATGGCTCTCCGCGCTGCCGCAATCGCTGATCCTGCTGCTGGTGGCGCTAGCCGCGCGCGCCGTGACCTTCGGCAACCCGCTCGTCCATGTTGACGAGCAATTCTATTTCGTCGCCGCGCAACGCATGCTGCACGGCGCGCTCCCCTATGTCGACATCTGGGATCGCAAGCCGATCGGCCTGTTTCTGGTTTACGCGCCGGCCGCTGCATTGGGGGTGCGCTGGGGCATCCTCGCCTATCAGGCGATGGCGCTGGCGAGCGTGGTGGCAACCGCACTGCTGATCGCCCGAATCGCACGGCGCGTGGGCTGGGCGGCGGGCGCTTCTGTCGCCGCGCTGCTCTATATCCTGATGCTTAACCTGGCCGACGGACAAGGCGGGCAGGCGCCGGTATTCTACAATCTGCTCACCGCCGCAGCCGTGGCGCTCATCCTGCCGCGCGCGGGCGATCTGCTCGGCAACCGCCGCCGCATCGCCCGCAACCTGCTGGCCATGCTGCTGATCGGCCTGGCGATGCAGGTAAAATATCCAGTGGTGTTCGAGGGCTTCTTCCTGGGTCTGTGGCTGCTGCACCGCGAATATCGGCTGGGCGCGACGGCTGTGCAGATTGTGCTGTGCGCCCTTGGCTATGCCGGCATGGCCGCGCTGCCCACGGTGGCTGCGGGCGCGGTCTATGCGGCACTCGGGCATTTCGACGCCTGGCTCTATGCCAATTTCGCCTCGGTGCTCGACCGCCGCAGCGATCCCCCGCTCGAACTGCTCGGCGGGTTCTGCGAAGTCACGCTGGCGCTGGCGCCCGCACTGATCGTCAGCGGGTTCGGCTGGCGCAGCCTGCGGCGCGAAGGCCGCCCGCCTGCCGATGCGACGCTGTTGTTCGGCTGGCTGCTCAGCGCGATTGCGGGGCTTGTCCTGTTCGGCTCCTGGTTCAACCATTATGCCCTGCCGGTGATGCTGCCGGGGTGCCTGTGCAGCGCCGCATGGTTTGCCCATAGCAAGTTCGGCCGCCGCCGGGTCGCGCCGGCGCTGCTGGCGCTGGTGCTGATCGTCGGCGAAGCAATGACGGCTTCGGCTGCCTATCATCGCGGTAGTCATGCGCAGCTCCAGACGCTGGCCGATGCCATCGGTCACGGCCCGGGCTGCCTCTATGTGCACAGCGGCGATTCGATGCTCTACGGCTATACCGGCCGCTGCGCCGCGAGTGCGTGGCTGTTTCCCAGCCATTTGTCGCGCACGCGCGAAAACGGCGCGGTCGGCGTGGATCAGCTTGCAGAAGTCGACCGCATCTTCGCTCGCCGTCCGGCAATCGTGGTGATGCGCACGCCCTATCGCGGTGAGCGGATGGAAGTGCGCGCCCGCGTCATGGCGCACATGGCGCAACTGGGCTATCGCGTGCGCGGCGAGTATCGGCTGGGGACGGTGCCGATCACGGTCTATGCCGCGCCCTGGGCCGCCAGCGAAACGCCCAACGCGCCCTAGCGCATTTTCAAGTTGACCGTACACGGTCAACGACTCGGAAAATGCGGCAACCAAATATCTGGAGCGTTTTCGCCCATGGTGAAAACGCTCCAGGCGGCGCTAACGCTGCGCTTATTCGAGCGGACCGAACCCGCCCAGCCCACGCAGATACTGCGCCTTGATCGTCACCGTCGTAACGCCGTTGCCGGGCACGTCGATGATCGCCTGGCGCAATTTCGGGCGGCTGCGACCCAGCCGCTGGTTGGAAACGAAGCCTGCGCCGTCGGACCAGAAGTTGAACTTGTTCTTGCCGTCGCGGTCATGGGTGAACAGCACGGCATAGCGGCCGGGCGCCGGTACGCGGATGCACATCACCACCGGCCCCGTGGCGGGCGTGTTGGCCCAGATCCGGCGGAACGTCTTGCCTTCCTTTTTCAGATCGCGGTCGTCCTTCAGGAAATCTTCCTCATCCGCCGGGTAGAGCTCCAGCTTCAGGCGGCCGGTGCGGTCCTTCAATCCCACGACATTCACTTCGATCGCCGGTCCGTGGAGGCTGGTGCAGGCTGCGGCATCCTCGCCCAGAACCTGCGCGACCGCGGCATGCGGCAGCACCGACGCGGCAAACGCCAGCGCGACCGGAACGGCAAAGCGCTTCATGCTTCTTTCCTTTTGAACAGATCGAACATGGCGAAGGCGGCAATCAGCGCAACATGGGTGACGAGGCTGAGCGCCGCGATGACCGCCACCAGCTTCGACAGCGCCTCGTCCTGGCCGATGATCATGATCGCGAAATTGGCAAACAGCAGTTCCTTGTTCGGCACCAGCGGCAGGCGCCAGGCCAGCAGTCGCCCCGCCGCCAGCAACAGCCATATGCCCAGCGAAACCTGCGGCATCGCATAATGCCAGGCAAAGGCAATCAGTACCGACCCGGTGACGATGCGCACGCAGTGGATGCCGAACACCCACCAGAGCTGCCCGCGCGGCAGCGAGAAGACGCGCTTCGAAAAGATCAGGAACGGCAGCGACATCGCGAAGATCACGCCCACCGAGCCCATCAGCGTGTTGAATTCGGACGGCTTGAGGAGGCCGACGCCGAACGGCAGCGCCATCGCGACCACCGCCAGCGTCACCGCGTTGCCGGCGATGGCGGACAGGATCATCACGTCCTTCACCGCACCGAACGGCGCGGCCACCATCTGGGTCCGCTGCCGCGCCCAGGCGTAGAAATAGGCTTCACCCGAATAGCCAAGCAGCACTTCGTTCGAGATGCGCTTCTTGTGGAGGGCGATCATTCCCGAAAGGGGTATGTGCCACAGCCGGCGAAAAATGACATAATCGAAGGTCGGCGGCCCCAGATAGTAGAGCGCAAAGGATAGATAGAACAGCGGATTAGAAGGCAGACTTTGCAGCCCCTTGAGCCCCGCGCCGAACAGCTCGCGGCCCAGCCCGACAATCATGAGCAAGGTCAATGCCCCACCCAGCAGCATCGGCCAGCGGCGCTTGATCTTTTCTACAGGCTCCAGCCCGGCAAGGCCCGGCGCAACACTCGCAGGAGCCTCTACAATACTCGTATTCACCGCAGCCTCAGGGCCTTCATGATCTTGTGTTCCCAAATGCGCCACCGACAGGACAGACAGAAAGCCACACCGTGTTCCGCGTCTCGCCTGAGCGCCATGCCTGGCCCGAAGCGCAGGAAGGCCGATTGCCAGCAGATTGCGGTTTATTCCGGCAGCGATTTGGGCTTTAGCATGGCAAACCGCAACCCCATGCTGCAATCCGCATCCCCTCCCACAGCCGCGCATATTCTCACCTTTGCGCAGACGCTTCGCGGCGGCGGGGTGGAGCGTGCCATGTTGCGGCTGGTGCGCGGCTGGCTGGCGCATGGGCGGCGCGTAACGCTGGTGATCGGCGATGCCGACGGGCCGCTGGCTGCGGAACTGCCGCCGGGCGTGGAGTTGATCGAACTGGGCAGCAGCAACCACCTCGCGTTGCTGCGCCTTGCCGCGAAGATCCGCGCGACGCATCCCGACATCCTGTTCTGCCCGGGCAACCATTATACCGGCTTGGTGGCCGCCACCCGGCTGCAACTGGGCGGCACTGCGCCGCCGATCGTCGGCAAGGTATCGAACGCGCTGGTGCGCCCCGAACTCGGCCGGGTGCTCGGCTGGGGCTATCACCGCTGGCTGCGGATGCATCCCGCCTTTCTCGACCATGTCGTGGCAATGACCCCGGCGATGGCGACGGAAACCATTACAGCGATGCGGATTGCGCCCGAGCGCGTCAGCGTCATCGCCAATCCGCCGGCACAGCCCCTGCCCGAAGCCGATCTGCCCCCTATTCCGGAGGGGCGTTATATCGTCGGCGTCGGCCGGCTGGAACATCAGAAGCGCTGGGACCGGTTGATCGCCGCCCTCCCCAGGCTTGCCGACCGCACGGTCAAGCTGCTGCTGATCGGCGAAGGCAGCGCCCGCGCGATGATCGAGGCGCAAGTCGCCCGGCTGGGCCTTTCCGGTCGCGTGTCGATGCCGGGCCATACGCTCGATCCGCTGCCGGCGATCAAGGGGGCGACGGTCGCTGCCCTGACATCGGACTATGAGGGCGTCCCAGGCGTGCTGCGCGAGGCATTGTCGCAGGGAACGCCGGTCGTTTCGACCGAAGCCAGCGTCGCCGTGCGCGAGATCATCCGCGGGCCGGAGCTGGGCAGCGTGGTGCCGCGCGAGGATGGCGACGCGCTGGTCGCCGCGCTCGATTACTGGCTGCAGCCCGGACGCCCGCGCCCCGACCCACAGGACTGGGGCGGCGATTCGATCGGCGACTATCTGGCGCTGTTCGACCGGTTGGTGGCTGCGCGCCAGCGATAGCGCAGGCCCAGCCAAAGCGTTCGGGGCGTCGCGCGCTCGATCACATTCGCGCCGCTGATCCCTGCCGCGACATCGGCATCGAACAGATTGTCGGCCCGCGCTTCGGCTGCCAGCGACGGAGTCAGTGGCGCCGAAAGCGTTGCGTCGAAGGTGACAGCCGCGCCCAGGCGGCGCTGGTTCTGGTCATCCTCGAACCGCGCGCCCTCATAGCGTGCGGTCACCGACGCACCCCACGCGCCGCGTCGCCAGGCGAGCGTCGCAGAGCCCTGATGCTGCGGTGTCTGCGCAGGCCGCAGCCCGTCCAGCGCCGCCGCCCGCCCGGATGCCTGCACTCGCGCATCGGCATAGGCCCAGGAAGCGGACAGGCTGAATGCGCCGGCGCGCCACTGGCCGTCGATTTCGAACCCCCGCGATTCCACCGCGTCAAGATTGCGCCGCACCCGATAGACTCCCGCGGCAGAGACAAAGCCCACGCCGGGAAAACTGCCCGGCCCCTTGCCTTCGGTCACATTGGCGATGGCGCCATCGAGCCGGTTCCAATAGCCGGTCGCGCGCAGCACCAGCCGGCTGGCGGGGCGCCAGTCAGCCCCCGCCTCCGTCCCCCAGAGTCGCTCCGGATCGAGCGCGGCGTTCGCGGCCGTGGCATCCGCGCCGGCGCGGAACGGGCGGTACAATTCGTTGAGCGTCGGCAGCCGCCAGCCACGATAGCCGGCCATACGTAGCGTCACCGTCCCCAGCCCGTAGGCAGCGCCGATCCGCCCGGTCGGTTCCCAGCCATGACGGTCGGCGAAGCGGCTATCGGTATAGGGTGCGCTGGTACCGATCGGCCGCTCGCTCAGGCTGCCGCTGGTAATCGTCCATCGATCCAGCCGCGCGCCGCCGTCGAGCGTCAGCGGCCCGCTTTCCCAGCTCGCATCGGCAAAGCCGCCCCAGGTCATGCTGTCGCCCCCGGCGCGGCGGATGCGCGTCGGCACGCCAGCGCTGTAGCTATAATATTCGCGGCTATAGCCTTCCACTCGCCGCAGATCGGCACCCAGCCGCAGATGCGCAGCACGCCCCAGCGGCGGATCGACTTCGATCCGCCCGCCCAGCCCCGTGGCAGGCACCGTCTGGGCCAGGGTCGGCGCGACGCTGGTGCGGGCATCATTGACGCTCGCAAAGCGGCTTTCGAACTGCCGTGCCTGGAGATAGGCGAGCGCCGACCAGCCCCAGACGCCATCCGCACCGCTGCCGCGATGGACCAGCCGAACGCTGGCGTCCGCCCCCAGACTGCGTACGTCGGTAAAGGCGGTGCCGCGTTCGCGCCGGTCGCTGAAGCCCGACAGATTCGCCTGTAACTCGGTGCCCGCACCGACATTGCTGACGCCGCGCAGCGCCAGACTTGCCTGCTCCCAGGGCGCAGCCCGGTCGACAGGCCCACGATCCGCCGCCACCACCGGCACGAACCCGTCGCTGCGGCCATATTGCGCAGCAAGCGTCGCGAAGCCTTCGCCCAGCGGCAGCGCCGCGACTGCATTGGCGTCAAGGCTGTTGCGGCTACCGCCGTCGAGCCCGAGTTGCAGCGGCCCCAGTTCCGCCGGGCCGCCGCTTTCCAGCGCCACAGTGCCCGCCAGCGCGCCGGGGCCGGCCACACCGCTGCCGCCGCCGCGCGTCACGCGCACGGCCGCCAGCCGCATCGGCATATAGGCCGGAAACGGTACCCAGCCGCCGAACGGGTCGCTCTGCGGCACCCCGTCGAGCAGCAGCAGCGCCCGGCTCGCCGCATTGCCCCCCAGCCCGCGCAGCGTGATGCCCTGGCTGGTCGGGTACGCGCTGGACGCATCGGAACGGCGAAACTGCGCGACGCCGGCGACATCGGCCAGCACATCCTCCAGCCGGTCGGCGGCATTGTCGGCCAGCCGCGCGCGATCGATCGTCGCAATGGCATAGGCACGATCGCCCGGCAGTTCGCCGAGCCCCCGGCCGGTAACGACAATCTCCTGCTCGGGCGGCGGCGGGGCCGTCTGGGCGGCTGCGGGCAGCGCTACGATCGCACCGATCAGCGCAGCACAGCGCAACTCAGCCCGCCGCAGCGACCGTCTCCGGATGCGCGAGGACAAAGGCGTCGAGCGCAGTTGCCGCCGCCTCGGCACGCAACAGGCGCGGATAGGCATCCAGCGCCACACCGAACCGGCGCGCGTTGAACAATTGGGGCACCAGAAAGCAATCGGAAATGTCAGGCGCGGCACCGCCCAGGAACGGCCCGTCGCCGCCATGGTTGCCCGCCAGCGCTTCCAGAGCCGCGAAACCCTCTTGCATCCAGTGTGCGGTCCAGGCGGCGCGCGCATCGCCATCCGCGCCCAGTTCGCGTTCCAGATAACGCATCACCCGCAGATTGTTGATCGGGTGGACGTCCATGCCGATCACCATCGCCCGTGCCAGCGCTGCCGCCCGCGTCGCCGCATCCCCGGGAATCAGCCTTGGCTCGGGGTGGCGCGCATCGAGCCAGTCGATGATGGCGAGGCTTTGCGTGAGCATCAGCCCGTCCGCCTCCAGCGCCGGCACCAGCCCCTGCGGATTGCGCGCGAGATGTTCAGGGCTCGATTGCTGGTTTTCGAGCAGCCGTATCTCGCGGCGCTGATAGGCAATGCCCTTCAGGTTGAGCGCAATGCGCACCCGATATCCCGCGGACGAGCGGAAATAATCGTGCAGCACCAGCATCGCTCAGCCCCCTGCTTCGTCTTCGCCGTCGTCCGTGTCGTTCTGCTTCGCGTTGCTTTCCAGCGCGACCTTGATCATCGCCACCATCGGATCGGCCAGCGCCAGCCCGAGCACGCCGAACAGCGTGCTGGCGAGGATCTGCGAGGACAGGGTCAGCGCCGGCGGCAGGTCGACGGTGCGGCGCGCGACCATCGGGATCACGACATAGCCGTCGAAATTCTGCACGCCGAAATAGATGACCAGCGCCCAGATGCCGGTCTGCTGCCCGGCGCTGAAGCCCACCGCTGCCATCAGCACGCCCGAAATGATCGCGCCCACATTGGGAATGAAGGCGAGCACGCCGGTGATGATGCCGAGCAGCAACGCCATCGGCACCCCGGCGATGCTGAGGAATAGCCAGGTCAGCAAGCCTTCGACCAGCATGCCGAGCAGCCGGCCGGCGAGCAGGCGCCGCATCGTCGTCGCCATGTCGCCGATCATATGGGCGAAGCGCGTGCGGTGATCGAGCGGCACCATCCATTGCAGCCCGCGCTCATAGATGCGCGGCTCCAGCGCGACGAACAGGCCGAGGATGACGATCATCACCATCGACGTGACGGCGCCGATCGCCGTTCCCACCGCCGTGGTGAGCTTGCCCAGCGATCCCACCGCCTGCTGCACCAGCCCGGTGATGTCGGACCGGCCCGGCATCAGGCCCAGTTCGCCCAGCCAGCCGGCAAAGCGGTTCGCCTGTGCCTCCAGCGTGGTGCGCAACTGTTCGGCCTGGTCGGCGATCTGCACGCCGGTGCGATAGAAGACCAGCCCGAAGAACGCGATCACCAGCAGGATCACCATGGCGATTCGCAGGCTGCGCGGGATCGGCAGGAGGCGGCCGAGCAGCCGTGCCCCGCCGTCGAGCATCGAGGCGAAGACAAGGCCGCCGAAAATGATGAGCAGCGGCTGGACCAGCAGCACGACCAGCGCGACGCCGATCGCCATTGCGAACCATACGGTTGCGCGCTTGAACTCGGCGCGCACCGCCGGGTCGCGCATTTCGTTCGGCCCCGGCTCGCGCGTCACGCGGATGCGGGCGGATTGCAGCGGATCGTCGCTCATGGCGTCACATGGTCCGGATGGAGCGACAGGCCGGTGCGCCCGGCACGGACCGATCCCGGCATGCGAAGCGGGTTCCAGCCGGCGCTGCCGTCGAGCGAGAAAGTGATGAACTCGGCGCGGCCACCGATATTCTCCCACGGCACCGGCCCGCCCAGACCCTGCTGCGCGAGGCTGAAGCGGCTGTCGGCGCTGTTGTCGCGGTTGTCGCCCATCAGGAACACATGGTCCTTGGGCACGCGGATCGGGCCGTAATTGTCGCCTTCCGACAGGCCCAGATCGGCCGTGTCATAGCTGGCGCCGTTCGGCAGCGTCTCGCGATAGATGGTCAGCCGGCAATAGGCCTTGCCGTCGGGGCCGGCCACACGGCGACCGAGATAGAAGGGCGATCCGCCGCGGTCCTGATTGGAATCACAGCGGGTATTGGCATCGATCGGAATCAGTTGCTCGCCCATAGCGCGGCGCGGCACCGGCTTGCCGTTCAGCCAGACCACGCCGCCCCGCACCTCCAGCGTATCGCCGGGCAGGCCGATGACGCGCTTGATATAGTCGGTTTCCTGCCCGGGCGGCGTAACGATCACGACATCGCCACGCTGCGGCATCCGCCCGAACAGCCGGCCATGGATGGGCGGCAGCAGATGGAAGGTCGGCGTGACGAACGAATAGCCATAGGGATATTTGGTCACGATCAGCCGGTCGCCGATGCGCAGATTGGGCAGCATCGATTCCGACGGAATGTAAAAGGGCTTGGCGACCAGGCTGTGGAAGGCGAGTACCGCCAGTACCAGCCACAGCACCCCGCGGATTTCCGCCCACCAGTCGGTGCCTTTTTCCGCCGGTGCCGCTGCGGCCGGCTGTTCCTCGCGATCCAACGCCAATTCTTCGCCCGTCATGCGCCCCCTCCCACCGGCAGCGCCTCGATCATCACCATGGCGAATGCCCAGGGATGATCGTCGGTCAGGGTGAGATGTACCCTGGCGACGTGGCCCGGCGGGGTGATGGCGTCAAGCCTGGCCTTCGCACCTCCGGTAAGCGCCAGCGTCGGCGCACCCGAAGGTGCGTTGACGACGCCGATGTCCTTCAGGAACACCCCGCGCTTGAAGCCGGTTCCGACGGCCTTGGAAAATGCTTCCTTGGCCGCAAAGCGCTTGGCGAGCGTGGCGGCGTAATTGTGGGGCCGCTTCGCCGCCTTGGCCAGCTCCACCTCGGTAAAGGCGCGCGCCTCGAACCGCGCGCCGAACCGGTCGAGCGAGGCCTGGATCCGTTCGATATTGCACAGGTCCGAGCCCAGACCGAGGATCACGCAGCGCCTCCCCGGAACGGGGAGGGGGACCGCGCCGAAGGCGTGGTGGAGGGGGAGCGCCGCAAGGGTATCGCTGGTGGAGAACCGCCTCCACCATGCTGCGCATGGTCCCCCTCCCCGTCCCGGGGAGGAATCAGGCAGGCACTCACCGCGCCGAATCCATCAGCGCACGCATCCGCTGAACGACCGGCGCAAGCCCCTCGAAAATCGCTTCGCCGATCAGGAAATGGCCGATGTTCAGCTCGCGTATTTGCGGGATCGCGGCGATGGGCACGACATTGTCGAAGGTAAGGCCGTGCCCGGCATGCGGCTCCACGCCTTCCTTCGCGGCGAGCGCGGCAGCGTCGGCGATGCGCTTCAGTTCCCCGGCGCGCTCGGTCTCGGGCAGGTCGCAGTAGCGGCCGGTGTGCAGTTCGACCACCGGCGCACGCAGCCGCAGCGCGGCTTCGATCTGGCGCGGATGGGGTTCGATGAACAGCGAAACGCGGCAGCCGGCCTCCAGCAGCTTGTCGACCATCGGCGCCAGATGGTTGTGCAACCCGGCGGCATCGAGCCCGCCTTCGGTCGTCCGCTCCTCGCGCTTCTCGGGCACCAGGCACACGGCGTGCGGGCGGTGGCGCAGCGCGATGCCCAGCATTTCCTCGGTCGCCGCCATTTCGAAATTGAGCGGCACGGTCAGTTCCGCCACCAGTCGGGCGATATCGTCGTCGGTGATGTGGCGGCGATCCTCGCGCAGATGCGCGGTGATGCCGTCCGCCCCCGCTTCTGCCGCCAGCAGCGCTGCACGCACCGGATCGGGATAACCGCTGCCGCGCGCATTCCGCACGGTGGCGACATGGTCGATATTGACGCCGAGCCGGAGCGTGTTCGTCATGCTATTGCGCGGCTCCCCGGCTTGATCGCAGGGATCGCCGCCAGTTCGGGCGGCAACTGGTCGGCCGGATAGGCGGGCACATCCAGCCTGGTGAGCGAAATCAGCGGTACGCCCACATCCGCCTTGCCGTTCGAACGGTCGACGATGCAGGCGGCGCCGACCAGCGTGCCGGGATGTTTCTGGATCGCGGCGATGCATTCGCGCGAAGAAAGCCCAGTGGTGACGATGTCCTCCACCATCACGACGCGCGCACCCGCCGGAATCTCGAAGCCGCGGCGCAGCTGGAACTCGCCGTCCTCGCGTTCGACGAACACCGCCTTGCAGCCGAGCGCCCGTGCCGTCTCATAGCCGGGGATGATGCCGCCGATTGCCGGCGAGACCACCATATCTACCGCGCCAAAGGTTTCGCGAATCAATTTGCCCAGCGCGCTGCAAACACGTTCGGTGCGAACAGGATCCTCGAAGATGCGCATCTTCTGGAGAAATACGGGGGAGCGTAGACCGGAAGACAGGATAAAATGCCCCTCAAGCAACGCGCCTGCGCTGCGAAATTCGTCGAGGATTGCGTCACCGGTCAATGTGCTAGCTCCATCTGTGCGTGCGGCCCCGGCCTCTTAGGACTCGCATTGATCGACCGCAACCGCGCTCGAAAAACTGTTGAGAAAGGGGTTGTTCAGCGTATACCCCGTCGGCAATGGGCGCGTGTCCTGCCCGGTTCTTCGCGCTCCAGGGAGAGGGTGAATAAACAAGATGCGCATTCCTCGCTTGACGACATGGATATTGGCAGCAGGGCTGATGGTCGCCCTGCCAGGCCACGCACAGACCAGCGCCGCCCCTGCGGCGGCTCCGGCTGCCGCTACGGCAGCGCCGGCCCCGGCGGGGAAGGTTGCCGACCCGACGCTTGATGCCCAGGGCAAGCCCCTGACCCGGCCGCAGCCGGGAATCGGCCAGCCGGTGGACAAGGCCTTTTATCTGCAGCCGCAGGTAACGCCGACCGGCCAGGAAGCGCACTGGTTCCACAATGACATTCTGCTGCCGCTGATCACCGCCATTTCGCTGCTGGTGCTCGCGCTGCTGGTGTGGGTGATTATCCGCTATCGCCGCGCCGTCAACCCGACGCCGTCGCGCACCAGCCACAACACCACGATCGAAATATTGTGGACGCTGGTGCCGGTACTGATCCTGGTGGCGATCGCGATCCCGTCGATCCGGCTGCTCGCCGCCCAGTTCAAGCCGGCGCCCAAGAACGCCGTGACGCTGAAGGCGATCGGCAACCAGTGGTTCTGGTCCTATGAATATCCCGACCATGGCGGCATCCAGCTGACCGCGAACATGCTGAAGGAAGAGGGCCAGGTCGCCAAGGGCCAGCGCTATCGCACCGATGTCGACGGGCCGCGCCTGCTCGCCACCGATCAGCGCGTGGTGCTGCCGGTGGGCGTGCCAATCCGGCTCGTCACCACGGCGACCGACGTGATCCATAGCTGGGCGGTGCCCGCCTTCTGGATCAAGCTCGACGCGATTCCGGGCAAGCTCAACGAAACGAGCTTCATCATCCCGAAGGAAGGCGTGTATTTCGGCCAGTGCTCCGAACTGTGCGGCGCGCGCCATGCCTATATGCCGATCGCCGTGGAAGCGGTGAGCCAGGCCAAGTTCGCGCAGTGGGTCGCCGCCAAGGGCGGCACCATGCCCGGCGCGGCGCACGAGCCCGCCAGCGCCACCGCCGCTGGCAACGACCAGAGCGACGCAACGGCCAATGGCGCCGCGAACGACGCGCCGACCGTCAACGCCACCGCCACCCCGGCAGCGACCAACAAACCTGCGACGGCCAATGCCGCCGGCGCCGGTAACACGGGCAACTGAGCCATGACCGATACCGCGCTTCATTACGCCGGTGCGCACGACCATGCGCACCATGACGCCGATCACAAGCCGGGCTTTTTCGCCCGCTGGTTCATGTCCACCAACCACAAGGACATCGGCACGCTCTACCTGATCTTCGCGATTATCGCCGGCATCATCGGCGGCGCGATTTCGGGCATCATGCGCGCCGAGCTGATGGAACCGGGCATCCAGTATCTGCCCTGGTGGGTCGCCAAGCTGCATGGCGAAGGCACGTTCGACGAAGCGATGCACTTCTGGAACGTGCTGATCACCGCACACGGCCTGATCATGGTGTTCTTCATGGTGATGCCGGCGATGATCGGCGGGTTCGGCAACTGGTTCGTGCCCATCATGATCGGTGCGCCGGACATGGCCTTTCCGCGGATGAACAACATCTCGTTCTGGCTGACCGTGGCGGGCTTCATCCTGCTGATGCTCTCGCCGTTCGTCGGCGTGGGTGCGGGCACGGGCTGGACGGTCTATGCGCCGCTATCCACTTATGGCGAGCCCGGGCCGTCGGTCGACTTCGCGATCTTCTCGCTCCACCTTGCGGGCGCTGCGTCGATCCTGGGTGCGATCAACTTCATCACCACCATCTTCAACATGCGCGCGCCGGGCATGACGCTGCACAAGATGCCGCTGTTCGCCTGGTCGGTGCTGGTCACCGCCTTCCTGCTGCTGCTCGCACTGCCGGTGCTGGCCGCGGCGATCACGATGCTGCTGACCGACCGCCATTTCGGCACCGCATTCTATGATCCGCAATATGGCGGCGATCCGGTGCTGTACCAGCATCTGTTCTGGTTCTTCGGCCACCCCGAAGTGTACATCATGATTCTGCCGGGCTTCGGCATCATCAGCCACATCATCGCGACCTTCAGCCGCAAGCCGGTGTTCGGCTATCTCGGCATGGCCTATGCCATGGTCGCGATCGGCCTGGTCGGCTTCGTGGTGTGGGCGCACCACATGTTCACCACCGGCCTTCCGGTGCAGGTGAAGATGTACTTCACCGCCGCAACCATGGTGATTGCGGTTCCTACCGGCGTGAAAATCTTCTCGTGGATCGCGACGATGTGGGGAGGCTCCATCAGCTTCAAAACCCCCATGGTCTGGGCGATCGGCTTCATCTTCATGTTCACTGTCGGCGGCGTGACCGGCGTCGTCCTCGCCAATGGCGGCGTCGACGACTATATGCAGGACACCTATTACGTCGTTGCCCACTTCCACTATGTGCTGTCGCTGGGCGCGGTGTTCAGCCTGTTCGCGGGCTTCTACTACTGGTTCCCCAAGATGACGGGGAAGATGTACAGCGAGTTCCTGGGCCAGGTTCACTTCTGGGTGTTCTTCATCGGCGTGAACATGCTGTTCTTCCCGATGCACTTCCTAGGCCTGCAGGGCATGCCGAGGCGCATTCCCGACTACACCAACCAATATGCCTATTGGAATCACTTCGCGACCGTCGGCTACATGGTGATGGCCGCAGGCATGGTGGTGTTCTTCGTCAATGTGATCTGGTCGCTGCTCGCCGGCCGCAAGGCAGAGGATAATCCCTGGGGCGAAGGCGCGACGACGCTCGAATGGACGTTGTCGAGCCCGCCGCCCTTCCACCAGTTCGAAACGCTGCCCAAGATCGACTGATCGATCGGGCTGGAGAGGATGACGCCCCGGAGGGAAACCTTCGGGGCGCTTTTCATTTACCCGGTCTTACGCCGCGTGGGCGCATGGAAGTCGGGCGGCTTGTCAGCGATCCAGGCGAGGAAGCGGGCGATGTCCGCCCGAGCACGCAAGGCATCGAGCGTCGGATAGACCTGCGCCAGTTCGGCATTGCTAGCGCTGGCGTGGATCGTGCGATGGCAGATCGGATGGAGCGGCACCGTATCGCGACCGCCCTCGCTTTTCGGCACGACATGATGCCATTCGGCGCGGCGGCCGAGTAGTCGCCCGCACAAAGCACAAGTGACGGACGGCGAGGACTCCACCACCACCACCCATGCGGCGAGCACGGCCCGGCGCCGTACCCGCCCCCGAGTCACTCCTGCATCGCCTCGATAAGCTTTTTCACCTCCTGGCTGCGGCCGCGCGGCAGCACCAGCACGTCCGCACCCGAGGCGACGACGATCAAATCCTGAACGCCGACCAGAGCCACGCGCTTGCCGGGCTCGCTCTGCACCAGGCAGTTACGCGCATCGATCGCGACCACGTCGCCGCGAACCACATTGCCACCTTCGTCCGGGTTGCTGATGGCGTGCAGCGCATCCCAACTGCCGACATCGCTCCACCCCATCGACACCGGCACGACCGCCACGCGCGGCGCCTTTTCCATTACCGCATAGTCGACCGAATCGGCTGGGCAAGCAGCAAAGCTTTTGGCGTCGGGGAAGATGCGACAGCCGTCGCGGCGCGCATTGTCCATAGACTGCTGCGCCGCGACCAGCATCTCCGGCGCATAGACGCTGAGCGCCCCCAGATACATGTCGGCGCGGAACAGGAAGATGCCGCCGTTCCAGGCATGATCGCCGGCGGCAAGCATCGCCTCGGCCAGATCGCGTGGCGGCTTTTCGACGAATCGCTCGACACGGTGAACCCCTTCACCCAGCGCCTCCCCCACCTTGATCCAGCCATAGCCGGTTTCCGGCGCGTCCGGGGCAATCCCAAAGGTGACCAGCCAGCCTTCGTTGACGAAAGGCAGCGCCGCGTTGATCGCGCTATGAAAAGCATCGACATCGCCGATGACGTGGTCCGACGGCATTACCAGAATCGGCTCGCTCCCACCGCCGGCGGCAATCGCCGCCAATGCGATCGCCGGTGCGGTATTGCGGCCGATCGGCTCAAGAATCAGCGCCTGCGCGCCGGTTTCCACCTGCCCCAGCTGTTCTTCGACCAGATCGGCGTGGAAGGCGTTGGCGACGACGATCGGACGCGCGAAGCGCTCGCCCGATGCACGGCGAGCGGTGAGCTGCAGCATGGTTTCTTCCGCCGTCAGCGACAGCAGTTGTTTCGGTTTTTCCGGGCGCGACATGGGCCAGAGGCGGGTTCCCGAACCTCCCGAAAGAATCACAGGAACGATCGGTTTCGAGTCCGGCATGCAGAAAGGCTCCCTGGAAGGATGGCAGTAGATGTAGCGAATAGCTCCGCGCACTTAAACAGTACGCGCGGATAACGGTTGCGTTTTTCCGGCCTTCCCCGGGTCTTGCTTTGCGCGTGTCGGATTCGTTTACACTTCGCCGTTAATGCGGAGAAACGATGACCCGCCTTTTCAAGCAATATGTGCCCAACGCGGTACTGCTGCTCGGCTTGCTGGATGCCGCGGCGCTTGTCGCATCCGGCGAGCTCGGGTGGCAGTTGCGCGCCCATCAGATCGGCATGCTGCCGGGCGCGATCGACACGCGCTGGCCACAGCTGACCAGTTTTGCCGTTGCGCTCGAAATCACCATGATCGCAGTCGGCGTCTATGGCTCCCATGCCCTCCAGTCACTGCGCCAGGCGCTTGCCCGGCTCATCGTTTCGATCTGTATCGGTGTGATCGCGCTCAGCGTGCTCTACTTCCTGATTCCGCCGATCGGCTTCTGGCGCTCGAACCTTCTCTATGCTGCGGTGTTCGCCATCGTGCTGCTGATGCTGCTGCGCATCCTGCTCGGCAAGACGCTGGGCAGTCACGCCTTCAAGCGGCGGATCGTCGTGCTGGGCGCCGGCCCCCGCGCCGCCCGGCTCAAGACATTGTCCAAGCTGCCAGGTGCCAGCTTTGCCGTGGTGGGCTATATCGCGATGAGCGAAGCAAACCGCGTGATCCCCGAGGCGATCGCGCGCGACGCCATCTATAATCTGGCGGACCATGTGGTGCTGCTCAACGCCAGCGAAGTCGTGCTCGCGCTTGAGGAGCGGCGCAACGCACTGCCGCTGAAGGACTTGCTGCGGATCAAGACCACCGGCGTCCATGTCAACGAAATCTCCACCTTTCTGGAACGAGAGACGGGTCGGGTTGACCTCGACAGCGTCAATCCCAGCTGGCTGATCTTTTCCGACGGCTTCTCGTCGGGACGGATGGTGTCGAGCGTGTTCAAGCGAGTGTTCGACATCGTCGCCAGCATGGTGCTGCTCACGACGATGGTACCGCTGATCCTGGTGACGGCCGTCCTGATCAAACTGGAAAGCCGCGGCCCTGCGCTATACCGCCAGCGCCGGGTCGGCCTCTATGGCCAGGGCTTCGATGTGATCAAGCTGCGCTCGATGCGTCAGGACGCCGAAGCGCCCGGGGAAGCGGTTTGGGCGGAAAAGGATGACCCGCGCATCACTCGGGTCGGCCGCGTGATCCGCAAGCTGCGCATCGACGAGTTGCCGCAATGCTGGAGTGTGCTGAAAGGCGAAATGAGCTTTGTCGGCCCGCGCCCGGAACGCCCGCAGTTCGTCGAGGATCTGGAACAGAAGCTGCCCTATTACGCCGAACGGCACATGGTAAAGCCGGGTATCACCGGCTGGGCGCAGATCAACTATCCCTATGGTGCCTCGATCGAGGATTCGCGCCAGAAGCTGGAATATGACCTCTATTATGCGAAAAACTACTCGCCCTTCCTCGACCTGCTGATCCTGCTGCAGACGGCTCGCGTCATCCTGTTTCCCGAGGGCGCACGCTGATGGTGACGGCGCTCAGCCTCTGGATGCACGCCCTGGCCGCGTTGCTGTTCGGGGCGCTGACCCTGCGCGCGCTGCGGCGCGGGCGGCGTGGCACTGCGCCGCGCCTGATGTCCTTCGCGATCGGCGCTACCGCGCTCTGGGCGCTCGCAGTTGCCGGCATTGGCGATCGCGAGCTGGTGACGCAGGTCATTGAAGGTGTACGCGACCTTGCCTGGATCGCATTTCTCTTCCGGGTCCATCGCCAGGCAGTAGAAGGGCGGGCACTGCTGGTGCTGAGCAGCGTCTACGCCGTGATCGCTTTCGTCACAGTTGCGGGAATGATCGTCGGGATCGCCGCGCTTGCCCATGGCACATTGCCACAGGCGCACGCGATCGAGTCCGCCGCACTGCTTTTACGCATGCTGGCAGCGGTCGCGGCGCTGGTGATGGTGCAGGCGCTGCACGGCGCATCGGGTGAAACGGCTACGAGCGGCGGGCTGCAATGGCTGGCGCTGGCGATAGGCGGGCTGTGGCTTGCCGATTTCGCGGTGTTCAGCCTGGCCTATCTGGCGGGTAGCTGGTCAGCGACCCTATCCGCGCTGCGGGGTGGCACGATGGTCGGCGTTGCGCTGGCGATGACCGTAGCGCTGCAACGCAAGCGCGAGTGGCGGGTACGCGTATCCCGCACGGTCGCCTATCAATCGCTGTCCGTGGCGGCGGCAGGCGCCTATCTCGCCTTCATCGCCTTCGTCACCAGCGCGCTGGGCTCGCTGGGCGGCGGCAATGCGCGGCTGTTCCAGACGGCGTTCGTGTTCGGATCGACCACCGCGCTGCTGACGTTGCTGTCGAACGACTGGATTCGCGCCTGGGTGAAGGTGCAGCTCGCCAAGCATCTGTTCCGCCATCGCTATGACTATCGTGCCGAATGGATGCACTTCACCGAAACGCTGGGGGCACCAGGCGGCGCGGCCGCACTGGAGGAGCGTATCGTCAAGGCGCTGGCCGATCTGACTGCTTCGCCGGCCGGCCTGTTGCTGCTGCCGGACGGCGCCGGGCTGCTACCCGGCGCAAGCTGGAACTGGGATCGCACCATGTTGCCGATCACCGGCGATCCCGATCTGGAGGCGCATCTGGCGGGCACGGGCCGGATCGTCGATCTGGACGCCGTGCGCGAACAGGGCGACGCATCGCCCGATTGGATCGCAGTGCCGCAATGGATGCTGGACGACAGCAACGCCTGGGTGGTGGTGCCGCTGCCGCATATGGGCCAGCTCGCCGGCGCGGTGCTGCTCGCCCGGCCCGCCGTGCCGCGGCGGCTCGATTGGGAAGATTTCGATCTGCTCAAGGTAGCCGGCAGGCAGGTCGCAAGCCATCTGGCCGAAGCACGCGCGCAAGAAGCCCTGGCCGAAGCGCAGCGGTTCGACGAATTCAACCGACGCTTCGCCTTCATCCTGCACGACATCAAGAATCTGGTGTCGCAACTGACGCTGACCGCGCGCAATGCCGAACGCCACGCCGACAACCCAGAATTCCGCGCAGATATGATCGCGACGCTGAAGGATTCAGCCGAAAGGATGAACGGGTTGCTTGCGCGCCTGAGCCAGCATCATCGCGGTCGCGCCGATCCGCCACAGGCGACCGATGTCGTACCGCTAGTCGAGCGCGTGGCGGCAACGCGGCGCGCGGCGCACCCGATCATCGTCCATGCCCCCCGCAGCGCGGTAGCACTCGCCGACAGCGCCGCGCTCGAACAGGTGCTGGGGCATCTGCTCCAGAACGCGGTCGAGGCCAGCCCTGCAGGCGCGCCGGTGACGCTGGTGATAGCCGCTGACGGGCTGCAGGTGGTAATCGACGTGATCGACCACGGCTGCGGCATGTCCCCGGCCTTTGTCCGCCACGAATTGTTCCGCCCCTTCGTCTCCTCCAAGCCCGGTGGCTTCGGCATCGGCGCATTCGAGGCGCAGCAGCTTGCCCAAGCGATGCAAGCGCGGATCGACGTCACATCGCGGGAGGGCGAAGGTTCGCGCTTCCGTGTCCTCCTCAAGGCGGCCCATGCCGCAGACCTGCCGGCAGAGCGCGCCGCATGACCCAGACGAAACCGGAAGCCATGCCCAAATTGCTGATCGTCGAGGACGATCCCGGCCTGCAGCGTCAGTTGCGCTGGGCCTATGAGGGCTATGCCATCCACTGCGCGGCCAATCGCGACGAGGCAATCACCCTGCTCCGCGCCGAGGAGCCGGCGGTGGTGACGCTCGACCTGGGCCTGCCGCCCGATCCCGACGGCACCAGCGAAGGCTTTGCGACGCTGGAGGCGATCCTGCGGCTGGCGCCTGCGACCAAGGTAATCGTCGCCTCGGGGCATGGCGCGCGGGAATCGATGCTGCGGGCGATCGAGATGGGCGCTTGGGACTTCTACCAGAAGCCGATCGACATCGATACGCTGGGGATGATCGTTGCCCGCGCCTTTCACGTCCACGCCCTGGAAGCGGAGAACCGCCGGCTGGCGGCACGCGCCGAGGCAACGACCGTGCTGGGTGGCATGATCACCGGCGCGCCCGAAATGCTGAAGGTCACGCGCACGATCGAGCGGGTGGCCGGCGCCGATGTATCGGTGATGCTGCTGGGCGCCAGCGGCACCGGCAAGGAGTTGCTGGCGCGGGGGCTGCACGAGGCGAGCCCGCGGGCCAAGGGCAATTTCATCGCGATCAACTGCGCCGCTATTCCCGAAACCTTGCTCGAATCGGAGCTGTTCGGGCACGAGAAGGGCGCTTTTACCGGGGCCGTGAAGACCACCGAGGGCAAGATCGAGCTGGCCCATCGCGGCACGCTGTTCCTCGACGAAGTCGGCGACATTCCACTGCCGTTGCAGGTCAAGCTGCTGCGCTTCCTGCAGGAACGGGTGATCGAGCGGATCGGCGGGCGCAAACCGATCGAAGTCGACACCCGCATCGTCTGCGCCACCCACCAGAATCTGGATGCGATGGTGGCAGACGGGCGGTTCCGCGAAGACCTGTACTACCGGCTCGCCGAGATCGTAGTACGGATTCCCTCGTTGGCGGAGCGGCCAGGCGATGCCGGGCTGCTGGCGCGACATTTCCTCAACAAGTTCGCAGCGGCAATGCACACCGGCCCGAAGACCCTGGCCGCCGATGCACTGGCCGCCATCGATGCCTGGGGCTGGCCCGGCAATGTCCGCGAGCTGGAAAACCGAGTGAAGCGCGCCGCCATCATGGCCGAGGGCAAGTCCGTGACCGCCGAGGATCTCGACCTCGCCCCGCGCGACGATACCCCGATCAACCTGAAGGCGGTGCGCGAAATGGCCGACCGCAAGGCGATCCGCCACGCGCTGGCCCGGGCCGAGGGCAATATCTCGAGCACCGCCAAGCTGCTCGGCATCAGCCGGCCGACACTGTACGACCTGATGAAGGCCTATGACCTTCAACCCTAGGCGCCGACGGCGCGGCAGGAGCACGGCGCTCGCCCGGCGCCTGCTCGTCATCACCGGCGGATTCGCGGCCTTTGCTCTGGCGCTGTTCGCCTTCATTGCCTTTTCCGGCGGAATCGGCACGGGCGGCGGCGATCCGCTGGCGCGCAGTATCGCCCTGCTTAAGGCGGGCAATCCCGATGGCGCCCGCGCCGCCGCACTGCAGGCGGTACGCGCCAGCCCAGACAAGGCCGATGCGCATGTCGCTCTGGCCCGGGCGATGCTGGCCACCGGCGACGGGATCCCCGCCGAAGGTGAAGTGCAGCGCGCAGTGGCGGCAGGCCTCGATGCGAAGCTGGCCGCCCCGCTGCGTGCCCATGCGCTGCTGCTCCAGGGAGACCCGCGCCGCGCGCTGGCAGAGGCGGACAAGACCGCGCCTGCCCTCGCGCCCTACGGCCTGCGCATCCGAGCCCGCGCGCTTGCAGCGCTGGGGCGCACCGCCGATGCCGCCGCCGCCTTCGACCAGGCACTGCGCCTCGCCCCGCGCGACGCGGCGATCTGGAGCGATCTCGGCCGCTTCCGCTATCGCAGCGGCGATCTGCTGGGTGCCGTCCAGGCGGCGAACTGGGCGCTGCAGAACGATCCGGACAATATAGAGGCGCTGGTGCTGCGCGGCGAGCTGGTCCGCAGCCAGTTCGGGCTGACCGGTGCGCTGCCCTGGTTCGAGGCAGCGCTGAAACGTGACCCCGCCTATCACGATGCACTGATCGAATATGCCGCGACACTGGGCGATGCCGGGCGCAGCGTCGATGCGCTCGCCGCGACCCGCCGCGCGCTGGCCACACGGCCGGGCAGCCCACAGGCCTATTATCTGCAGGCCGTGATCGCCGCCCGCGCCGGCGACGACGAACTGGCCCGCAGCCTGATCGACAAGACCCGCGGCGTGCTGGCCGACATGCCGGGCATGCTGCTGCTGGTCGGCGCCATCGACATCGAGCAGGGCGATTACGAACAGGCGATCGAGAAACTGAAACAGCTTGTCGGCCGCCAGCCGATGAACATCACGGCACGCAAGCTGCTCGCCACTGCGCTGCTCCGCACCGATTCCGCCCGCAACGGGATCGACACGCTGCGCCCGGTGCTGCTGCGGCCCGATGCCGACAGCTATGCACTCACGCTCGCCGCCCGCGGCTTCGAGCGGATCGGCGATCGCGCCATGGCCGCGACGTTACTCGACCGCGCCGCCAACCCGGTGCAGGCAACCGCCGGCCCGTTCAGCGCGGATGACAGCCTGGCGGTGCTGCGCGGACCGGCCGCGACCGCGCCGACCGATCCGGCAATCGCCATCCCCTATATCCGCGCGCTGCTCGCCGACGGCCAGCAGGGCGCCGCGTTTGCCCGGGCACAGGAAATCGCCAAGGCCAATCCCGGCGTGCCCGGGGCGCAGCTGCTACTCGGCGACCTGCTGATGCTGCGGCACCAGCCCGGCGATGCCGCCCAGATCTACCGACGCGCCGCCGATCTGCGCTTCGACGAGCCGACGATGCTGCGGCTGGTCGAAGCGCTCGATGCCGCCGGGCGCCGGCCCGAGGCGGCGAATGTGCTGGCGCTGTTCCTGTCACAGAACCCGACCGACATCGCGGCGCTGCGGCTGTCGGGCCAGTGGCAGCTCGCCGCCGGCAACAATGATGCCGCGATCGACACGTTCGAAACGCTGCGCAGCCGGATCGGCGACGGCGATGCCGCGATCAATGCCAGCCTCGCCGCCGCCTATGCCGGGGTCGGCGAAAACGCCCTTGCCCGCGACTTTGGCGAGGCCGCCTATGCGCTGGCGCCGACCAATCCGTCGGTGGCCGATGCCTATGGCTGGGCACTGTTCCGCAGCGGCGACAGCGACGGCGCGCGGCAATTGCTGGAAAAGGCCGTGATGCTGGCACCGCGCCATGCCGGGCTGCGCTGGCATCTGGCGCAGATCCTGGCCGATCTCGGCCAGCGCGATGCGGCGCGGGTGCAGGCACAGGCAGCGCTGGCCGACCCCGCCTTTCCCGACCGCGCGGACGCACAGGCGCTGCTCGCCTCCTGAGCATTTTCGGTTATAGCGCGGGCATGACCGATCCGCTGATCCGCATTGCCGAAGCGCTCGAACGCCTAGCGCCGCCGCCCGCCCCGCCCGCCGATCTGGCGGCGCACCCGGCCTATGTCTGGCGCGGCCGCGACCTGACGCCGGCTCGGGCCTTCGCACCGATGCCGCTGGCGCTGCTGCAAGGCGTGGAGAAGCAGCGGACGGCGCTGCTCGCCAATCTTGAGCGACTGTCGGCGGGCCATGCCGCGCAGGACGTGCTGCTGTGGGGCGCGCGCGGCACCGGCAAATCGGCGCTGGTCAAGGGCGCGGTCGCGGCGGTGCAGGCGGCAGGCGGCCGGCTGGCGCTGGTCGAGGCGGCGACCACGCATCTGGAAACGCTGCCCGAGCTGTTCGCGCTGCTGGCGACGACCGACCGGCCGTTCGCGATCTTCATCGACGATCTCGGCTTCGATGCCGCAGCGGATGCCCGCGCGCTCCGCTCGCTGCTGGAAGGCGGGGCCGAGGCGCGGCCGGGCAATTGCCGGCTGCTGGTCACGTCGAACCGCAGGCACCTGCTGCCGAGGGACATCGAGGCGCAGTCGAGCGCGATCAATCCGCGCGATTCGATCGACGACGAGCTGGCGCTGGCCGACCGGTTCGGCCTGTCGCTGGGCTTCCATGTCGTCGACCAGGACACCTATGTCGCGATCGTCCGGGGCTATGCCGAGGCGCACGGACTGGCGTTCGAGCCCGAGGATGCGATCCAGTGGGCGACCCGGCGCGGCAGCCGGTCGGGCCGGGTGGCGTGGCAATATGTGGTCGAGCTGGCCGGGCGGCAGGGAAAAACGCTGTAGCGGCGAGGCGAAGTTTAGGAAGTTGTGGTCCGTGACACATTTTTTGGGGGAGCAACGGGTTCAAAGAGCGGCCTTTTGCCCCGTTTGGGGCGTCAAGCGCAGAACATATGGGGAACGTTCGTGGGTGGCGCAAGGGTTGGAGGCGTTTATTTGGCGCGTTTCACGCGAAGGCGCCAAGATACTAAGAAGAAATAGGAATTTTTGATTCACGCGGAGACGCGGAGACGCGGCCGCGCGGAGACGCGGAGGGTTGGCATATGCTGCGCCAGCGGTCCTGGACGCCAGCCCCGTACTGATCACACCGAGGCATCGTGTTCCTGCGAAAGCAGGAACACTTATTTAAAGCAC
The DNA here is from genome assembly GCF_056314185.1 of Sphingomonas sp. DMC8. Taxonomy (NCBI): domain Bacteria; kingdom Pseudomonadati; phylum Pseudomonadota; class Alphaproteobacteria; order Sphingomonadales; family Sphingomonadaceae; genus Sphingomonas; species Sphingomonas sp. DMC8. The sequence goes on along the minus strand of NZ_JBQUYV010000001.1, from coordinate 217,931 downwards.
CGGGACGGGCTCTGCATCGCCCGATATGGGCAGCTATCACCACCGCATTGCCGCTCCGCGCCTTCGCGCCTTCGCGTGAACACACCTTCTCTTCTTCTCTGCGTCCTTTGCGCCCCTGCGCGAATACCCTCGGCCTTACCCACCGACCTAAATGTCTAGCGCAAACGCGCGCGCGGAATAGATATACTGTCCCCGGATTTCCCTGTCCCCGGATTACCCCCGCTCCCTCGGGCGGGCGTCCCCCTCACCCTTCCCACCGCCTGCGGCGGCGGGCCCCTTCCCTCTCCCACAGGGGGAGAGGGAGTTTGGCATGCCCTACCAACTACCCCAGCCCTTCCACCATCTCCGCCAGCTCCAGCCAGCGCATCTCAGCGGCCTCCTTTTCCGCGCGCAGCTTCGCGATGCCTTCGCTCAGCTTCGCGAACTTCACCGGGTCGCGGGTGTAGAGCGCCGGGTCGGCCAGCGCGGCTTCGTCGCGGGCGATGGTCTGGTCGATTTCCTCGATCCGCTTCGGCAGCAGATCATAGTCGCGCTGGTCCTTGTAGCTGAGCTTGGTGCGCGCCTTGGGGGCTTCCGCCACCGGCGCGGCGGCAGCGGCGGGCTTGCCCGGCTTTTTCGCCTCGATCCGGGGGCGGCGCTTGGCTTCCCAGTCGGCATAGCCGCCGACCACGACATCGACCATGCCGCTGCCGTCGAGCCCCAAAGTCACCGTGACGGTGCGGTCGAGAAAGTCGCGGTCATGGCTGACGATCAGCACCGTACCGGCATAGTCTGCGATTACTTCCTGCAGCAGGTCGAGCGTTTCGAGGTCGAGATCGTTGGTCGGCTCGTCGAGCACCAGCAGGTTCGACGGCCGGGCGAATTCGCGCGCGAGCAGCAGGCGCGAGCGTTCGCCGCCCGAGAGCGTGCCGACCCGCGCCTCGGCGATGCTGGGATCGAACAGGAATTCCTTCAGATAGCCATGGACGTGCTTCTTCACGCCCAGCACCTCGATCCAGTCGCCGCCATCGGCGAGCACGTCGCGCACGCGCTTGTCGGGTGCCATCAGGCTGCGCTGCTGATCGATGATGACGGCGTCGAGCGTCTGCGACAGCTTCACCTCGCCCTCATCGGGCTGAAGCTCGCCAGTCAGCATCTTGAGCAGGGTGGACTTGCCCGCGCCGTTCGACCCGACCAGGCCGATGCGGTCGCCGCGGGTGACGCGGAAGCTGAAGTCCTTGATGATCGTGCGGTCGCCGAAGCGCTTGGTGACGTGCTTCGCGTCGATCACCACCTTGGTCTGGTTGCCGTCCGAGGCAGTGACGAGCGCGGCGGTACCCTGCGGCCCCATCATGCTGGCGCGTTCGGCCCGCATTTCCTTGAGCTTGGCGAGGCGGCCCTGGTTGCGGCGGCGCCTGCCGGTGACGCCGCGCTGGAGCCAGTGCTCCTCGATCTTGAGCTTGGCGTCGAGCCGCTGGGCGTTGCGCTCCTCCTCGGCATAGACCTGTTCGGTCCACGCCTCGAACCCGCCAAAGCCGATTTCGGCGCGGCGGATGGAACCACGATCGAGCCAGAGGGTCTGGCGGGTCAGACGGGTGAGGAAGGTGCGATCGTGGCTGATGACGACAAAGGCACCCTTGTAGCGGGTGAGCCAGTCTTCGAGCCATTCGATCGCGCCGAGATCGAGATGGTTGGTCGGCTCGTCGAGCAGCAGCACATCGGGATCCTGCGCCAGCGCGCGGGCAATGGCGGCGCGGCGACGCTCGCCGCCGCTCGCGGTGGCGGCTTCGCGGCTGAGGTCGATGCCGAGCTGGTCGGCGATCGCCTCCGCCGCATGCTGTGCCGGGGCGTCACTGCCCGAAAGGACATAGTCCATCAGCGTGTTGCAGCCGGCCATGCGCGGTTCCTGTTCGAGCAGGATCACGCGGGTGCCGGGAACGATGGTGCGGCGGCCCTCGTCGCTGTCGATCGCGCCGGCGATCAGCTTGAGCAGGGTCGTCTTGCCCGCGCCGTTGCGGCCGATCAGCGCAAGCCGATCGCGCTCGCCGATATAAAGGTCGAGATTGCGGAAGAGCCAGCCGGACCCCTGCACGAGGCCCAGCCCTTCATAGGAAAGCACCGGAGCAGCCATGCGGCAGCACCTAGGGTCCATGCCCGCAAACGGCAAGCAGCGGGCGATGCATCTATGCCACAATTGCCGAACGGCGGATTAGCGGCGTGTTCAGGGGCTATTCAATGCCCGGACCCTATGCCATGCGGATGCCGATGCTGGTGAAACCCGTTATGTGCGCGCTGCTCGCGAGCCTGATGCTCGTCGGCCCGGCTGCTGCACATTCCAACGGCATCAGCCAGGATCGCGGCCAGGACATGGCGCGACAGCGGCGGGTACAGGGCCAGAATTTGCCGGTGCGCGAGATTGAGCGGCGGGTGATCCCGCTGATGCGGGGCGCGCAATATCTGGGATTCGACTATGATCCCGAAAGCGACGTTTACACGCTCAAGTTCCTGCGCAATGGGTCGGTGATCTGGGTCGAGGTGGATGGCCATAATGGCCAGATCCTGCGGCGTGTCGGCAACTGAAACTAGGCAACGAAAGGACGGGGACCAGCGAATGCGACTTTTGATCGTCGAGGACGAACCCAATCTCGGCATCCAGCTCCGCACCGCGCTGGAAGGTGCCGGCTATGCCGTCGACCTCGCCACCGATGGTGAGGAAGGCCTCTATCTCGGCTCGAACGAGCAATATGACGCGGTGATCCTAGATCTCGGCCTGCCCGAAATCGATGGGCTTACGGTGCTCGATCGCTGGCGCAAGGAAGGTCGGGCGATGCCCGTGCTGGTGCTGACCGCCCGCGATAGCTGGTCGGACAAGGTGGCGGGCCTCGATGCCGGCGCCGACGATTATGTCGCCAAGCCGTTCCAGACCGAGGAACTGATCGCCCGGCTGCGCGCGCTGATCCGTCGCGCCTCGGGCAATGCCTCGGCCGAGCTGACCTCAGGCGACATCCGTCTCGACACGCGCTCGGGCAAGGTCACCAAGGCCGGCGAGCCGGTGAAGCTGACCGCGCAGGAATACAAGCTGCTCAGCTATCTGCTCCACCACAAGGGCAAGGTGGTGAGCCGCACCGAGCTGATCGAGCATATCTACGACCAGGATTTCGACCGCGATTCGAACACGATCGAAGTGTTCGTGACGCGCATCCGCAAGAAGTTGGGTGCCGACGTCATCACCACCATCCGCGGCCTGGGCTATAGCCTCGACGAACCGGCCTGAGGGCATTCCGGGTGGAAAGTGCGTCGCCGTCCGACCTGCCGGAGCACGATCCCGCGCCTGCGGACGCAGCGGAGACGCGCAGCATGGCAGGCGGCGGGCATGCCGAGCCGGACCGAGAAAGCCAGCCGGTGCGTATTACCGGTTCGGTCAGCCGACGCATGCTGGCGGTTGCGACGGCGTGGATTCTGCTGCTGCTAGTCGGCGGCGGATTCGCGCTCGACCGCGTGCTGACCAGCGCGATCACCCGCAATTTCGACGATCAGCTCGACTATCTCGTATCATCGTTGATCGTGTCGGCCGAACTCGACACGCGTGGCGCGGTGACGCTCAACCGCCAGCTTGCCGACCAGCGGTTCCTTGAGCCCAATTCAGGCGCCTATTGGCAGATCAGCGGCAAGGGGTTCGAGCCCTTCCCCTCGATGTCGCTCTGGGATCGCCGCCTGAAAGTGGATGCGGTGCATGACGACCGCGACATCCATTTCTATGACAGCGACGAATTTGTCGACAAGCGCCCCGACGCCCGCCGCGACGATCCCGGCAACCAGCGGCTGCGCATCGCCGAGCGCGACCTGACGCTGCCCGGATCGCCGGTGCGCTGGCGGTTCCAGGTGGCGGAAAGCCGCGACACGCTCGACGCGCAGATTGCCGCCGTGCGCCGCACGCTGGTGCGCAGCTTTGCGCTGCTCGGGCTGGGGCTGGTGCTGATGGCGGCGCTGCAGACCTGGTACGGGCTGTTGCCGCTGCGCAAGGTGCGCAAGGAAATCGCGAGCCTGCGCGCCGGGCGGACCAAGCGCGTCGACGGCCCCTTGCCCGCCGAAGTGGGCCCGATGGTGGCCGAGCTGAACGCGCTGGTCGAGCATAACGACCGCCAGGCCGAAGAGGCGCGGCGCCACGCCGGCAATCTGGCCCATGCGCTGAAGACGCCGCTCAGCGTGATCATGAACGCGGCGGCGGCGGGACAGGCGGACCTGCCCGACACGGTGATCCGCGAGGCGCGGACGATGCGGCGGCAGATCGACCATCACCTCGCCCGCGCCCGCGCCGTCGGCCGGCGCGGCAGCGCGCACAGCCGGGCGGATGTGTGGCCCTCGGTGCAGGCGGTGGAGCGGGCGGTGGCGCGGCTTTACCCCAATGTGCGGATCGACATCGACGGTGCGCACGAGACGATCGCCCATATCGAGCGGCAGGATCTGGACGAGATTTTGGGCAATCTGGTCGAGAACGCCGCCAAATATGGCGGCGGCAGCGTGTTCGTGACGGTGCGGCTGGAGGCCGGCTTCGTCGAAATTCTGGTGGAGGACGACGGCACCGGCATTCCCGAAGCCGACCGCATCCGCATCTTCGATCGCGGCGTACGGCTGGACACGGGCAAGCCCGGCACCGGGCTGGGCCTGGCGATCGTGCGCGACGTTGCCGAAATCTATGGCGGCACCGTCAGCCTCGAAGAAAGCGAGGATCTGGGCGGGCTGCTGGTGCGGCTGCGTTTGCCGGCGGCGGGATGATTTCACCCGTGAAATAATTTGACATTCGCACGCACGAAAGCGGGTGCAGAGATCATGGTGTCGCGGTGCTACGGCTCCCCCGCCGAACGCCGCGACAGCCTGTCACCAGACATTGTCCCCCGTAGGGCGGCAGGCGCCACCCAACGGGGGATCAGGCCGGCACCCGTGCCTGCATCACCTCGGCCGCAATTGCCAGGCTCCGCTTGCGAGCGGCATGATCGAACATCGCGCTGGTCAGCATCAATTCGTCGGCACCGGTGCGTTCCACGAACGCGGCAATCTCGCGTGCAATCTTTGCCGGCCCACCGATCGCCGAGGCCGACAGCACCTGATCGAGCATCGCATTGCCCTGCGGCCCCAGCGTGGCGCGATAGCCGGGCACCGGTGGCGGCAACTGGATGCCGCGCCCGGTCGTGCGGATCGCGACGAACGCCTGTTGCTGCGAGCTGGCGAGCAGTTCGGCCTCTTCGTCGCTGTCTGCTGCGAAAACATTGAAGCCCAGCATCACATGGGGCTTCTCCAGCACCGCAGAGGGCTGGAACTGGCGGCGATAGACGGCAATCGCCTCGTCCATCAGGCCGGGTGCGAAATGCGAGGCGAAGGCATAGGGCAGGCCCAGCATCGCGGCGAGCTGCGCGCCGAACAGGCTGGAGCCGAGAATCCACAGCGCCACCTTTGCCCCCGCCCCCGGCGTGGCGCGTATGCCGGTCTGGCCATCATCGGCAAAGAAGCTCTGCAGCTCGAGCACGTCGCGCGGGAACTGGTTGGCGTCGCTTTCCAGGTTGCGGCGGATCGCAGCGGCGACGCGCTGGTCGGAGCCCGGCGCGCGGCCCAGCCCCAGATCCACTCGGCCCGGAAACAGCGCATCCAGCGTGCCGAACTGTTCGGCAATCTGCAGCGGGGCGTGGTTGGGTAGCATGATGCCGCCCGCGCCGATGCGGATGGAGCGCGTGGCATGGCCGACATGCGCGATCACCACCGAGGTTGCGGCGCTCGCAATCCCCTCCATGCCGTGATGCTCGGCCACCCAATAGCGAGAGAAGCCGAGACTTTCGGCATGAGCGGCCAGATCGGCCGCATTGGCCAGCGCCTGTGCGGCGGTGCCGCCCTGGACGACCGGCACCAGATCGAGCAACGAATACGCAGTCATGCTCCGGAGATGGGGAGCCCCCGCCCGCTCCGCCAGTCCAGACCGGCTATTGCGGGCGACAGCATTTCTTTGTCCGCGCCGCTCAGAACCCCCAGCTCAGCCGCAAGGCGCCCCCCAGATCGTCGGGCATGGCGGCGAAATTGCCCGGCTGGCGGCGCAGGAACAGATTGCTGCTGACATCGCCGCCCAGGAACGGCCGGCGATAGCGCAGCTCGTAATCGATCTCGCGCCCCACCGGCGCCAGATTGATCCGCGACATCGCCCAGCCCGTCACGCTCTCGCTGGCATAGTCCCAGCCCTGCGGGAGTGCGAGGTCGAGCCCGCCGCCCGTAACCCGCAGCGGCTGGGCAATGCGGAAGCCGAAACTGTCATCGGCAGCGAATAGCCCGTCCTTGCCCAGATCGGCAGCGTAGCCGCGCGTGCGGATCAGGCCGCCGCCCTGCACATTGTCGCGGAGATGCGCATGGGTCCAGCCGCGCCGCATCGATCCGCCCAGGCTCCAGCCGCTGCCCAGAGTCCAGCGCGCGGCTAGGTCGAGGAACAGGCTGTCCGCGCGCGGCTCGCCCACGCCCGGGCTGAAGCGCGCGCCCAGCACGGTGTTGCGCTCGTCGAGCCGGGTGAGGCCAAGGCTGGTCATCAGCCCGCCGAAATGCCGGTCGAGCGCCAGCGTCATCCGGCTATAGCCAAAGCGCTGATAGATATAGCGCAGCGCCGGAATCGCGCCGTCGCGCTGGCTGAGCACATCACCATACTCGGTGGCCATGGTGATGCCCCACGGCCCCAGCGCCTGGCGCACCGCCGCCGATCCGCCGACCGCCACGTCGAACCCGGCATTGTTGCTGGGGTCCCGCGCGATCAGGAAGGCAGGATCGTCGCGCCCGGCGAGCTGCGCGGTCAGCACATTGCCGCTCTGCGACGCACCGAAGGCGAACTGGACGTTGCTGCCCAGCCGCCCGCTGACGGTAGTGGCGAGCATCCGCGCGACACCCGCATCATGGCTGGTGATGTTCAGCGGCCGAATTTGCACCGAATCCTGCGCCGGCACCAACGACACCGCAATATGCATCTGCCCCATGCCGACCGAGAAGCTGCGGTCGCGCGTCGCCATCAGCGTGCTGAGGTTCCGACTGACCTGCTGGTGGCTGAACGTGCCGTGCAGGTCGGTCTGGAAGGCTCGATTGAACGAATCGAGCACCACCGTACCCAGCGCGCCCTGCTGCGCATCGCCCATCGGCGTCGACAGCGTGCCGTTGACGCTGTCCGAAACCTTGCCGCCCGAACCCGCCAGCGACATGGTGCCGACCGGCTGGAAAGCGCGGGTCAGATCGAGCACGCCGTGCCCGTAGACCGCATCCACGCCCGGATCCCCCACGTCACGCGCAGTGGCATAGAGCAGGTCGACGATCTGCTTGGCGGTCAGGTTGGGAAAGGCCTGCGCCAGCAGCGCGACCGCCCCGGCGATTTGCGGCGCCGAAAAGGACGTGCCGGACCAGAGATAGGGCGTGCCATGCGCATCAGGCGCGCGAACGCTTTCGCCCACCGCGGCCAGATAGACATTGGCGCTGCTGCCGGCCTTGTCCGAGAAGCTGGAAATTTTGTCGTTGCTGTCCACCGAACCGGCGATGATCACCAGCCCGCGCGACACCGCACTGTTGGTCGCGGGCGAAGTGAATCCATCGGGATTTGCGGCACCATCATTGCCGGCGGCGATGACGATGATGACGCCGGCCGCAGTCGCCCGGTTGATCGCGTTGATCATCGTCTGCGAGGGCGGATCGCCGCCCAGCGAAATGTTGACGACCCGCGCGCCGGCGACGCGGGCGGCATCCAGCCCGGCGGCAATCGCGCTATCATTGAACTTGCAGGTGCTGGCGTCCTTGCCGTCGCAGGTGCCGGGCGTATCGGCGCGTTCGATCACCAGCTGCGCGTCGAACGCCACGCCTTGCGTGCCGGTGCCGTTGCGCCGCCCCGCCAGGGTGAAGGCGACGGCGGTGCCGTGGCCGCCGACATCGGCGATCGAGCTATTGCCCGCATTGTCGCTGGAACTGGCGAGAATGCGACAGGTGCCGGTGCCGATGCCGCCCGAACAATCGCCAAATTCCTGGCTCTGCAGGTCGATGCCCGAATCGATGACGCCCACCTTCACCGTCGCACCGGTGGCGCCGTTGTTATAGGCGACCAGCGCATTCATCGACACGGCGCCCACCGTGGCACGATATTCGGCGGTGTCGTAATTGACGGCCGGGGTCGGCGTAGGCGTGGGCGTCGGCACGGGCGTCGGCACGGGTGTCGGCGTCGGTGTCGGCGAAGGCGCCGGGCTGGGCGCGGGGGTGGTCGATACTCCGCCACCGCCTCCACCGCCGGAACATGCCCCCAATGCCAGCAGACCGCCAATCGCAACGGACTGCATCCAACACGCACACAACGCCACCCGCATGTCATTACCCCAATCAGGAGGCCCTTGATTACATTGGATTCTCTTATTTTTTGTTTACCAAGACCTGCCGCGAAAACCCTGCCCCGGCTTGCGGCGCGGCCCTCCAACCCGTAGAGCCGCGCCGCCATGCTCGCGCAGCTCTCCCATATCCGCAACTGGATTTTCGACCTCGACAACACGCTGTATCCGGCGGAGGCGAACCTGTTCGCGATGATCGACGCCCGGATCGGCGAGTATGTGCAGCAACTGCTCGGCTGCTCGGCGGAAGAGGCGCGCCGGGTGCAGAAGGGCTATTTCCACGCGCACGGCACCACGCTGTCCGGGCTGATCGCCGATCACGGCACCGACCCGCACCATTATCTCGACTATGTCCACGACGTCGACATGACCGTGCTGGCGCGCAACGAGGCGCTCATCGAGGCGCTGGCGCGGCTACCGGGGCGCAAGCTGGTCTTCACCAACGGCGATGCGCCCTATGCCGCCAAGGTGCTCGACCGGCTGGGCTTGGGCGAGACGTTCGAGGCGATCCACGACATCCACGCCACGGCCTATCGACCCAAGCCGGAGCCTTCCGCCTATCACGGGCTGTGCGAGGCCTATGCGCTGGACCCGTGCGAATCGCTGTTCGTCGAGGACATGGCGCGCAACCTGAAGCCGGCGAAGGCGATCGGCATGACGACCGTGTGGATCGACAATGGCTCCGAACAAACGCCGGACGCCGACCGCAGCTTCATCGACTATACCATCACCGACCTTGGAGCCTGGCTCCACAGCATCCTGGAGAGCTGACATGACCGATCTTGCCGCGACCATCGACGCCGCCTGGGAAGACCGCGCCAACCTGAACTTCGCCACCGAAGGCGCCGTGCGCGAAGCGGTCGCCGAGGCGCTGAACCTGCTCGATCGCGGTGCCGCGCGCGTCGCCGAGCCGACCGCGGAAGGCGGCTGGCAGGTCAACCAGTGGCTCAAGAAGGCGGTGCTGCTCAGCTTCCGCCTGAACGACAATGTCGTGATGCCAGGGCCGGAAGGCACCGCCTGGTTCGACAAGGTGCCGTCGAAATTCACCGGCTGGGGCGAGGCGGCGTTCCGCGAAGCCGGCTTCCGCGCGGTGCCGGGCAGCGTCGTGCGCCACGGCGCGCATATCGGCAAGGGCTGCGTGCTGATGCCGAGCTTCGTGAACATCGGCGCCTATGTCGGCGAGGGCACGATGGTGGACACCTGGGCGACGGTGGGCAGCTGCGCGCAGATCGGCAAGAACGTCCACCTGTCGGGCGGCGTCGGCATCGGCGGCGTGCTGGAGCCGCTGCAGGCTGATCCCGTCATCATCGGCGACGGCGCGTTCATCGGCGCCCGCGCGGAAGTGGCCGAAGGCGTGCGCGTCGGCGAGGGCGCGGTGCTGTCGATGGGCGTGTATCTGGGCGCCTCGACCAAGATCGTCGACCGCGCGACGGGCCAGGTCTATCGCGGCGAAGTGCCGCCCTATGCGGTGGTGGTGCCGGGCACCCTGCCCTCCGAAGGCGGCAAGCCGGGGCTGTACTGCGCGGTGATCGTCAAGACGGTCGACGCGCAGACGCGCAGCAAGACCGGGATCAACGAACTGCTGCGCGATTGAGGCGCGGCTTGCGCGGCTATCGCAATTGAGCCCGCGTCCCCCTCACCCTTCCCATCGCTGACGCGATGGGCCCCTTCCCTCTCCCACAAGGGGAGAGGGAGTTGTGCGCTCTTGCTCCCTCTCCCCTTGTGGGAGAGGGAGGGAGCCGCGAAGCGGCGGAAGGGTGAGGGGGACGGTCGCTTTCGGCGGCGGACCGTCGATAGAAGTGGCTTGCAAGTCGCAAACAGCGGCATCGCACCGCGCGGCGATTGCCGCTAAACCCCCGCGATGCACGAGTCTCTCGACCTTGCCGCGCTGCCCGTTGCAGTCGCGGCGCTCTACCAGTTCACGCCGTTCGACAATCCTGAAGCGCTGTGCGCGCCGCTGGCCAAATTATGCTGCGGCCGGGGTATCAAGGGCACGCTGCTCCTCGCGCGCGAAGGCATAAATGGCACCATCGCCGGCAGCGACGATTCCATTGCCGCCGTGGTCGCCCATATCCGCGCGCTGCCGGGCTGTGCGCAGCTCGATGTCAAATATTCGCGCGCACCGGCCATGCCGTTCCACCGCATGAAGGTGCGCCTGAAGCGCGAGATCGTCACCCTGGGCCAGCCCGACATCGACCCGCTGGGCAGCGTCGGCACCTATGTCGCGCCCGAGGACTGGAACGCGCTGATCGCCGATCCCGACACAATCGTGATCGACACGCGTAACAACTATGAAGTCGCCGCCGGCACGTTTCGCGGCGCGATCGATCCGCAGACGAAGAGCTTTCGCGACTTCCCCGAATGGTTCCGCGCGCATCGCGACGAACTGCTCGGCAAGGGGGAGGCGCCGCCCAAGGTGGCGATGTTCTGCACCGGCGGCATTCGCTGCGAGAAGTCGACCGCGTTCCTCAAGGCCGAGGGGATCGAGCAGGTGTTCCACCTGAAGGGCGGCATCCTGAACTATCTGGAGAAGGTGCCCGAGGCACAGAGCCTGTGGGACGGCGAATGCTTCGTGTTCGACCAGCGGGTGACGGTCGGACATGGGCTGGTGCCTGGCAGCTACGAGCTCTGCTTCGCATGCCGCCGGCCGGTCAGCGCCGAGGATCGCCGCTCGCCGCTCTACGAGGCAGGGGTGAGCTGCGCCGCCTGCCACCACGAGCGCAGCGACGCCGACCGCGAGCGTTATCGGGAGCGCCAGCGGCAGGAATGCTTCGCCGCGACGCGCGGCGAACCGCATGTCGGCAAGGTCTATCCTGTCGAGGAGTAATCGCGGCTAGCGCCGCCGCAGCGCCAGCAAATAGATGATCACCGCCACGCCGGCGAACAGGAACCACTGCACGGCATAAGCAAGGTGGTTGTTGGGCACACTCGAAAGGTCCGGCCGTGCGGTGGCTGCCAGTCCGGGCGCGGGCGACGCCGCGACCAGCATCAACGGTTTGGGGCTGGTGTCGAACAGCGCGACGATCAGCGGCCGGTGATCCGGCGCGTGGGTGATGGTGCCCGATACGCGACCGCCGGCCCAGGCGGGGCGGAACATCGGGTCGCGCGCCACGCCCATGTCGAAACGCAGCGGCGCGCCCGAGGGCGTGCGGCACAGCGCGATCTGGCGCCAGCCCTGCCCGCCCGCCGCGCTGCGCCCGCCCTGCCGCTCCCAGCCGGTAACGGCAGCGCAGGTCGCGCTTGCGCGGCGGAACAGCAGCGCCATGTCCGTCTCGCCCCCCGCCAGCGGAACGGGGGGAAGGTCGAGATTGGCGGCATAGCGGGCAAGCGCCGCTTCTTTCTCGGCACGGCGCTGCAACTGCCAGACGCCCAGCGCCACCATCGCAGCGACGGCGAGCGCGACGACCAGCGTGGGGATCAGCGGCAGCCGTCGCATCAGTCCTGGCGCAGCCGCCCTTCCTGCGCCTTGTTGCGATATTCGAGCGCTAGCAGCAGGCCCTTGGCCACCCGCAGCGTCAGCACGGTCAGCAGCGCGGTCAGCGGCACCCACAGCAGGATATGGACATACCAGGGCGGCTCGAAACTGAATTCCACCCACAGCGCCAGGATGGTGATGATCGTGCCGATGCCCAGCGTCAGGAACACCACCGGCCCGTCGCCGACGTTGAAGGCCCGGAAATCGAGCCCGCACGCGGAACAGCGATCGGCAAAGGCGGTGAAGCTGCGGAACAGCGTCTTGGCGCCGCAGCGGGGGCAAGAGCCATAGAGGCCGGAAGCAATCGGGGGAGGCAGCGCGGCGCTGCCTCCCCCGGGCGTGTTCGGATCGGGTTGGCTCACGTCAGCCGGCGTGTACCGGCGCGCCCCAGCCGCCCCAGACATAGATCGACGCAAACAGGAACAGCCACACCACGTCGACGAAGTGCCAGTACCAGGCAGCGGCCTCGAAGCCGAAATGCTGGCGGGGCGTGAAATCGCCGCGATAGGCGCGCACCAGGTTCACGATCAGGAAGATCGTGCCGACGATGACATGGAAGCCATGGAAGCCCGTCGCCATGAAGAAGGCGCCGCCATAGCTGGAGCCGCCCGGACCGGACGCCGCGAAGGGGAACGGCGCTTCCATATATTCATAGGCCTGGAAGCAGCTGAACGAGAGGCCGAGCACGATCGTCAGCCACAGCCCCTTCTTGACGCTGTCATTCTCGCCGACGCCGAGCACGCCCCACAGGCCCTTCATCTCGCCGCCGCGTTCATTGTGGATCAGGCCGTGGTGCGCCCAGGTGACGGTGCAGCCCGAGCAGAGCAGGATCAGCGTGTTGAGCAGCGGGAACTGCCAGGCGTTGAGCACTTCCATGCCCTTGGGCGGCCAGGTGCCGCCGACCGCCTCGACATGCGAAGGGAAGAGCGAGAAATCGAACCAGGCCCAGAACCAGCCGACGAAGAACATCACTTCGGAAGCGATGAACAGGATCATGCCGTAGCGCAGGTGGAGCTGCACGATCGGCGTGTGATCGCCGGCATGCGCCTCCTGAATCACCTTGCTCCACCAGCCGAACATGGTGAGCACCACCATGGCGAGGCCGGTGAAGAACACCAGATTGGCATTGGGCACCTTGTTCATCCACAGTGCCCCACCCGACGCCATGATCAGCGCGGCAGCCGAGCCGAACAGCGGCCAGATGCTGGGGGGCAGAATGTGGTACTGGTGGTTTCTCGCTCCAGCCATTCGCTCTTCCTATGCCTTGTGTTTGGTGAAACTCTAACCCGGTGTTTTCTCCGAATCCACAGGATAAAATGTATAGGAAAGCGTGATCTCTTCCACGTCGCGCGTATCCGGATCGTTGAGGATCTTCGGATCGACATAGAAGATCACCGGCATCCGTACCGTCTCACCGGGCTTCAGCGTCTGCTGTGTGAAGCAGAAGCACTGGATTTTGGTGAAATATTTACCGACCTGGGCGGGCGTGACGTTGAACGTCGCAGTGCCGGTGATGGTGCGGTTCGACTGGTTGGTAGCCGTGAAGAATGCCATGTCGCGCCCGCCGATGTCGATGGTGTCGGCGCGGCGTTCGGGCACGAATTTCCATGGCAGCTTGGGGCTGACATTGCTGTCGAACGCCACCGTGATCTTCTGCCCGGTCGCCCCCGGCGCGCGCAGCCCGCGCTGGGTAGTGCCATTGAGGCCCGTCGCCTGACAGAACATGCGGTAGAGCGGCACGGCGGCAAAACCCAGCCCGGTCATGCCGCACACGAGCAGCGCGGCAAGCAGGCCGACGCGCAGATTGCGGCCGATCTTCATCCGCCGTGTCCGATCTTCATCTTCACGATCGAAATCGCGAACACCAGCACCACGAATCCGCCGAGCAGCAGCGCCATCACCCGCGCGCGCGCCATTTGCCGCGCGCGAACCGCCTCTGCCTCGGCCTTGGGCGTGGCGGGGCGGCGAATCAGGTCATCCTCTCTGTCTGTCATTATATCCACCTGTCGATCACCAGCGCCCCGAATAGCACGAACAGATAGAGGATCGAGAATTTGAACAGCCGTTTTTCGGGGACCATCTTGTCATCCGGCTCGGTGCGGCGCGTCGCCACCTGCACCGCCATCGCCAGGAAGATGCCCGACATCACTGCCGCCGTCAGGCCATAGACCATGCCGGTCAGCCCCAGCGGCCAGGGCGCCGCCGCCGTCGCGATCATCGGCAGGGTATAGAGGCCAATCTGGATGCGCGTGCTGCGCTCGCCCGCCACCACCGGCAGCATCGGCACGCCGGCATTGGCATAATCGGTCTGGACGAACAGCGCGAGCGCCCAGAAATGCGGCGGCGTCCACAGGAAGATCAGCAGGAACAGCAGGATCGGCAGCGGTGCGACGCTGCCCGTCGCCGCCGCCCAGCCGATCAGCGGCGGAAAGGCCCCCGCCGCGCCGCCGATCACGATATTCTGCGGCGTCCGGCGCTTCAGCCAGATCGTATAGACGAAGACATAGAAGAGGATCGACGCTGCAAGGATCAGCGTCGCGGTCAGGTTGATCGCGAAATACATCAGCGCCAGGCTGAACCCGGCCAGCCCGACGCCGAAATGCAGCGCCGATTCGCGGTCCATCCGCCCATCGGGCAGCGGCCGGCCGCGTGTCCGCTTCATCTTTGCGTCGAGATCAGCCTCATACCATTGGTTGAGCGCGCCCGCCGCACCGGCGCCGAGCGCGATGCACAGGATAGCCGTGAAGCCCAGCACGGGGTGGATCGGCACCGGCGCGGCGAGCATGCCGCACAGGCCGGTGAAGACAACGAGCGTCATCACGCGCGGCTTGGTCAGCGCAAGGAAATCGCGCCAATCGGCGGGAAGGGCGGGATTGGCGTTGGCGGCAGACGTCATCGGCGGAGCTATACGGCGCCGCGCCGGTCCGCGAAAGATGGCGTGTCAGCCAAGCCGCCGGGCATTGGCCCGCACCTTGCGCCGATAATGGCGAAGCGCCTTCCCCGCCTGGCCATGCGGTCTGCTGCCCAGCCGGCCGGTAGCCGCCGCGAGCTGCAATTCCCACGCCGCCTGCATCTTTTCCGCCACCATCCGCTGTGCCTCGGCCGTAGCGGCAGGGCCACCGGCCGCAAGCTTCGCCATGCGCAAGCCGATCACGGTGGAGGCTTCCACCCCCAGCATCCAGGTGTCGAGGCCGATCTTCATCCAGTCGGCGGCATTGGGATTGCGCATCGTCGGTCTCCGATGGGGAATGTCGCGGAGCAGAACGCGCCGGCGGCAGATATGGCGGCGCAGGAAAAATGTTTTCCGCCCCTCCCTGGAAGGGAGGGGTTCAGGGGTGGGTGCGCGCGTCTGCGCGCTCAAAAGACCTCATCTCCCATCGCCCAGCGCCCCGCCGCCTGCCGGCGGCGGACCCACCCCCTGCCCCTCCCTGCTTCGCAAGGAGGGGAGCGCAAATTACGAGCGAAGTGATTTCCACCCCAGCCGCACCAGCCCCGCCCCCAAGCACAGCTATCTTGTCGCGCCGCGCCCGCATCGCTAACCCCCGCCCATGCAATATCAGAGCACCCGCGGCGCAGCGCCGCTGCTTGGCTTTCGCGACGTGACCATGGCTGGCCTTGCCAGCGATGGCGGTCTGTACGTGCCGACTGCCTGGCCGAGCTTTTCCGCAGAGGCGATCGCGGCGATGCGCGGCCTGTCCTATGTCGAAACCGCCGTCCGCGTGATGCTGCCCTTTGTCGAGGGCGATCTTTCCGAAGACGAACTGCGGGCACTGTGCACCCAGGCTTACGGCCGATTCTCGCACGCCGCAGTCACCCCGCTGGTGCAACTGGACGCGCAGCACTGGCTGCTCGAGCTGTTCCACGGCCCCACCCTCGCCTTCAAGGACGTGGCGCTGCAACTGCTCGGCCTGCTCTTCGAGAAGTTCCTGAGCGGGACCAACCAGCACATCACTATCGTCGGCGCGACCAGCGGCGATACCGGCAGCGCGGCGATCGACGCGGTCGCCGGGCGTATGGGCGTCGATATCTTCATGCTTCACCCGCAGGGCCGCGTGTCCGACGTGCAGCGCCGCCAGATGACGACGGTGCTGGCGCCGAACGTCCACAACATCGCGATCGAAGGCAGCTTCGACGATGCCCAGGCGCTGGTGAAGGCGATGTTCAACGACGCCGGTTTCTCCGGCCGGTTCCAGTTGAGCGCGGTCAATTCGATCAACTGGGCGCGGCTGATGGCGCAGGTGGTCTATTATTTCTACGCCGCCGTCCGGCTGGGCGCGCCCGAGCGGCCGGTCGCCTTTTCGGTGCCGACGGGCAATTTCGGCGACGTGTTCGCCGGCTATGTCGCCGCGCGGATGGGCCTGCCGGTGGCGAAGCTGGTCGTTGCCACCAACGTCAACGACATCCTCCACCGCGCGCTTTCCGCAGGCGACTATTCGGCAGGTACCGTCACCCCCACCGCCGCGCCGTCGATGGACATTCAGGTCAGCTCGAATTTCGAGCGGCTGCTGTTCGACCTGGCCGGCGCGCCGGTTGCCGAGCAGATGCGCGGCTTTGAGGCGACCAAGGCGATGCGGCTCACCAACGCCCAGCAGCAAGGTGCCGCCGCACTGTTCGCCAGCGACAGCATCGACGCCGCAACGATGAACGAGGCGCTGCGCTGGGCGCATGCCGAAACTGCACAGCTGATCGACCCGCACACGGCGATCGGCCTGGCCGCGGCGCGCCGCGCGGGGCTTGCTCCCGATGTGCCGGTGGTGACGCTGGCGACCGCGCACCCCGCCAAGTTCCGCGAGGCCGTGGAACGCGCCACCGGATCGCGCCCGCATGTGCCCAGCCGGCTGGGCGACCTGTTCGAGCGGCAGGAGCGCTATGACGTGTTGCCGGCCGAGTTTGGCGCAATCACCGGCTATATCGCCGAGCGCGCCCGCGCCCGGGCATGAAGCTCGTCACCCTCACCGGCGAGCCCTGGGGCGACTATGGCCTGATCGATTCGGGCCATGGCCGCAAGCTGGAGCGGTACGGCGCCTATCGCTTCATCCGGCCCGAGCCGCAGGCGATGTGGGCGCCCGCGTCAGCCGACTGGGATGCGCATGCCGAATTCGTGCCGGGCTCCGATGAGGATGGCGGCGGCCGCTGGGAGTATCTGAAGCCTACCCCGCGCGAAGGCTGGCCGCTTTCGTGGCGCGAGGTGCGCTTCACCGCGCAGACCACGCCGTTCCGCCATCTGGGCTTCTTCCCCGACATGGCACCGGTGTGGGACTGGATGCGCGACCGGATCGCGGGGATTGGCAGCCCTGAGTGCATGAACCTGTTCGGCTATACTGGCGTCGGCTCGCTGGCGCTGGCGGCGGCGGGCGCGAAGGTCACGCATGTCGATGCCTCCAAGAAATCGGTGATGGAGGGCAAGGCCAACGCCCAGCTATCCGGCATGGCCGACAAGCCGATCCGCTGGATGATCGACGACGCGATGAAATTCACCGCGCGCGAGGTGCGGCGCGGGCGGCGCTATGACGGAATCATCCTCGATCCGCCGAAATGGGGCCGCGGCCCCAATGGCGAGGTGTGGAAGCTGGAAGAAGGGCTGCCCGGGCTGATTACCGATGTCGCGAAGCTGCTCGACGCGGATTCGCGCTTCCTGTTCCTGACGGTGTACGCGGTGCGCATGTCGGCGCTGGCGATCGGCGAGCTGGTGCGCCAGGCGATGGCCGACAAGGGCGGCACGGTCGAAGCCGGGGAACTGACCGTGCGCGAGGAAGCGCGCGGGCTGGAACTGCCGACGGCAATCTTCGCGCGCTGGAGCCGGTAACGCAGCTACGGCTCGGGGGCTGACGACCCAATCCCTGGTCCAGGATTCCCCTCCCTGCAAGGGAGGGGTTAGGGGTGGGTCCGGCAGCGGGCGGGGCTCGATGCCCCGGCTGATGCCTTTGCTGTGAGCGGGGTGGCTCGGGCTCCGCCCTCGCACCCACCCCCAGCCCCTCCCTTGCAGGGAGGGGAGTCCCATGCCTGTGCCGACTCAGCTGCGCCCGATCCGCATCGCCATGCCGGCGACCCAGGGACAACCTGCGACCAGCAACAGGCTGATCGCGGCGAGGAGCTTGAACGCCCCCGGCTGATCCCCGGTCGCGCCCGCGCCGAAAATCAGCAGCGGCACGGCAAAGGGCAGCATCACCAGCCCGGCGAGCGCCCCGGCCCCGCGCAGCCCGGCGACAAGCCCCGCCGTCACGATGCCGAGCGCGGCAAGGCCCGGCGTGCCGATCGCCAGCCCCAGCAGAATCGTCGCCAGCGCCTCTATCGGTACCTGCAGCAAGGCGCCCGCAACCAATGTCGCGGCGAGGAGGGCAGGCGCGAAACCCAGCCAGTGGCCGGTCATCTTTGCGGCAGCAACCAGCGTGTCAGACAGTCCGCGCGCCACGAACTGGTCGAGCACGCCGCTGTCGGCATCCGGCGCAATCAACCGTTCCACCGGCAGCAGCGCCGCCAGCAGCGCCGCCGCCCAGATCACCCCGCCGCCGATCCGCCCCAGCAGCTTTGCGTCGGGGCCGACCGCAAAGGGAAACAGAATCGCCACCAGCAGGAAGAAGGCGACCGGCATCACCAGCCCGCCGCTGCTCCAGGCACGGCGCAGTTCGCGCCAGACGATCGCGATAAAGGCGTTCATAGCTGCACCGCCTGCGCGCCGGGCAGCGCGATGGGCAAATGGGTGGCGACAAGCACGATGCCGCCGGCCGCGCGATGGTCCGCAATCAGCCCTTCGAGGACCCCGACCGATGCCACGTCGAGCCCGTTGGCGGGCTCGTCGAGCAACCAGACCGGCGCGCCGCTTGCCAGCACCCGCGCCAGCGCAGCGCGTCGGCGCTGGCCGGTGGACAGGAAGCGTACCGGCACCTGCGCGAGATGGCTGAGCCCGACTGCGGCAAGCGCTGCGACAACATCCCCGCCTTGCCCGTCGATCCGCGCCCAGAAACCCAGGGCTGCGGCAACCCCCAGCTCAGGATCGAGCGCAGCCGCCTCGCCCAGCAGCGCCCGCGCGCCCTCGCCCCGTACCTGGCCTGCAGCGGGCGGCAGCAGCCCGGCGGCGATGCGGATCAGGCTGGACTTGCCCGCGCCGTTGGGGCCCACCACCTGCGCCGCCTCGCCCGGCGCCAGCGCGAAGCTGATGCCTTCGAACAGCAACCGGCCGCCGCGCATGCAGGCGACGTCGTCAAAGGCGAGACCGGCGCTCAATCGATCGAATCTTCAAGCGCGTGCATGTCCTCGTCGGACAGGCCGAAATGATGGCCGACCTCATGCACCACGACATGGTTGACCAGTGCGGAAAGCGTCACGCCGGTCTCGACCCATTCGTCGAGGATCGCACGACGATAGAGGTGGATGCGGTCAGGCATCGCCCCCGATTCGAACGCGGATTTCTCGCCGAGCGGACGGCCATGATACAGGCCGGTCAACTGGAAGGGATCCTCGATGCCCAGCGCATCCAGCGTCTCGTCATCGGCGAACTCCTCGACGATCAGCACGACATCGGCCAGGTGCCGCTGGAACGGCTCCGGAATCCGGGCGAGCGCAGCGCGCGCCAGCGCTTCGATCGTTGCCGCGTCGGGCGGCGTGGTTGGAGCTTGCCCCTGCATCGCCAAACCCATAGGCGGAGCAGGGAAGAGGGAGCAAGGAGGCTGATCATGGTAGGGCGTCTGACCGATGGGCTGCGCAACGAATCGCTGGCAGCGCTGCCGGACTGGACCTTCGTGCCCGATCGCGATGCGATCACGCGCCGCTTCACCTTTGCCGATTTCAATCAGGCGTTCGGCTTCATGGCGCGCGTGGCGTTGCTCGCGGAAAAGGCGGACCACCATCCCGAATGGTCGAACGTGTGGAACCGCGTCGACATCCTGCTGACCACGCACGACGCCAACGGGCTGTCGATGCGCGACATCCAGCTTGCCCACGCGATCGACGCGCTGGTCGCGGGCTGAGTTATCGCGCCAAGCGGCTGCGGCGGTTCTGCTTGCGCAGCGCACCGGGCATCCAGCGGGCGGCGAACCACATTCTGCGCGCGGTCTTGCCGACGCGCGTGTGGATCTGCTCGCCATGCACCGCGGCCCAGGCGGCTTCGGCAACGGCGTCGACGGGCGTGATCTCCAGCCCCGCCGCCGTTACCGATTCGCGGATCAGCTTGTTCGATCCGGGCGAAGGCTGGTCGAGCAGCGGCGTGTCGATGAACGACGGCATCAGCGTGCGCACCTTCACCCCGGCAGCGGCCCATTCCGCGTCGAGCGATTCGGCGAGCCCGCGCACTGCGAACTTGGTCGCCGAATAGATGGCCGCCCCCGGCGCGCCATAAATGCCGGCGGCCGAGCTGGTGATCAGCATCACCGACCCTGGGGTGCGCGCCAGAAACGGAAAGCCGGCATGCGCGCCATGCACCACGCCCATGAAGTTGACGGCGTTGCAGCGTTCGAGATCGGCCGGATCGCTGCTCGCAAATTCGCCGCTCACGGCAATGCCGGCATTGTTGAACAACACGTCGATGCGGCCGGTATCCGCAGTGAACGCCGCCAGCACCTCGCCCCAGGCGGAGCGGTCACGCACGTCGAGCGGATAGGTCAGCGCCATGCCCGCGGGCAGCATCGCCGCAGTGGCCGCCAGTCCGGCCTGGTTGACATCGGCCAGACCGACGCGCCAGCCGCGTGCAGCGAACAGCGTGGCCACCGCCCGGCCGATGCCCGACGCACCGCCCGTGATGAAAATCGCGCGTTCCGCCATGTTTCTCGCTCTCCCCTGTTTCTTTGACCTTTCCGGCAGCATCCCGCACAACCGTCCGCGATGCCAGCGCAAACGCACCGCGTTACCTTCAAAAGTGTCAGCAAGCTGTATGCGGGCGGCACACGGGCAGTCGACGACGTCTCGCTGGACATAGAAGGCGGCAGCTTCGTTGCGCTGGTCGGCGCGTCGGGATCGGGCAAATCGACGCTGCTCAAGATGGTGAATCGTCTGGTCGCGCCAAGCGCGGGAACGGTGCTGATCGACGATGCGCCGGTTACTGCCGAAGCGCCGCACCTGCTGCGCCGCCGGATCGGCTATGTCTTCCAGAATATCGGGCTGTTCCCGCATCTGACGGTAGGGGAGAATGTCGCGATCGGCCCGCGGCTGGCGGGCGAACGGCTGGCGGACGCGGAAATCGCCGACCTGCTGCGACTGGTGGACCTGCCGCCGGAAATGGCCACGCGGATGCCCGATGCGCTTTCGGGCGGGCAGCGCCAGCGGGTGGGCGTGGCGCGCGCGCTGGCGGGACGGCCGGGCCTGTTGCTGATGGACGAGCCGTTCGGCGCGCTCGACCCCGTCACCCGCGATGCGCTGGGCAAGGCGATCCGCGCGCTGCACGACCGCATGGGCCTTACGACGATACTGGTCACGCACGACATGGCCGAAGCGCTGCTGCTCGCCGATCGCGTGCTGGTGATGGCGGCGGGGCGAATCGTCGGCGACGCCAGCCCACGCGATCTGCTCGCCGGCAAGGGAGGCCCCGAGGCCGATGCTCTGGTTGCGGTGCCGCGCGAACAGGCGCAGCGGCTGGCGGGACTGGCCGAATGACCGCCGCTTTCGCCCGCGTGCCGGAATTGCTGGCACAGCATCTGCTGCTTGCGCTGGCAGCGCTCGCACTGGGTCTGGCGATCAGCCTGCCGCTGGCCGTGCTGTCGGCGCGCAGCCGCGCCGTGGCGCGGGTCGCGCTGGGGGTGGCGAGCCTGATCCAGACGATCCCCGGCCTGGCGCTGCTCGCGCTCTTCTATCCGCTGCTGCTCTGGCTGTCGCGGCTCGCCGGGGGCGGCATTCCCGCGCTGGGCTTCCTGCCGTCACTGCTCGCGCTGACGCTGTATGCGGTGCTGCCGATCCTGCGCAACGCCGTGACCGGGCTCACGACGCTGGATCCCGCCGTGGTCGAGGCAGCGGACGGCATGGGTATGACGCGCTGGCAAAAGCTGCGGCTGGTCGAAGCGCCGCTGGTCGCGCCGGTGGTGATGGCCGGCATCCGCACTGCCGCCGTCTGGACCGTCGGGGCGGCGCCCCTGTCCACCACCGTCGGCCAGCCGAGTCTGGGCGACCTGATCTTTGCCGGGCTGCAGACGCAGAACTGGGCGCTGGTGCTGGCCGGGTGCATCGCGGCAGCGGGACTGGCATTGGCGGTCGACGGACTGTTGGGCCTGGCAGAATTCGGTATCGCCCGGCGGCGGCGCGGACTGGTGTGGCTAAGCCTCGGCCTGCTCGCCGCCGGTACGCTGGCGGCACTGGCGCCGGCCTGGCCGGCAGCGCGCGGCACCGTCACTGTGGGCGCCAAGAACTTCTCCGAGCAATATATCCTCGCCCGGCTGGTGGGGCACCGGCTCGAAGCGGCGGGATACCGGGTCCGTTATCGCGAGGGGCTGGGATCGGCAGTGGCGTTCGATGCGCTGGCGAGCGGCGCTATCGACGTCTATGTCGACTATTCCGGCACGCTCTGGACCGGGCCGATGCACCGCCGCGACGTGCCGCCGCGCCGCGCCATTGTGGAGGGAGTCGGTGCGTGGGCACACGCGCAGCATGGCGTGATGCTGCTGGGATCGCTCGGCTTCGAAAATGCCTATGCCTTTGCGATGCGTGGCGACGATGCGCGCCGGCGCGGCATCACCAATCTGGCCGATCTTGCCCCGATGGCCCCCACCCTGCGCTTCGCCACTGACATCGAATTTCTGGAGCGCCCCGAATGGGCCGCGGTGGAGCGCGCCTATGGCCTGCGCTTTGCCGATGCCCGGCCCTACCAGCCGACTTTCATGTATCGCGCGCTGGCGAGCGGTGCAGCCGACGTGATCTCCGCCTTTTCCTCCGACGGGCGGATTGCTGCGCAGCATCTGGCCGTGCTGCACGATCCGAAGGGCGCGATCCCCGGCTATGACGCGATTGTGCTGCTGGCCCCGCGCCGCGCCGGCGACACCCGCTTTCAGGCGGCGCTGCGCCCGCTGATCGGCGCGATTTCGGTCGAAAAGATGCGCGAAGCCAATTACATGGTGGATCGCGACACGGACAAGACAAGCCCGGACTCGGCGGCGCGCTGGCTGGAACATGGACTCCGCCGCTGAATTCAGGGTAACGCTACCATCACAAAAATTCTGGGAGAGAGAGGATGCGCGTCAGGCTGAAGCTGTTGCTGACCACCACCTTGCTGGCCGCCACACCGGCATTTGCGCAGCATGAGCCGACAACGCTGTCGGCAACGGCGCATCCGGAAAAATGGCCCGCCGCGAGAAGCCAGGGGCTGATCGACCCCGCCACCGAGAAGTTCGTCACCGAACTGATGGCGAAGATGACGCTGGAGGAGAAGGTTGGCCAGATGATTCAGGCCGACATTGGCAGCATCAGGCCCGAGGATCTGGCGACCTACCCGCTCGGCTCGATCCTGGCAGGCGGCAGCTCGCCGCCGCTCGGCGCACCCGACCGTTCCCCACGCGGACCATGGCTGGCAACGGCGCAGGCCTTCCAGAAAGCAGCGCTCGCCCGCAAGACGGGCCACACGCCGATCCCGATCATGTTCGGCATCGATGCGGTCCACGGCAACAACAATGTCGTCGGCGCCACGCTCTTCCCGCACAATGTCGGCCTCGGTGCGATGCGCGACCCGGCGCTGATCGAAAAGATCGGCCGCGCCACAGCGGAGGAAACCAGCGCGGTCGGCATCGACTGGGCGTTCGGACCGACGCTGGCGGTGCCGCAGGACGAACGGTGGGGCCGGGCATATGAAGGCTATTCCGAAGACCCGGATGTCGTGCGCAGCTATTCGGGCGCGATGATCCGCGGGCTGCAGGGCGCGCCCGGCACCAAGGACCGGATCCAGAAGGGCTATGTCGCCGCCTCGGCCAAGCATTTCCTCGGCGACGGCGGCACGTTCGGCGGGCAGGACCAGGGCGACACCCGCGTCTCCGAAGACGAACTGATTCGCATCCACAATGCCGGCTATCCGGGCGCGATCAACGCCGGCACGATGACGGTGATGGCCTCGTTCAGCAGCTGGAACGGCGCGAAGATGCACGGCAACAAGTCGCTGCTCACCGATGTGCTGAAGGGCAGGATGGGCTTTCAGGGCTTCGTCGTCGGCGACTGGAACGGCCATGCCCAGGTGCCGGGCTGCACCCCCACCGATTGCGCAGCGACGTTCAACGCCGGGCTCGACATGGCAATGGCGCCGGACAGCTGGAAGGGCCTGTACGAATCGACCATCGCCCATGTGAAGGACGGCACAATCCCGATGGCGCGAGTGGACGACGCGGTGCGCCGCATCCTGCGCGTGAAGGTGCAGATGGGTCTGTTCAACCCGGCCCGCCCCTATGAGAGCAAGGGCGAGATGGTCGGCGCCCCCGAACACCGCGCGATCGCACGGCAAGCGGTGGCCAAGTCACTGGTGCTCCTGAAGAACAACGGCGTACTGCCGGTGAAGGCGAGCGCGAACGTGCTCGTCGCCGGTCCGGGCGCCGATTCGATGGCGCAGCAATCGGGCGGCTGGACGCTGAGCTGGCAGGGCGACGGCAACCCCAATTCGATGTTCCCCAACGGCGAGACGATCTTCGCCGGCATTCAGGCGGCGGTGAAGGCGGGCGGGGGCACGGCAAGGCTTTCGCCCGACGGCAGCTTCACGACGAAACCCGATGTGGCGATCGTCGTGTTCGGCGAGGAGCCCTATGCCGAAATGCGCGGCGACGTGCGCACGCTGGAGTTTCAGCCGGGCGACAAGCAGGCGCTGGCGCTGCTCCGCAAGCTGAAGGCGGCGGGTGTGCCGGTCGTCTCGGTGTTCCTGTCGGGCCGGCCGCTATGGGTGAATCCGGAACTCAACGCCTCGGATGCATTCGTCGCCGCCTGGCTGCCGGGCAGCGAAGGCGCGGGCGTGGCCGACGTGCTGATCGGCGACAAGGCCGGCAAGCCGCGCCGCGACTTCACCGGCAAGCTGGCCTACAGCTGGCCCAAAAATGCGGGCCAGTTCACGCTCAATCGCGGCGAGCCGGGCTATGACCCGCTGTTCGCCTTCGGCTATGGCCTCAGCTATGCGAAGCCCGGCAAGGTCGGCGCGCTCAGCGAAGTCGCGGGCGTCGATGCCTCGCTGGCCAATACCAGCATCTTCTTCGCCAAGGGCGTGACGCCGGCGCCATTCTCCTTCGCCACCGACAGCGGCATCACCCGCAAGCCCGTCGACGGCCCGGCGACGCAGGAAGGCGCACAGCAGCTGACCTGGCCCGCAGGCACGGCGACGCTGCGGATCGGCGGCAGCCCGCTTGATCTCAGCCGCGAGACCAATGGCGACCTGTCGCTGCGCCTCGTGTACCGCGTCGATGCGGCGCCGACAGGGCCGGTCCAGCTCTCGATGGACGGCGGCGCGCCCGGCGGCGCGATCGACGCGACCAGCCTGTTCACCGGCAAGCAGGGATGGCAGACGGTGAATGTGCTGCTCAAATGCTATCGGAAGAACGGTGTCGACATGACCAAGGTGACTGCCCCGGTGGTGCTGCGTGCCAGCGGCCCCTTCACGCTCTCGCTCGCCGAGGCGAAGATCGTCTCTGACCCCAACGCCTCGATCTGCCCGGGCAAATGAGCGCGATCGAGGTCGTCACGCTCGCACGCGGGCCGTTCCGCGCGCAGTTGCTTACCCTCGGCGCGACGCTGCACCGGCTGGAGGTGCCCGATCGGCACGGGCGGTCCGAGAATATCGTGCTCGGCTATGCCGATCTCGAGGATTATCGCCGCCAGCCGCCGCGCTATTACGGCGCGGTGGCAGGCCGCTATGCCAACCGCATCGCCGGCGGGCGGTTCACGCTCGACGGCGAGACGTTCCAGCTCACCACCAACGAAGGCAGCAACAGCCTCCATTCGGGACCGGACGGGTTCGACCAGCAGCATTGGACGGTCGAGGCGCAGACCGACTCGTCGGTCACGTTCCGTCTCGACAGTCCGGACGGGTGGAACGGCTTTCCCGGCGCACTGACGGTGCGCGTCCGCTATGCGCTGGAGGAAGACGGACTGACGGTCGACTTCAGCGCGACGAGCGACCGCGCAACGATCGTCAACCTGACGCAGCATGCCTATTACAACCTGGCCGGCGAGGCGAGCGGGACGACAATCCTTGACCATGTGCTGCAACTGCCGTCCAGCCATATGACGCCCACCGACGCGGCGCTGATCCCCACGGGTGAACTGGCGGATGTGACCGGCACGCCCTTTGACTTCCGCCATCCCAAACCGATCGGCCGCGACATCGACGCCGACGACGCGCAGCTCGCGCTCGGCAAGGGCTATGACCATAATTTCGCGATCGACGGGCCGGCGGGCACGCTGCGCCGTGTGGCTACGCTGTTTGACCCTGGCTCAGGCAGGGTGATGGCGCTGCATTCGACCGAGCCGGGGCTGCAACTCTATACCGGCAATTATCTGGCAAATGGCGCACCGGGGACCAGCGGCACCATCTATCCGGCGCGGGCAGCCCTGTGCCTGGAGCCGCAGAAATTCCCCGACAGCCCCAACCAGCCCGACTTTCCCTCGGCAAGGCTCGATCCCGGACAGGTGTATCGCCACGCGATGGCGCTGCGGTTCCGCGTGGCGGACGGGGTGGACGCTGCGTTCGAATAAGAGCGGCAAAGCGATCACCCTCACCCTTCCCACCGCCTTCGGCGGCGGGCCCCTTCCCTCTCCCAACGGGAGAGGGAGCTTCAACACCTCTACCTTTCGGAGAGTGTGGGTGGCGAATTCTTCTAACGCTTGCCGGGCTCGGCGCGGGCCGCGAGTCGCTCCACCGCTGCCGCATGGATGCCCGGCGCGGTGGCAAGGACGCCATAGGCTTCCCCCGACGGCGTGTTGAAGAACAGCGGCTGCCCCAGCGCGTCGGTCACCGCCGCGCCCGCCTCGCGCGCCAGCAACACGGCGGCGGCGATGTCCCATTCATGGCCCCAGCGCAGCGTCGCCACCAGATCGGCTTCGCCCGCCGCCACCATGGCGATGCGCAGCGCAATCGAATTGGGCCGGGGCACCATCACCAGATCGCGGTCGACCTGGGGCAGCGTGTCGGCCGGCACCCGCGCACCCGCCAGAACATCGCGCGCCGCAGCCATAAGCATCGCGCCGTTGCGCCGGGCACCGCGCCCTTGCTCCGCCCGCCACACTTCGCCGCGCGCTGGTGCATCGAGCACGCCGATCACCGGCTGGCCATTTTCGACCAGCGCGACCGACACCGCCCAGCCCGGCCGCCCGCGCAGATAGTCGCGCGTCCCGTCGATCGGATCGACCACCCAGATCCGCGCCGCATCGAGCCGGGCGGGATGATCGACCGTCTCTTCGGATAGCCAGCCGGCATCGGGCAGCAGCTGCCCCAGCCGGTCGCGCAGCAACGCATCCACTTCCAGATCCACCGCGCAGACCGGATTGCCCGGCGCCTTTTCCCAGCGCGCAAAATCGGTCTGCCAGCGGCGCATCGCCAGCCGGCCCGCCTCGGCCGCGATCGCGGCGACCTCGGCGGCCAGTTCAGGCACCGGCCAGCGTCATCCCGTCGATGCGCAGCGTCGGCGCGTTGATGCCGAAGCGGAACTCCAGATCATTGGCCGGTGTGAGCGCGCGGAACATGTCTTTCAGATTGCCGGCGATCGTCACTTCGGAAACCGGCACGGTGATCTCGCCGCCCTCGATCAGGAAGCCGGCCGCCCCGCGGCTGTAATCGCCGGTGACGCCGTTGACGCCCTGGCCGATCAGCTCGGTGACGTAGAAGCCATGGGCGATGTCGCCGATCATCGTTTCGGGCGGAACGCTGCCCGCCTCCATATAGAGATTGCTGGGCGCAACGCCCGGCGCGCCGCCGACGCCGCGCACCGCATGGCCGGTCGGCTCCATCCCGAGCTGGCGCGCCGCCGCGCTGTCGAGCAGCCAGGTTTCCAGCATGCCGCCATCGACGATCTTCATCGGCCCGACCGGCAGCCCCTCGCCGTCGAACGGCCGCGACCGCAGGCCGCGCGGGCGGTGGGGATCGTCGATGATGGTGACCCCGCTGTCGAAAATCTGCGTGCCCAGCGCGTCGAGCAGAAAGCTGGTGCGCCGCGCGATCGCCGACCCGCTGATCGCGCCAAGCAGATGCCCGAGCATGCCCGAAGAGACGCGGCGGTCGAACACCACCGGCAGCGGACCGCTGGCGATCTTGCGCGGATTGAGCCGCGCCACTGCGCGCTCGCCGGCGCGGCGACCGACAATCTCGGGCGCTTCGAGCATTGCCGCATGGCGCGCCGAATGATGGGCATGGTCGCGCTCCATCCCGCTCCCGCTGCCGGCGAGCACACTGGCGGACAGGCCGTGGCTGGTCTGGGCCTGCGCGGCGGCAAAGCCATGGCTGGTGGCGATGGCGAAGATGCTGCGGGTGGCGCCGGCGCTGGCGCCTTCGGAATTGGTGACGCCGGGCACGCCGCGCGCGGCCTCTTCGGCAGCGAGGCTCAGCGCCTTCAGCGTCGCAGGGTCGACCTGCGCGCCGTCGTCCAGGTCGAGATGCGGCGGGGTGCCATGGAGCAGCCGGTCCTGCGGGGCGAGGCCCGCCCAGCGATCTTCGGGCGCCTCGCGCGCCATCGCGACCGCGCGTTCGACCAGCATGTCCATCGCGCCACCGCTAAGGTCGGAGCTGGAGACGCTGGCCGAGCGCTGGCCGACAAACACGCGCAGGCCAATTTCCTCGCTTTCCGACCGCTCGACGTCTTCCAGCGCGCCCATGCGGACGGATACCGACAGGCTGGCATCGGCGGCGAATACGGCATCGGCGGCATCGGCACCGCCACGGCGGGCCCGCGCCACCAGATCGGCGGCGAGGTCGCGGGCTTGGATCTCGGTCAGCATCGGTGGGACTTAGGGACGCGCGCCCGGTACGTCAAAGCCCGCTCATCCCCACGACGAAACAGGCCGCGACCATAAGCAGGCCGGTGTCGCGATTGGCGCGGAAGCGGCGCAGGGCGTTGGCGCCGTCGTTCGGCTTGAGCGTCACGATCTGCCAGCCCAGATGCAGCGCAGCGGGAAACAGCGCGAAGAGCGCCAGCGGATCGGGCCGCACGGTCCAGAAAGCGAGCGCCCATAATATTATCGCACCCAGATAGAAGAGGCCGGTGCCGAAGCGGACATGCTGCCCCATCGCGCGCGCCGAGGAGCGCACGCCGACCAGTGCATCGTCTTCCACATCCTGCAGCGCATAGATGGTATCATAGCCGATCACCCACAGGATGGTGCCGCCATAGAGCCAGAATTTGGCGGCGGCGCGTGCGGCGAACACGCCCTCCCAGTCGCCAGCGACAAAGCCGACCAGCGCGCCCGATCCGAACACGATGCCCAGGAACGCCTGCGGCCACCAGGTGATCCGCTTCATGAACGGATAAGCGGCCACCACCGGCAGCGTGGCGATCGACCACAGCTTGGCCGGCCAGGGCATCGCCAGCCACGCGACCAGCCCGAACGCGAGCAGCGCCAGCAGCCAGGTCCACGCCGCGCGCACCGATACTGCCCCGCTGGGCAGCGGCCGGCTGCGCGTCCGTTCGACCTGCGCGTCGAGGTCGCGGTCGACGATGTCGTTATAGACACAGCCCGCACCGCGCATGGAAATCGAGCCCAGCAGCATCGCCGCGATCAGCCACCAGTCACCCTGCGGCAGCCCCGACAGCAACGCACCCCAGGCGCAGGGCAGGAACAGCAGCCACCAGCCGATCGGCCGGTCGAAGCGGGCGAGCAGCGCATAGGGGCGCCACGCGGCAGGCAAATAGGCGAGCAAGCCGCGATGCTCGCTATCGGGAACGATCGGGGGTGCAGCATTCATGCTGCGCCTGCTGCCACAATCCGCACCGGCACGCCCGACATTTTTCGGCACACACTTGCGACAATTTTCCGCTAGCGGAATGAATCGATTCGCCAGGGAGGGTAAAAATGCGCGCATTCTTCGTTGCCGGTATGATGATCGCCGCCACGGGTACGGCGCATGCGCAGGACAATCCGCCCCCGCCCCGGCCGCATGGCGGACTGTTCATCAGCCCGATGGGCGAGCCCTTTCGCGGCATGCAGGACGGCGTGGCCCCGCAAGATGCCTGGTTCAAAGGCGCCGACGCCAACCATGACGGTGTGCTGACGCTCGACGAGTTTCAGGACGACGCGATGCGCTGGTTCAAGAAGCTCGATCGCGACGGCGACGGCGAAATAGACCCGACCGAAATCGACTATTACGAAACGGTGCTGGTGCCCGAAGTGCGCGGCGGCGGTTTCGACATGGGCGGCCCGCCGATCGGCAGCGACGGCCAGGCCCGCGCCGCCGATATCGGTTCCACCGTCATCATGAGCGGGGTCGCGCGGTTCGGCTATCTCAACATTCCCGAACCGGTCAGCTCGGCCGACACCAGCCTGAACGGCGGCGTGACGGTGGCCGAATTCATGGCTGCAGCGAAACGCCGGTTCAATCTGCTCGATGCCGACCATGACGGCAAGATCACCAAGAAGGAACTGCCCGAGCTCCACGCCGGCGCGATGCGCCGCGGCGGACGCGGCCGCGGCCCCGGCCCGAGCGGTGGCGGGCGCCACGGCGGGGGCGGGCCTCCCGGCGGCATGGGCGGACCGATGGGCGGCGGCTACGGAGGCTGAGCCCCGCGCTCGCTCCCGACAGCCGAACGGAGCGCGGGCGTACACGGTCCACGCATGGACGAACCGGCACGCCCCCGGCTACAGCGCAGCCCATGCCCGCAACACCCGCCTGGCCGCCGCAATCCGCCCCCCGCCTCTATGTCGAGGCGCCGCTCGAACCCGGCCCGCGCCGGATTGACGGACCGCAGGCGCATTATCTGGCGCAAGTGATGCGGATGAAGCCAGGCGAGGCGGTGAAGCTGTTCGACAATGCGAATGGCGAATGGCTGGGCGTCGTCGCGCAGGTCGGCAAGCGCGACCTGATCCTCGACGTGACCGAACAGCTCCGCCCGCTCGAAGCGGTGCCCGACCTGTGGCTGTGCGCGGCACCGATCAAGAAGGGGCGCATCGACTGGGTGGCGGAAAAGGCGTGCGAGCTGGGCGTCGCACGGCTGGTGCCGGTGCTCACGCGGCGGACCGTGATCGACCGGCTCAACCTGGAGCGGCTGACCAGCCATATGATCGAGGCGGCCGAGCAATGCGGCCGCACTGCCCTGCCCGAACTTGTCGAGCCGGTGAAGCTGCCCGCGCTGCTGCGCGACTGGCCGGCGGAGCGCGCCTTGTTCTTCGCCGACGAAACCGGCGGCATACCCGCGCTGGAAGCGATGCGCGCCCGCCCCGGCCCGGCGGCGATTCTGGTCGGCCCGGAAGGCGGGTTCGACGCGGAGGAACGCGCGGCGATTCGCGAGCTTCCACAGGCGGTGGGCATTGCGCTCGGCCCCCGCATTCTGCGCGCCGAGACCGCTGCTGCGGCGGCGGTAACGCTCTGGATGGGCGCCGCCGGCGACTGGTAACCGACCGGTACAAAAATCCACTGGCGCTCCTTCGCGGGCCTCGCTAAGGGCGCGCCATGAGCACGAAGACCGACACAAACAGCAACGCGGCGGTCATCGAGGATCGTGCCCAGCTCGTCGAATATTTCGCCCGCGGCGAAAAGCCGGCGGAGCGCTGGCGTATCGGCACCGAGCACGAGAAGTTCGTCTACTGGATGGACGGCAGCCATCGCGCGCCCAGCTATGAAGAGCGCGGCGGTATTCACGCACTATTGATCGGCCTTACCGAATTTGGCTGGAAGCCGGTTTATGAGGGCGAGAACATCATCGCGCTGTCCGGCGCGGACGGCACGATCAGCCTGGAGCCGGCGGGCCAGTTCGAACTCTCCGGCGCGCCACTGGAAAACCTGCACGAGACCTGCGCCGAAACCGGCCGCCACCTGAAACAGGTGAAGGCGGTGGGCGACCGGCTGGGCATCGGCTTTCTTGGCCTGGGCATGTGGCCGGACAAGACCCGCGCCGAGCTGCCGATCATGCCCAAGGGCCGGTACGACATCATGCTGCGCCACATGCCGCGCGTCGGCTCGCTCGGGCTGGACATGATGCTGCGCACCTGCACCATCCAGGTGAATCTGGATTATGCCAGCGAAGCCGACATGGCGAAGAAGTTCCGCGTCGGACTGGCGCTGCAGCCGCTGGCGACGGCGCTGTTCGCCAACTCGCCCTTCACGGAGGGCAAGCCCAACGGCTATCTCTCCTACCGCAGCCATATCTGGTCGGACACCGATCCGGCCCGCACGGGCATGCTGCCCTTCGTGTTCGAGGACGGCTTCGGCTATGAGCGCTATGCCGACTATGCGCTCGATGTGCCGATGTACTTCGTCTATCGCGACGGCAAATATATCGACGCGGCCGGCCTCAGCTTCCGCGACTTCCTGAAGGGCGAGCTGTCGGTTCTGCCCGGCGAACTGCCGACGATCGACGACTGGGCCGACCATCTCTCTACCGCCTTCCCCGAAGTGCGGATGAAGCAGTTCCTCGAAATGCGCGGCGCCGATGGCGGCCGCTGGGGCCGCATCTGCGCGTTGCCGGCGCTATGGGTGGGCCTGCTCTACGATCAGGGCGCGCTCGATGCCGCCTGGGATCTGGTAAAGGGCTGGTCGATGGAAGGCCGCGAGGCGCTGCGCAGCGCGGTGCCCAAGCTGGCGCTCGACGCGCCGCTGCCCGGCGGCGGCAAGCTGGCGGACATTGCCGGCGAAGTGCTCGACATCGCCGGCGCGGGGCTCAAGGCGCGGGGCCGGCTGAACGGCGCGGGCGACAATGAATCGGGCTTCCTCGATCCCCTGCGCGAAATCGTGCGGACCGGCAAAGTGCCGGCGCAGATACTGCTCGATCGCTATCATGGCGATTGGCAGGGCGACATCACCCGCGTCTATGGCGAGGCGAAGTTCTGAGACGTTCATCCTCCCCCGGAGGGGGAGGGGGACCAGCCGCAGGCTGGTGGAGGGGTAGCGCGCCGCATGCTCCACGGTCCGAAACGCACGCAATCGCTTGCAGCCGAACTGCGCCGCACCATGAGCCTTCCGGAAGTGCTGTTGTGGCAGGAACTCCGCAAGAGGCCCGCGGGCTTGCGGTTTCGGCGGCAACATCCCGCCGGGCGTTATGTGCTCGACTTCTTCTGCGCCCGGGCAAAGCTGGCGGTTGAAGTCGACGGCGAGGCCCATGCGCGGGGCGACCGCCCTCTGCGCGATGCGATACGTGATGACTGGCTCCGCTCAAACGGCATACGGCTTCTCCGCATACCGGCCCCCGAGATTTTGGGGGACGTTGCCGCCGTCGTTCAACATATTGTCGTCACAGCCGGTGGAGAGTACCCCTCCACCGGCTTCGCCGGTCCCCCTCCCCCTCCGGGGGAGGATTGAAACCTGCGCATATCCCCTTGGCTACGTCCATTCGACCTACCGGGGCTGATGTGCCTCAGGCCTCGCTCGATCGAACGTGTACTCCTGACCGGTGCTTACATCCATCAGACGCACGGCATTGGGAGCGTCGCTGCCGACAAGCGGCAAGTACAGCGGAAACTTGTCTGCTTCATACACGACCCTGCAACCGGAATCATCTCGGCGGACACCAATCATGTGCGGGGACAATACCGCAATGTCGTTCTTGCGGCGCTCCAGCACGTAGCCAATGCTCGCCCGGCCGAAGGTAAGGTTCCCGTTGTGGAGGCGCAGCATGCCGCAATCGGTGTTGCGATATTCCCCATTGGCGTAGCTCGCGGGAATAGGATTGGGAGGGAAGAACCAACTACACAGGACGAGGACCAGCCCCCCACAGGCCGCTATGCCGATGGTGAGCATCAGCATCCTGTCCCTGAGATAATCCGCGCCCGCATCCATTCCTGCATGCTCACATATGGAGTGCGCGATCAGCAAGGTCATGCTGTCAGGCCCGCTCACCCTTCCCGCCGACTGTGGCTGCAGGACCTCTCCCTCTCCTTGCGAGAGAGGAAGGAGCGCCGAAGGCGTGGAAGGGCAAGGGGTCTTAGAGGAGCCTCAAACGGTCGGCTTACCGTCCACCCGCGCGGGCACACCCGCACCGTCACGCACGTCGACCGGCAGCAGCGCCTCCGGCAGGTCCTGGTACGACACCGGCCGCAGATAGCGGTCGATCGCGAGCGTGCCCACAGAGGTGCTGCGCCCGTCCGAAGTGGAGGGGAACGGCCCGCCATGGACCATCGCGTCGGTCACTTCCACGCCGGTCGGCCAGCCATTCGCCAGGATGCGGCCGGCCAGCCGCTCGAGCGACGGCAGCAGTTCCTGCGCGATCGCCACGTCGCCCTCGTCCATGTGCAGCGTGGTGGTGAGCTGGCCTTCGAGCAGGGCAACCACCTTCTTCAGCTCGTCGGTATCGGCGCAGCGCACCAGCAAGGATACCGAACCGAAGACTTCCTCGGCGTGGCTGGGATCGGCCAGGAAGTCCGCACCGGTCATGGTGAACAGCGCGCCGCGGCCGCAGGTCGGCCCCTGCGGCGCGACGCCCTGCGCGATCTGCTTCACGCTCGGCGCCGATGCCAGCTTGGCCACACCGGTCTCATAGGCCTTGTGGATGTTCGGGGTGAGCATCACCTGCGCGGGGGCGCCGGTCATGGCTTCGGTGGCCGCGGCAAGGAAGCGCTCCAGCGCCGGGCTCTCCAGCGCCAGCACCAGCCCCGGATTGGTGCAGAACTGGCCCGCACCCATCGTCACCGATGCGACATAGCCCTTGCCCAGCGCCTCGGCACGCGCTTCCAGCGCGGCCGGCAGCAGGAACACCGGATTGATGCTGCTCATCTCGGCATAGACGGGGATCGGCACCGGGCGGCTCTGCGCGATGCGCACCAGCGCCAGACCGCCGCCGCGCGAGCCGGTGAAGCCGACCGCCTTGATGCGCGGATCGCGCACCAGCGCCTCGCCCAGTTCATTCGCGGTACCGGCGACCATCGAGAACACGCCTGCCGGCATGCCGGTCTTCTCCACCGCACGGGCGATGGCGGTCGCGATCAGCTCGGCCGTGCCCGGATGCGCCGGGTGGCCCTTCACCACCACCGGGCACCCGGCGGCGAGTGCCGAGGCGGTGTCGCCACCGGCGGTCGAGAAGGCGAGCGGGAAGTTCGAGGCGCCGAACACCGCGACCGGGCCAAGCGGCACCATGCGCAGGCGCAGGTCAGGCTTGGGCAGCGGCGCGCGGCCGGGGATCGCATGGTCGATGCGGACGCGGAGATAATCGCCGAGGCGCAGCTCCTTCGCGAACAGGCGCAGCTGGCCGGCGGTGCGGCCGCGCTCGCCCTGCAGGCGGGCCTGCGGCAGGCCACTTTCCTGCATCGCGCGCTCGATCAGTTCGTCGCCCAGCGCCTCGATTTCCTCGGCAATCGCTTCGAGGAACCTGGCGCGCTCTTCGCGCGGCAGGCTCGAATAGGGCAGGAACGCGGCCTCGGCAGCGGCGCAGGCGGCGTCCACATCCTCGAGCGTCGCGACGCTGAAGCTGGGTTCGATCTCGCTGCCGGTCGCGGCGGCAACGGCGCGGAAGCCGGCGTCGCGAGCGACGCGCTTCGATGCGATGAACAATTCTCCGGTCAGCGCCATCTTAGCTCTCTCCGATCCCGTAATGAAGTTAGCGGTAACAATACCCCGGCGACTTAGGCTCTGGCCGCGCGCCGTTCAACCGCCAACACCCGATGGCGCGCGCAAAATCAAGCACGCAACGCCGCACCGGTACATTTTGTTGTCAGACAACAAAGCGCACAGACCCTTGCGGCTCACGCCCGTGCGGGATCAGTGATGCCTGCCTTCCCGTCTTCCAGCCGCCCGGCGATGCGACGATGATAGCGGGGATGGGCATCGTTGGTGACGACCAGATCATACCAGCCCCGGGTCGGCGCGAGCGACCAATGCTGGCTGCCCCCGCCGGCAGGTGCCGTCCAGCCGGCATGATGTTCGGCATAGGCACCCGGCGTCACCTGCACCCCGGCGGGCGCAGCCAGCGTCAGCGTGCCGTCCGCCAGCGTCCAGCGCAGGGCCGGCAGCGCCTGGGCGCTCGCCCGGTCGCCGGCAAAGTGGCGGTGGAAACCATTGGTGCCGCGCACCCACAGGTCGTAGCGCCCCTCCTCGCCGTCCAGCATCCATTCGCCCGCCAGCGTCGCGCCGGGCGCGACGGTGTAGCGGCGCGGAATGCGATCGAGGTGCAACCGGTCGTAGACGTGGAATACCGCTGCCCTGCTGCCGGTATTGGCGAAATCGAGCGCGATCCGGCCGGCGCCGGCATCGACGCGGTCCTGCACCTCCGGCCGATAGGGGAGCGGGCGGGCAAGGCGCACGCCGCGTTCCTGCACCGGGCGGGGCGGCGCAGTGGGCGCCTGCGGCGCCACCTGCCCCTTGATCGCCAGCGCAGCTTCACGCGCCTTGTGCGTATCGGGCAGTGCGGCCGCAAAATCGCGGTAGTTGGGCCGGGCAAAATCGAACGCGCCGGTCAGGTCGCCGCACACCGCGCGGCGCCAGGGCGAGATGTTCGGCTCCATCACCCCGAAGCGGCGTTCGAGGAAGCGGATGACCGAGGTGTGGTCCGCCACTTCCGAATGGACCCAGCCGCCGCGCGACCAGGGCGACAGGACATACATCGGCACACGCGGGCCCAGCCCATAAGGCCGGCCGCGCAGTTCAAGCTCGTCGCCCTCGGCACCCGGCGCGGGCAGGCGGTGATATTCGTCATCGGTATCGACCGACGAGGCCCCTGCCCAGCCGCCCGGTGCATCGGGATCGGGCGAAGGCGGCGCGGGGGGCGGCACATGGTCGAAAAAACCGTCATTTTCGTCGAACATCACGAACAATGCGGTGCGCGCCCAAACCTTGGGATCGGCAGTCAGCGCGTCGATCACCTGCGCGATATAGGCCGCGCCCTGCGCCGGGCTCGACGGCCCGGGATGTTCGGAACCTTCGGCGGTGCCGATCACCCACGACACCTGCGGCAGGCGGCCGGCGAGCACGTCGGCCTTGAGGCGGTCGATCGCCTGGGTGCTGAGCGCACGGTCCTTCAGCGCCGGGTCGCTCCCCGGTTCGCCACGGTGCGCGCGGCGATATTGCAGGAAGTTCTGCACCGGATTGTCGCCGAAATTATCGGCCATGTCCTGATAATGGCGCCAGTCGATGCCGGCCGCCTGCAGCCGCTCGCCATAGGTGGTCCAGTGATAGCGCGGCTGGGCGGAATCGGGGCGGTCGAGCGAATCGTCGACATTGTCGATCACCGGCCCGCCGGCCTTGCCGTGCGGATCGTTGCTGGCGCTCCACAGGAACAGCCGGTTGGTGTTGGTGCCGGTCTGCACCGAGCAATGATAGGCGTCGCACAGCGTGAAGGCCTCGGCCAGCGCGAACTGGAAGGGAATGTCCTCGCGCGTGAAATAGCCCATGGCACGCTGGGTCTTCGCCTCTGGCCAATGGCCCATGCGGCCATGGTCCCACGCCGCCTGGGCGTTGGGCCAGTGATGCGGCGTACCGGCCATGCGCATCAGTTCGAACTGCGCCTGGGTGGAAAGGTGGAAAGGATGAACGGCGCGCGGCGGCACTGTGGTGCGGTCCAACTGTGTCCACACGTCGCGCGGCGCACCATCCGTGCCGGGCGCGACCGGAATCGGGAAGCGATCGCCAAAGCCGCACACGCCGGACAGCGTGCCGAAATAATGGTCGAACGCCCGGTTTTCCTGCATCAGGATGACGACATGGGCGACATCCTCGATCGTGCCCTTGCGCACATCGGCAGGGATGGCGAGCGCGCGGGCGATCGAAGCCGGCAACGACGCCAGCGTGGCAGCGCCAAGGCCGGTGCGAAGCAGCGCGCGGCGATCGAATGTCATCTGGGGCGTTCCTAAAAATCCTGGGTTCAACCGCGTCGCTACGCCACCAAAACGACGCAATCGTGACGAGTCCGGGCGGGACGCCGAAGAGTCCCGCCCGGCCTGCGCATCACTGCCGGAAAGTGACGCTCAGATAATAGGTCCGCGGCGCCGTCTGATAGGCGACCGTGGCAATCTGCTGATCGCTGTGCGTACCCCAATAGCTCGGCTGACCCGTCAGGTTTTTGCCGCCGAGCGACACGGTCACCGCATCGGTCACGCGATAGCGGATCGAAGCGTCGAGCGCGCCGATCGGCTGTTCCCATTCGTCCAGGCCGCTGGGCCGCAGGACGGTGAGACGCTTGCCCTGATAGTTGAAGTTGAGGTCGCCGCTCCACCGCGCCTTCTCGTAGGAAAGGCCGATATTGTAGATCCAGCGCGGCGCGTTGGGCAGCCACACCTTGCCCGGCACGCGGCCGGTGCCGCCCGGATCGGCCTCGCTATGCTGCCAGGTGACGTTGCCGTTGAGCCAGAAGCCCGCGATCAGCGCCTGCCGGCCGCCGAACTCGATTCCCCAGACGGTGGCGGTGTTGCCGTTGACGGGCTGGGTGATGACCGTCTGGCCGCGCGTGGTGACCGCCGACTGGGCGCGGCCATACATGAAGCCATCGATCGACTTGAAGAAGCCGCCCAGGCTGAGCACCGTCGAGCGCGTGCCGTAATCGACATTGAGGTCGACATTGATCGCCTTCGCAGGGTGCAGGTTGGGGTTGCCCTGGCTGATCGTAATCACCCCGGCACTGCGATCGATCGTGCTGGCGCCCGAAATGTCGAGGAAGTTGGGCCGCGCGAACGAGGTCCACACCGCACCGCGCGCGGCGATGGTCGCGTTCGGCCGCCAGTTGACATGGACGCTCGGCAGGAAGTTGTTGTAGCTGGCGGTGCTGGTACCGTTAGGGCCGCCATAGACGCGCGTCACCGATCCGTCGGGATTGGTGATGGTCGTCAGATACTCGTTGTAGATTTCGGTCCGCTCGAACCGGGCGCCGACCGTGGCCGACAATATCTCGCTGCCGATCACCGCCATGGCATAGCCACTATAGCTGGTTTCGGTGCCGTAGCGCTTGTTGAGGTTCCAGGGGTAATCGGCGTCGGTCACCTGCGGCGCGGCTTCGAGCAGGCGCAGCGCCTGATCCATGTTCAGGATCGTGCCGAAGCGCGTGTTGCCGCTATACTGCCCCCCCTGATAGCTGTCGATCGTACCGCCCAGCAGATAGGGCAGCGTCGACAACGGGGTGCCCAGCTTCACGCTCTGGAACTGATACTGGTCGCCGTTCAGGATGTCGGCGATCTGGTGCTGGTTGTAGCGGCGGCTGGCGCGGCGGATGCGCAGGCCCGCCTTGGCCGAGCGCAGCAGGCCGGCATCCTCGGGCTCCCACGTCAGGTCGAACCGGCCGAACAGCTGGTTGTCGGTCGCGCGGCGGTTATAGAGTTCCGCATCGCTCAGCCCCAGATTGGCGACATTGTACATCGCCCGCGCCTGCGCGTCGCTCAGCACCCATTTCGGATAGCGCGGGTTGGTCGCCTGGAAATTGATGGTGCTGTTGAAGGTAGGATCGGTCGAGGAGTCCGAATTGAACTCCATATAATATTGCTGCGGCGTGCGGGTGCGGCCGTAGGAATAGGCAAGATCGTAGCTGGCGGTCACCGCGCCGAACGTGTTCGATCCGCCGAAGCCGACCGAGCCCAGCCGGTTATCCTCTTCCTTGACTTCGGCGCCGATCAGGGTTCGGAAACCGTTGACGTTGCCATTGTCGTCGAACCGGTCGAGCACGTTGATGTAATCGTGCCGCTGCGGGTTCTTCCACCGCTCATAGGACGCGCGCAGATAGAAGCGGTTGGCATCGTCCGGGCGGAATTCCAGCATCCCGTCACCACCGAACTTGGTAACGTTGTTGGTGAACTGGTCGAGCCCGTGGCTCACCAGCGTCAACTGGCGCGGATCGACGACCTGGGTGTCGCTGGCATTGGCCGGGCGCTGCCAGCTATTCGCCTGATCGGGGTTGGTATTGCGCGCGGCAATCGTCTGACGGTGCGAATAGAAGCCGGTGACGAGCAGGCCCAGCCGCTTGTCCTTGTCGAGGAAGGTCGAGAAGCCCGCCGACAGGTCGACCGGTGCTTTCTGCGTCGATTCGTCATAGCCGACCCGCGCCGACGCCATGCGCCAGCCGGTGGGGTGATCGAACGGGCTGGCGGTGCGAATATCGACCGTGGCGCCCAGCGCGTCGCCGTCGAGATCGGGCGTCACCGTCTTGATGATGCGCACCGACGAAACCGCATCGGGCGCGAACAGGTCGAGCGCGACGGCGCGGCTGTCCTCGGCGGTCGGCATGCGGACCCCATTCAACGTGTAGACGTTATAGGCCGAATCGAGCCCGCGCACGGTGATGTAGCGCGGCTCGGCATTGCCATAGGAAGTGACGACGCTGATGCCCGGCAGGCGCTTCAGCCCGTCAACGACGCTGTTGACCGGCACCGCGGAGAGCTGTTCGGACGAAACCACTTCGGCGACGATGGTGGCGTCATGCTTTTCCCGCTCTGCCGATTGCTGCGCGGCGCGGCCGGTGATGACGACCTGATCTTCTCGCTCGCTATCCGCCGTGGACTGGGCAAGGGCCGGGCTTGCGGCGAGTGCCAGCATGGCCGTGCCGCCCATCAGAAACAGGCGTGCGCGATCGCCCGCCGAAGCGCATTGCGCTTTGGTGCTCATGTCGATTCCCCTCGTGGCTCGACGCCCCCTTTTGGCGTCCTCGACAGCGGAATTAGGCACGATCTGCTACGTGATTGTGACATTGAAAGTCGAAAGCCACAATTTTTGTGGAAACAGCCACACAAAATGATAGAGCCGCAGATAGCGGGGAGGAGACAGACATGCGACGGCAGGACCGACAGGAACATTTGCTCCGCGCGCTGGAGGCACAGCGGAACTGCGCGATCGGCGAACTGGCCCTGCGTCTCGGCGTGTCGGAAGAAACTGTCCGGCGCGACGTCAAGGAACTCGAAGCCCAGGGCAAGGTGCACAAGCTCCACGGCGCGGTCCGCCTGCCCGACAATGCGTTTGAAACGCCGTTCGATATCCGCGTGAACGAACAGTTCGCGGCCAAGGCGGCAATCGCCCTCGCCGCCGCGCCATTGATCGCCGATAACAGCGCGATCTTCATCGATAGCGGCAGCACATCGCTGCATGTCGCCCGGGCGCTGCGCGGGCATCGCCAGCTATCGGTGCTGACCAACGCGATCGACGTCGCGCACGAGCTTTGTTCGATCAACAACAACCGCGTGTTTCTGGCGGGCGGCGAAATCGACAAGGATTACCGCGCCGCTTTCGGTGCCGAAGCCGATGCCTTTCTCGGGCGGTTCACGCCGGAAATCGCCATCCTGTCGATCGGGGCGATCGACGCCGAACTGGGGCTGATGGACTTCCATCTGGGCGAAGCGGCGATCAAGCGGAAAGTCGCCGGGCTGGCACGCTGGGTGGTGCTGGTGGCCGATGCTACCAAGCTGGGCCGTCAGGGCCTGGTGCAGACCTGCGCGTTCGACATGGTGGACATATTCGTTACCGACGGGCCAGTGCCGGAGCCGTTCCGCACGCGCTTTGCCGATGCGCGCATCATCGAGACGGGCAACTGAACCGGCGCTCGCAATCCCGTCACATTCTGCTGCCAACAGCCGCAAGGCGGTAAAAGGAGACAGGCCGGATGAAGGACGAGACGACGCGAGCGGAACAGGGCGCCCCCATCGGCACCGGCGAAGACCGGGTGCCCGATCAGGACCGCCGCACGCTGCTCGGTGCGTTGGGTCTGGCCGGACTGATCGCCGCCACACCAGGCGAGGCGAAGACCGCATCGCCGGCCCCTGTCACCGACAAGGCACTCGCGCAGATCGAAACCGTGGTGGTGATCTATGCCGAGAACCGCAGCTTCAACAATCTGTTTGCCGATTTCCCGGGCCTCGCCCAGCCGTTGTCGGCGGTGTCGCCCGAACGCGCCGCCCAGCGCGACCGGGACGGCAGCGTGCTCCCCAGACTGCCCAAGGTGTGGGAAGGCATGGTGCCTGACGAGCAGGTGGTCGAACATCGCAGCTACAAGATCGGGCCGGATGATCTGGCGCCGCTGCCCAATGCGCCGTTCGCGCTCAGCACCCCCGAAGGCGACCCGCTGCCGCACGGCGTCGTGACGCGCGATCTGGTCCATGCCTTCTACAACAACCAGCTGCAGATCAATGGCGGCCGCAACGACGGCTTCGTCGCCTGGGGAGACAGCGGCGGCCTCGTGATGGGCCATTATGGTGACACCTCCGCCAAGCTGCGCCTTTGGCAGATCGCGCGCGAATTCACGCTGTGCGACAATTTCTTCATGGGCGCGTTCGGCGGCTCCTATCTCAACCACCAATATCTGATCGCGGCGCGCCCGCCTTATTATCCGAACGCCGACAAGAGCCCCGCCAAGGGCCGCATCGCCGAAGTGGAAGGCAATGACCCCAAGGGCATCCGCCTGAAGCTGAAGCCCAAATCGCCTGCCAGCGCGCTGGATGGCCCGCCCGATTTCGTGCCGAGCTCGCTGACGCCCGATTTCTGGTCGGTCAACACGATGCTGCCGCCCTATGCGCCAACCTATCAGCTCGATCCGGAACGGCCGGGCTATGCCGACTGGAGCGACGCCAAGACGATGGTGCCGCAGCACCACGAGACGATCGGCGACCTGCTTACGGCGCGCGGTGTCGGATGGGCCTGGTATGCCGGCGGCTGGGGCGCTGCGCTGGCCGGTCACGGCACCGACGGCAGCTTCCCCACCCGGCCGAATTTCCAGCCGCATCATCAGCCGTTCAACTATTTCGAACAATTCGCCCCCGGCACCAAGGCGCGCGAAGCGCATCTGCGCGATGCCGGCGAAGGCGAAACGCCGCGTACCAACCATTTCCTGGCGGATGTCGCAGCCGGCAAGCTGCCGGCGGTCACTTTCTACAAGCCGCAGGGCAATCTCAACATGCATGCCGGCTATTCGGACGTCGATGCCGGCGACCGCCACATCGCCGTCATTGTCGATGCGCTGCGCCACAGCCCCCAATGGGACAAGATGCTGGTCGTCATCACCTTCGATGAAAATGGCGGCTGGTGGGACCATGTCGCGCCGCCCAAGGGCGACCGCTGGGGCCCGGGCACGCGCGTGCCGGCGGTGATCGTCTCGCCCTTCGCCCGCAAGGGGCATGTCGACCACAGCATCTACGACACCGGATCGATCGCGCGGTTCCTGACGCGACGCTTCGGGCTCAAGCCGCTGCCGGGCCTGATCGAGCGCGAACGCGCGATGATCGCCGCCGGCGGCCCGCCCCCGGGCGACCTGACCGCGGCACTCCAGTTCGGCTAAGTTACGAAAGCTACGATACGAAAAGCGTGTGCGTTCGCGCGCATGGGCTTGCAGGATCGCCGGCGTCGCAACATGCTGGCGGTCCTGGTTTGCCGGGCAGCCTGCCCGGCCAATGGAGAAACATGCTCCCATGCGCCTGACGCTTCTTGCCGCCCTGCTCGCCACCAGCCTGCCCGCCGCCGCGCTGGCGCAGACTGCCCCGGCCGACCCCTATCTGTGGCTCGAACCCTTCTCCTCGCCCCAGGCGATGCAGTGGGTGGATGCGCACAACGCCGCCACCACCAAAAGGCTGGAGGCCGATGCCCGCTACAAGACGCTCTACGACGAGGCCCTGACCATCGCGGGCTCGCGCGACCGCATCCCCTTCCCCAGCTTCCTGCACGGCGAGATCTATAATTTCTGGCAGGATCCGGAGCATCTGCGCGGCATCTGGCGCAAGACCTCGCTCGCCGACTATCGCACGGCCGATCCGCACTGGACGACGGTGCTCGACGTGGATGCACTGGGCAAGGCCGAGGGCAAGAGCTGGGTGCTGAAGGGCACGCCCTGCCTGGAACCCGAACAGCAGCGCTGTCTGGTCATGCTGTCCGATGGCGGCGAAGATGCCGTCGAAGTGCGCGAGTTCGACCTCGACAGCGGCAAGTTCGTCGACGGCGGCTTCCACCTGCCGCGCGGCAAGCACCGCATCGCCTGGGAAGACCGCGACCATCTGCTGGTGGCGACCGACTGGGCACCGGGCGACCTGACCCCCTCCGGCTATCCGTTCATCGTCAAGCGGCTGACCCGCGGCCAGCCGCTCTCGGCCGCCGTCGAAGTCTATCGCGGCGAACAGCAGGACGGCGGCTATGGCGTCAGCCCGGCTGTGATTCGTGACGGCCAGGGCCGCCAGCTCGGCGTGATCGAGCGGCCGCTCGATACGTTCCGCCACCAGACCTATGTGCTCACCCCGCGCGGTGCCGAGCGGCTTGCCATCCCGGACAAGGCCTCGGTCGTCGAGCTGGTCGCCGGTCGCGTGATCGTGCAGCTCGACGAGCCCTGGTCGGCGGGCGGTGCGAGCTTCAAGGCAGG
Source organism: Sphingomonas sp. DMC8 (assembly GCF_056314185.1). NCBI lineage: Bacteria > Pseudomonadati > Pseudomonadota > Alphaproteobacteria > Sphingomonadales > Sphingomonadaceae > Sphingomonas > Sphingomonas sp. DMC8. The sequence continues at coordinate 173,781 of NZ_JBQUYV010000001.1, read as the reverse complement.
TTCGCTGGTGCAGCTCGATCTCGATGCGGTGCTGAAAGCGCCGGGCGCGCTCAAGCCCAGCCTCGTCTGGGAACCGGGCCCGCGCGACGCGCTCGACGGCGTATCCTCCACGCGCGACACGCTGCTGATCAACACGCTCAGCAACGTGCGTGGGCGTGCCCTTGTTTATACCCCCAAGCCCGATGGCGGCTGGATCGCCAGCCAGTTGCCGCTGCCGGACAATCTCGCAATCGGCTTCGGATCGGCGGACAAGAAGTCGAACCGCACCTTCGTCAGCGCCAGCGGCTTCCTGACCCCATCGACGCTCTACCTTGCCGATATCGACAGCCAGACGCTCGACAAGACCAAGTCGCTGCCGGCCAAGTTCGATGCGTCGAACGATGTGGTCGAACAGCTCGAAGCGACATCGACCGACGGCACGCGGATTCCCTATTTCGTGGTGCACCGGAAGGACATCAAATATGATGGCACCACGCCGACCATCATGACCGCCTATGGCGGCTTCCAGGTCAGCGAGACTCCGTATTATTCGGGAACGAACGGCAAGCTGTGGCTGGAGCGCGGCGGCGCTTTCGTGCTCGCCAATATTCGCGGCGGCGGCGAGTTCGGCCCCGCCTGGCACGAGGCCGGCATCGGCACCAAACGCCAGATCATCTATGACGATTTCGCCTCGGTGGCGAAGGATCTGTTCGCCCGCAAGATCACCAGCCCGCGCCGGCTGGGCATCGAAGGCGGGTCGAACGGCGGGCTGCTGATGGGCGTGGCGTTCACCCAGCATCCCGAACTGTGGAACGCGGTACTGATCGAAGTGCCGCTGCTCGACATGATCCGCATTTCGAAGATCGCCGCCGGCGCCTCGTGGCAGGGCGAATATGGCGACGTGAATGCCGATCCCGCCGTAATGGCGTTCTGGCTCAAGACCTCGCCCTATCACAATCTGAAGAAGGGCGTGCGCTATCCCGAACCGTTCATCTTCACGACCACCAAGGACGATCGCGTCGGGCCCCAGCATGCCCGCAAGTTCGCCGCGCGGATGGAGGAGATGGGCCTGCCCTTCTTCTATTACGAGAATACCGAGGGCGGCCACGGCGCCGGCGCCGACCTGAAACAGGCGGCGCGCACCACCGCACTGACGATGACCTACATGGTCCAGAAACTGATGGACTGAACCCCGCGGGGGCGCGATGGCGCCCCCGTATATCCCTGGAGAGGAACGAAAAGACCATGCCCCAGCCCAGCCTTGCCTTTCTCTGCGGCTTGCTGAGCGATGCGCGAGTATGGGAGCCCGTGGCCGAACGGCTGCCGGACAGCCACAAGATAAAAATCTTCGCCTTTCCGGGATATGATTCGCTGGCTGCGATGGCGGCATCGGTGCTGGCGTCGGTGGACGGTCCGCTGATCCTGATCGGCCATTCGATGGGCGGCCGCGTCGCACTGGAAGCGGTGCGCCAGGCGCCGGAACGCATCGCCGGGCTGGTGCTGGCGAACACCGGCGTGCATCCGGTGGGCGACGGCGAACGCTCCGGGCGGCAGCGACTGATCGACATCGCCGAAGCGGAAGGCATGGGCGCCCTCGCCGCCGCGTGGCTCCCGCCGATGATGGGGGCCAGCCCGGAGCGGGTCGCCGCGCTGATGCCGGACCTGACCGCGATGGTCACTGCCTATCCGCGCGAAGCCTATCTCGGCCAGATCGCCGCCCTGCTCGGCCGCGCCGATGCGGGACCGGTGCTCGCCGGCTATAAAGGCCCGGTCCTGTTGCTGACTGCGGAACAGGATCGCTGGTCGCCGCCCGCCCAGCACGAGGCAATGCACCAGCTTGCGCCGCATGCGACGCTTACCATCGTGCCCGGCGCCGGACACATGCTGCCGGTCGAAGCGCCCGACGCAGTGGCTGACGCGCTGAACGACTGGCTGAAGACCACCACAGCCTAGGATCGCGTCGGCGGCTGCCATTCGGCAGTTCAAAAAAGTATATTATGTACAAAAAGGGCGACAGGGCTACTGTGTCCGCATCTGGCATGGAATGGACTATCCGATGCGCGCTTCTTTTCTGGTTTCCGCCTGTTTCCTCTCGCTTTGCCCGCTGATCGCCCCGCCGCGGGTGGCGGCACAAGCCACGGAACAAGCGGCTGCGCCCGCAACGAAGCTGTCGGTCGAGACGATCTTCGGGCGTGGCGCGGTGCGCGAACAATGGGTGCGCGACAGCCGCTGGGGCGAGGACGGCGAAAGCTATCTCGCAGTCGAGGATGCGCCCAAGGGCGGCCAGGATATTGTCCGTTACCGCATCAAGGACGGACAGCGCACCGTCGTCGTTGCCGCCACCGCGCTGGTGCCCAAGGGCGCGGACAAGCCGCTGGCGATCGACGGTTATGCATGGTCGCCCGACCACCGGTTGCTGCTGATCCAGACCAATAGCCAGCGGTTCCGCCGTACCCCCGCGCTCGCCGATTACTGGCTCTACGAACCGGCCACGCAGGCGCTGCGCAAGATCGGCGGCGATGCGGCGGCATCCAGCACCCTCTATGCCAGCTTTTCGCCCGACAGCAGGCGCATCGCCTATGTCTATCGCAACAACCTCTATGTCGAACCGGTCGCCGGGGGCGCCCCGGTGCAACTGACCCGCGACGGCGACGACTATGTCGTCAACGGGCTGGCAGACTGGGTCTATGAGGAAGAATTTTCGCTCCACCGCGCTTTCGAGTGGAGCCCGGATTCGAAGCGCATCGCCTTCTGGCGGTTCGACACGCGCGGCGTCGGTACCTTTTACATGATCAAGAATACCGGCAGCCAATATTCGCAGCCCATTCCGCTGCAATATCCCAAGGCCGGCACGACCAATTCGGCTGTGACGGTCGGCACGGTCGACATCGCCGACGGCAGCACCCGCTGGTTCAAGCTCGAGGGCGATCCCCGGCAGAATTATGTACCGCAGATAAGCTGGGCGGGCGGATCGGACGCGGTGTTCATCCAGCAATCCAACCGGCTGCAGAACAGCTTCACCGTGCTGCTCGGTGATCCCGCCACCGGCGCGGTCAAGCCCGTGATGGTCGAGCGCGACGCCGCCTGGGTGGAGGCCAATGCCGCGCCCGAATGGCTGGCGGGGGGCAAAAGCTTCACCTGGCTTTCCGAGCGCGACGGCTGGCGGCACCTCTACACCATCGACCGCGAGACCGGCCGCGCGACACTGCGCACGCCGGGCGCGTTCGACGTGATCGACCTGCTGCGCGTCGACGAGAAGGCGGGCTATGCCTGGTTCATCGCCTCGCCCGACAATCCCACCCAGCGCTATCTCTATCGCACCACCCTGTCGGGCGCGCCCAGGGTCGAGCGGCTGACGCCGGCCGGCCAGCCGGGCACCCACAGCTATGACATTGCCCCCGGCGCGCACTGGGCGCTGCACACCGTGTCGCGCTTCGACGCGCCGCCCGTGACGGACATGGTCGACCTGACCCGGCAGACGTCGCTGCGCACGCTGGTGACGAACGCGCCGCTGGCGAAGCTCGTCGCGAGCACCGGCCTGCCGCCCACCGAATTTTTCCGTATCGACATCGGCGGCGGCACCCGGCTCGACGGCTGGCTGATCAAACCCGCCAATTTCGACCCCACCAAACGCTATCCGATCCTGTTCTACGTCTATGGCGAACCCTGGGGCCAGACCGTAGGCGATCACTGGCAAGGCTCGCAGGGCCTGTGGCACCGGATGTTGGCGCAATCGGGCTATCTGGTCGCCAGCATCGATCCGCGTGGCACCGCCACCCCCCGCGGGCATGACTGGCGCAAGAGCATCTATCGCCAGGTCGGCATCCTGGCTTCTGCCGATTATGCCGCCGCAGTGCGCAAGATGCTGGAGACCCGCCCCTATATCGACCCGGCGCGCATCGGCATCTGGGGCTGGAGCGGCGGCGGCGCGATGACGCAGAATGCGCTGTTCCGCTATCCCGATCTCTACAAGACCGGCATCGCGGTGGCCGGGCCGACCGACATGCGGCTCTACGATACCATCTATCAGGAGCGGTATATGGGACTGCCCGAGGACAATAAGGACGGGTACCGCAACGGCTCGCCGATTACCTTCGCCGACCGGTTGCAGGGCAATCTGCTGCTGATCCACGGCACCGGCGACGACAATGTCCATTACCAGAATATGGAACAGCTGGTCGACCGGCTGATCCGGGCGAACAAGCAGTTCACGATGATGGCCTATCCCGACCGTACCCACGGCATCTACGAGGGCGAGAATACCACCATCCACCTCTACACACTGATGACGCGCTACCTGGAGACGAACCTCCCGCCCGGGGCGCGCTGAGGTTTCACGCCGGTTGCTCGCGATTGGAACACCGGGCGTTGAACATGGAGTCCGGCATCGCGCGGCGCATTATCGTCGCCCAAAGCGCCCGGAACGCCGCACCCCTGCGCGATCACTGACCGCGTGCGGTCCGCATCGGCTTTTGGCGAGGATGTAGCTATTGGAGTTGCGGGTTAAGTCTCTCGGCGAGCCGCCGCACACCGCCTTCGACACGGCCTTACCACTCTTCCAAAACCATTGTTGCAGTAACCCGAAACGCCGTTCCTAACCGTTTCAAACGTCCCGTGCCGTCCGCGCGTGGTTCAGCATCTGCCTTGATCCCGGTCGAGCGGAAAGGACGGATGCAGGATGCCCACGCAGACATTTGACGATTGGTTGTACGCGACACCACTGAGCACCGGCATACGCGAGATCACCTGGCTCATTCCCGCAGTGCAATGCGTTCATATCCTCGCCATTGCAGTCGTGGTCGGCTCTGCGCTGGTGTCCGACCTTCGCCTGGCAGGCGTACTCGCCACCGACGAAGCGCCGGCCACAGTCGTGCGTCGGTACCTGCCCTGGATGTGGAGCGCGCTTGTCATCCTGTTGGCGACCGGCATCGTCATGATCCTCGCCGAACCGGGCCGAACCCTCACAAACAGCGTGTTTTGGAGCAAGATGGCACTGGTTCTGCTGGCGTTCGCGCTGACGCTCTTCTTCCGCAAGCCACTGCTCAATCCACAGTTCCGGGCCGAGCACAACGTGTGGTGGCGTGCGGCCAAGCCGGCAGCATGGCTCTCGCTGGCCCTATGGGTCCTCGTGGTCTTCTGCGGCCGCTGGATCGCCTACACCTGAACCTGGCGGCGCCGGCTTCACGAACATCGCGCGAACTATCAACACGAAGGGGGGGACGGGCTCGATGCTCCCGGATTCAACGCTTACGCTACTACACGATTCATCCATCGCCTCGGCCATTCGCGAAAATGCGAGTGCCTTTCCCTGGCTGGAATCGATCCATGTCCTTGCGATCACGCTGGTGTTCGGCACGATCCTGATCGTCGATCTCCGCATGCTGGGCTATCGCTCGCACCGCCCCGGCGTATCGCGCCTGATCGTCGACATGCTGCCTTTCACCTGGGCGGCCTTCGTCGTCGCGGTGATCACCGGTAGCCTGTTGTTCATCTCGAACGCCGTGGTCTACGCGCACAACGCGCAGTTCCAGTGGAAGCTGATCTTGATCGCCGCCGCCGGCATCAACATGGCGATCTTCCACCTGACCGCACACCGCCGCGTGGCCGAATGGGATGCGACGGTCCCGACCCCGCTGGCCGTGCGGATCTCGGGTGCCGCATCGCTGACGCTGTGGGTGCTTGTCATCATTCTGGGTCGCCTCATCGGCTTCACTCTCAACCCGTTCTGACGCCGACACACCGTCAGAACGTGAAACATAACGAAGGATCCATCGATGCGTCGAATCCACTGCGCTGCCGCAAGGCTAGCATCCGCTCCGCAACGGCCAGCCCGGCGGGATGCCGAAGCGGTCACCCTCACCGATCGCAAGGAAATCAGCGCATGGTGACGCCCCCGCAGACCGCCGGCACCTGCCTTGGCTATCCCCCGAGAGGGGGCATCGCGCCCTATGGCGGCCTTCTCCTGCTGGCACTGGCATCGCTCGGCGCCTGCAAGCCGAACCCGCAACAACCAGTGCCGGCCAAAACCGAGGCGGGCACTTCGGCCCCGCATCCCATCGTATCCCTCAAGGAAGTAATGGACGCCGTCGTCGACCCCGCGGCAGACGGCCTTTGGGAATCCGTTGCCACCATCTCCACCGACAAGGGCGTGGAACAGCGCACGCCGCGGACGGACGAGGAATGGAAAGCGGTGCGACGGCATGCGATCCAGCTCCTGGAGGGCATGAACCTCGCGATGCTCGAAGGGCGCACTGCCGCGCCACCAGGCAGCCCGCCCGGCTTGGGAGAGCTGCCGCCGAAGAAGATCGAGGCGATGATCGCAGCGAACCGGGCCGAGTTCGATCAATATGCGCAAGAAGTGCAAGCGCGGACTAAAGTCGCGCTTGCGGCGATCGACGGGAAGGACGCCAAGGCACTGTTCAAGGCCGGCAGCGAAATCGACGGCGCCTGCGAGAGCTGTCACGTGCGCTTCTGGTATCCAGACCTGTCGACGCCCGGCAAGTGAGGCGCGCGCGGCGTTCCGCGCCCGTCCTGCGGCAAGGAGAGGAATTGGGATTGGCGCACACAAAACCTGGGAGACCGGTGCCGCCACGATCCAACCTTACGAGCTTCGCGGCAACCATCGTGGCGCTGGCCTGGGCGAATGTCGCCAACGCCCAGGTCGAATCGAACGGAACGGCGAAATCCGACAAGGAGATCATCGTCACCGGACGCAGCGCCCACCGGATCGGCAGCGCGGTAGCCGCCAGCGAAGGCGCGGTCGTAAGCGGCGACCTGGATGGCCGCCCGCTGCTCCGCCCGGCCGAATTGCTGGAGGCGGTGCCGGGGCTGATCGCCACACAACATTCGGGAGGCGGCAAGGCCAACCAGTATTTCCTCCGCGGGTTCAATCTAGACCATGGCACCGACTTCGCCCTGAGTGGCAGCGTGCGGCTGTTGCCGGGCCCTGATTGCTGGATCATGGGGAGCGTGTGATGTCGGTGCCCCGGCAACGGCTGATGCCAATTTTAGCGACGTGTAGCGGCGGGCAAATGCAACGATTGTACGCGTTACGCTGCCTTGTAACAGTTTCACAACCGCAATCCGTGCCGGTTTCCCGATCCGCACTCGCTAAGGATCGAGGCGGTTTTTCCAAGCCCAGGCGGCGCGGCCGCCGTCCGATGTGGCTGCTCCTACCGTGCTTTCGCTTTCCTGATTGCGTGTCGGGAGCGAGCGGCCGGGGGCATGCCGATCGCAGAACCGGAGAGGGAGTGAACGACGATGCAGTTTTTCCGGAAACACACAGCCACGGGCGTTGCCGCAACGTGCCTGCTGGCATGCGCGCCGGCATTGGCACACCATTCCTTCGCCATGTTCGACCAGACCAAGCTGCTGCAAATGAACGACGTGACAGTGACCCGCTTCGAGTGGACCAATCCACACTCGTTCGTAATCGTGAAGAACGGCAACACGCTCTACACCCTTGAATGCAGCAGCCCCAATCTGATGAGTCACCAGGGCTGGAAGTTCAACACCATCAAGGCGGGCGACCGCATCAGCATCACCTACTACCCGCTGCGCAACGGACAGCCGGGCGGCATGTTGAAGACCGTCACCCTGCCCGGCGGCAAGACAATCAGCGCATGGTGAACTGGCTCGGCATCACCGGTCTGATCGCCGCCGCGATGCTGGGCAGGACGGCTCCCGTCGCGGTACAGGCAGCTCCCGAAAAGGCCGTGCCCGACATCACGGGGGTGTGGGAGCGATACCCCGATCCTTTTGCGGACGAAGCGAACGTATTCATGGACCTGCCTCCGCCGGAAGGTGGGCCGCAGCTCCGCGAGCCCTATGCGAGCCAGTGGAAGGCTCAGCGCGCCAAGAGGCTCGCCGCCCTGAAGGCCGGCACCCCGCTGGTGGATGCCAGCACGCTGTGCCTGCCCGAAGGGATGCCGACCATCATGGGGGCAATCTATCCGGTGCAGATCCTTCAGGACCGCCGGCAAGTGACGGTGCTGGCGGAGTTCCTGACGCAGACGCGGCGCATCTATCTCGACAAGCCCATGCCCAAGGCCGACGACATTGCCCCCTCCTACTATGGCTTCTCGTCCGGCCACTGGGAGGGCGACACGCTGGTGGTCGAGACACGGGGCGTTCGCGAAAATGTGCAGTTCTTCGAGATTCCCCATAGTGCAGACATGCGGATCATCGAGCGCATCCGGCTGACGGGCCCCGGCCTTCTAGAGGACAAGGTGACGATCGAAGATCCCCGGATGCTGGAGAAGCCCTACAGCTTCACCTTCGGCTATCGTCGCAACGACGACTATCAGATCATGGAATATATCTGCGAGAGCCGGAAGGATGCCATTGCTGCGGACGGCACGGTATCGATGAAGCTTGAGACCAAGCCCTGAGCGACCGCCCCGCTTCCGCTCGGCAGCTGCGATGCCGCCGGGCGGACGGCCAAGCAGACAGCCGCTCAGTCGGAACGGGGGCCGCCTCCGCCCCGCCGCCCCGCGCTTACGCCGAGCGAGTCCCCTGATTTCAGCGGCCGTGCGATCAGGAGCGACGTATCCACGGCCAGGTTGCCAACCGTCTTGACCTGGTAAAGCGCCTCGAAAGCTGCGGTGCAGGCGCAGCGGCGGGAAACTTCGTCGAGCTGACGCTGCTCGGCCACCAGATCCGCCATGCGCATCACGGACGCATCGCTGAAGCCCGCGATGATGAGGATGCGGTGTCCGAACGGGCCGGGAAAGCTCGCCAGATAGCCATAATCGGTTCCATATTGCGGATTGCCCTCCGCGTCGGGCGCGGGCGGGGCAGTCGCGACGAACTGCTTGCCCGATGCCTTGTCGGTCAGTGCATTGCCGAATTGCGCGGCGGAAAAGCCGGACACGTAGAATAGCGGATCGAACAGCGGACCAAGCGCGGCAAGGTCACCGACATAGATCACATCGTGTGTCCTGAGCTGCTGTTCGGAAAGCCGCGAGGATGCGGTAAGCGAGGGGTTGTCCCTTTCGTGGCCGGGCAGCCGGACCACGACCGACAGCAGCGACCACAGCGAGGATACCGTTGCCGTGGGGTTGGTGTAGATATCCATGTCGTAAAAGCGGTAGAATGCCTGGGGATGCTGCACGAAATAGCCATCCAGTTCTTTCCGCGATCGAATGCCCGGGTGCATGATCAGCCGATGGACGTCCTTCTCGTTGCGCGTTTCCGCGATCGAGAAATAGTCGCCAGCCACCAGCAGCAATGCAGATCGGCTGTTGGCAAGCGGTCGCCAGAGCGCGGTTCCGGCAAGCGTGCTAGGAGGCGACCAGTCCCGCCGAACCAGCACCAGAGCCCAAGGCAGCACGAGCAGTAGGATGCACAAGCCGAGCAACTGGCGACGATACTGGCCGATCCGGCGCAGCGTTCCGGACTTCGATCCGCCAGAGCCCGCGTCCGCTTCCGGGCGCGGACCATCGGTCAACAGGACGATCCGGTATTCGCCGTTCGGGATTGAGAGCCTCGGCCCTAGCTGGCCGGCATAGAAATCGTGAAGCCGCCGGCGCAGGCGATGGACGTGGACACGCACGATCGAGTCCTGCCCCGTATCATAGGTCGCTTCCTTGCCGAAGATGGCGACGGCGATTTCGATTTCCTTGGGTGCCCGGGCATCGGAGCAGCGCTCGAGCAGATAATCGAACAGCCGCAAGAAGACGGCTGAGCGGCTGTCGGACAAGGCACGGCGAAACCGCGCGGCCTCGGCACGGAGTATCTCGTCAGTACCCCGATCGGCGGAATTCGGCGGCGTAACAGTGCGAGCAGTAACGGTTTCAAACAGTTCGCGATGCTGCTCGGCCATACGCGCACTGTAACCAATATGCAGCCTTCGGCAAGTTGTGTTGAAAATTTGCAACGATGCAGAATGCCGACTGCTCACCGTTCCCAGAGAAGGAACGGGAGGGGGAACTCCGGCAGGCAGCGCACCCGTCAGGTAGCGTTCCGGACCGGAAGATCAAGACATTCAGAAGGGGAGAGAGTCGTGAGCAAGACCACAGCATTGACCTGCTGGCAGCCCCGCATGCGCGGCGCGAGCAGCCTTCTGGCATTGGCGCTCGGCGGACTAGCCTTGCCGGCAGCCGCGCAGACCGCGCCGGCAGGTTCTAACGAGGCGACCGGGCAGACCGAAGGGGCTCCGGGGGGCCAGGAGCAGACTACAGGCGAGATCATCGTCACCGCAACGCGGCAATCGCAATCGATAACGCGCGTTCCGCTGAGTATCGTGGCCAAGGATCAGCTGACGCTGGACAAGCAGGGCATGCGCTCGATGGGAGACCTTGCGCGGCTGACCCCGGGCATTAGCTTCGGTCAGACCTCGCTCAACTATGGCACTGGCCAGTCCGTCATCTCCATTCGCGGCATCCAGTCGGACAGCGGCATTCCCACCACGGGCGTCTATATCGATGACACGCCTACCCAGACCCGCATAGGCATTTCGCCCTCGCTGACCAACGCCTACCCTCAGGTGTTCGATCTCGAGCGTGTCGAGGTACTGCGCGGGCCGCAGGGTACGCTGTTCGGAAGCGGTTCGGTGGGCGGCGCCGTGCGTTTCATCACGCCAGAGCCTTCGTTCGACAAGCTTAGTCTCTATGGCCGCGGCGAAGTAGCCGCGACCGAACATGGCGCCGCAAGCTATGAGGGCGGCCTTGCTCTTGGCGCGCCGCTCGTCGAAGGCACGCTGGGTTTTCGCGCCAGCGGCTGGTACCGGCATGACGGCGGCTATGTCGACCGACTGGACCGCTACACGAAGAAGGTGGTGGCAAAGGACATCGATGGTCAGGACAGCTATTCTGCCCGCTTGGCGCTGGGCTGGCGGCCGGCGCACAACCTCACCATCGTGCCGTCGATCTATTTCCAGAACGTCTCCATCGACGACAGTTCGCGCTTCGAACTGGCAACGTCCAATCCCGGCAAGGCCGATTATCGCACCAGCGTGAGCCGCCTGCCGGAATATCACAAGGAGCATTTCTATCTCCCGGCGCTGAAGGGCACGCTCGATCTCGGTGATCTGACGCTGGTCTCGAACAGTTCCTATTTTTGGCGCAAGACGCGCACGCGCAGCGATGACGTGGCGCTCAGCCTTGCCCTGATGGGCGGATGGCAGGGCGCGGATTTCCCGGCAGGCTTCGACAATTATCAATCCAACACCGATTCGGTGACGTACCAGAAGGCGTTTACGCAGGAAGTTCGGCTGCAGAAGAGTAATCCCAACAGTCGCTTCAACTTCGTGCTCGGCCTGTTCTACCAGAAGAGCGTGGTTCGCGACCGGTTCCTGGCGAGCGATCCCGGGGCGCTTCAGGCGATCAACTTCGGCCGGACGTCGCAGGGGCTGCCGCCGCTTGGCGCAGTGAGCGAGTTCTACCCAGTCGATCTCTACCAAGGCATCTACAGCAACTACCAGAACATCGCGCATCACGACGAACAGAAGGCCGCCTTCGCCCAGGTCGATTACGAGATCGTGCCCCGCCTGAAGGCCACGGCAGGCCTGCGCTACACCAGCGCCGACTATACTTATGAAGGTTTTGCCGCCGGTCCGTTCAATTCAACCAATGGCACGAGCACCACACAATCCTCGCGGAACAACACGCTGACGCCCAAGTTCGGCTTCGCGTTCCAGGCGGACCGGAGCAACCTGTTCTACGTCAACGCGGCCAAGGGCGTGCGCGGCAGCGGCGTGGCCCCAGCAGTGGGGACGATCTGTTCCGCCGACGCGAGCGCCATCGGGTTCGATCCGACGCGGCCTTCGGTCGTGCGCCCCGACTCCATCTGGAGCTACGAGCTGGGCAGCAAGAACCGGCTGTTTGGCGGCAAGGTGCTGCTCGACGCGGCGGCCTATCGGGTGAACTGGAAGAATATCCAGACGCTGTTCAACCTGCCGTCCTGCTCCATCTATACGGCGCTCAATTTCGGCGATGCCAAGATCGACGGGTTCGACCTGGCACTCACCGTGACACCGGTGCGCCAGCTTACCCTGGGAGCCTCGGTGTCTTACACGCACGCGCGCTATACGTCGCCGCTGATCGGGGCCAACAACGTCGTGGTGCGTCGGGCTGGCGAACCCTTCCCGGTCGCGCCCTGGTCGATCCAGCTCAACGGTGAGTTCACGCAGCCGTTCGGCCGCAGAGAGGCATATCTTCGGGCGGATTTCGCCTACACCAGCCATGACAACACGCCGCTCGACGTCAACTCACCGCTGGTCGATCCGGACCTGCCGCGGGCACCGAAGACGAGTCTGCTCAACCTGCGTGCTGGCCTGCGCAGCGGTGACGGGATCGATGTCAGCCTGTTCGTCAACAACGTGACCAACAGCCATCCCATCCTGAGCCTCTATCATGACGTGCCGGGCTCACAGATGTATCGTGCCGCTTCGTTCCGGCCCCGTACCATCGGCCTGACCGCGACGGTGCGGCGCTGATGCTGCGGGGCAATAGCCGGATGGCGAGCGGCGTATGGGATGGCGTCAGCGCTTCGCTCGCCGCCGCCCTTGCAATCCTGCCCGTCAGCGGGACTGCTCGGGCGGCCGAGCCCGACTTCAGCGGCGTGTGGAATCGCTATCCACCCTACGCCGATACCTTTTCGAACCAGCCGGACCCGCCCGAGCTGCAAGTGGTAGAGCCGCCGCTCAAGCCGGAATATCTGAAGGAATGGAAGGCGATGCAGCAGCGGCGGGCCGAGGCGGATGCGGCGGGCACGCCGCTGCCGACGCCGAGTTCGCAATGCCGGCCAGAAGGGGTGCCGGGCGTCATGGGCGCCCATTATGCTCTGCAAATTCTGCAAAATCCGGGGCTGAACCAGATCACCGTGCTGGCGGAATTCATGATGCAGACGCGGCGGATCTATCTGAACGAAGCGATGCCCCCGGTCGAAGAGATCGCGCCGAGCTATTTCGGCTATTCAGTCGGGAAATGGGTCGGCGACACGCTGGAGGTGACCACAGCCGGCATCAAGGTCGACGTGCGCTACGAGGATATCCCGCATTCCGAGCAGATGCAGGTCACCGAACGCTTCCATCTCGACGCCTCGGGAATTCTGCACGACGACGTGACGGTGGTGGACCCGGTCTATCTGGAGAAGCCCTACCGCTTCAGCTTCATGTATCGGAGGGAGCCAGCCTCCTACAAGGTCAACGAATATGTGTGCGACAACCAGCACACCGTGGTGGCCGCCGATGGCAAGCTGGGCATGGCCGTCGAGGGCGCCGACCCGAAATCCACGGCAGGCCATCCATGAGCCCTGATCGGCCGGGGCGCCATGTGCGGCGTTGCGTGAGGCTGGTCGCGCGCGTCGCGCTGGGACTGCTGGCCGGCGCCCTGCCTGCGGCCGCCGAGGCTCAGGTACTGCAGATGCCGTTTCTGACGCCGGTGCCGGACAGCGGCCGCCCGCCCTTGTCCTCGGCGATGCGCCGGAGCGACCCCGGCACCGAATATGTCGATCTCGCCAAGGCCGGCTATGTCGAAGAAGAATATTATCTTTCCGGCATCGCCCCCGCAATCACTGCGCAGGGCCAGCCGCTGTTCGATGTCCCGTACATCACCCGGATTCTCGTGCGCAAACCCGCCGATCCGGCGAAGTTCAACGGCACCGTCGTCATCGCGCCGTTCACCTGGATCGGAGAACGCGGTGCGGACTGGATCCTGACCAAGGACTATCTCGTCCGCCACGGCTATGCCTATGTCGGCTATACGCTGAACATCAACAAGCCGGCACGCGACCCCAAGACGCGCACCGATCCCAACTGGCAGCCCGATCCCGAACCGGCCAATTTGAATTTCGACTTCATGCGCCGGTTCGATTACGCGCGCTACGCACCGCTCGGCAGCTATTACGATCCCGTCCGCTTCCAGCGCGGCGGGCACGACGACCCGTTCATACCGCAGTCGCAGGGAATCGGGGCGGAACTGGCCATGCTCCTCAAGTCGAATCTGCCCACCGGCCCCATGCGCGGCCTCAAGGTGGAGCGGGTCTATGTGAACAGCTGGGCCGTCACCGCGCAGGTGTGGCTGGACTATCTGGACCAGGGGCGGCACCAGCAATGGCGCATGCCCGACGGGCGACCGCTGGTCGATGCCTATATGACCGGCAAGATGGCGGCTGGGGATGTAGGCGGAGAGCGCTTCCGCGTGCCGCGCCACATGCCACCGGACGCGCCGTTCGTGAGCGTCTACAGCGAATCCGAAGTGGTGAGCGAGGCCATGCTCGGCATTCCCCTGCCGCCCGACACCGACCATCCGCCGCTGCGTTACTATGAAATAACCGGCGTGCCGCACCTGCGCCTGGCCGATCTCGGCACGGAGGAACGGGAGGATCTGCCTGCCGATGTCGGCAAGGCGAACGATCCGAAGTGTCGCACGCTCTATGACGAGCCGGCCGAGATGGTCGTATCCGCTCTGTTGGACGGAATGGACCGCTGGGTCCGGCACGGCAGGCCGATGCCGAAGGCCGCCCGCGTGGAGCGCGCCGTCAAGGGAGTGGCTCGCGACCGGCGGACCGGCAACATGGTCGGCGGCGTTCGCCCGCCTTGGATCAAGGTGCCCGTCGCCGCCTATATGACGGACCAGGAAACCGGCTGCGGCATGGTGTACGATACCAAGATTCCCTATGACCGGCAAAAGCTGCGGACGCTCTACGGCAGCTATGCCGGCTATCTCCGCCGTTACGAGGCGGCGAAGCAGGAGGCGGTGCGGGAGGGCTATCTGCTGCCCGAAGATGCCGATCGCCTCGCCCCGATTGCCCGGCCCGACGATTTCTGAGCGCCGGCCGGCAGCGCCCAGGGGCGATGACTCATTCGCTCCGGGCGCTGCCGAGACTGTTGGTGACGTCGTCGGGGAGCCGCTGGCTCGCCTGCGATCGGTTCCAGATCGGCCCGGGCTGCAGCGGCCGCGCAATCAGCAGCTTGCTGTCCAGGTTGACGGTGCCGAGCGTGCGCACCTGAAACAGCGCCTCGAACGCACCATCGCGGTTGCCGAGCCGGTCTCGCAGCCTTTGCAGTTGCTCCGGATTGCGCACGAGTCCGGCCATCTGGCGCACCGCCGGCTCCCGCAAGCCCGAAACGAACAGGATGTGGTTGCCGGCCGGACCGGGCAGGCTTGCGATATAGCCATAATCGTTGCGCGGGGTCCTGTCGTCAGCCTCGACCGAGGAATCGGACGTGAAATGCCGCCCGCTTCCGCTGTCGACCAGTTCGTCGGTGCTGGTACCGATCCGAAAACCGGAGGCCTGGAACAGCGGATTGTGCAACATCCCGCCCAAACCACTGAGCGTGCCAACATAGACGATATCGGACGATTTCAGCATATCGGCGCTCAACCTGGAAGCTGGGACGAGCGCCGCCGGATGGGCCGACGGGTACGATAGCGCGCGCATGACGGGCCAGATATCCTGCAGGGCGATGGTGACGCCTGCGGGGACGTGGTGGAAATCGAAATCCATCAATGTCCCCTGCTCGCGCTGGTGGGTCATCCGATGGAGGTCGAGATCCTCCCGCGAATTGATCGCCGGATCACGGACGATACGCGCTATCGTTTTGTGATCGTCCAGTTCGGCGAAAAGATAATGATCGCCCACCACGACAATAGGGGGCCGGGTGCTCGTCGCCAGCGGTTTCCAGAGCGCGCTCGCGGCAACAGGCTCCGCTGCTGGGTTGCGGGGGAAGGCGGCTTGCAGCGCAATGGCGCCGTTGACCAACACGGCCACACCGAGAATGGCAGCGAGTACCCATTGATGGCGCCCAGAGCGTGCTGGCCCCGGCACGCGGCCGGGCGCTGCGGAGGAATCAGGCCGCGCCGCATCGGGATCCGCCAGCGTCAAACAATAGTCGCCCAGCGGTATATGCAATCGCGGACCGGGCCGGTGCGCATAGTAATGGTCGAGCTTCTTGCGCAATCGATGGACATAGACTCGCGCCGTCGCCCCCAGGGCAGGATCATAGTCCTGCGCGAAAATGGCGCCAGCGACCTCGGCTTCCTTGGCAGGGCGCCCCTCAACCGACCGTTCGACGAGAAAGTCGAACAGGCGCAGCATGTTGTCCGATCGCTTGCCCTCGATCGCCGCGCGTACCCGGCTGGCCTCCTCCCGCAGCGCGCGCGCGACCTTGGGGTCCGTGACTGGATCAGCCATGGCCGCGAGGGGCAAGCGATCGGAGCCGGCCGAGATCGCTGGGCTGGGTCACGCCGGTAAATGTGCCATGTATCGTCGGCGTTTCCCGCCAGCGAGAAGGTCGCGCATCAAATCGGGCTCCCCTACGACCGATTGTTTCATTCATAAGACCATAGGGGCCCCGCGCGATCAACTGTTGATAGCTTGCAGACGCCAATACGGTATTCGCCCTCTTTTCGGGCCCGCTGTCGGTTACCGGTTGCAATGGCGCGGACTGAACAATGGCCAGTATCGCCTCGCCCACCGCTGCGCCCACCGTCGATCCCGGCCGGAAGCCCAGCCATCAGCAACAGTTCGTTACGATCGGCGACGTCATGCGTTCAGCGCGTCATGCCGAAGAAAACATCGCCGAGTCCCTTGTCCGCCGCTGAACGCAACAGCATCCTGGAAGCCAACCGCACGCTGAAGATGGCACGCTCCGCCCACGCCTATGTGCGCGGAAACACCCGCAGATTCTATCAATGGCTCGAATGCTCCAGCATAGCCTCCAATGTCCCGAAAGGGCCGCCCATATGGATCTGCGGCGACTGTCACGTCGGCAATCTGGGACCGCTCTCCAACGGCGAAAATCGCATCGCAGTACATATCCGCGACATGGACCAGGCCGTGATCGGAAATCCCGCACACGACCTCATCCGTCTCGGCCTCTCGCTGGCCACCGCGGCACGGGGCGCCGATCTTCCCGGGGTCGTAACAGCGCATATGCTGGAGGAAATGATGCAGGGCTATGCCGCCGCCCTGCAGGATCCGACCAGTGGCGATGCCGGCGTCGCACCCGACGCGGTCCGGAGCGTGAAGCGTCGCGCCCTCGGCCGGCGCTGGCGGCACCTGGCCAGGGAGCGGTTGGGCTCGGTCGAGCCCCAGATTCCCTTGGGCAAGCGCTTCTGGGCGATATCGCACAAGGAACGGGATGCGATTGCGGCCGCGCTGGAGAAGCACGGCGTGCTCGAGACGGTTCTGGGGCTGGAGGGGGACGCGCCGGAATGCGGCGCGCGCGTCATCGACGCCGCCTATTGGATGAAGGGCTGCAGTTCGCTGGGCTTGTTGCGCTACGCTGTGATTGTCGCGCTACCGGATTCCTGCGACGGCCCAGGCTATGCGCTCATCGACCTGAAGGAGGCTGTCAGCCCTATTGCGCCGTCCGTGGATGAATCTGCCATGCCGAATGACAATGCCGAGCGCGTCGTCGCCGCAGCACGGGCTCTGTCGCCGCATCTCGGGCGACGCATGGCGGCGGTTCGCATGCGCCGACACGCGCTGTTCGTGCGAGAGCTCGCGCCCCAGGACCTGAAGCTGGAGCTCGATCAGTTCAGCCGATCCGAAGCGGTCAAATCGGCGCGTTATCTGGCCTTCGTGGTGGGCAAGGCGCACGCGCGGCAGATGGGAACCGAGCTTCGCGAAGCGTGGCTGCACACGCTGGAGCGAGACCTTCGCCCGGATCTGGAGGCCCCGTCATGGCTTTGGGAAAGCGTGGTCTCGCTCGCCGGCCGGCACGAGGTCGGCTATCTCGAACATTGTCGCCGATATGTGCTCGCGGCTTGATGCCGGGGCATCGAACCAGACACTCTGCCGAGCCCGGTCCATCGGGCCATGCGCATCGCGATCCACGCTCGCGTCGCACGCGTCCGCTTCGACATGCCTTCCCAAGTGCCTCCGAGCGCTCATGGGGAGGATCGATCGGCGGCCCAACCCAAAGCGCGAACCACCATTTCCAGCGCCAGCGATCCCAAGGAAAACTATCTCCCCTTCAGCAGGAAGGCCGCGCTAGCATGCGGCCAACAGGATAGTTGCGCCGCTTGAGAGGAAAAGACGATGGCCGATCGCCCGCTGCACTCCGAAACGCTTGCCCTGCACGCCGGCTGGCGGGCGGATCCGACGACGGGCGCGGTGGTGCCGCCGATCTACCAGACAACCTCCTACCAGTTTCGCGACACCGATCACGCCGCCAATCTGTTCGCGCTGCGCGAGCTGGGTAACATCTATACCCGCCTCGGCAACCCGACCACGGACGTGCTGGAACAGCGCATCGCCGCGCTCGAAGGCGGCGCGGCGGCGCTGGCAGTGGCCTCGGGTCAAGCGGCCTCGGCCTATGCGGTGCAGAACCTCGCTCGCGTGGGCGCCAACATCGTCAGCGGCACCGACCTCTATGGCGGCACCTGGAACCTGTTCGCCAACACGCTGAAGGATCAGGGCATCGAGGTGCGCTTCGTCGACCCCGCCGACCCGGAAGCGTTCGTCCGCGCCAGCGACGAACGCACCCGGGCCTGGTACGTCGAAACGCTGCCCAACCCCAAGCTGATCGTCTGCCCGATCGGCGAGATTGCCGCGCTGGGGCGGCCACTGGGCATTCCGCTGATCGTCGACAACACCGCCGCGCCGCTGATCGCGCGCCCGTTCGATCACGGCGCCGCGATCGTGGTCTATTCGACGACCAAATATATCGGTGGTCACGGCACTTCGATCGGCGGCATGATCGTGGACGGTGGCAATTTCGACTGGGAAGCCTTCCCGGAGCGTCAGCCTTTGCTCAACACGCCTGACCCCAGCTATCACGGCGCGATATGGAGCCAGGCGGCCAAGCCGCTGGGCCCGATCGCCTATATCCTGCGCGCCCGCACCGTGCTGCTGCGCGATCTTGGTGCGGCGCTATCGCCAACCAACGCCTTCCAGATTTTGCAGGGTCTGGAGACCCTGCCGTTGCGCATGCCCCGCCACTGCGAGAACGCCGCCAAGGTCGCCGCCTTCCTGCAAGCGCGCCCCGAGGTGACGCGGGTCATCCATCCCTCGGTGCAGACCGGTATTCAGGCCGATCGCGCCGCGCAGGTGCTTACCGGCGGACAGGGCGGGCTGGTCGGATTCGAGCTGGCGGGCGGAAGCGAGGCCGGCCGCGCCTTCATCAACGCGCTCGAGCTCTTCTACCATGTCGCCAATATCGGCGATGCGCGAAGCCTGGCGATCCATCCGGCTTCGACGACCCACTCGCAGCTCTCGACCGAGGAGCAGGCGGTAACCGGTGTTTCCGAGGGCTATGTGCGGCTCTCGGTGGGACTCGAGCATATCGACGACATCCTCGCCGATCTGGGCCAGGCGCTTGATCGGTCCGCCGAACCGCGCTGATCGCCGCCCGGCCCCTTGAACGGACGCGCTGCGGGTTTGAAGGGGCGACTGTCGCTCCGAGCCAAACTCACGGCGAATCCAAGGCGGGTCAATTAACATTGGCCGACTTCACGAAACACCTCAGCTCCTTCGGCCAAACCGGGCCAGATCACACCCATTTCGGTGCATGTTGCACTATTTGGCACTGCACAATCGCGAATAGACAGGCGGCACCGAAGGGGGTGTAATATGATCGCTTCTCTGCGCGCTATTGTATTGCCGGTGCTTGAAACCATGACAAATTCTCGCATCAAGAACGATCTTATTGATGGATTTTCTAAGCAATCGCATCAGTTTGACCGGATCGAAGACGCATTTCGCGCACTGACCCGCCAGCGGCAGGATGTGGAAGCGCTATGCACGTTCTTCCAAAGCTGGTCGCAGACCAACAACAGCGCGGCGACGGTTGCGGGAGTCGGAAACCGCCTGACGCTCATGCTCCATCGCGGACAGCAAGTCCGTGATGTGGACGCACTGCTCCGCACGCTCACCAGCCTGGACCGCATTATCGACGAGGATCTCGCGGTGACGCACCGGGTTCTCCACGCAGACATGTTCTACCGCATGGCTACCGACATCATTGGCGACGACCGCTGGATGTCGCGGCGCTACCTCCACCCGGCGGCAAAGGCATTCAAGGACTGGAAGGATCATAATTCGCTGCGAGAGCGTGATCCCGTAATCGCGCTACTGACCACCTTGACGCACGAAATCTATACGCATGGCGAGGTCGAGTTCATCCTGCCGCTGTTCCGGCGCTGGCTGGCCGAAGACTATGGCTTCTCAGAAGCTGCGATCCGCCAGACTCTCGCCTGGATCAGCGTCCATACCGGGCCGACCGAAAAGAACCATTTCTTCCACGCGCTGAATGCACTGGAGCATTTTGCCACCGCAATGGACGTCGAAATCGGCGACTATGCGCTCGACACGATCGTAGCCGATTATCTGGAGAAAAAGGCGGCAGTGCTTGAACAGGTCTGTCTGCGTAGCGCGATCGGGGTTGAGGCGGTCCATTGAGCGCCAGCAGGGCCGGCGCGCCCCTGCTGCGCATCGCGGAGCAGGGCTTTGCCGAACATGAACGCCTTGCGCTGGCGGCGCGGATCGGCGTGCCGTCGATCGTGGACGGCGAGCTGCTTGCCGCGCAACCAGTGCTGGTGCAGCCTGCCTATCTGGCTCGACTCTCCCGGCTGAATCAACTGCTCGACAAGGCGCTGCGGGCCATCGTCGCGCGCTATTTTGACGATCCGCGCATCCGCGCCATATATGCCTTGCCACCGCCGATGGAAGCGATCCTGCGGCTGGCGCATGGCGCCCCGTATCGCGTCGGGTGGCACCGCCCCGATCTTGTCCATGATCGCGAGGGCCAGCCACGGGTCTGCGAGATCGGTGCCCGCTACCCGCTCAACGGGTGGATGGTTAGCGACCGTGCCGCGAAGGCGATCGCACCACATGCCGCGGCGCGGCTGGGCGCGGTGACGGGGCACGGGTTTGTCGATGCACTGTGCGACGGGTATCGCGCGGGCGACAGCGTGGCGATGCTGCATCAGCGCGAGGCGGGAACCGAAATCTTCCTGCTTGCCGAGGCACTGCGCGCGCGCGGCATCGGCTTCATGGCAGTCACCCCGGCGGCGATCGAGCTGGTGGGCGGCAAACTGTGCGTGGGCGGGCAGACGATCGACCATGTCATCCTGGAAATGGACCGGAGCGAACTGCCGTTGATTTCAGCGCCGGTACTGCAACACCTGATCGCGACCGGTCGCTATTTCAACGACGTCCGCACGTTGATCCTGGTTCATGACAAGCGCGTGCTGGCAGTGCTGTGGGACGATGCGATCCGCCAGAGTCTTTTGCCCGCAGACGAGACAGAGGCGCTGCGCGCGTTCCTGATCCCATCCTGGGCCATCCGCGACGAGAGGGATTGCGCTGCGCTCCTCGCCTGCGACCTGGACATGATTGTGAAGCGCAGTAGCGGCGGACGCGGAATCGATGCGCTGGTGCGCCATGAGTGCGGCGAGGCGGCGTGGCGCGCACGGGTTGAGCGCGATTGGCGGCTAGATATGTACCAGCACTATCTCCCTCAGCATGATTTCGGCACGCCGGGCGCTGCCGGTGTAACACATCTGATCGGGCTGCAGCTGTGCCGCGACGCGACCAGCTATGGTCCCGGTATCTTCCGCGGGTCCAGTGACTCGGTGATCAACCTGCACGGCGATCGCGGCCAGATTTACGTGCCGCTGGTAACGCAATGACCAGCCTTGCAGTCGTCATCCCGCTGTTCAACAAGCGCCCGTTCGTTGCGGAAACCATCGCCTCGCTGGCCGGACAGGACGCTCCGCCGGATTCCTTGATTGTGGTCGACGACGCCAGCACCGATGGCAGTGCGGCGGCGGCCGAGCAGGCGCTTGCCGTGCACGCGGCAGCGCTGGCCGGGACGCGGATCGACTGGGTGCGTCACACGCAGAATGCCGGCCCCGGCGCGGCGCGCAACAGCGGCATCGACCGCGTCGACTGCGAGCTGCTCCTCTGCCTCGACGCCGATGACCGGCTGCAGCCGGGGGCGCTGCGGCACCTGCGCGCCATGATGGACCGCCATAGCCTCGCGATGGCGGTGATCGGTTTCGCCAGCGAGCCCTCCGGCGAAGTGTTTCCCGAGCCGGCGCTTCTCGCCGATGCGCTGGCATCGATCGCGGCGCCGATCGACGAGGGCCTGTTCCTACTCACCGATCCCTTGCGCGCCGCCGCGCATCCCGAATTCATGATGGGGCGTGCCAGCAACGTCGTCGTCCGGCGCCGCTGGCTAGGTACGCACCGCTATGAAAATGCCCGTCTCAATGAGGGGGTCGACCTCTGGTATCGGGTTCTCAAGGATATAGCCACCGCCAACGCGCGCGTGGGCCTGGTCGCTGCTCCGCTGATCCGCTTCCGCATCGTGCCCGATAGTCTGTCGCATCGCCGCTGCCGCCAGTGGCACGACCTGGAAGTGCCGCCGACGGTGCTGCGCTATCGCCACAGCGAAGATCCGTGCGACCGAAAGATGGCTGCAATGCTAGCCACACGCTGGCGCGAACATGCGGTGACGATACTGCCCGAGGATCAGCAATCGCCATTCCTGGCACACCATCGCGATCTGTTCGAGGCGATTGGCGCATGACGCGTACCGCTGATGATGTGCTGCTGCGCGACTGTTTCGCCCTCGCCCGCGCGCACCGCTTTTACAAGGAGGATCTTGCCGGGTTCGACAGCCCCGACGGCGCGCCGCCCACAGACAAGATGGTGCTGAAGCCACACCTGGATGGCTTCGTGCCAGGCGCCGAAGCACACGGGGTTTATCTGGTGCGATCGGGCGGGAGCACCACCACGCCGCTGGTATTTCCGGTCGACATCGCCGAAAACCACGCGCAACGCCAGGCGCTCGCAACGGCACTGCGCGCCGACGGTATCTTCGATGCGAGAACGGTGGCGCTCAACCTGTTCGGCTATGCCGACATGTACCGTACCGCGGCAATTCTCGACGACCTGCTCGAACGCTGCGCCGCGACCGCACTACCGATGAGCGCACATGCCCGCTACGAAGATGTTGAGGCGGCAGCACGGCGCTTCGCACCGACGCATTTGCTCGGGACGCCTTCGAAGCTCCAGCTCTTTGCCGAATTCCTCAGTGGCACCGGCACGCGCTTGGCGATTCCGCAACTGCTCTATGCCGGCGAGCCACTTCCCGCGTGCGCCGCCGAAAGCTTTGCCGCGCGCTTCGGCACGCAGCGCTTCTGGTCGCTATATGGCGGCGCCGAGACCGGAATCTGGGCATGGTCCGATGCGACCCGCAAAGCCGGACTGTTCCGTATCCTGCCGAACGTGGTGGTGGAAGTGCTGGCACCGGATGGCGAGGGCTTTGGAGAACTGGCGGTTACCAATGCCTATCGCAGGCGGTTTCCGGTGTTCCGCTATCTCGTCGGCGATGTCGGGCGCCTGATCGAGCGCGACGGTACGCGCCTGCTTGAGCTGCGCGGCCGCAATGCGCGCTCATTCCTTTTGGCTGAGCAGCATTTCGATCTTACGCTGTTCCTGCCCCTGGCTGCCGGCGCTGAGGCGTTCCAGATCCAGCTGCGGCGGGGGGAGCAAGGCTGGGACCGCATCGATCTGCTACTGGTCGATCCAGCCGGCACGTGCGCGATCGACGCCGCCAAAGCCGGACTTTCGCAACTGATCCGTCCCGCAGCACCGCAGGTCGCGCTCGGTGTGCAGCGGGTGCCAATGGCGGGGCTGCATCACGATCCAGTCACGGCGAAGAGACCGATGATCGCCGACTTCCGGCGATGATCGGATCAAGGCCCGAAGCGCGCGGGCGGATCAGATGCATCAGCAACCGCACCCATCGTCCGAAACGCCGAACGTGTTTCGCGACCGGACAAGAGGTGCAGCCACTAATCGACCCTTTTCTGCTCTTCCGACGGATCGCGCCGTGCAAACGTGACGCGCCAGGCATATTGAAACGGTTCGAGATAGAGGGTCTTCAATGTCCCATGGGGATTACGCGGGCCAAGCTCGTCTTCGCTAAGCCCGAGCCGAAAGGTCTCGCCCTTCGCGGGAACATAGATCGATCCGAACAACCAGTCCCAACACATCAGCTGTACGCCGAAATTGCGGCTGAAATGATGCGCTTCGGCGCTGTGGTGCAACTGATGCATGATCGGACCACCAATCACATAGTCCAGCGGTCCGAACGACAGGGGAAAGTGGGAATGGAGCAGGATCGTACGGATGTTCCAGACCACGCCCAGCCCCACGAGAACAGGCAAGGCGGCAGTCTGCAGGCTCGTCCCTGTTGCCCATAGCACGATCGCCGTGCCAACACCGTTCCAGATCCCCTGAAGGATCGCGCTGGGGAAAACCTCCAACGGATGTTCGCGGTCGCCTGTGAAATAGTTCAGCGTTTCCGCGGAATGGTGCACCCGGTGGAAAGCCCAGTATATCGGCACCCGGTGCATCCAGCGGTGATTCCAGTAGTTTCCGAAGTCTCCCACCAGGAAGATCACGCTCGCCTGGCAAAGCAGCACGGCCCATTGCGGCCAATGCACCGGCGGGCGTGCACCGAACCAGAGGTTGAACCTGCCGGCGAGATACACGCCCAGCGCCAGGCCCAAGGCCGTCGTGATGGCGATGAGCGGCGGCGCCCACAACAGGCGCACGAGCCAGGACCGGCGATCGATCCTGGCAGATTGCCGGGCATGTTCGACCGGCTGAAGCCCCCCCGTCAGATGCGGATCGACGAGGTAGCGGGGAAGCTGATCGAGCGAGAGCGCCTTTTCATGGCGCGCACTGAGGAAGAAGTAGAAGATCCCCCCCAGCACGAAGTACAGCAGATCGAACAATATCGACCCGGCCATGATCTCTTTCCAGGACTCGGCATACGCCGCTTGCAAGGCCTGAATGATATGTTCCACGACAACCTCTCCGATGAACTAGCGCATAACTGCGTCGTGGTGTTTGAATCACTCGGTGTAGGCAGTGCGCACCTGCAGGCCGGAAAGGGCCGCCGAGAACGGAATCTGGCACGACAGGCGGGAGGTGTCGGCGTGGTTCGCCGCTGACTCGAGCAGGATCGCCTCGTCTTCGCCGATCGGCGGCAGCTTGTCCGTCCATTCCGGCGCCACGTGCACATGGCAGGAGGCGCAGGAACAGGCACCGCCGCAATAGGCCGGCAGATCGTCTATTCCTGCATCCCGAAGTATCTCCATGACCGAGGCGCCGCCCCGGGCGGGAATGCGCCGGGTCTCGCCGTCCCTGGTCATGACGAGCACATGGAGTTCGGCAGCGATCGCCACGTCTTCGGGCAGCGTGGTGGGGGAAGAAGCCATTAGTCTATCCTTCTGGAATATGTTGAGGTTGGGGTAAGCCGGCAGGCGCAATGCCGGCACCGTCAAAAGGTCCGGCGAAATTGAATGCCGAACTGCCTGGGGCGACTTACGATGACGCGCGGCAGGCGATCGGAAACGAAGTCGCCCAGTTCGGTACGGTCGAAGCTGGCCGAAGGCTGGTCGCCATAGTTCAGAACCTTGTTCAGAAGGTTCTTGCCGTAGAGCAGCACCTGGCTTTGGCCGAAGCTGATACCGACGTTGCCGTTGACGATGTTGAAGGGCTGACGCACCGTAAAGGCGCCCTGCCCCACGGATACATTCACCGTGGACGTGTAGCTGTAATCGGCAGAGACGAAGAGCTTGGCATCGCCGCCGAGCGGATGCTCGTAATAGCCGGAGATGCTGGCGGTCCAGCGGGGAACCTGGGGTAGCCTGCTGCCCGCCGGGCTGGGGAGATAGCCCGGATCGGTGAGAATGGCAGATAGATAGCCGATGCCTGCCTGTACCGTAAGCGGCACGTCCGCAAAGGGCCTTCCGGACAGCTCGAGTTCGCCGCCGCGAATGCGCGCCTTTCCTGCATTGCCCGTGAAGGAAATCTGGCAGCCGGAGAGAGGCACGAGTTGCTGGATCGAGGACCAGTCTATCTGAAACGCTGCGGCCGATGCCGACATGCGCCGGCCAGCGAATTGCGACTTGGCCCCGACTTCATAGCTCCACAGCGTGTCCGACCGATATTGGCGGACACTATTGGCGGTGAGACCGAGTGCAGCGAGGTCGCTCGAGCAGATGTCCGGCAGCCGCTGCTGCGCGCCGCCGGGCCGAAAGCCCTTGGCGACCGACGCGTAGATGTTTCCGCCACCGACCTTGTAGGATAGCACCGCCTTCGGAACGACGCCGGACTGGCTGTTCGACAAGCCCGGCTGCGCCGCAAAACCGCCGCTGATGATGACACCGCTATCGACTGTTGGCGCGGTCTTCTGCCGAATCCAATAGTGCCTGAGCCCAAGCGTCAGCGTCAATTTGGGCACGATGTCATAATATAGCTCGCCGAACAGCGCCGTGTCGTTCGACCGGATTCGCAGCGTCTGGTTGCCCAGATAGGGCGGGTTGAAGCCGGCATCGGCAAGCACCTGGCTGAATTGCCCCGGCACGCGCGTGTCCCGCCTGGCATGCTGATAATAGACGCCGAGGATGCCGGAGAGGCCCGGCAGGAGCACGCCGTCATCGACCGACACGCGCAATTCCTGCGTAAAGCGACGCTCCTTTTGTTCGGTCGCCGTGACAAAGGTCGAACCGCCTGCATCAATGCCCAGGGTGTTGAGGAATTCGATCGAGCCTTCGGTGTCGTCCTCCCGTTCGTTGAGGCGGCGTGTGAAATAGCTGGTTGAGGAGATGACCGAAACGCCGTCGCCCTTGTAGTTGAACACGAGCGAGCCGATGCCCCAGCGATCCTTGGAATATTCCTGGACGTCCCGTGCGCGATCGACCGTGAGGGAGATGGGCCGGTATTCCCGCAGATGCGCATATGCCGCCGGAAAACCGTGCAGTGTCGAGGTCTGGCCGATCGCCGAGACCGTCACTTCGAGTTCGTCCGTGAGCGCCGCGCGCAATTTTGCCGAGCCGGATATGGTCTCGTTACGGCCCTGCCCGTCCCGGCTGACGAGATTGCCGCGGCCGTCCGGGAAGCGGCGGGTGATGTAGCCGGACTCGCGCGTGTAGCCCGCCGCAACATCGAGTGCGACCTTGCCGGGCGAGAGGACCAGGTTGGTTTGGCCGTTGGCGTCCATGTCCAGTCCGCCATGGGCGGTGTGGCCGCCAGACAATTGGACGATGCCGCTATTGTCGCTCAGCGACGGCGTTTTCGTGATGTAGCGCAGGTTGCCACCCATCGAGCTCGCGCCGAACAACGTGCCCTGCGGTCCCTTCAGCACTTCGATGCGATCGAGATTGAGAACCTGCGGGCTGACCGACGAGGGTACCGGGGTGTCGTCGATATAATAGGCAGTGGTGTCCGTGCCTGCGACGCCGCGGATCGAGGTCTGGCGCCCGCCGCTCCACAGGGGCGTGCCGGCGCCCTGGCCAAATTGAAACGCAAGGTTCGGGACCTTGGTGGCGTAATCGGCAAAGCTGGTGATATTCTGTTTTCTGAGGAAATCCGATCCATAGGCCGTGATGGAGGCCGGCACCGTCGTCAGCGTCTCTTCCTTGCGACGGGCGGTCACGACGATCGCGTCGGGATTCTCGTTTTCCTGGCGAGCGGCATTGTCGCTCGACGGGGCCGGCTTGGAGTTCTGCTCCTGCGCCGCGGCTGGAACGGCCATGCCCGGGACGATGCCCAGCAAGGTGACAAGCGCGCACGGAACCTCATATCGCATTTGCTCTCCTCCGTCTGTTCTTATCGGTCGGGCAGCCAGGCCACCCGCTCCCCCCTAGGTCATTGTTTTCGCTGGCCCACTATTTCAGCCGATCGTGCCGCCATGGAGCACATCGGACCGCGATCCCGCTGATTGCGCTTACGGCAGCCAAGCGTTGCAACGCCTGCATGCTGTGCTACATGCCAAGGCCTTGCTTAAGGGCAGTAACAGTTTTGACACGTTACTCGGCCAGGCGTTGAGCGGAACAACAGCATGACGGAACCCAGGCCGGAAGCCCCTCTCGCTGCCGAAGCACGGCGCGTGCGGGTGTTGCTGGAGGCCGATGGCTGCTCGGAAAAGCTACTGCTGCTGTTCGATTATCTGCTCGCCCATTCGCAGGACATGCGGGCGCCGAAGGAAATCGAGATCGCCTTCGAGGTGTTCGGGAAGGACGACCGTTACGATACGTCGCAAGATGCGATGGTGCGGGTGTATGTGCATCGGTTACGTGGCCGGCTCGATGCGCTTTATGGGGACAGGCCGGGTCCTCGCCTGACCATTCCCAAGGGCCAGTATCGCATATTTCTCGTCCCGGACGCTCCCGCCGAAAGCCTTGCTCCCTTGCCCCCCCAGGGCCCGGCGCTTCCGGATCCGGCAGAGGCGGCACCGCGCGCGCGTTTCTCACGGCTGCAGATTGGCGCTGCCCTTGGCCTACTGCTCACCGCATCCGCCTGGGGCTCTCTGTTTTTGCTGCGCGGCCAGTCCGAAACGCCGGCATCCCCACCGATCGGCGCATATCGCCATGCGGAAGCGCGTTGCGGGGAACCCCTTGTGGTGGTGGGCGACTCCTATCTCTATTTTCAGTCCGGTGCGGACGGCCAGCCCCCCAGGCTCGTCATGCGTCCGACGATCCAGTCGGCGGCCCAGCTCGACGCCGCGCCATCGGCCGGTAACGATCAGGGCGAACAGATCCGCGATCGCGACGACTATGATATGTCGACCAGCAGCGCCGAGGGGCTATGGTCGCTGCTGGGGGGGCTCGCTTTCCGGAGCGAAGGCAAGCTGATCGTTCCTGCCGTGCTGACCATGTCCAAATTCACGCCGGACCGATTGAACGGACGCAACATCCTGTACTTCGGCCGGCTCGATCAGCTGGGGTTGCTGCACGACCTCGTTTTCCAGGTCTCCCGCTTCACCTATGATCCGGTGTCGGACGATCTGGCGGATCCGGACCACCACCGCACCTTCCAGGCCAAGCTGACGGATGCCATCGACCAGAAGAACCGGAACCCGCTGAAGCGCCCGGCGATCGTCGACGATTATGGCTATTATGCGCGCATCATGAAGCCGGATGGCTGTGCGCTCTGGATCATTGCGGGGCTGGAGGACTCCGCCCTGCCGCAGATGGCGCGGATCGCACAGGATCCCGCCCAGCTGGAGACGCTGGCGCGCCAGTCGCACGGGGCAGCTTCGTTCGAAGCACTCTATGACATCCGGTCACTCGGCGACCTGCGATACAGGAACGGGCTGCTGTTCGTCCGCACGCTGAAAGGCCTGCCCTGACCGCCTCATGGCGACCACCGGAAGGCCCCCGGGCCGGCGCCCTGGCCCGGATTGTCCCAAATGTCCTGATCGTCGATTGCTCGAACGAAGATGAGGCGCCGACCATAGCTCTGGCTGTACATCGCTCGTACCTGATACAGGGCCTCAAAACTGTCAGTTTTCCTTCCGATCCGCTTGGCCAGTTCGGCTAGGCCCGCCTCGCTCGCCACGAGGTCTGCCATCTGCGCGACTGCGGCATCGCCCAGGCCCGATACTATGAGGATGCGGTTGCCGGAGGGGCCGGACAGGCTGGCGACATAGCCATAGTCGCCGATCGGAATGTCCTTGCCTGCATCGCCCGAAACGGCCGCGGGATAGGTTCTGCGGGATGCCTTGTCGGCAAGCTGCCGGCCGTCCGGGCTCAGCGTGAACTTGGAGGCCCGTGCAAGGGCCGCCCCGATCAGAGGCCCCAGATCATCGAAACGCCCCGTATAGACGATGTCGTTGCTCTTGAAGATTTCCGGGTCCAGCCCGGACGCCGGGATCACGCGGATCTGCGACCTTTCCGCGCCCTGGCTTTCCGTTGCCACCATAAGGCTGCGCAAGGCGAAGGCCGTGTTCGAGCTGACATAGCTCAGATCGAGATCGACGAGCTCATCTCCGCCCCGTTCAAGAACCGGCTTTCGCTGTCGAAACTCCTCCCGGCCGTGGATGGAGAAATCGCGCAGGATCTCGGCCACTTCGCCGTCATGCCGGCGGCCGAACAGGAAATGGTCTCCGATGGCGATAACCGTGGGAAAGCGTGCCGGCGCGATGGCGCTCCAAAGGGGCCCCGTGTCGTCGGGGCGAGCGGTCAGCAAGAAGATGCAGGCAAGGACCAGATTCACGCCGGCCAGCGCGACCAAAACCCTGGTCGCGTTGCTGGGCCGCATGCCGCGCCAGGGTGCGAGCCGGGGGGCCTCCCCGTCATGTTCCAACCCTTGGTTTTCCGCGGTGCCGACCAGCGCGATGCTGTATTCACCCTTCGGAACGATCAGCCGCGGTCCCGGTCGGGCTTCATAATATTGGTCGAGCATCTTCCGCATGCGGGAGACATAGATCCGGACATTGCTGCCTCCGCCCCCCTTGCCGCATGCCAGTTCGCCCCAGACGGCGGCGGCAACGTCCGCTTCTCCCGGCCGCAGACCCTGTCGCGATTGTTCGAGCAGGAACTCGAACAGCGTCAACAGTCGTTCGGCACGGCGCGAGGCCAGGAAAGCCGAGACACGCGCGCCTTCCCGGTCCATATTTTCATGGATTATTGCGGCCATCTCCCGTCTGCCGCTCATATCCGTCCGCCGCCCCCCTATCAGAACAGGACCCGACCAGAGCCGATCAGGGCACCTGAGCTTATGGAGGTAACCGAAGTACGTCCAGCAACGCTCTGCGACGAGTTGCGTGCGCCCAATCAAATGGCGAACGGGCTGAACGGGGTTGGCTTTGCCCAAGGCTCCAATGCCTGAGAAAATTGGAGTCCGCATGAACAAGACAACGAAAAAGTTTGCACCCGAGGTCCACGAGCGGGCGGTGCGGATGGTGGTCAATCACGAGCGCGATTGTCCTTCCCGCTGGGCGGCAGTGGTGTCGATCACGGAGAAGATCGGCTGCGTTTCTGCAAACGCTGCATGAGTGAGTGAAGAAGGCCGAGTTCGACAGTGGCAAGCGGGCTGGCGTCCCGACCGAGGTTGCCGACAAGATGAAGGCGCTGAAGCGCGAGGTTCGCGCGCTGCATCAGGCCAATGAGATTTTCCGCAAGGCGTCGGCATATTTTGCGCAGGCGGAGCTCGACCGCTCGTTCCGGCAATGATCGCGTTCATCGATGATAAGCACGATGCCTCGGGGGGGCATCTACGTCGCCTTCGTCATCGATACCTAAGCCAGGCGGATCGTCGGTTGGCAGGCTAGCAGGACGGCGCATGCCCGCTTCGGCCTCGATGTCCTGGAACACGCGCTTCACGATCGCGGGTGGAAATGCGGAAGGGCACGTCGTCCATAGAAAAGAGCAGGTTCGGTATGCCGGGGATGGCGAGTTGCCATCCCCGGCCCCGTCGATCAGAAGTTCAACTGATATTGCACGCCAATCTGGCGCGGCCGGCTCACCACCCCGCGCGGCAGGCGTTGCAGCGATCCGTCGTCCAGATACTCCTGCCGCTCGAAACCGGCAGCCGGTTGCGCACCGAAATTCAGCCGCTTGTCGAGCAGGTTCTTCACATAGACCATAAGCTGCGAAGACCCGAAGCTTACGCCGATATTGCCGTTGACCATGTTGATCGGCTGGCGCGTCCAGAATCCGCCGCTTCCGTCGGCGACCCTTGTCGAGCCGGTGTAGCTATAGTCCGCCGCCAGGAACAACTGGACGGACTTGCTCAGCGGGGTTTCATAATAGCCCGAGATGGTGCCGGTCCAGCGCGGCACCTGCGGCAGCGGGCTATTGGGCTCCTGGGGAAGCACGCCGGGATCCTGCAGCACGCCGTTCGTGTAGCCCAGCCCCAGCTGGATCGACAGCGGCACACCGGCGAACGGACGCCCCGACAGTTCCAGCTCGCCGCCACGGATCCGCGCCTTGCCCGCATTCGTCGTCAGCGTGATCGTGCAGGTCGGCAGCGTGATCGATTGCTGGATGTCGGACCAGTCGATCTGATAGGCGGCGACCGCCGCGGTGAGGCGGCCATTCGCCAGCCGGCTCTTCGCGCCGACCTCATAGCTCCACAGGCTGTCCGATCGATATTGCCGGAGCTGATCGCGTGTCAGGCCCAGGTTCGCGAGGTCCGCGGAGCAGATGTCCGGCAGCGTCTGCTCCCTGCCGCCGACCCGGAACCCCTTAGAGACGGACGCATAGACATTCCCCTGATCGCCGATCTTGTAGGAGAGGACGGCCTTGGGAACGACCCCGGTCCGGCTGCTCCGCAACTCCGGATTGACGCTGATGCCATCGGGATAAAGATACCCGACATCGGTCGACGCGTCGGTTTTCAGACGCAGCCAGTATTTGCGCAGCCCCAGCGTCACGGTCAGCTTCGGAACGAGCTCGTAGTATAGCTCGCCGAACACTGCCGCATCGTCGGACCGGTTCACGGAGTTGCTATCCCCCAGAAAATCCGGCGTGATCCCCGCAGCTTTCAGCGCCGGGATTGGGACGGCGAGCGTTATCGATCGCTCATGGGCATGCTGATAATAGATGCCGACTACACCGGACAGGTGCGGCAGCAGCGTACCCTGGTCGAACGACAGGCGATCTTCATGCGTGAAGAGCTTCGTCGTCTGCACGCTCTCCTGGTAGACCGCCGGATTGCCGAGATCGAGGCCGGTCCGCTGATCAAAATAGATGTTGCTGCCCTCGGTATCGTCCTCACGCTCGCGGATCTTCCGCACGAAGTAGCTGGTGGAGGAGACGACGGAGACACCCTGCCCCGAATAGTTCAGCACGAAAGAGCCGGTGCCCCAGCGATCCTTCGAGAATTCCTGCACGTCGCGGTCGCGGTCCGAAATGTAGGATACTGGCTTGTAGCCCGGCAGCGGGAGATAGGCGGCCGGAAATCCGTGCAGGTCCGTCGTCTGGACGATGCCGTTGATCGACGCCTCGAGCGTATCGGTGAGCTTCACGCGCAAAGTGGCCGAACCGACAAAGTATTGTCGCGTCCCTGGCCGTCGCGGGAGATCAGCTTGCCGGACTCGTCGGGAAAACGCCGCGTCGTGAAACCGGAATCATGGGTATAGCCGAATCCGAAATCGAGCCCAACACGGCCCGGTGCGAGCACGACATTGGCCACCGCGTTCGCGCTATAATCGAACCCGGCATTCTTGGTGACGCCCCCTTCCACTTCCGCGGTACCGGAAGTCTCGGAGAAGGACGGCCGGCGGGTGATGAAGCGCATGGTCCCGCCCATGGAGCTCGCGCCGAACAGCGTGCCCTGCGGGCCCTTAAGCACCTCCATGCGATCGAGGGTAAGCGTGAGCGGGCTGACCGAAGCCGGCACCGGCGTATCGTTGATATAATAGGCGGTGGTGCCGGCGCCGGCGACGCCGCGGATGGTCGTCTCACGGCTGCCGCTCCACAGCAGCGCACCGTTCTCGCCATATTGGAAGCTAAGGCCGGGAACGCGAGTCGCATAGTCGATAAAGTTCTGGATATTCTGCGTCTTCATATAATCGGAAGAGTAGGCAGTGACGGATGCTGGCACCTCCGTCAGCTTTTCGTCCTTTCGGCGGGCAGAGACGAGGATTTCCTCCGTGGGGAGAGGCTCCTGATATGTCGCCCTTTTCTGGGGTGTTTCCTGCTTCTGGGGTGCTTCCTGCGCATGAGCGGCGCCAGCAGGCAGCACCAGCGCCGAACCGGCGAGAAGCAGTGCCGTGATCGAGACGGATTCAACGGTGATGCCGCCCCCGAGCGGCATGATCCAGGCTGTCGAACTTTTCATGATTCCCCTCTTCCCCGTGTCAGGTTTGGCTTCTCGCCCCGCCTTTTCTGCGTTCGGGCGCGAAGCTTGGTTTGTTCACCTGCGGATCATTTGAGGCAGAGCCTCCCTCTCCACGTGCTCCGGGAGACTCTCGAAGCGAAAATGCGGACAAGTTCTCCCTTGCGTCCTGCAGCTTTGGATAGTTTCTTATTGGCAACGACGCTGGAATAATGGGACATTTTGTTGCGCGGATGTAAATGTCGTGTTGGCACATTTAACCGTGCGGAAACGTTCCGCTGCTGGCTTGTTACGTCCGCGCGCCCTTGCCCGAGCTCTTGTAGGGCGACCTGCCTACCCTTCGCGAGGCAGCGACAACCCTCTAGAAATGCTGGATTATTAGAAATTTCAGCGCGCACGACCGGCGTCGGCGCGTCGATCAACAGTTTCACGACCGCTTCACACTTGAGGCTCCGGCGACCCGATATAGGCTACGACGTACGTTGCCTTTCACGGCAACACGGCGCTGCAGCATTCAGCGAGTGAATGTCGAAACACACCGATGAAGTGAGAAGAGCCAGCGAGCGGCTGTCGGCGCGGGGTAGTAAATCCTTATAATGGGGAGCGATTCGAATGATTAGGAAGGCAGCATATGGTGTCGCGGCAGTAGCAGGGCTGGTGGTCGTCGGCATGCCGGCGATGGCACATCATTCCTTCACGATGTTCGACCAGACCAAGATCTCCGAACTGAAAGGCGTCACCGTCGAACAGTTCCAGTGGTCGAACCCACATGTATACGTCGTCGTGAAAAGTGGCGGGGAACGCTACACGCTGGAATGCAACAGCCCCTCGAACATGACCCGGGCCGGGTGGAAGTTCAACACGATCAAGGCCGGCGATAAGATCGACATCACCTTCTATCCGCTTCGTAACGGGAAGCCCGGCGGCGCATTGAAGGTCGCCACGATTCCCGACGGCCGCAAACTCGATGCGTGGTGACGGATAGGCCGTGGCGGGCCGCCTCGGCCGCAAATGATCCGCACACATGCGTAACCCGCGGTAACTTCCCGAACATCGAAAACGAGAGAGGGCCCGATGAACCTGAAGATGATGGCAAGCCTCGCGCTCTGCTCTGCATTGGCACTGGCCGCCGCCGACCAACGTGCCGTGGCCGGAGCGCCGCAGTCACCCCAGAGCGGCAAGGCAAAGATCGTGCATCGGCAACCGGACATCAGGGGCGTCTGGGAACGCGATCCCTTTCCGTTCGACGACGATGACGAGACCAAGCTGACCCCGCCGCCGGGCGGCAATCCCGATCTCAAGGAGCCTTTCGCCAGCGCCTGGAAAGCGCTGCAGGAGAAGAAGCAGGCGATGCTCAAGGCCGGCACTCCACTGGTGGATGCCAGCACCCGCTGCCTGCCGGAGGGCACGCCCGGCATCATGGAAGCGATCTATCCGATCCAGATCCTGCAGACCCGTGGGCAGATCACCGTCCTCGCCGAACTGTTCATGCAGACCCGGCGGATCTATCTCGACACCCCGTTCCCGGCGCCGGACGATCTGCCGCCATCCTATTACGGCTTCTCGTCCGCGCACTGGGCAGGTGGCGTTCTGACCGTAAAGACCCGCGGCGTGCAGAAGGAAGTGCAATTCTACGACATCCCTCACAGCGACGCGATGCTCGTCACCGAGCGCTATCGTCTTATCGGCAAGGACAAGCTGCGGCTGGATGTGACGATCGAGGATCCGGAATATCTGAACAAGCCATACAAGATCCGGTGGGAATATAAGCGCAACCACAACTATCGCATTCCGGAATATGTCTGCGATCACCGTCTCGACGTGATTAATCCGGACGGCACGGTCTCGCTCGGGCTGAAATAAGCGCGAAGTCCCGCGTGGCGACCTGCCGCCGCGCGGGACTTCGCGTAGGTCGAGAAAAAAGAAGGGGCGGCCAGGTCCTGGCCGCCCCTTCATGTCAACCCAGCGCCAGGTCGAAACGCTGGGCATTGAACGTGTAGTTCGGCATCGCACGGCGCATCATCACCGCCTGCGCCAGGACGTCCTCGCCTCCCCCTGCTTCCGGCTGCGATCCGGGCGCCTGCGGTTCGCCTGCCTCCGCCGCGCTATCCACGCCCATGCTGCGAATGCCCTTGAGATCGGTCCATGCCAGCCAGAGCGACTTGCCATCTTCCGCGATCCATTTTGGCGCAATTTGCGGAGAATAGGGCCGTGACTCGGGGTCTCCGCCGGGCGTCCAGGCCGTGTCCTCATGCACTTGCCGCCACGGCCCCCATGGCGTCTCCGATACCCAGAAGCCGAGATAGCCAGGCTTGGCGAACTCGGTTCCATCCGGTGCGCAGCCCGTGCCGGAGCTTACCATCATGTAGAGCCCGAGCG
Organism: Sphingomonas sp. DMC8; assembly: GCF_056314185.1. Classification (NCBI taxonomy): domain Bacteria; kingdom Pseudomonadati; phylum Pseudomonadota; class Alphaproteobacteria; order Sphingomonadales; family Sphingomonadaceae; genus Sphingomonas; species Sphingomonas sp. DMC8. The sequence continues at coordinate 137,886 of NZ_JBQUYV010000001.1, read as the reverse complement.
GCGCATTGAACACGACGCTCGGCAGCCAGGTCTCGACCACGATATCGCCTGGGAACAGGCTGGTTCGGTTCACCCAGCCGCGAGGGAAGACATGCACCGGCTGCCGTGCGGCGATTGCCTTGCTCCAGACCGGCTCGCCGCTCGCGGACCTGCCCGCGAAGAAGCTATAGGCGCTCCTGTCGAGAATCCGGTCTACCGGCACGCGGAACAGGACCAGTTCGTTCATCCGCCCGTCGACATTGCCGTTGGGGCTGTACACATAGGCATAGCCGTCGCGATTGGCGCGATAGTCCTGTCCCATCTGCAGGAAGCTCAGCAACGAGAAACAGCCATCCGGTTCGTTGAAGAAAGCCATGCTGCTGCTGGATTGCCGGTCCCAGTCGTCACTGCGCACGGGCTGGCTGCCATCCTGGTTGCACCAAGTCCGACCGCCATCGATGGAGTAGATGAGCTTGGCCGCGTTCCACTGTCGAAGCCTGTCCTCGGCCCGGTCGAGCGCGCCGAGAAACTGGTACACCCTGCCGTTCACCGCCAGCACACCATGTCCATGATAATGCGGGATCGCATCGGATTCGATTGCCGCATCGACGTTGGGATAGCCTGGGATCGGATCTACCGTCGCCTGTCCGGGCTGACCGGCCATCCTCCAGAGCGATCGCTTGAAGAAAGTGCGCGGCGGCGCATCCCCCCACCCCGTCCCGTCGTTCAGGACGACGAACTGACGATCATCGGCGCCCCAGCTCATCTTGAAGCCATCCCCCAGCCCCGGCATGCGCAGCAGCGTGTGGTCCTGCGGGACGAGACCGCGTATGGTAGCAGCTGGCAGCCGCGGCGACCGCGCGGCCCGGGCCATGCCGGGACCGCATATCAGGCTGCTGCCGGCAGCGATCACGTGCTTCAGGAAGCTGCGCCGGCCCTCCAGCGGTCCAGCGCTATCGGATCGCTTGCTCATCGGTGCTCGACGTCCATGCCCATGCTGCCGTCCGGCAGGACGACGGTGTGCTGATTGTCGCAGACGAACTCGTTGATCTTGTAGGAAGGTGGTTCCTTCCGGTACATGATCCGGAACGTATAAGGCTTGGTCATATACTGCGCGTCTTCGATCGAAACTTGGTCGATCAGCAGGCCCGACTGCTCAATGAAGAGGCGCTCGCGAATGATCATCTTGTCTGAGTGGGGAATGTCCATGAATCGGGCGCTTTCCTTGATGCCCGCGGTGGTCACCTCCAGCACGTCGCCGTTCCACCTTCCCACCGAATAGCCGAAATAGCTGGGGTTGATGTCCTCGATCGGCGGCATCGTCTCGTCCAGATAGATGCGGCGGATCTCCGCCATGAATTCGGACAGGATGGTGATCTGCTTCAGCTCCGGGTTCTGCAGGATCTGGAGCGCGTAATGCGCGAACATGATCTGCGGCATGCCGGTCGGGCGACAAAGCGCGCTGTCGTCTGGCAGCGGCTTGCCACTGGCCTCTGCCGCTTCGCGCTTGGCCTGAAGCTGTTTCCATTGAGTCAGATAGGGTTCGCGCAAGGGCGGTTCGCCCGGGTCCCATTCCGGAGGATCGGGCTCCCCTGAAAAGGTGCCGGGCAACGGCGGATAATGGTTCCACACGCCACTGATCCGGGGGTCGGCATGAGATACCGGCGCCAGGAAAAGAGCGCCGATCGCAAGGAGAGCCCGCACGACCACCGGCTTGCTGAACAATTGCTCCATCGCATCCTCCACCTTCGCAGATTCAAGGGCCGCGGCCGCAAGGACCGCCCCCCAGCGCGCTCAGAACTCGAGCTGATACTGCACGCCGATCTGACGCGGACGACTCACCACACCGCGGGGCAATCGCTGGAGCGAACCGTCGGGAAGTTCTTCCTGACGTTCGAAGCTCGCGGCAGGCTGGTCGCCATAGTTCAGTCGCTTGTCGAGCAGGTTCTTGACGTAGAGCATCAGCTGCGAGCGCCCAAAACGCAGGCCGATATTGCCGTTGACCATGTCAATCGCCTGGCGCTTGTAGAATTGACCAGCCGCGTTCGTCACACGCTGCGGGCCGGTATAGCTATAGTCGCCCGCAATGAAGAGCTGCAGGGAAGCGTTGAGCGGTGTCTCGTAGCTGCCGGAAATCGCGCCGCTCCACTTGGGCACCTGCGGCAAGGGGCTGTTCGCCGGCTGCGGGAGCACCCCGGGGTCGACGAGGACGGCATCGGTATAGCCAATCCCGATCTGGATCGAGAGCGGCACGCCAGCGAACGGGCGACCGGAAAGCTCCATCTCACCGCCGCGGATGCGGGCTTTGCCGGCATTGGTCGTCAACGGCAGGAGACAATTGAGCAGCGTGGATTGCTGGATGTTGCTCCAGTTCATCTGGAACGCAGCCACCGACGCGCTGAGCCGTCCGCCCGCCAGCCGGCTCTTTGCGCCAACTTCGTAATTCCACAGGGTATCGGACTGATATTGGCGGATCTTGTTGTTATCGAGCCCGAGCGCCGCCAGATCGGCCGCGCAGATATTGGGCAGGGCCGACTGCCCGCCGCCCGGCCTGAAGCCCTTGGAGGCGGAAACGTAGATATTGCCCTCGTCGCCGATCTTGTAGGACAGCACCGCCTTGGGCACCAGGCCGGTCATGCGGCTGCGCAGCGCCGGATTGAAGTTGGAGCCGGTCGGCAGGTACAGGAGGCCGATGTCGGTCGAAGGGTCCGTGTTCTGCCGCGTCCAATATTTGCGAAGCCCGGCCGTGATCGTCAGCTTGGGGACGATTTCGTAATAGAGTTCGCCGAACACCGCGACGTCGCTCGCATGGTTTCGCGCATTCGACGACCCGAAGTTGGAAGGGGAGAAACCCGCATCCACCAGCTCCTTGATCGGTATCACCGGAACGCGGGTGTTGTTGAATCGGCGCTGATAGAACACACCCACGGTCCCGCTGAGATGCGGGAGGATCGTTCCCTCTTCGAACGAGAGGCGGTCTTCGTGGGTGAAGCGCGTCTCCCGCGCCCGATTATATTGATAGAGCACGGGCACGTTGAAATCCGACCCGAAATTCTGGATCAGATAGAGCAGGCTGCCCTCGGTATCGTCTTCTAGCTCGGTGATCTTCCGGGCGAAGAAGCTGGTGGACGACGTGACAGCGAAGCCGTTGCCGGCGTAGTTCAGCGCGAGGGAACCCAAGCCCCAGCCATCGGCCGAATACTCCTGCTGATCGGCGTCGCGATTCACAGTATAGGATAGCGGCCGATAGCCCGGCAGCGGCACATAGGCCGCCGGGAAGCCGTGCAGATAGCTATATTGTCCGATGACGTTGGCCGAGGCTTCCAATCGCTCGGAAAGCTTCAGGCGCAGCGTTACCGATCCCATCGCGACATCGTTGCGGCCTTGGCCCTTGCGCGACACCAGCCGCCCGGCTGCATCGGTGAACTGGCGGGTTATGTACCCGGAATCGTGCGTAAATCCGACGGCGATATCCAGCGCGGCGCGCCCCGGCGACAGCACGACATTCGCCTGGGCGTTGGCATTGCCGTCGAACCCTGCCGCTTTCGTGCCCCCCGCCTGGAGCTGCACGGCGCCGGAATTCTCGCTGAGCGACGGCTTGCGGGTGATGAAACGAAGGGTGCCGCCCATCGAGCTGGTGCCGAACAGCGTGCCCTGCGGCCCCTTGAGCACTTCGATACGATCGAGGTCGAGCGCCAGCGGGCTGACCGAAGACGGAACCGGCGTATCGTTGATGTAATAAGCGGTGGTACCGACGCCGACCACGCCGCGAATGGTGGTCTGACGATCGCCGCTCCATAACAGGCTGCCGCCCTGGCCATATTGAAAGCTGAGGTTGGGCACGCGGCTTGCGTAATCGGTGAAACTCTGGATGTTCTGCGTCTTCAGATAGTCCGCTGAAAGGGCTGTGATCGACGCCGGTACGTCGGTGAGCTTCTCGTCCCTGCGTCGCGCCGAAACAATGATTTCATCGGTGTCGACTACTGCCTGGCGACGCTCCTGCGGCCCGGCAGCGGTTTGCTTGTCGGCAGAATCTTGCGCTTGTGCGGGCACTGCGATAGAGGCGAGCGCCGTTCCCAACATCAGCATTGTCAGCCGCGATTGACGATTGTCTTTTCTCCGCCCGGTTCCCTGATAGCTGTTCATGTCTTCCCCTCTGAAACCTTGTCGCGTTGACAGCGCATAGGTCTGCGCCTGCGGCTCGCGGCTGCCCGCCGATGTCCGCTGCTGGATAGACACGGGCCAACGCAACAATCTGTAGCCGGCGCGGACATCGTTGCATTTTTGTAACGCAGAGGCCGTATTTGGCGCAGTTTGTTGTTGATGAGTAAATAGGCGCCACCGCCAGGACACCGTCCGGAAACGTTCCGAACAATCGCGTTTTCGTTACAATGGAGGCGGATAAGCGCCCCCGCCCGAGTACGATCAGCTCACAAGCTGCGCACTGCCAAAGCTGAATTGAAGCGGCGGAGGCCTTGTTCGCCGCCCCCCCGACAGCCGGCGCCGCCCCGGAACTGTTTCATGACCGCTTCACGGATTTTCGGCGTGCGGTGCTTCGCTTAGGGTTGCGCTCTACCCGGAACGGTCCCTGCCCATCAAGGAACGGGCGCGCCAGTTCGCTCTGTCGCGCGCATGGCGCCACCGGCACGCCGAAGCTCAGATAAGGAAGAATTCGGAATGAAGAGGATGAAGCGAATTGCAGCCTTGATAGGCGGAGCCTTGATGATGTCAGGCCCGGCGCTCGCGCACCACTCCTTCGCGATGTTCGATCAAACCAAGATCGTGGAACTGAAGAACGTCACGGTAACGCAGTACCAGTGGGCGAATCCCCATGTCTATGTGCTCGTGAAAAGCGGCAACACTACCTACACGCTGGAATGCGGCAGCCCGTCAAATATGCGGCAGACCGGCTGGAAGTTCAACACGCTGAAGGGCGGCGACAAAATCTCCGTTACCTTCTATCCGCTCCGAGACGGCAAACCTGGCGGCGCGCTCAAGATTGCGACCCTGGAGGGTGGGCAGAAGCTGCAAGCTTGGTGACGCGCTGCTGCAGCCTGAAAGCAGAAACCCCGCCGGGCTGCGTCCGCAATCCCTTGTCGTTGAAATGGGATGAGACCCTGATGCGCTTCGATAAAATGACTATTCTGGCGATCGCCGCTGCCCTGGCGTCAGGGGCGAACAGTGCGGCACCGGCGCAAACCGCGCTCGCGCCTAGCCCCGCCGCCACGCCGGCCCCATCACCCACGCCTAACATCACCGGGGTTTGGCAGCGCTATCCCAGCCCGTTCGAGGAAGGCGGCGAAGGCTTTGACGACATCCCGCCCCCGCGGCCCGGACCGGATCTTCTGGAACCCTATGCCGCGCAGTGGAAGGCCATACGGCAGAAGCGCCAAGCCGCTTTTGATGCAGGCCATGCGCTCGTCGATCCGAGCACACGTTGCCTGCCCGAGGGGATTCCAACGATGATGCAGGCGATCTACCCGATCGAAATTCTGCAGACACCGGGACGAATTACCGTTCTGGCCGAACTGTTCGCGCAAACCCGGCGAATCTATCTGGACGCCCCCTTCCCGGCCCCGGACGATCTGGAACCGACCTTCAACGGCTTCGCTTCGGCCCATTGGGACCACAATACGCTGGTGGTCACCTCGCGGGGGGTGAAAAAGGACGTCGAATTCTTCGAGATCCCCCATGGCGATCGGATGGTCGTCACCGAACGCTACACTCTTACCGGACCGGACATGTTGCGGGGAGACTTCACGATCGAAGATCCGGAGTATCTAAAGACCCCGTATCGCTGGACCTGGAAGTACACCCGTAACCATGACTATCGCATCCCCGAATATGTCTGCACGCATGGCCTGGAGACCGTCAATCCGGACGGGACGGTGACTTTCCAGACCAAATAGCACAGGGTCGGGGACGCCGATCGATTCCATCTGCCGGGTTGCGTGGGCACCCCTGCGTTCTATGACATGCCCTATGCACCACCGCTAAGGGGTTTTGGATACTGGGGTGGACAGGAAGCAGATGGAAGCAGAAGAGTCGTGCATTCTGGACGAGATGGCCCGCGCGCTCGATGAAGAGGGCCAAAAGGTGCGGGGTTTCATCGCCTCCAACCGCTCGGATACGTTGCTCAGTCTGTTCGATTTCCTGCTGGAGCAGTCGCTCGCCGGCCATCGCCCGAAAGAGTCGGAGATCGCACAGAATGTGTTTCCCGACGGCAGGGCGGCGCCAGGTCAGCAGGGCTCCCGGGTTCGCGTTGGCGTCTATCGGCTCCGCAAGAAGCTTGACCTCTACTACGCCGGCAAGGAGGGCCCGCGGCTTAACATTCCCCAAGGCGAATACGGGTTCGTGCTCGAGCGACCGGAAATCGCCCCAGAAGTGCCGCCGACCGAGGGGACTGCCGAGGAAGCAACGAACCGCCAAGGCAAGTTCCAGCCGATCTGGGTGCTGGCGGCGATTCTGCTGGCTCTGAACGCCGCGGCCGCTCTACTTTACTGGCATCGCGCACAGGGCGAGCAGCCAGCGAGGACCGCCTCGCCGCTCTGGACTCCATTCCTCGGAGAGGCCGTACCCACCTATGTGGTGATGGGCGACTATTTCCTGTTTTCCAGCCGCGGCGGCGGGAACGCTGGCGACGAAGCGATCGTACAGGACTTGTCGATCACCTCACCCGATGCGTTCTACGAATATCTGATGCAGAATCCGGCAGCGCAGAGGACCCTGGAGAATCAGGATCTCTATGCCGTGAGTTCGAGCCTGCTCGCGCCCGTCAGCCGCCTCGCATCCTATCTGAAGCCCGCCACCCTGAAGCCAGTGACGTCGTCGGCACTCGATGCGGAGATGATGAAGTCCGCTAACCTGATTTACGTAGGGGCGCTCGACGCACTGTCCCCTTGGCTGCGCGGGCCATGGCAGCAGATATCGGGATTCCGCTGCGGCACGCGTTGCTACGACTTGATCGACAAGACCTCGGGCCAGCGTTTCCTGTCGGACAGCCCGTATCTGCTTGGCGACGGCATCGTGCCGCGACGCGATTATGGGTATATCGCAAGTCTGCCGGGTCCATCCGGCCGCCAGATCCTAATCCTGTCCGGCACGGGGGATGTCGGTGCGCGACAGATGGTAAGCGTCGTCACCGACGCGAAGATGGTTGAACAACTTCGCCGTCGAATCGGCGGAGACTTGAACGCATTCGAAGCCCTCTACCAGGTCCGAACCATGTTCGATCAAAGCTATGGCAGTACCTTGCTCATCGTTCGCCCGATCAAGACAGGCGATATCTGGGACAAGGCATTCCAGGACTGAGAGACCGTTTGGGAATTCGATCGGGTGGGCTGCCGGGTCTTTTCCGTCGCCGCAGCGTTACCGATCCTCACCGATGCTTCCGGCATCGGCTGCGGTAGCCTCCTCGCGGGCGACGAAAAATCTCTCGCCAGCCCTAGGCCGCCGAATTCTCAAACGGTCTCTGAGGACGGTCGCCTTGAAGGGGCTCAACGCGATGCGCCGCGTGCGGGCGCGTCCGACAGCGGGCGCGCGATCAGCAGCGTCGTCTCGGAAACGAGGCCCCCGGTAACCTGAACGCGGTACAGCGCCTCAAACGCCCTCGCGCCGCCCAACTTTGCGGACAGGGCATCGAGCTGCTGCTTGTCCGTGACCAGCCGCACCATGCGGGACAAAGCCGAATCGTCAATGCCCGAGACGACCAGTATCTGGTTACCCGAAGTACCCGGCAGGCTGGCGAGATAACCATAGTCATAGCCGTTCCGGTTCTTGGGATCGGTATCCTTCAGCAATGCCCGAAACGTTTGCCCCGACGCCTTATCCTTCACCTCGTCGAAATCGGTCCCGGGCTCGAAGCCAGAGCGGCGGAAGAAAGGCGAGCGCAGCGTGGCGAGCTGCGAGAAATGCGTGATGTAGATGATGTTCCTTGCGTCGATCGTTTCCTGGGAGAGCTGCGAGACGGGAATGATTTCTCCCATGCCGTGGTCCGGCCGGACCGATGACGCGATCGACAATATGGCTTCTGCACCCGTCGCGACGCTCGCCGGAACGCGGTGGATGTCGCGGTCGCGCAACTTGCTGAACTGGTCGGGGTGCGATTTCAAATAGTCGAGCAAATCCCGTTCCGAGTTGATGAAGGGATATTTGAAGAGACGCGTGACTCCGCCCTCTGCTGCGCCTTCGGCCAGCATGTAGAAGTCACTCGCGGCAATTACCGGAACTTGCCGGTGTGTGGCGATCGGTGCCCAGAACGACGTCGCCGCCAAGGGCGAGGTCAGCTTTTCCACCCCCTCTCGCGGATGGGATGCGGACGCCCAGAGTACCGCCCATAGCAAGACGCTGGCCGCACCGCCGATCGCCAACAAGGCCGTTGCACGCCGCCGGGGCGCCGGGACCGATCGCGTTTCCGATGGCGGCAGGTCCATATCCTGTTCATCGGAGTCGGGATCGCTTGTGCGCGCGATGCGATACTCCCCCTTGGGAATATGCAGCCGCAGGCCGGTCTTCCCGGCATAAAAAGCGTCCAGCCGCTGACGAAGCCGATATACGTGTGCGCGCACTGTCGAATTCTGTGCGGTGTCGAACTCGGCATCCTTGCCGAACACGGACATGGCGATTTCTATTTCTTTCGGCGCGCGCGTATCAGTTGAGCGTTCGAGAAGGTAGTCGAAGAGCTCGAGGAGCTTGGTGGTTCGGCCCTCCGCCGCCAGAACCGCGCGGAATTCCACAGCCTGCTCTATCACCGACCGCTTGAGGTCTACATCGGCCTCGTTCAACGCTGTGAAACTTTCCAACGTGCGGTCGCTCCCCGATCTTTTGTTAGCGGTGATGGTAGCTGCCAGGGACCGAGGTTCAAGGCTCTTGATTGAGCCTCCCCGCGGACGCGCCGCACAACCGTTCGACAAAGCCTTACCGCTTCCCCGTAAGGACCTTGTTGCAGTCACCCAAAACGCTGTTCCGAACGTCCCGTGTCGTCCGCGCGTGGTTCAGTGCAGTAGACGGGAGATACGGGTCCGCCGGGACCGGGAGTGGGTGCTCGCAGATTCGCGGCCCACTTTGCGCGGGCCTTCGCGGGAAATTGATCTGCTACCCGTTCTTGGACCGCTCGGCTGGCTGCCATCCAGCATCTGCCGGCAGCGGGGGCCATGTGCCGCTGACCGGTTCACCAGCGAAATCTAAGGCGCTATCTAGGACGCCGCATTGAAGCTGCCGAACTCCACGCGACACCTCACTGCCGAAGCGTCCACTCAATCCCGACCTGGCGTCCGCCCAGGATCGTCTGCGGCCCCGCGTCGCTGTTGCGGCCAATCGTACTGCGATAGACGGTGGCGTCGAGGGCGTTGCGCACAGTCAGGCGCAGCGTCATGTGCGGCAGGCGATAGGCTATTCCCAGGTCGAGAGCGGTCGAGGGGCGAACCCAAGTGTCGAGCGCACTGCTAGTGACCGTGCTGGCGCCGCCCATCAGCGGCACTTGGATGCCATATTCCTGAATATAGGCTCCCGTGGCGCGGTACGACAAATCGGCGGACGAGCGCCCATCATCATAGCGCAGCCATAGCCGCGACCGCAGCGTCGGAGCATATTGTGCACGCTCGACAGCGCGCAACTGCGGCGTGTCCAGATGGACGGCGCTGGTGAGCAAGGTGCCGTCATAGCCAATCGTCCAGTGGCGCAGGCCTGGGCCGACCGTGGCAAGCGGTAGCGCGAGCGCGGTTTCCAGCCCGGCAACGTCGGCATCGCCGCCGTTCCTGGGCTGAACGACGCGCAGGCTGCTGTCGAGTGCCGTGGTCGCTGCGCCATTCTGGGCATTGCCGGCATCGTACAGATAGTGGCGCAGGTGCTTCGCAAAGCCGGCAATCCGCAAGGTCACGCCCGATGCCGGATGCCAGTGGATGGCGATGTCTGCGTTGATCGAATCGATCGGTCGCAAACCAGTATTGGGAAGTTGCACCAGAACCTGCCCCTGGGCGTCCTGTGTCGTGCTGCCGCCGCCGCTCAACTGGTAGGGCGAGGGGCGCGTCTGACTGGTCCACAGACTGGCATCGAGTGTCAGCCCGCCGCCGCTGTCCCAGGTCGCGGCCACGCTCGGCAGTAACGCGCCGTAGCGCGCGTGCAGGTCGTTCCAGCCATAGGCAATACCCGATGCCGGTACGCCGTTGTTGCCGGCCAGCCAGAAACTGCCCGCGAGGCGGACGTCCTGCGCACGCAGCCCCACGGCGATATCCAGGTTCGGGTTTGCCGAAACGGTAAGCGCGGCATAGCCGGCGATCGTGTCTTCTTGCGTTGCCAGCGCGTTGCCGTTCAGATCGTCGATCGATTTGGGGAGCGTCGCGGCGCCCCGGGTCGCACGCAGTAACGCATCGTCGTCGATTACAGGTACGCTGAAAGCGTAGATACCCGGCAGGAGCGGGCCGATTGCGCTTTGTACCAGCCCGGTCTGGCCCAGCGTAGTGCCCGCCGCAAATACGTCCTTCAGACTGTCGTGCGTGGTCGAGCGCGTGCGGGTCGATCGGAGCAGGCTTGCTCCCAGGCTTAGCTGAAGGCCGGGGCGCAGGACGATGCGACTCGCAAGATCGCCGCCGAGACGACGATCGCGGCTGAACTCGCTCTCGCGCTCGCCCTGATTGTGAATCGGGAAGGCAAGCGGGTTGGCAAGCAGTGCCCGATCGGCGCCGGATAGCGCGAATATGGGCAGGCCGTCGCGATAATCGAGTGCCAATCCGCCCTGCAGCCGCGTCGCCACCGGATCCCAGAACGAGATTTCGATATGATCGGGCCGGTCGGTCCGACCGACCGCCCGGAACAGCCGGGCGTTCAGCGTAACCCGCGCATCACGCCATTCGGCCTCGGCCTGGGCGATGCCCAGCACGTCGCGTTCGGGGTTGGTCTGGAACCAGTAGTGCGCGTCGGCCCGCGTGCTCTGGTTCAGGAACAGCCCGTTACCCAGTGAGGTACGGGTGAAATAGTCGAGAGAGCGTCCGCCCTGGACGCTGAGCTGATAGATATCCTGGTCGACCGCGCGCGTCGCCCCGGTCAGCCGCGCGGTCAACGTCAACCGGGGATCGGGTCGCCAGCCGATCGCGAGATGGCCGCTCGCCTCGCGGCTGACACCCCGCGTCACCTGCGCGTTGAGCGCGGCGAGGCGGAGATTGGCTGCCGGATCGATTCCGGGTGGGCTGGCACCGGCGGCATCGCTTACCGCAAAGGCGAGATTGCCCGACTGGAAGGTCTGCTCGACGCTCGCAAATGGCCTGCGGGCGAGCGCCCCGCTGGCGAACACCGCCACCCGATCGTCGGCGGTCGTGAATCCTGCAGCTGCGCTTGCTCCCAGGATCGTCGCGGTCTGTCCAAGGCGGCGGGCGGTATCGTCCCAGCCGGTCGATAGCCGCAGCTTCGCCTTGTGCGCTGCGGCGTCGAACGGATCGGCGTGGCGGATGTCGAGCATCCCCGCGGTCGCAGCGCCCGTGCGGCTGGCATCGAGGATCGTGTGGAGCTGTAATGTGGTTTCGGGCGAGCCCGCCATCAGGCTCAGTTGCGAGCCACGGCTATAGGGCAGGCTTTGCGGTATCGGCACGCCATCGACCTGAACGTCGAGATAGCTGCCCGGCAGCCCGCGCATCGCAACGAAGTCGCCGGTCGCGCGGCTGGCATGATCGACACGGCCCATCGCGCCTTCGAGCGAGGTGCTCAGCGTCAGGATACCCGGCAGCCGACCCAGCGCCTCGGCGATCGTACGGTCGGGCAGCCGCTCGATCTCGCCCGCTCCCAGCGTCTCGGTCGAGCGGGTCAAGGCAGGAAGCGTGTCGGCCCGGCGACGGGTAGTTTCGACGACGACATCCTCGTTCGGCGGCGCGGGCGGCGACGGCGGGGGCGAACGGCGCCGTGGTTGCGCCGGCGCGTGGCGGGGTGCGCGTTGCCGGGTCAGGCGTACCGCGCCGCCGGGCAGCCGCTGGACGACCAGGCCGTTGTGCTGTGCGATCTGGCGAAGCGCATCGTCGAAATCGCGCGCCCGCATCGCCGGACTTCGCGCGCGGGCGACATCGGCCGCCGTGAACAGGATATTGTGGCCGGTCTTGCGAGCCAGCAACAACAATGCGTCGCCGAGTGGCAGCGCAGGCAACTGGATCCCCGCTATCGGCGCAGTCTGCGCCGCGAGTGGCGGCGCCGCGCAGGCCAGCCCGGCCGCCACGAAGCTAGCGCCGGCGAACCTCATACCCGTCCTCCGTCCGGCGCCACGACACGGAAGCGAGCGCCTTGGTCGCGTCGAGGAACGGAACGACATCGTCGATGCGATAGGTGCCATAGACCCGCAACTGCGCAAGCGACGGATCGAGGATGCGGATATGCGGGCCACCCAGTTCGCCGAACCGCGCGGCCACGGCGCCCAGCGGCATGTCGCGCGCGACGACCCGCCCGTCACGCCAGGCCAGCGCGTCGCCCGCATCGATTGCGGATACCGTCGCCGTGTCTCCTTCGATCACCAGTTGCTGGCCCGGCGTGGGCGACGCGATCGCGGCGCCGGTCTGGCGATCTTCCACGTCGATCGCACCGCGCGCCAGCACCACGGTGGTGCGCTGGCCCCGCCGGGCGAGCGAGAACAGCGTACCCTTGTCGACGACGCGGATCGTGTCGGTTTCGACACGGAACGGCCGTCGTTCGTGCCGCACTTCGAAGCTCGCCTCGCCAGTCAGCGTCGCGGTGCGACCGAGCAGGTCAGTGTGGAAGGTCACGCTGCTGTGCGGCGTCAGCCATATCCTGCTGCCGTCGGCCAGAGTTGCGGCCCGAACGCCCCCGGAGGCGTCGAGCCGCTGATCCTGAACCGTGCCGAACCACAGCACCACACCGCCGATCCCCGCCAGCGCCGCGCCCATCGCCGGAATTCCCCAGCCGGGCAGCACCATGCGAGTCCGCGCGGGACGGTGCACGCGCACGCCCGCGGCGCGCGCTGCAGCCGGGGCCCGACGCCAGGCGCGCTCGACCAGGTCCATTGCCGCGACATGTTCGGGGCATTCGGCAAGCCAGTCACGGAACGCGCGCCGGTCGGTTTCATCGCCGTGCCGTGCGCGCTCCAGCCAGGCCGCCGCTTCGACCAGTAGCCGTCCGTTGCCGGTATCGCGCACCATCAGGCCGGGTCCATCAGGCGTTCGGCGAGCTTCGCGAGGGTGCGTTCGACATGGTGCGACACTGCCTTGGGCGTGATGCCCAAGCGATTGGCAGCCTCCTTGTGGCTACAGCCTTCCACTCGCACCAGCAGGAACGCATCGCGCGCGACCGGCGTGATCGCATCCAACGCAGTGCCGAGCACGGTGAGTTCCTGGCGTGCACTGGCGATGCGGTCCGGCGCGAGCTGGCGGTCATCCATGATGGCTTCATCCAGCGGCATATGCTCATCAGACATCCGCGTCGCTCTCCTACGATGTTTGTCGATCAAGAGGTTTGACGCAATCCGACGCAAAAATCCCCGCGCATTCTCCACAAATCCACCCTGCGGTGCCGACAGCACGCGCAGATAGACATCCTGTACCATGTCGTCGAGATCGGCAGGGTCACGCACCCGCCTTTTCAAATATAGGCGCAGCGCCGCCATTTCTTCGGCGTCGGCGATAATGTCGCACGATCCGCGATCGATAAAGGAACGAGCATCGGCAGGCGCGCGCAGGATGTTCTCATCTACCATCTTGTGTTCCGCGCACACGGACCCGACGCGCACTTTATCCGCCGCTCCGACGCCGATTGCAACGCGCTCCGTTAGGGTCGCTATGTGACATTGCCGTGACTTTTCGCCCGAATCTTTTTCCCGGGGAATCTCCGTTTCGGCTGCGTCCTCCCTTCTGAACCCGGCCAGCGATGATTGGCCGGGGTTTCGTCCGATGGGGAAATGACAATGATGAAACGTTCGATTGGTAAGGCTGCGCTGCTCGCCAGCGCGATGATGATTGCCGCACCGGCGATTGCGCAGGATCTCCAGGCGTCGACGTCCGACGCAAGCGCTACCGACGCGGCGTCGGCACACGGCAAGGATCCGAACGAAGTGGTAGTGATCGGCACGCGCAAGCAGGCGGCGTCGATCCAGTTCCGCTCGGCGCAGCCGATCGCGGTGCTCTCCGAAGAAGATCTGCAGCACACTGCAGTTCATAACGTCGCCGAAGCGCTGGGGCTCTTGCCGGGCGTAAACGTCGTCAACACCGGCTCGTCGTTCATCGGCGGCGTCGATGGCGCGTCGCGCGGCGAAGGCATGTATGTCGCGATCCGCGGTCTCAACTCCGAATACAACGTAAACCTGATCAACGGCGTCAACGTCGCGCAGGGCCAGCCCTATAGCCGCGGCGTGCAGCTTAGCCTGTTGCCTCCGAGCGGCCTCAACACCATCGTGCTCAGCAAGGCGTCGCGCGCCGACATGGATGGCGACGCGATCGGCGGCACCGTCGATTTCCGCACCCCCACCGCGTTCGACTATTCCGACGCGCTGCACGGCAGCGTGACTGCCTCGGGCCGCCTGGAAACCCGCGCCCGCACCTATGGCGATAACGGCCTGGGCGGCGGCGCCGCCGCGTCGCTGTCGTCGCGCTTTGGCGCCGATCACAACTTTGGCATCTATGCGAGCGGCTATTTCGAACGCCGCACCTACACCAACAGCGAAATCCGCGGCGCCCAGTCGGCGCACGACGATGGAAGCTGGGGCTATGCCAATGCGTCGGACACGAAGGGAACCAGCTATCCCGGTCTCGATCCGGAGCGCAACGCCGCGCTGACCGGCTTCGATGCGGGTGTGTCGAGCGGTGCCACCAATCGCTTCGGCGGTAACGCCTCGCTTGACTGGCACCCCGACAGCACCACCCAGCTTTATCTGCGTGGCACCTATGCCAAGGCGATAACGACGCAGGATTCGACGCTTGCCCAGTATAATGGCGGCACCAAGGCCTGGATCCAGTCGCCGGGCACCGACCGCTATGTGCTGACCTCGCCCGCAGTGTCGGTCCGCAACTATTTCGAGACCAATCCGGAAACCTCGATCCTGGCCACCGCCGCGTTCGGTGGCGAAACCGAGATCGGCGGCTGGAAGGTCGCGCCCGAGATTTTCTACAGCGAAGGCCATAACAACCGGCCGAACCACATCGAGGTTTCGGCACGCAGCAACCAGTCGGACAAGTACACCAACGGCTCGAAGATCCCACTTGGCGGCCAGCAGGTCGGCTACAGCAACGACTATCCGGTCGCGCTGCTCAACCAGGCCATTTTCAACGCCTTGGACAACTCGGCCAACGTCCTGCCGGGCCGTCGCGCCGGCCAGTTGACCGAGCAGTTCAGCGGCCAGCGCAAGTGGGGCGGGCGCCTCGACATCAGCCGCGATCTTTCTGACCGTGACGGCATTGTCCAGTCGATCGCGTTCGGCGGCAAGCTCCAGACCAGCACCCGTGATGTCACCAGCCGCGACTGGACCACGGACTATGTCGCCAACTATGTCGGCAAGACCGTCACCTGGGCGCAACTGGGGCTGACCAACGGCACCTATGCACATACCTATCCGGGCCTGTATGACTGGTCGTTGCCGCGGTTCAACAAGCAGGCTCTGTTCAACCTGTTCTACAAGTACCAGTTCGCTCAGGAAGCCGACGGGTCCAGCTACAACAGCTTCGATACCTGCGGTTCGCTGTACACCAACAACTATAATTGCGGGACACTGAAGGGCCGCGAGACGGTGAGCGCCGGCTACGCCACGACCACGCTGAAGACCGGCAATGTCGAAATCATTCCGGGCGTGCGGTTCGAACATACCGACATCCGCAACACCTATTGGGTGATCCCATACACCTCGGGCAACGAGCAGCCCGGCGCCTTCGCAAGCAACAAGTCCAGCTTCGATGCGCTGCTGCCCAGCCTGTTCGTCAACTGGCGTCCTTCGACTGCGGTCGTGGTACGCGGCGACATCTGGCAGTCCTATACCCGCCCGCCGTTCTTCCAGCTCGGCGGCAGCTCGACTGCCCGGACCGGCGACGACGGCAAGACGACGATCGTTCAGGGCAATCCGAACCTGAAGGCGATCCGTGCGACCAATGTGGATGGTTCGGTCGAATGGAACTTCGCCCAGTCTGGCTATGCGATGTTCGGCGGCTACTACAAGCGCATCCGCAACTATATGTACGACAGCGGCACGACGCTGCTGAACACGGCGACCAGCGACGGCACCAACCAGACGTTCATCAGCCAGCCGCGGAACGGCGGCAGCGGCAACATCTATGGCCTGGAGTTCCAGGCCCAGAAGACGTTCGTCGAACTGCCGGGCTTCCTGCGCGGGTTCGGCGTGGGTGCGAACCTGACCCGTCAGTGGAGCAATGTCGACATCGGTGGCGGGGTACAGCGCCAGATCCAGAACGCACCCGACGTCATTGCGCAGGGCCGTGTCTTCTATTCGCTGCACGGCTTCTCGATCGACGCGATCTACAACTACACCGGCGCCTATCTCGAATCGTACAACTATCTGGGCCAGGCGACGCGCTGGGACGATCGCTGGGTGCGGCCGATCCAGCGGGTCGACCTGCATGTCGGCTATGATTTCGGGCACGGGGTGAAGGCCGACATGTCGGTCGCCAACCTGTTCAACAACTACACCTACTGGGCGCATATCGGCCGCAACTCGCTGGCGATTTCCGACATCGTCAATTCGGGGACGACGGCGCTCGCAAGCCTCAAATATTCCTTCTGATATTCCCTGAGCCTGCGACGGCACCTTCCACGGTGCCGTCGCCCTTTTGCTTTTTTCCTGCTCGCCAATCGGGACGGTCCGGTGGAGGTCTGTTGCTCGTTTTTGGCTGCCGAATAGATCAAGCGATGGTCGAGGTAGCTTCGTACAAACAGCTCAGATCTTGATGAGGCCAAGACGTTAAAAGAGAGCGCCCGACGCTACTGCCGCGCTCGACCGCAGGCTTTCGAAACCCGACTCAGCGCATATCGTGCGCAACGGCGGCATGGCGCCTTCGGGTCCTGCTCTATCTTCATGGTGGCGGCTTCCTGGCCGGGGATGGTTCCGAGAAGCGATACGACGGGGCAGCACTGGCCGCGCGGGGCATTGTCGTCGTCACGGCCAATTACCGCGTCGGCGTGTTCGGCTTCCTCACGCATCCCGACCTCACGGCGGAGTCGCCGCACCAGGCATCAGGAAACTGTGGGCTGCTCAATCAGGCGGCTGCGCTGCGTTGGATAAAGCGCAACATCGCGGCCTTCGGCGGTGATCCCAACAAGATCACGGTCGGTGGTGACTCTGCCGGATCGATGTCGGTCAGCACCCTGATGGCGTCGCCCCTGTCGCGCGACCTGACGCGCGGCCGGCGGCCCCTGGCAGATTCGGACGTTCGCGCCGTAACGGGCGAACGACGCAATCTGGTCGGAAGCAGCCGGTCCAAAACGTGCCGGCCTTCTAACGAGGGAACGATTCACGAGGCGGAGGCCAACTTGCGCACTGGTGGCACGACTGCCTTCCAAAGCTGCCTCACAAAGGACCCACGACCGACCCACGGGAAAGCTCCTTCCGCAAGGGCTCGGCAAATTTGCTTCTGGAAGGGATGGTGCCGCTTACAGGACTCGAACCTGTGACCCCCGCATTACGAATGCGATGCTCTACCAGCTGAGCTAAAGCGGCCAACCGTCGGGCGTATTTGCCCGAGAGAGCGGCGCCATTATCAGCAGGATCGGCGGCTGGCAAGCGCTGCATCGCTGCTTCAGCGAGCAAAACGCCGGTCATCCCCGAAGATAGTTTTTACGCGCCGTTTACCACGCAGGGTGCAAAAGCCTTTTCGACCAGTTTTTTTGGGGCCTCCGAGGTCCCGCATTGGAGCACGCGCATGAACATGGCTCGCGGCATCAGGCATCCGCTCGAATCGCACGATGCGAACGAGCCGGACGACGCCGTCATCGATCGCCCGATCGAAATCGGCGGCGACGAACGCCGCATGCATGTGCGTGCCTATAATCACTGGGTCTCGCTGCTGGGCGGCCGGGCCTATCCCTCGATCGAAGACCTTGATCCCGAGAATATTGCCGATTTCGGCCCGAACAGCGTGCTGCTCGACTTCTCGAAGGGCATTGAAGATCCGGAAATCCGCTATCTGGGGCGGGCGCTGCGCGAGGAGTGCGGCGTCGACACGTCGATCACCAACGTCGGCCAGGTGCCCACCCGGTCCTTGCTGTCGCGACTGACCGACCATTATCTCCAGATCATCGCGAATCGCGCGCCGATCGGCTTTGAAGCCGAATTCGTCGGCCAGCGCGGCCATAATACGCTGTATCGTGGCATTCTGATGCCGTTTTCGTCCGACGAGGACACGATCGACTTCATCTATGGCGTGATCAACTGGAAGGAGCTGGTTGACGCTGACACCCAGGCGCAGCTGAACGCCGCCATGGAAGATGCGCGCCGTAACACGCCGCCGCCGCCGGTCCCGGCCGCGGTATGGGCGGATGGGCCCAGCGCCGGTTTCGGCGCCCCCGCCACGCCTGACCTGCCGCGCACCGAACTCAGCTCGGCACTGGCCGACCAGCTGATGCTGGCGCGGGAATCGGCGGCTGCCGCACGCGCTTCCGATCTGCGTGGCCGCGCGGCGCTGTATCGTGCGCTGGACCGTGCCTATGCCTTCGCGCTCGCCACCGAAGGCGACGGGGAAGCCTATGCCGCGCTGCTCGAAGAGGCCGGATTGGCCGCCCAGGCGCGCGCGCCGATGACGCCGATCGTCAAGCTGGTCTTCGGCGCCGATTACGACAAGACGCGGCTGACGGAGTTCGCCGCGGTACTCACCCATGCCAAGCGCATCGCCGTGCCACAGGGCGGGCTGGATGCGTTTCTGGAAATCACCCCTGGCGGCATTAAGGGCGTGGTGAAAGCCGAGCGCGAAATGCGCCGCAAGCCGGCCAATCCCGCGCGTCAGGCCGTGTTCGCCCGCGCTGCCCAGGCGCTGCGCGATCGCCCGGTGCTGGCGCATGTCGAACTGCCGCTGGGCAGCGAGGATGAATTCGTGCTGCTGCTGGCGCGTGCAGGCCATGCGGGACTGGACATCGTCGCGGCGCTGGATGGCGATCCGGGGCTGACGGAGCGCGCGGTTCGCCGCGCGGCAGCCTGACTCGCGCACCCCGGGCGCGCGCTTTTGCGCCCTTTCTCCGACATTTTCCAGACTTGAGGTGACATCCGCGCGGGCGCATAGCCCTCTATATGAAAGTCATGGAAAAAACGATCATGCGGGCTTTCGAGGAGCGGATCTTCGAAGGTGCCCTGCCCGGAGAGCTGGAAGGTTTTGACGATGCCGAGCGCGCTGACGCGGTCCGCTTCGTCGCAGAGACGGCAACGGAGCGACCGCCGCGCACCGTAAAGCTGCAGCTGGAAACCTATCTCGACGACAATAGCCGCCGGATGCGGCTGGCCGTGATCAACGACGACATGCCGTTTCTGGTCGACTCGATCGCGGGCGCGATCGCTTCGTTCGACCTGGGCATTTTCCGCATTATCCACCCGATCCTGCCCGTGGCGCGTGACGGCCACGGCCATGTCATCGCCATCGACGAGGCGCATAGCGACGCGCGGCCCGAGTCGATGATTTATATCGAGATGGAGCGCGCCGACGCGCGCACCCGCCGTGGTCTGACGGCCGAGATCGAGCGCGTGCTCGAACATGTCCGCGAAGTGGTGGACGATTGGCGGCCCCTGCAACAGGCGATGGGCGGCGATGCCGCACGTGTCCCTTCGCGCGAGGGCGAGGCGCTGCTGCGCTGGTTCGCCGATGACGCGATGACGCTGCTGGGCCATGAGCGCTGGACGCCCGACGGCGAATCCATCGATCCGCTTGGTCTGGCGCGCTATACCCACGACGTGCCGCTGCTCGCCGAGCCGTCGCGCCAGCTCGCGATCGACTATTTCCGGATCGGCGGCGAAACACCGCTGCTGCTCAAGTCCAATGCCATTTCCACGGTGCACCGCCGGGTGCCGCTCGACATCGTCGTAACACCGGTCCTGACGGGCGGGGAAGTGACGGGCCTCTCCATCCATTACGGCCTGTGGACCAGCCAGGCGCTCAACACCCCGCCGGCAATGGTGCCGATGCTGCGCAACCGGCTGGAACTGCTGGAGCGCAAGTTCGGCTTCGATCCCGGCGGCCACACCGGCAAGGCGATGACGCACGCGCTGACCGGCCTGCCGCACGATCTGACCACGGCGTTCGACATCGAAGCGCTGGAGGATCTGGTGCTCACCGCCATGTCGGTGGCAGATCGCCCGCGTTCGAAGCTGGTGCTGGTGCGCAGCCCGCTGGGCCGCCATCTGTTCGCCTTCGTCTGGTTGCCCCGCGAGCAGGTGGCCGCCGGACATCGCGAGACGATCGGCCAGATGCTGGTCGACGCCGCCCACGCGAAGATGATCAACTGGTCGATCGCGCTGGAAGACGGCGTGCTGGCGCAGTTGCGCTACACGCTCGACCTTCGCGGCGATACGACCATGCCCGACGCCGCCGAACTGGATGCGCGGATCGCACGGATGGTGCGCGGCTGGGCGCCTGCGGTCGAGGCGTGCCTGAGCGACATTGCCGGCAGCGGGGCCGCCCGCCTTTCGCTCCGGCTCGCCAATGCCTTCCCGGACGTGTACCGGCTGACCCACACGCCCGAGGAAGCCGCGCAGGACATGGTGCGGATCGGTGCGCTCGAAGATGACGATGCGCGTTCGGTGCGCATCCTGCCAGTGAAAGGCACGCCTGGCGAATATCGCATCAAGCTATACCGCCTGGGTGGCGCGCTGGCGCTGTCCGATGCGGTCCCGGCGTTCGAGAATTTCGGCTTCCGCGTGCTGGAAGAAGTGCCGACCGAACTGAACAACGGCGCCTTCATCCACGATTTCCAGGTGGCGCCGGCCACGCGCAGCGACATGCTGGATCGTGATCCTGCGCTGGTCGAGGCAGCGATCGCCGCCGTGCTGGAAGGTCGGGCCGAAAACGACCTGTTCAACCGTCTGATCGTCGAAGCCGGCCTTGCCCCGGCGGCGGTGGTCCTGCTGCGCGCATGGTTCCGCTATTTGCGGCAAGCCGGCATGCTGTATGGGCTCGGCACGGTTGTCGATGCGCTGCGGCGCGCTCCGCTGGTTGCGGCGGCACTGGTCGAACGGTTCGAAGCCGCGCACAATCCGTCGCGCGGTGGCAATGCCGCGCAGATCGAAGCGGCAGAACAGGCGATCGATGCCGGCCTGGCGCAGGTTTCTGCGATCGACGACGACCGCATCCTGCGCTTGTTCAAGGGCGTGATCCTCGCCACGCTGCGCACCAACGCCTTTGCCCCGGCAGGCGAAGAGGCGCTGGCCTTCAAGCTCGATTCGGCCAAGGTGCCGGGCCTGCCCCAACCGCTGCCGTGGCGCGAAATCTGGGTGTACAGCCCGCGGGTAGAGGGCATCCATCTGCGCGCTGGCCCGGTGGCGCGCGGCGGCCTGCGCTGGTCCGACCGGCGCGACGATTTCCGCACCGAGATCCTGGGCCTGATGAAGGCGCAGCGCGTGAAGAATGCGGTGATCGTGCCGACCGGCGCCAAGGGCGGCTTCTATCCGAAGCATCTTCCTTCCCCAGCCGTCGATCGTGACGCCTGGCTGGCCGAGGGAACCGAAAGTTACCGCGTCTTCATCCGCGCGTTGCTGTCGATCACCGACAATATCGTGGCGGGCGACGTGGTGCATCCGGAGGGCGTCACCGTCCTCGATGGCGACGATCCCTATTTCGTCGTCGCCGCCGACAAGGGCACCGCGACCTTCTCGGACATCGCCAACAAGATCGCGGTCGAACGCAATTTCTGGCTGGGCGATGCGTTCGCGTCCGGCGGCAGCCATGGCTATGACCACAAGGCCATGGGCATCACCGCCAAGGGCGCCTGGGTATCGGTGCGCCGCCATTTCCTGGAAATGGGCGTCGATATCCAGTCGGAGCCCGTCACGGTGGCAGGCGTGGGCGACATGTCGGGCGACGTGTTCGGCAACGGCATGCTGCTGTCCAAGGCAATCAAGCTGGTCGCGGCATTCGACCATCGCCACATCTTCCTCGATCCCGATCCCGATCCGGCGAAGAGCTGGGCAGAACGTGCGCGCATGTTTGCCCTGCCGCGGTCGAGCTGGGCCGACTACAATCCGGAGCTGATTTCCGAAGGCGGCGGCGTATTTGCGCGGACCGAAAAGTCGATCCCGCTCAGCCCGCAGGTCAAGGCGCTGCTGGGTCTGGACGTCGACACCATCGACCCCAACAGCCTGATGATCGCGATCCTGAAGGCGCATGTCGGGTTGCTGTGGTTCGGCGGCATCGGCACCTATCTGAAGGCCGCGAGCGAGAGCAACGGCGAGGTGGGCGACCCCGCCAACGACCGCATCCGCATCAATGCGGAGCAGGTGCGCGCGCAAGTGATCGGCGAAGGCGCCAATCTGGGCGTCACGCAGGCTGCTCGTATTGCCTTTGCGGGCAAGGGCGGCCGTCTGAACACCGACTTCATCGACAATTCGGCGGGCGTCGATTGTTCGGACAATGAGGTCAACATCAAGATCGCGCTCAACCGCGAGATGATCGAAGGCCGGCTGGCGTTTGAGGATCGCAATGCGCTGCTCGCCGAGATGACCGACGATGTCGCGCACATCGTGCTGGAGGACAATCGCCTGCAGACGCTGGCATTGTCGTTCATGGAAAATGACGGGCCGCTCAACCTGCCCAGCTATGTCCGGGTGATCGAAGTGCTCGAATCGAGCGGGCGGCTGGACCGCGCGGTGGAGGGGCTGGCCACCAACGAGGAACTGCTGCGCCGCGCGCAGGATGGGCGCGGGCTGACTCGGCCGGAACTGGCGGTACTGCTCGCCTCGGCCAAGCTGGCGCTGCAGGATGCGATCGAACAGGGCACGCTGGGCCATGATGCGGCACTGGCCGAGGACCTGCATGCCGCTTTCCCGGCAGCCATGCGCGCGCGGTTCGGCACTGCGATCGACGAGCACCGGCTGCGCGGCGAAATCGTCGCCACCAAGCTGGCAAATCGCGTGATCAACCGGCTGGGCGTACTCCATCCGTTCGAGCTGGCTGAGGAAGAAGGCGCCTCGATGCGCGACATCGCTGCGATGTTCGTAGTGGTGGAGCGGCTTTTCGGGCTGCCGGCGCTGTGGGAAGCGGTGGAAACCGCAGCCATCAGCGAAGGTGCCCGCCTTGCCTTGCTGGAAGAGCTGGCTGTGGCGGTGCGCGGGCAGATCGCCGATCTGTTGCGTGTCACCCGACCCGGCGCGAGCCCGGCCGAGGTGATCGCGCGGTTGCAGCCCGGCATTACCGCGCTGGGCAGCCAGACTGCCGATCTGCTGCTCGACGAGGTTCGGGCCCAGTCCGATCGCATTTGCGGTCGCCTGACGGCTGCGGGAGCCCCGGCGGATCTGGTCGAAAAGGTCGTGCGCGTGTTCGAACTCGACGGCGCGATCGGCCTTGCCGATCTGGGCCAGCGTCGCGGGATCGACGAAGTGGTGCTCACACGCGCCTTCACCTCGCTCGGACAGGCGCTGGGCCTCGACTGGGCGCAAGCAACGGCTGCCCGGATCAGCACCGGCGATGTATGGGAGCGCCTGCTGATCGCCAGCCTGGCGCGCGATTTTCAGCAATTGCGGCTGGAATTCCTCGCCCGGGTGGATGGCGAGGATCCGCAGGCGGCGGTGCAGGCCTGGCTTGCCAGCCACCAGTCGCGGGTCGACCAGTTCGCCGGCCTGGTGCGGCGCGCACGGCAGGCGGCGACGCCCAACGCGGCGATGCTCGCGCAAATCGCCGGACAGGCGCGCGTGCTGCTGGGCCGCGAATAACGAAGGCCGATGGCCCCGGCAGCACGCCGGGGCCATCCGCTTCCCGCGTCAGACCGCAGCGTCAGGCGCCGAGGTCTTCGTCCTTGTACTTGATCTGCAGGAAGCGCTGGCGCGTCGCGAGCGCGTCGAGATCGCCCTGCGCCAGTTGCGCGGTCATCTCCGCGATTTCCTCGTCGATCACCTGCAGCCCCTGTGCGAGCTGCTGATCGGGCGTAAGGCCGTTGCGCGGCACGCTGCGCAGGGGTTGCGGCACGCGGTCATAGCCCTTGACCAGTTCGGGCAGTTGCTCGCCGATCAGCTTGCGGACTTCGTTGGCCGCAGGCGATTGTTCGTCGAGCCGGGCAAGCTGCGGCGCCAGCGTCTCCAGCTTCACACCGATCGAATCGACCAACGTGCGCGCCGGTGCGGGCAGCGCCAGTCGCTGCGTTTCCAGCCAGCGTTCGGTGGTGGCGGGCAAGGACTTGAGCGGCACCTGCACCAGTTGCTCGACGCGCGGGGCGCTGGTGACCGGCATCGCGGCAAAGAACAGCGTGGCCAGGATCAGCAGCGCCATCACTGCCAGCGCGCCGAACATACCGATGCCGGTCGGCAGCAGCATGCCGATCACGATCGCCGCAACGATGATAACTGCATCGGCAGCCGCGATCCGGGTGACGCGCGCGATGATCTCCGCCTCGCGCCGCTTGCGGCTGCGCTGGGCGAGCGCCCCTTCGGTGCGGGCGCGCGAGCGTTCGATCAGTTCCTCGCCGCGCGCGAGCAGACGGTCGACTTCGCTGGACATGCCGGCTTACATCGCCTCCAGCTTGAAACTGTCGGACGGGCCGCCCAGCCGGTTCTGCTCGGCGCCCTCGGCCCGGGCGATATAGCCCTTCGACTTCTCGACCTCGTTCGACAGCGTGTTGACCGTCACCTTCATGCTGTCGAGCGCCTTCAGCTTGAAGGTGTCGATCGCGTCCATTGTGTCATAGATGTTCTGGAACGCGCGCTGCAGCGTCTCGACCGGAATGGTCGAGCTCGCCGCCTGTTCGTGGATCGCGGCGGTCTGGCTCTTGAGCAACTGGCCGGTCGAATCGATCAGGTTGGCCGTCGTGGTGTTGAGCGCGGTGATCTGGTCGAGCACCAGCTTCTGGTTGTTCAGCGCCTGTGCCACCGTCACTGCGGTCCGAAGCGCCGAAACAGTGGTGGTGGAGGCGCGGTCGACGCCCTTGATCAGCTCGACATTGTTCTTCTTGACCAGATCGAGCGCGAGATAGCCCTGCACCGTCACCGCCATTTGGGTCAGCAAGTCCTGGGTACGCTGGCGCACATAGAAAAGCGCAGTCTCGCGGATCGCCTTGGCCTTCGCAGGATCGGTATGATCCAGCTCGTTGGCGCGGTCCTCCAGCTTCGCGTCCATCGCCTTGGACAGATAGATCATCTGCTCCAGCCGACCCATCGCGCTCCACAGGTTCGCGCGCTCGGTGGCGATCGCCGCATTGTCCTGCAACAGCTCGTCCTTGCCGTTGGCCAGGCTCTTCAGGATCGCGTTGATATGGCTCTGCGACGACTGGTATTTGCGGAAATACGTCGTCAACCCGCCGCCGCCGAACAGCTTGGACAGGAAGCCGTCCTTGCCGCCGACCAGCTTGCCGTTGCGCGACGGGTCGAGGTCTTCCACCGTCTTACGCAGCGCCAGCAGGTCGGCACCGACGCCGCCGTCGCTGCCCATTGCGCGCACCGGGCGATCGAGGAAGCGGTTCGACTGGCCGGCCGCATCGCGGATTTCCTTCTGGCCCATCGCCGCAATGGCATCGACACGCTTGCCGAATTCGGGTGAGTTCACATCCTGCGCGACCAGATCGTCGATGAAGCCATCGACCCGCTTGTCGAGTTCGGACTTCTTGCCGTCGTCCACCGGCACCAGCCCGGCCGCCTTTTCGGGCGCCACGGCGGGCACGGGATCGGGCGGCGTCAGCACCAGATCCTGTTCGGCCGTCAGAGTCTCAGTCGCCATCGTCGCTCTCCAAACATCTGGCCATAACCATGCAGGCGAAGCACGTATCCCGCAAGTGTGTCATGTAGATACCACAGTGGCGAAATCAACTTGACGCAAAACGGGATGCGCCGGCTTATCGGCGGAAGCGCTATGACGGAGAGGGATATGGGCGGCGATGGCATGGGGCGGCGCGATTTGCTCGGCGGCTTGGGCATGATCGGGTTGGCTGCCGGCGCCGGCAGCGGTCAGGCGCAGGCCGCGCCCGATGCGGCGACCAGCCTTGCGCTGGAATTTGCTTACGAAGCGATCGTCACGCTGGCCCCCGCCACCCCGGTCGGCAAGACACCCTATGGCACGCGCAACCGCATCCCGATTACCGGCGGCACCTTCGAGGGCCCGCGCATCCGCGGCACAGTGCTGCCCGGCGGCATGGACTGGCAGCTGGAGCGGCCCGATGGCATGCTCGATGTCTACGCCGATTACATGATGCAGACCGACGACGGCACGCTGATCCATGTAATCAACAAAGGCCTGATCAGCCACGATCCTGCGCGGCGGTACATTCGCACCGTGCCGTGGTTCGAAGTGCCAGAGGGGCCGCATGCCTGGCTGAACCGGTCGGTCTTCACCGGCACGATCGGCGCACCGCCAGCTGGCAAGGGGTCGGCTGTTCGGATCACCGTGTACCGCATCCTGTAGCGGGAAAGTCCGGATAGACGGAGCAAGCGCGGGGGCCTTCCCGCGGCGCAGCATTTCGGCTATGCGGCCGCCCGTACGCGCGCTTCCGCGCCAATCAGGAAATCGCATGAACCTCCGTAACGTCGCGATTATCGCGCACGTCGACCACGGCAAAACCACCCTCGTCGACCAGCTTTTCCGCCAATCCGGCACCTTCCGCGACAACCAGCGCGTCGAAGAGCGGGCGATGGACTCGAACGACCTCGAGAAGGAGCGCGGGATCACGATTCTCGCCAAGCCGACCTCGGTCGACTGGTCGCCGGATGGCACGGAAGAGAACAGCATCCGCATCAACATCGTCGACACGCCCGGCCACGCCGATTTCGGCGGCGAGGTGGAGCGCATCCTGAGCATGGTCGACGGCGTGATCCTGCTGGTCGACTCGTCCGAAGGCGCGATGCCGCAGACCAAGTTCGTGACCGGCAAGGCGCTCAAGCTTGGCCTGCGCCCGATCGTTGTCGTCAACAAGATCGACCGTGCCGATTCGCGCGTGCAGGAAGTGCTGGACGAAGTGTTCGACCTGTTCGTCACCCTTGAGGCGACCGACGAACAGCTTGATTTCCCTGTGCTGTATGCCTCGGGCCGCAACGGCTATGCCTCGGACGATCCCGAAGCGCGCGAAGGCACGCTGACGCCGCTGTTCCAGAAGATCGTCGACCATGTGCCACCGCCGCAGGTGGACCCGGACGCCGAGTTCAAGTTCCTCGTCACGCTGCTCGACCGCGACAACTTCCTCGGCCGTATCCTCACCGGCCGCGTCGAAAGCGGCACGGTGAAGCTTAACCAGGCGATTCACGCGCTGGATAACGAAGGCAACATCATCGAGACCGGTCGCGCCTCGAAGATCATGTCGTTCCGCGGCCTTGATCGCGTGCCGGTGGAAGAAGCGCGCGCAGGCGACATCATCAGCCTCGCCGGCCTCGCCGTCGCCACGGTGTCGAACACCATTGCCGACACCTCGGTCAGCGTGCCGCTGCAGGCGCAGCCGATCGATCCGCCGACGCTGTCGATGCGCTTCGCCGTCAACGACTCGCCGATGGCGGGCCGCGAGGGCACCAAGGTGACCAGCCGCATGATCCGCGACCGCCTGTTCCGCGAGGCGGAATCGAACGTCGCGATCAAGGTGACCGAGAGCGACGACCGCGACAGCTTCGAAGTCGCCGGCCGTGGCGAGCTTCAGCTCGGCGTGCTGATCGAAACGATGCGCCGCGAAGGCTTCGAGCTGGGCATCAGCCGTCCGCGCGTGCTGTTCCGCGAAGGCCCCGAGGGCCGCGAGGAACCGTATGAGACCGTCGTGATCGACGTTGACGAGGAATTCTCCGGCACGGTCGTCGACAAGATGAACCAGCGCAAGGCCGAGATGACCGACATGCGTCCGTCGGGCGGCGGCAAGACCCGCATCACCTTCTCAGCTCCGTCGCGCGGTCTGATCGGCTATCATGGCGAGTTCCTGTCGGACACGCGCGGCACCGGCATCATGAACCGCCTGTTCGAGAAGTACGGGCCGTACAAGGGCAAGATCGAAGGCCGCAAGAACGGCGTGCTGATCTCCAACGGCGCGGGCGAAGCCCAGGGCTATGCGCTGGGCCCGCTCGAAGAGCGCGGCATCCTGTTCGTCGGCCATGGCGAAGCGCTGTATGAAGGCATGATCATCGGCGAGAACGCCAAGACGGAAGACCTTGAGGTCAACCCGATGAAGGCGAAGCAGCTGACCAACTTCCGCGCCTCGGGCGGCAAGGACGACGCGATCCGCCTGACCCCGCCGAAGAAGATGACGCTGGAACAGGCCATCGCGTACATCGACGACGACGAGATGGTCGAAGTAACGCCGAAGACCATCCGCCTGCGCAAACGCCACCTCGATCCGCACGAGCGCAAGCGCGCCAGCCGGGCGAAGGACGCCGCGTAAGCCGCGCCGACACGGTGAAGAAAAGAGCCCCTGCCGGCGACGGCGGGGGCTTTTTGTTGGGGATGAACGGCCGGTGGCAGCCCGCCCTACACCACCTGGTTCCACGGCATCCGCTGGAGCAGCAGGCCCAGCCCGCACCAGCCGCTGAACCCGGCAAAGGCGAGCATTAAGCCGAAAAAGCCCGCCGCGTAGAAGCCGGGCGCGAAGCCCGCCAGCCCTGCGAGGGTGAAGCCCAGCACCAGCAGCCCGACGATCATCTGCACCTGGCGAAAGATCGACACGCGCGGCGCGCCGCCACCCGCGAGCGGCAGTCCCGCCGCCGCCCATGCCTCGATCCCGCCTTCGAGATTGCGCACCCGGCCGCCGCCCATGCCCTCGGCCAGCGCACAGGCCTGGCCGCCGCGCCCGCCCTTCTGGCACTGGAAAATCAAGAGCCGGTCGCCCGGCAACGCAGCATCGGCGAGCAGCACCGGCAGCGCCCCCAGCGGCATCGACGCGGCGTAGGGAATGTGGCTGGCCGCGAACTCGTCGGGCTCGCGCACATCGATCAGCAGCGCCTCGCCGCGCGCGAGCAGGCGGTGCGCCTCGGGCGCGGAAATCGTTGCGGTCATGTGGGTTCCTTTCCACAGAAATGGTCGTGCAGCACCGCCATCAGGTCGCGCACGGCAGGATGGGTGATTGCGTAGAACAAGGTCCGGTGGTCGCGCCGCGCCGTGACGATGCCTTCCTGCCTGAGTTTGTTCAGATGCTGCGACATCGAGGTCGGGGCGATGCCGGTCGCCGCGATCAGCGCGCCGACGCTCTGCTCGCCACCGACCAGCGCACACAGGATCATCAGCCGGTGCGGACTGGCGAGGCCGGATAGCAGCGCAGCGGCGCCCGCCGCCTTCGGCGCCATGGCTTCCATCAGGGGATTTACGAGGGGACTTGCATTCATTCCACTACTATATCAATTCATGAATATGTGAATCAATAGGGAGTTACCCCGATGGCCAAGGATTATCCCGCACTCACCCAGGACATCAGCGCCTATTCGGCACAGCTCCGGAAGCTGGTGCCAGACACCATGGCGGGCTTTCACACCATGGCGAAGGCGGCGGGCAGTGACGGGGCAATCGATGCCAAGACCAAGGAGCTTATCGCACTGGCGATCGGCGTCACCCAGCGCTGCGACGGCTGTATCGGCTTCCACGCCAAGGCGCTGGTCGGCATGGGGGCGAGCCGGCAGGAAGTCGCCGAGGTGATGGCGATGTGCGTCTATATGGGCGGCGGCCCGGCGCTGATGTACGCCGCCGATGCGCTGCGGGCGTACGACCAGTTTGCCGAGGCGGCGTAGACGGGTATCGGTGAGCGGGCTGGCTCCCGGCATCGGCTGCGCTGCGTTATGTTACAGCCCGACCAGCATGGGGGAAGCGACGACGCGGCTGCATCGCCAAAACCCGCTTCCCCCCGTGCCCCGGCCATGGTCTATTCGCCCGTCTTCCCGGGAGGTGCGGATGTTGCTGGTTGCGCTCTTGTGGTTGGCCCAGACGGTCCAGGATCATGCCGCCCCCGCCCCCAAGGCGCAGACCGTCGCCACCAGCGCCACGGCCAAGGCACCCGAGCAGGTGGCCGGCGGCGGGCAGCGCTGGTCGATCCTTGCCGATCCCTGCGCCTCGGCCAAGACCGGCAGGTTCGGCGAGCCCGACGAAGTGGTGGTGTGCGGCAAGGGGCTGGACATACCGCGCCTGCCGCTGCCCCGCGATCGCGGGCCGCCCGACCGGCCGATGCCGAGCAATCCAGACGGGCGCGGCAGCGATGCACTGGCGCTCACCCAGGCGCCTTGCGCGACCCGGATGGAGGGGTGTCTGGTGGGCGTCGATGTGTTCGGCGCGAGCACGGCGGCGGTGCGGCTGATCGGCAAGGCGATCAACCCCGCTAGCTGCTGCGAAGAGCCGGGCGAATCGACCAATTTCTTCAAGCTGGTGGGCGATGCCGGCAAGGGCGTCGGCCGGATGTTCCGCAAGAAGCCCGACAAGTCGAACCGGATACCGATCAATCTGGATGACCCGGCCTGGACGCCGGAAACCGCGATCGCAGCGGCAGCGGGCTCTAGCCGCCCATCTCCAGCAGCACTGCCCACTCCTCCGGCCGCACCGGCGTCACCGACAGACGCGACTGGCGCAGCATCTCGAGGGCCGTAAGCCGAGGCTCGGCCTTGATGTCGGGCAGCGGCACCGGCCGGGCGAGCGGGCGCACCGGCTTTACCGCGACGCTGGCCCATTTGCCGTCGTCACCATCCGGCTGCCAGGCGCGGGTAATCTCCATGATCCCCACGGCCGCCTTCTGGATGTTGGAATGGTAGAAGATCGCCTGGTCGCCGGGCACCATCTCCTTCAGGAAATTGCGCGCGGTATAGTTGCGCACGCCGTTCCATTCGGTGGCGCCGTCGCGGACCAGATCGTCCCACGAATAGGCATCGGGCTCAGAGCGAAGGATCCAATAGGCCATGCCGCTCGTTAGCCGCCTAAACCGCGGCTGAATACCCGATTCCGCACCGGTTCAGCCAGGCTGTGCGAAACGCACTTGCATCGGCGCCGGCGGGTTTGCGGCGCCGCGAGGTTGAGGAGAAGCGCAATGACCCTTCTGGGCAAGAAACTGGTGCTGGGCGGGGCGCTGGGTGCCACGCTGTTGACCGCGCTGGCGCCGGCCGCCGAGGCGCAGGACTGGCGCTGGCACCGCCGCTGGCACCATGATGATACGGCCGGCGTCGCCGTGGTGGCGGGCGTGGCCGGGCTGGCGCTGGGCGCGGCGCTGGCGAACGACCATCGCTATGATTACGACCGCCGCTTCTATGCGGAGCGCGGCTATTATCCGACCGATGGCTATTGGTATCGCCACGATTATTACCCGCGCTACTATCGCTATTACGATAGCTGCTATGTGCGGCGCGTGTGGGATCCCTATATCGGCCACCATGTGATGGTGCGGTACTGCGACTGATGCCGCCACGCACCACGGGGCGATGCGCATTCATCGGCGGGTGCGCGTCGCCGCCTGGGCTGGCCGGAGCCCACTTGCCACACCGCTATCTTGAACCGGCCGCCGATTAGCGGCAATAGCGCGGGCCATGAGCGATACTCCTCCCGACCGGCTTTCCGTCAATCCGAGCAGCCCCTATTTCCAGCGCGAGCTGCTGGAACGCGGCGTAGGCATCAAGTTCAAGGGCGTCGAGCGCCGCGATGTCGAAGAATATTGCATCTCCGAAGGCTGGGTGCGCGTGGCGCTGGGCAAGAAGACCGACCGCAAGGGCCAGCCACTGACGATCAAGCTGACCGGCCCGGTCGAAGCCTGGTTCCAGAACGGCGGTGCGGAAGCCACAGCGGAAGAGGACAGCGCCGAGGGCTGAGCCCGGTGCCATGAGGGCAATCACCCTCACCCTCCCACCGCCTTCGGCGGCGGGCCCCTCCCTCTCCCAAAGGGAGAGGTGTGAAAGTCCCTCTCCCCTTGGGGGAGGGCGGGAGCCGCGAAGCGGCGGAAGGGTGAGGGCGGCCCCTCCGCCCTCAGTGTACGAAGCGCGCCACCACGTCGCGGTAGGAACGCGATACCTTCACCTGCGCGCCCGAGTTGAGCACCAGGAAACACTCGCCATTGGTATGCGGCTTCACCTGGCGGACCAGGTCGAGATTGACGATCGTCGAGCGGTGGACGCGCTGGAAGCGGCGCGGGTCGAGCCGCTTTTCGAGATCCTTCATCGTCTCGCGCAGAACGAGATTATTCTCGCCGGTATAGATCACCATGTAATCGCCGGCGGCGTCGATCCGCTCGATCGTGTCGACATCGACGCGGAAAATCTGGCCGCGATCCTTGATGTTGATGAGCTTTTCGAAACGGTTGGCAGACAGTTCCGGCGCATCGCCGGTCGCTAGTTCCTCGGCGGCGTCGGGCGCCACTTCGGCCAGCACTTCCTTCAGCTTTTCGACTTCTTCCACGCCGCGCTTCTCGGCAAGCCGCTGGCGGACGCGGTCGAGCGTGGCGGCCAGCCGCGCCTCTTCCACCGGCTTCATCAGATAGTCGATCGCCTGCGCCTCGAACGCGCGGATCGCGTGATCCGAATAGGCCGTGACGAACACGAACAGCGGCGGTTCGACTTCCATCAAGCCCTGGACGACGGAAAAACCGTCAAAGCCGGGCATCTGGATGTCGAGGAATACCAGGTCGGGTTTATGGGTCTTGATTGATCGGATGGCCTCGCGGCCGTTGGAGCATTTGTCGATGATTTCGACATCCTCATGGCTCTCAAGGCGGAGCTCCAGCCCCTGAATTGCCAGGGGTTCGTCGTCGACGAGGATGGTACGGATGGTCATGCGGCCTCTCGGTTCGGTTCCTCAAGCTGGAACGGTATCTCGATCTCAACGCTGAAACCTTCCCCGGGTTTCGTTTGCGTCTCGAAACGATGGTCAGGCCCGAAAGCCTGCGCCAACCGCTCCCGTATATTGGCGAGCCCCACGCCGGTGGAAAGCGTCGGCCTCGGCCGCGCTTCGATCAATCCCGGACCCGTATCGGATACGGCGATCTGCACCCTATCGCCGGTGAGCCGAGCCGTGACGGTGATGTCAGCCCCCTCTTCCTGCGGCGTCACGGCATATTTGATCGCGTTTTCGACCAGGGGCTGGAGCAGCAGCGACGGCAGCCGCGCACGGGCGCAGCGCGGGTCGATGTCGAAATGCGGTCGCAGCCGCTCGTCGAAGCGCATCTTCTCGATTTCGAGATAGAGCTTCAGCGTCTCCACCTCCTGCGCCAGCGTGACATGCGCGGTCGGCTCGTTCGCCAGCGTATAGCGCAGGAACGAGGACAGGCGCGAGAGCATGACATTGGCGCGCTCGGTCTGCTTGAGCAGCACCAGCGTCGAGATCGAGTTGAGCGTGTTGAACAGGAAATGCGGGTTGAGCTGGTAGCGCAGCATCGCGAGCTGCGCGCTCGACGCCTGGTTCTCCAGTATCTGCATCTGGTCGATCTGCTGCTCGACGATCAGATAGAAATTGATCCCGAAATAGAGCGCGGACCAGCCGGCCAGCACCGTGAAGGTGAGGAAGCTGTAGCCGAGCACGCGGGCGAGCGTGACGCCCGGATCGGGCGCGGTGAACGAATAGGTAAAGGCCTCCAGCACGGCATAGACCAAAGCGGCCGCAGCCAGGCTCACCAGCGTCAGCAGCACGGCCGGGATGCGCGGCAACCGGCGATACTGGCCATAGGCGGCCGAGAGCAGTAGCGTCAGGCAATAGCCGACAATCGCCTCGATGATCGCCTTGATGATGCCTTCGAAGGAAAAGCCGTTCGACACCGAAGAAACGGTGCGCAGCAACAGATAGCCGCTCCACCCGGTAGCCTGGAGCATCCAGAAGGCACGGCTCTTGTCTTCGAAAAAGGGGCGGGACAGGAATCCCGGCCGCTGCAGTTTCTGCGGCACGCGCCGCGTTTCGGGGTCAGCTTTCTTGGCCACCCAGTGCCTCTATCATCCCTCGCCAAAAAGCAAAACCGCCGCCCCGGGTTCCCGGGACGGCGGCTTTGTTACGACTTGTCGTGCGTGTGGATCAGAAGCTGAACTTCGCACCCAGACGGATCGAGTAGAGCGACGAGCCGTTCACGGTGATCAGCTGATCGGCCAGGAACGAGTCGCTGCTCGGGGCCGAATAGACATACTGACCGCACGGATTGGTGCCGACCTGCTTGCACGCGACCTTCGCCACCACGTCGGTGAAGGGGAAGAAGTTGCGAAGCTGCTCGCCCCACTTGTGGTTGATCAGGTTGGGCAGGTTCTCGATGTCGGCGAAGACCGCGATACGCGACTTGCCGATAAAGGTCGGAATCTGCTGCTCGAGGTGAAGGTCGATCTTGGTGAACCACTTCGAGTTGAACGCATTGCGCGGCGCGATGCGACCCAGATAGTTCTTCAGACCGGTCGAATTGATGATCTGCTGGATACGCGCCTGGGTGGCCGGGCTGTCATAGGTGACGAGCGGATCGTTCGCCCCATTCGGCACATAGAAGAGGAAACGGCTGGTGTTGCCCGAAGTACCGAACACGTTCCCGCGGCCGTTCGTCGTGCCCGCTTCCTGCATCGTGTAGCTGTAAGGCGAGCCGATACGGGTTTCGCCGAACAGGTCGATGCGAGTCTTGTAGTCGCCGAAGAACGCATGTTCGAAGGCGACATCATATTTGAACGAGTAGCGGACTTCATCGTTCGAATGACCGAAGGCACCGCTGTTCGCATCCATATAGGCCGTGTTGCCATAGTTCGACGACGCGATCGACGACGTCACCGCAGCCTGGTCGCGCACATCCTGGTAGGTGAAGCTACCGAAGATGCTAAAGCCGTTGTCCCACTTCTTGTTCAGGCTGACGACGCCGATATAGCCATGACCGCGGGTGGTGTTGCCGAGAATGGTGTCGGCATTGCCCGACGGACCACCCTGGCTGGCGGGCGTCAGATCCTGATAACGCTGGCGGCCATCCGGAGTCAGCGAGCCCGCGATCGGAACGGCGCGGCCGTCGCGATAGAGGATGCCTTCGCGAGTCTTCGAAATCAGTGCGTTGGCCGAGATGATCCAGCCGTCGCCCAGACCACCGAGGTTTAGGTTATAGGTTGCCGTCAACGACCCGCGCCACTGTGACGGAATCTTGAAGTTCGGGTCGAGCGCCGCAACCGGGGCGTTCTTCGTGCCGTTGAGCGCCGCCGTCGCCCCCGCAGGAACCTGGGTGAGGCTGACATTGGTCAGATAGGCAGGATTGGTGGCAGTGCTGAGCAGCACCGGCTGCACGCCGCTCGAAGAGAAGCTGTTGCCGATATACACGTCCGGCGTGCCACCGCCGAAGATACCGACACCGCCACGCACGGCCAGGCGGGGCGTCGCCTTCCAGTTGAAGCCGACACGGGGCTGGAACAAGCCGCGGCCACCGATGAAGGCAGTGTTGGCAAAGCCTTCACGCGCGACGAACGCCTGGTTGAGCAGCGGGCGATTTTCGCCGCCGAACAGATCGTAGCGCGCGCCATAGGTCAGCGTCAGGCTCGGCAGAACCGTCCAGTCATCCTGAATGCCGAAAGTGTGGGTGGTGTAGCCGAATGCTGCTGCCGCATCGCTCGGATTGCCCGTGGTAGCGTTGGCGTAGCCGAATTCCTGCGCGGTGCCCGCCTGGAACGCAGCGATCGAGTCGAAATAATAGGCGCCATAGGCACCGGACGAGATGCCGGTTGCGCCCGGGTTCGCCGTCTGGCCGATGAACAGGTTGTAGTTCCGGACGTGCTGATAGTCATACAGCATGCGGATGCTGTGATTGCCGAGCGAAACGCGGAGCACTTCCTTGAAATCGAAGGTCTTGGTGTGCAGCACGTTGGTCTGCGCCGAACCGAGCGGGCCTACCGACAGCGACGTCACGTTCGACGAGCACTGGGTGGGGTTACCGACGGTGATCGCATTCGCCGCACCCGGATCGGTGCAGACCACGGCTAGCGCAGTCTTGGCGAGCATAGGGTTCTGACCGCTCTTATAGTCCTTGTAGAGAACCTGCGTTTCGGTCGAGATGGAGGGCGACCAGGTGGCGTTCCAGGTCGCAACACCGGCCCACATGCGGTTGGGCTTGATATAGTCGTTCGACAGCGTCGACTGATTGGTGGCGGTGTTGAAGCCCAGAGTGTTGATCTGGTCCTTCGTGTACATGCCGGTGATCGCCAGGCGCTGACCATCTGCGATATTGGCATCGACACGGCCGACAATGCGATCGTCACGGTCGTTCTGGTTGGTCAGGCGGCCGCCGGCATTCACACCATATTTGCTCTGGGCGATGCTGGCGATCTGATCATAGGTCGCCTGCGTCAGAGTATTGGCGGCAATGTTGAACGGGTTGTCGGCACGCACGCGCTCGGCCGACACCATGAAGAACAGCCGGTCCTTGATGATCGGGCCGGACAGCGTGGCGCCGAAGTCCTTGCTGGTGAACTTGGGCTGCGGCGCATAGCCGGTCGGATTGGTCACATACGGCTTCAGATGCTCGCCCGTCAGGCCATCGCTGCTGATGGTGTAGAAGGCGCTTCCCGAGAAGCTGTTGGTACCCGACTTCAAGACTGCGTTGACAACGCCGCCCTGGAAGAAGCCGTCGCGGATATCGTACGGCGCGACGCGGGTCTGGAACTCACCGATCGAATCGATCGGAACAGGGCCGCGACGCGACGGCAGCGCATCTGGGTTCAGACCGAAGCTGTCGGTGATCGGCACGCCGTCCACGGTGAAACGGTTGAAGCGCGGATTGATGCCGGCAAAGGTGACCTGGCGGCCGGTCGACTGCGAGGTGTCTAGCGTGGCGAACGGATCGCGGCGCATGAGGTCGCGAATGTCGCGGTTGACCGAGGCGACGCGCGAAATCTCGTTGGCGCTGAGTACAGTAGCCGGGCCGGAACCGATTACGCCGGCACCCTTCACGCGCGATGCGGTAACGACGACTTCACCCTGCGAGGCAACTTCGACCGGCAGGCTGAAGGGCTGGCCGGCGATGGTGAAGATGTCGGTGACGCTCGCTTCACCGGCAGCACTCGTAACCTTCACGGTGTACGGGCCACCAACGCGGAGACCGGCTGCCGTGAAGGCGCCGTCCGTCGCAGTCGTAACCTTGGAGACCGTGCCCGAGGGAACGTGCGTAACCGTAACCGTGGCACCGGCAACGGGAGCGCCACCGGAAGTGACCGTGCCCTGAATGGTAGACGTCGTTTCCTGCGCCATGGCAGCGGCCGGAATCATCAGCGCGGCAACAGCCGTGCCCGCAAAAAGCATGCTACGCATGTAAAATGGTTCCCTTTTCGGTGTGCAAACTCGGCACTTCACGCGGTGAGTTTCACCGTCATGACCGCCCCCATGACCGTCTTTTATGTCGCTTCCATGACAGTCAACAGGCGAAGCCGTTCATCTGCCATTAACCTGTGCTGCGTTGCAAAAAAACATCACCCGGAAGCGGCGACAATGGCCAGCCATTGCTCTTCCGAAATGACTTGCACACCCAGTTCGGCTGCTTTTTTTAATTTCGAGCCCGCGCCCGGGCCTGCAATCACCAGGTCCGTCTTGGCCGATACCGAGCCCGCGACTCGAGCGCCTAGCTGCTCGGCCTGCGCCTTGGCCTCGTCGCGGCTCAGCGCCTCCAGCGTGCCGGTGAATACCAGCGTCTTGCCGTTCACCTCGGAAGCGCGGGTTTCGACCACGAAAGGCGGCGGCGCGACTTCGCCAAGCAGGTCGCTCCACACCGCGCGATTATGCGGCTCGTGGAAGAAATCGGCGAGCGCCTGCCCCACGGCGGCGCCGACATTTTCCACGCCGATCCGCTCGGCAATCGCCTTGTCGAGCCGGGCGCGGTGCTTGGCATCAGTCTCACCCAGTGCGGGAGGCGTCGCGTCGCGCAGCGCGATCAGATCGTCGGCCAGCGCCTCGATCGCCGGCAGCGTCGTATAGCGCTTGAGCAGGTCGCGCGCGGTAATCGCGCCGATATGGCGAATGCCCAGCCCGAACAGCAGGCGCGCGGCATCGGGTTCGCGCTTCGCCTCGATCGCGGCGAGCAGGCCGTCGACCGATTTTTCCTGCCAGCCTTCGCGGCCCAATAGTGCCTCGCGATGCCGGGCGAGGCGGAAGATGTCGGCCGGTTCGGCGATCCAGCCTAGGTCGAGCAGCTCCACCAGCGTCTTCTCGCCGAGCCCGTCGATGTCGAGCGCGCCGCGGCTGACGAAATGCTTGAGCCGCTCCAGCCGCTGGGCCGGACAGATCAGCCCGCCGGTGCAGCGGATATCGACTTCGCCTTCCTCCGCCACCGCTTCGGACTGGCAAATCGGGCAATGGCCGGGGAAGTGCCACGCCGGTCGTTCGACATCGCGGGTCAGATTCTCGACGATTTGCGGGATCACGTCGCCGGCGCGTTGCAGCACCACCCGGTCGCCGGGGCGCACGCCGAGGCGCGCAATCTCGTCGGCATTGTGGAGCGTCGCGTTGCTGACGACGACGCCGCCCACCGTCACCGGCTCCAGCCGCGCGACGGGCGTCAGCTTGCCGGTGCGGCCGACCTGGATGTCGATCGCGAGCAGGCTGGTCTGAGCGCGTTCGGCGGGGAATTTATGCGCCAGACCCCAGCGCGGCGCGCGGCCGACATAGCCGAGCCGCTCCTGCCAATCGAGCCGGTCGACCTTGTACACGACGCCGTCGATGTCGAAGCCCAGGTCCGCCCGCCGCGCCTCGATCGCGCGATGTTGGGCGAGCGCGTCGGCCAGCGTCGGCGCGTGGACGAACAGGTCGGATACCGGAAAGCCCCAGCCCCGGATGCGGGCAATGGCGTCGAACTGCGTCTCGGCAAGCGGTTCGCTCACTTCGCCCCAGCCCCAGGCGAAGAAGCGCAGCGGCCGGGTGGCGGTGACGGCGGCATCCTTCTGCCGCAGCGATCCCGCGGCGGCGTTGCGCGGATTGGCGAACTGGCGCGCTTCCTTGCCCGTCGCCTCGGCCTCTTCGAGCAGCCGGGCGTTGAGCGCGGCGAAATCGGCCTTGGCCATATAGACCTCGCCCCGCACCTCGCAGATGGCGGGCGCACCGGCGATCCGATCGGGAATGTCGGCGATGGTGCGGACATTGGCGGTCACATCCTCGCCGATCCGCCCGTCGCCGCGCGTCAGCGCCTGCACCAGCACACCGTCTTCATAGCGGAGCGAACAGGAGAGGCCGTCGATCTTGGGCTCGGCGGTGAGCTGCAGCGGCTCGTCTTCGCCAAGGCGGAGGAAGCGGCGCACGCGGCCGAGAAAATCGGCGACATCCTCGTCGTTGAAGCCATTGTCGAGGCTGAACATCTGCCGCGCATGGGCAACCTTGGCGAGATGCCCGGCCGGAGCGGCACCCACCTGACGCGACGGCGAATCGGCGCGGATCAGGTCGGGAAATGCTGCCTCGATTTCGGCGTTGCGGCGGACCAGCGCATCGAACTCGGCATCGCTGATCTCGGGCGCATCCTCGCTGTGATAGCGGCGATTGTGATACGCAATCTCGGCCGCGAGCCGTTCCAGCTCGGCAGCGGCATCTTCGGGCATGCGGGGCAGCGTCATGCCCCAGCGCTAGGGGAATGCGGGGGCTGCGATCAAGCCTCCTCGTCGGCAGGGTCGAGCGGGCGCGTGGCCCAACTGGCATAGAGGGTGGGGACGCTGCCATAGAGCGCCATGAGGAAGAAGGCGCAGCCCATCGCCCGCAGCGCCATGTCCGGTCCCGACCAGTTCCGCAGCGCGGCAAGGCCAGCAATGGTCCAGAACAGCGCAAGTGCCGCAACTGCGATTGTCGCAAAGCCGGCGAGGAAGGCGCGGCGGCGCAAGTCGCGGTCCCATTCGTCCACCGTCTCGAGCGTACCCCAAGGCTTGAGCGGCCCGAATATCGGGCAGAAAACGCTCGCCACAAAGCCGAACGTCACCAGGGCATGGCCAAGATGGACTTGCCGCCCCTCCGACAGGAACTCGGTGGCAATTCCGGCGCTCGCGAACACCAGCGCGACCACCGGCGTCCACCGGAGCAGGCGTCGGCGCGGCCGCCCTTCGGCCAGCGCGGGAATGCCGGTGCGGTTGGCGACCGCATCAAGGGTGGCGATGAAGCGGTTCGTCATAGCAAGGCATCCTCCTCGGCATCCGCTTCGGGCGGAAACGGGATCAGGAATTCAGCGAACAGCGTAGGTAACGCGAGGCCGCTGAACAGGATGGCGACGCCCCAAAGGAACCAGTCATAGGGCGAACGGGGCATCGGCCAATGGAAATGGGATGCGGCACAAAGCCAGACGAAGAGGCCAGACACCAGCAGCAGCAACACCCGAAACCCGTACAGGGTGGCGCGCTGCAACGTATCACGTTCAAATTCGTCCGGACTCGGCACGCCAAACCTGCGTCGCGCAAAGGGCAAGCGGCTCAGGATTGCCGACAACAGGATAGAAACTGGCGGAAAAAAGCGGACATAGGCTTCCTTGCCGGAGATGAACGGCGAGGCACCGGCATAGATCAACATGAGCGCAATACCGCTCAACAACAGCCAACGCGTGTCGTGATACCGCCGCACGCCCCACAGCGATCCACCGAACCGGTAGCCATTCGCCATCACATCTCTCCCGCCCGGCGCAGCGCGGCTGCAACGGATTCGAAGGGCTCGAACGAAAAGAGCATCTCCACCGGCACGTCGAACACGGCGGCGATCCGCATCGCCAGTTCCAGGCTGGGCTTGTAGTCGCCCCGTTCGAGATAGCCGATCGTCTGCGGATTCACCTCGACCGCCTCGGCAAGCGCCCGGCGGGTCATACCCGCTTCGGTGCGGAATAGCGCAATGCGGTTGTAGATATTCACGGAACCATCCGCTCTTTCATGCGATTCGTTGTGTATACACAACATAATTGGCGGTCAATGCCCGGTGGGACAGGCTTGATCTCTGCGGATGCGGTTGCGACAGGAGCGCATGGCAATGCGACACAGGCTTGGCCGCTGGCTGATCGGGGGAGTGCTCTGGACGGTGGTGGGGCTGTGCCTGATCGCCACGATCGTACCGCCCTTCCTCGACCGCATCTATTATCGCGGGCCGGCGAGCGGCCATTTCGACGGCCAGCATTTCGAAAATCCCGACGGCGAAACCGCCCCTCCGGCCAGCCTTGGCTTCGTGTTCATCCTGCACCATTTGCTGACGCGGAACGAACGCCCGGTCTGGCCGGACCATGTCGCGGTCACGACCGACCATCCGCCTGCGCGAGTGGCGGGCGAGGCGATGCGCGTCACCTGGGTCGGTCATGCGACCGTGCTGATCCAGACACAGGGCCTCAACATCCTCACCGATCCGGTGTGGAGCAACACCGCCGGTCCGTTCGGCATCGGCCCGGCGCGCGTTGCCGAACCGGGGGTGCGCTTTGCCGATCTGCCGCGCATCGACCTCGTGCTGGTCAGCCACAACCATTACGACCATCTCGACCTTGCGACGCTGAAGCGCCTGTGGGACCGCGACCGCCCCCTGATCGTCACGTCGTTCGGCAACGACAGCGTCATCGGCCAGGCCGGGGTGCCGGCGCGCGCGCTCGACTGGGGGCAAAGGCTGGCGGTGCGGCCGGGCGTCGCCGTGGTGGTGACGCGCAACCATCACTGGAGCAGCCGCTGGTTTGCCGACCGCAACCGCGCGCTATGGTCGAGCTTCGTCGTCACCCTGCCCGGCGGCAATGTTTTCTTCGCCGGCGATACCGGCTGGGGCGACGGCAAATGGCCGAAGGAAGCCGCGGCGCTGGGGCCGATCCGCTTCGCCGCAATTCCCGTCGGCGCCTTCCGCTTCAAGCCCGGACAGATGGCCGCCGATGCACATATCGGCCCGCGCGATGCCGAGCGGGTGTGGCAGGGGCTGGGCCGCCCCTATGCCCTGCCGATCCACTGGGGCACCTTCCGGCTTTCCTGGGAAGCCTATGACACCCCGCCGGCGATGCTGGCGGCGGTGCTGCGCTGCGGCGGCACCGATCCGGCACGGTTCGCACGGCACGGCATCGGTCAGGGTTTTGCCGTCCCGCCGCTCACCGCACCGGTGCCGCCCGCCGACGAGGTGGCGATCACCCGCTGCCGCGAACGGGGCGCCTTCGACCGGTTCCGCTGAAGCTCAGTCGAGCTTCACGGTGAGGCGTGCGCCGTCATAGACCACGTCGCGCCCTGCCCCCTGCGCCAGCCCGACACCATTGCCGGGCGTCACCGGGACGATGCGGAAGCGGCGCGTGCGGACCATGCCCGGATAGCTGCCCGCGCGGGCGCCGATTTCCAGCACCCCTGCCTTGTCGTCGAGCCGCAGGTCGATCGTCGCATGTTCGCCGCGCT
This sequence comes from Sphingomonas sp. DMC8, assembly GCF_056314185.1. Taxonomy (NCBI): domain Bacteria; kingdom Pseudomonadati; phylum Pseudomonadota; class Alphaproteobacteria; order Sphingomonadales; family Sphingomonadaceae; genus Sphingomonas; species Sphingomonas sp. DMC8. The sequence goes on along the minus strand of NZ_JBQUYV010000001.1, from coordinate 95,597 downwards.
TCCAGCCGGTGCCGTCGCCGGCATCGTCATAGAGCGTGAAATGACCATCGGCACCGCGATAGACACGCAGCTCCACTGGTAGCGCCGGCGACTGATCGGCATATTGCACCGGCGAGCCCAGCGGCAGGATCGTCCCCGCTGCGACCTGCACCGGAATCTGTCCGATCGGCGCGGCTACCGTGATCGACACGCCGCCCGCATGCCGCGCGCCGGTCCAGAAATCGATCCACTCGGTGCCGGCGGGCAGATAGACCCGACGGCTGGTCGCGCCCGGCTCGACCACCGGGCTCACCAGCAGGCCGCGACCGAACAGATATTCGTCGCGCAGGTCGCGCGCGGCGGGATCGCCGGGGAACACCATGCCCGCCGCGTAGAGGAACGAGGCGCCCTTGTCGGCGACTGCCCAGGACTGGGCATAGAGATAGGGCAGCAGGCGATAGCGCAGCGCCACCGCATCGAGCAGCGGTCCGCGCGCCGCCTCGGGGAAGCTGTAGAGTTCCTTGCCCTCGCCGGTGCCGTGGATGCGGAACATCGGGTTGAACACGGCGAATTCCAGCCAGCGCGTGAACAGCTCCTGATAGGCGAGATCCTTGGGGCTGCCGCCGAAAAAGCCGCCGATATCCGCCGACCAGAAGGGATTGCCGCTCATCGAGAAATTGACGCCGGCAGGAATCTGGCGGCGGAACACGTCCCACCGCCCGCTGACATCGCCCGACCAGGTGAAGGCTGCGTTGCGCTGTTGCCCCGCCCAGGCCGAGCGCGTGAGCAGCAAGGGACGTTTCGCCCGGAAATCGGCAGCCATGCCGTCATGCACTGCGGTGGTGTGCATCAGTGGATAGGCGTTATAGACCGCTGCGCCCGGCCCCGCCGCGGTCGTCACCTCGGCCATTTCGCCCCAGTGGCCGCCCAGCTCCGCCTCGCTGCCGTCGAGCCAGTATCCGTCGAAGCCGAGCGCGCCGAGCCGCTCCGAAATCTGCCGCCAGTAGAGCTGCCGGGCGGTGGCGGAGAAGGCGTCGTACCAGCGCCCTTCCCCGGCCGGATACACATTGGGATAGGTTTTGGGATAGAGCCCGCCCGCCGCATCCAACGCGCGGGTCGTGTCGAGGCCTATGTCGAAGCGCGGCCAGACCGAGACGATGCTGTGCAGATTCTGGCGATGCAACTCGGCGAGCATCGCCTTGGGATCGGGATAGCGCGCCGGGTCCATCCGGTGGCCGCCCCAGCCGCCGGGCTGCCAATATTGCCAGTCCTGCACCACGGCATCGAGCGGGATGCCCAGCCGGCGATATTCGGCGCCGACACCCAGCAGTTCGGCCTGCGAGGCATAGCGCTCCTTCGACTGCCAGAGCCCCCAGGCCCAGCGCGGCAGCAGCGGCGCGGCGCCGGTGAGCTGGCGATAGGCGCCGATCACGGCATCGACATCGGGGCCGGCGAACAGGAAATAATCGATCCCCTCGCCCGCCTGGGAACGGAAGACGAGTTGGTTCGATGCCTGCGGCGTATCGACCGCGACTTCAGTGACGGCGGCATTGTTCCAGAACAGCCCATAGCCCGCAGTCGAAACGAGCACCGGCACGCCGACATCGGTATTCGCCTGCTGCAACCGCACCGTGGTCCCGCGATAGTCGAGCAGGCCGGCCTGATGCTGGCCCAGGCCATAGATCGCCTCGTCGGGACGCACCGCAAAGGCTTGTAGGATCGCCGCATCGCCATCGGGCGCACCGCCGGCCTTGCGGCGATCGGGCGCGGTTTCCGCCACCAGCGGCTTGCCGTCAGCGCCAAGCAGCGCGACCGCGCCGGTCTTGCGATCGACCGTCACCCGCATTTCGGGCGTGATGAGCAGGAAGCGATCGGGCTCCTGCGCGAGCGTCCACGCCACCTTACCCGGCTGGCCGACCAGCGCGAGGTCCGGCGCCCGCTCGGCCCCTTCGCGCAGCATCGTGACGCGCAGCGTCCGTTCGCCCCACACGGTGAGCACCAGCAGGCCCTGCGTGGTCTGGAACACTGCGCCGGTCGGGCTTTGCGAGCGCAACTGCACCGCTTGCGCCGGCGCGTCCTGGCGTTCTGCGGGCGCCGCGAAACTTGGGGTAAACGGGGCAAGCAGGGCTGCGCTCAGCAGCAGCATAGACGCAGCCTTCAAGGGTGATCCTTTCCTCTCACGCATATCGGTTGCGGCGCTTCTTGTCAGACAAATGCGGCGATGACCAGTATTTCCGGCGCGCCACACCGTGGCCCATTTGCGCCGAATCGCCCGCCGCGAAACGACAGCGCCGTTACCCTCGGTTAGATATCAGCTATGCACATATTTCATTTCAGTGCCGTACTGGCCCTTCTCGCCCCCGCAACGCTTACCGCCCAGGCGGATTCCGAGTTCGATCCCGCAGCAGTGAACGTCGTCGACGCGATCGAATGCAAGCTCGATGCGCCGACCTATAACGGCTTCGCGCTGGCGCTGAACGGCGAAGAGAAGATCGCGCAGAAACGCCACTGGGTGGCGGTGAAGACCGGCAATGCATTCATGACCGAATATGAACTGCCCGCCCCGATCACCGTGGCAGGCCAGTACCGCACACGCCGCATCGCCTTCACCTCGACCGGCGTGCTCGCCATCCTCGATCTGGCCGATCCGGCGCCGCTCGCACAGGCGCAGGGGATCAAGAACGCTGCCGATTCCAATCCGCTGATCGCAGCAATGCGCGAATCCGGCGAGGCGGTGCCGCCCGAGCTAGAGGCGATGGCGAAGAAATCGGCAAAGTTCCTTGGCGAGAAGATCGTCGTCGATCGGGTCGAGCCGCCGACCGCCGGCGAAAGCTTCGGCACGCACACGACGATTACGCGCAACGTGTCGACCGTCACCAGCCATGCCGGCAAGACGCTCTACGGATGCGCGTACCGGATCGAGCTGATCGGGAAGGACGGCAAGCCCCTTTAAGCCAGCGCCCCGGCGGGATCAGTGCCCCCCGGCCATCCGCAACCCGGCGATGCACGCCACCAGTCCCAGCATCAGCAGCAGTCGCACCAACGTGGCGGGCTCGCCGAACCACAATATGCCCACCGCCACGGTGCCGAACGCGCCGATGCCGCCCCACACCATATAGGCAGTGCCCATGGGGATCGTCCGCGCTGCCCATTCGAGCAGCAGCATCGACGCCGTGACCGAAAGGAGAAAGCACAGCGTCCAGGGAATACTGCGAAACCCGTCGACGAAGCGCAGGCAGGTGGTGAACCCCACTTCGCACAGCCCGCCCAGGATCAGCGCGGCCCAGGCCATCAGCGTCCCGCCAGCCGGGCCAGCGCCGCGCCGGTCACGCGCTGCACGGTCCATTCGTCCATCCCCACCGCACCCATTGCCCGGTAGAAATCGATCGCCGGCTGGTTCCAGTCGAGCACCGACCATTCGAACCGGCCATAGCCGCGATCAACCGCGATCCCCGCCAGATGACGAAGCAGCGCCTTGCCCACCCCGGCGCCGCGCGCGGCAGGGGTGACGTACAGATCTTCCAGATACATGCCCGGCAACCCCGTCCAGGTGGAGAAGTTCTGGAAGAACAAGGCAAAGCCCAGCGGCGTTCCGTCGTCATGCTCCGCGATCACCGCCTCGGCCGCCGAGCGTGGGCCGAACAGCGCCGCTGCCAGCATCGGCTCGGTCGCGACGACCGCCTCGGGCTCGCGCTCAAACTCGGCGAGTTCGCGGACGAAGGCGAGGATCTGCGGCACGTCTTCGGGAGTAGCAAAGCGGATATGGGTCATGCACCGGCCTCGGTCTGCGGAGCGGGTGCCACGCGGCCGCGGATCGCGACCAGACAGCCCAGGATAATCAGCACCGCGCCGCCCACCGTCCAGGGCGAAACCCGCTCGTCGAACACGACATAGCCGAGGATCGCCGCCCAGACGAACGCGGTATATTCCACCGGTGCCAGCACCTGCGCCTCGGCATGGGCATAGGCCCAGGCGAGCAGCACGGCGGACACCGAGCCGACCGCCGCCGCGCCGATAATCCACGGCCACAGCGCCACGCCGGGCATGGTCGACAGCCACGGCGCCCCCGGCAGCAGCACCAGCGCCAGTACGATGCTGGTGAACAGCGCAACCTCGATCGGGTCGGCAATCTGCGCCTGGCGCCGCAGCAGGATCAGGCTGCCGGCGTAGAGGATCGAGGCGAGGAAGACTGCAACCGACCCCAGCACCACCTCGGTCGAGGCATGCGCCTGCGCCTGGCCGGCGGCGATGACGAACACGCCCAGGCTGGCGACCAGCGATCCGCCGATCGCCGCGCGGCGAATGCGCTCGCCAAGGAACATCGCGGCCAGGAACAAGGCGATCAGCGGGGCGAGGAAGGTCAGCGCTACTCCCTGCGCCATCGTCACCCGCACCAGCCCCCAGAAAAAGAGCAGCACCGAAAGGCCGGCGGTCACCCCGCGACAGAAATGGAGCATCAGCGCCGCCCGCCCTGGCCAGCGCGTCCGCCGGGCGACGAAGATCGGGCCGAGCAGCACGATCGCCCCGACCGACCGCCACAGCACCGCGCTATAGGCGCCATGAGCAATCGACATGCCCTTCATCACCGCATCCATCACCGAATAATTGGCGATACCCAGCGCCGCGACGGCAAAGGCAAGGGCGGGGGAACGGCGCATGCCCGCCGGTTAGCGCCCCGGCGCCCGCTTGGCGAGGGGGTGAAGTTTATGAAGTTTAGGGCTTTGACAGCTTTCCGGAGGGAAGGCAGCAACACCCAATTCGGCTTATTATCTTTATTTTACAATATCTTATGTCGACAATTACACATCTGACACCTCCCCCTTATTTCGGCGGAGAAACAGCCGCCTTCATCGTCTCCAGCCGGGCATTCTGCGCCTTGCGGTCGGGAACGCCGAGGGCTTCGCGCAGCGAGTCCGGCACCAGCGCGGGATCATAGGGCTCCATGGTCGGACCGGTCGCCTTCGCGCTGATGAATTGCGTACCGTAAATCTGCTTCTGGCCGATCTTCATCAGATAGCGGTCCAGCGTGGCCGCGGCGATCCAGCTCGCATCCGCCTTTCCTCTGGCGACGGCGGCAAGCGCGAGGCTGTGCGCGAGCAGGTAATCGTCTGCGGTCGTCCCATGCTGGAAGACGAACGCGGCGGCGTAATAATCCGCGCCGGTGTGGAGCGCGCCGGCATCGAGCAAGCGCCGCGCCGCCACCCGCCGCTGCTGATCGTCCGCGATCATCTTTGTGACAAAGGCGCGGTCTGCAAATTGTTCGGGTTTGATGCCGGTCCGCGCGACTTGATCCGCGGCGAACAATGTCTGCATCTCGGCATTGTCCACGGCAGCAGCCGCTTGCGCAGACGCCGCCAACGGCGCCGTGCAGCCGATGAGAATGGCAAGAGCCGCCGCCAAAGACCGATATTCCACCACAAATCCTCCTCGAACAGGTATCGGACAGCATTGATTACAAATGTAGTCATCATTGTCGATAGGCGCTCGCATCCGATTCGAGATTCCCGCCCGATTCGAACTGTCAGCCACCAAAATTTCCCGCGCCAGCCGCCGCCCGTACCGGGCGCCCTCTATAACTAGGCCGAAAGCAAACGGCATTTCTGCGGAACCAGGCGGCGCGACGGGACAGGTCGTGGCCGGCGCGGGAGGGCCGTTCGCCCATCGGATCATATCTGATCGATCGAGGGGGATCGGCTCTGACGGAGTACGCCATGTTCCCCTTGCGTCTTTTGCTCGCTCTGGCTGCGCTTGCCGCAACCTGGATCACGCCCGTCGCCCGCGCCGCGAACAGCGATTACAGCCCCGCGCTGAGCGACCGGCAGGTCGCTTATTACCTGCAATATCCCAAATTCGCCTCGGCAGCGCGCTATGGCCTGCGCGACAATGTCGGCAACGCGATGGACAGCCCCTCGGTCGTGCAGATGACCGGCCAGCCCTATAAATATGCCGCCGTCTATCACACGGCCTATCCGGCGGCGGGCGGGTTGCACTTCAAGGTCAATCTGGCCGTATCCAACGACCTGATGAACTGGAACTATCTCGGCACGGTCATCGACCATGCCGGCATGCCGCGGCTGTCGCTGGTCCGCGGATCGGGCTGGATCGTGCTGGCGCACGAGCAGTGGACGGCACGCGGCCAGATTTCCACCGGCCCGTCGCGCATCGGCTATCAGCTGTTCTACAGCTTCGCCGATCTGTACAACCGCGCCATCCGCGCGAGCTGGATTCAGCCCGGCTATCAGAATGCCATGAACGGCACGCCGAGCTTTTTCGAACTGCACCAGGATTATTGCGGCACCAGCCCTTGCCTGGCGGGGCAGATCGGCTTCCATTTCTGGAACGGAAAGCGCGACGTCAACGCCACCACCAGCATGTTCCGCCTGTTCGCGCAGCACACCGCGCCGCTGGCGATTTCGGTGACTGCCGATCGCTATAATGCCCAGTTCCAGGCGGCCGGCGTGACCGGCAATCTGGGCCAGCGCGACCTGCTGAGCACCACCACCAGCCGCTACGTGCTGCAGGAAGGTAATGTCGGCACCCCCGCCGCCTCCTGGGACAAATGGCGGATTTTCCTGTACAAGTTCAACGAAGCCATGGTTGCGCCCAATGGCTATGGCACGATCACCCAGATCCTGCCCGAAACGCCGGCGGGAAGCACGTCCTTCGGCAACCCCAGCGTGAACGTGGTCGACGATCCGAACGGACGCGGCAAGGTGCTGGTGGTTTCCTACTTCCTCTTCTCGCAAGGCGCGAAGGGGAATGAGGCCGGCAGCCTGCTCTATTATTACCGGCTGTGACGCCCCGGGGCGGGGCCGCGCCTCGCCCCTATTCCGCCGCCGCTGCCGGTGCGCCGTTCGCCGCTTCGATTTCGGCCGCCTTGGCCTCGACCAGCTTGACGATATGGTCAAGCATGTCGGCATCCTCGACAATGTGGTCGGTCAGGCCGATGTCGGTTTCGCGCGCCTCGCCGGGGCCGTTGACGACGCAGCCGAGCACCGATAGCGACAGCGGCGTACGGATGTGCTGGAGCCGTTCCTCCAGCGCCTGCACGGTGCGGATCACGTCGAAGCCCTGGCGTGCGCAGCTCGGATCACACACCATCGGTCACGGCGATTGCTGGATTTTGGGAATGAGACCCGTCCATGCCAACGCACGCCGGTACTCACGATCGAGAGCGGAGTAGTCTTCACCCGGTCCCACCAGGCTATGGTCGGCATCCGGCACACGACGCACTGTGAGGTCACGGCCAGCAGCCAGTAGCTTGGCGACCGCAACTTCTTGCGAAAGCGGTGGCGTGCTGAAGTCGGCAGTACCGAAAGCCAGATATACGCGGGCATGGCTACGGACCAGTTCATCGCCAGGCTCCACCGCGAAGAACGAAGACCAGCGGCGGTACGGATGCCCCCACGCGAATTTGGTCGTGCTGTCGGGGTCGGCGCGGATGGCCGCAATCTGCTTCTCCACCTCCTCAATACAATGGCTGCGGTCAAAGCATCGCGCATAGGCCGACGCCAGAAAATCGAACAACTGGGTGGTACCAGAGCCGCCGATAGCAATCACGTCAGAGACACTGGGGTCGCGACCGGCCAGCAAGCTCGCCATCACGGCGCCTTCGGAAATTCCGAGTAGAATTGTCCGGCGGGAATCCACCCCGTTCTGGAGACGCGCATCATCGACCGCCGCCATCAATGCCGTCAGCCACCGCTCTGCGGTAAAGTCTACATTGAACCGGGTGCTGCACTCTTGCGCGGTACCGCCGCTAGCGCCGGAATCGGCTTCCGGCTTTTCAACCGCCATCACCGCAAAATTCCGCTCGGCCGCAAAGGGCAAGAGATCGAACAGCGTGCTGTATCTATTCTCGCCCTGCCCCTTGATGACAGGCGTACATCCTGAGCCTTGAATCATGAGCAACAATGCCGCGGGACGGCTCGGCCGGCTTAGATAATAGGTTATCTTTCGTCCCAACTTGTCGGTGACGCTATGTGTAGCGAGCGGGAACGGAACCGACGTCCCCTGCCCTTCGGCAGGAAGAGCCAGGAGGCAGGGCAAAAGCGATACAAGCATCATAACGATGCCAGACTTCCACTCGCGCATAGCTCATTGTTGCAGCGACAGCCTCGCCGGACAACGACAATCTGGGGATCTACTCTGCCGCCTGCGCCGGTGCAGCGTTGGCCGCGTCGATCTCGGCCGCCTTGGCCTCGACGAGCTTGACGATGTGATCGAGCATGTCGGCGTCCTCCACCGTGTGGTCGGTCAGGCCGGACAGATAGACCATGTGCTTGCCGTTGCCGCCGCCGGTCAGGCCGATGTCGGTTTCGCGCGCTTCGCCCGGACCGTTGACGACGCAGCCGAGCACCGAGAGCGACAGCGGCGTGCGGATGTGCTGGAGTCTTTCCTCCAGCGCCTGCACGGTGCGGATCACGTCGAAGCCCTGGCGCGCGCAGCTCGGGCAGGAAACGACGCGCACGCCCCGGTTGCGGATGCCGAGCGATTTCAGAATCTCGAAGCCGACGCGCACTTCCTCTTCGGGCTCGGCCGAGAGGCTGACGCGGATCGTGTCGCCAATGCCGAACCACAGCAGCGAACCGATGCCGATCGCCGACTTGACCGTGCCGCCGACGAATCCGCCCGCCTCGGTAATCCCCAGGTGCAGCGGGCAATCGACCGCGTCGGCGAGCTGCTGATAGGCAGCAACCGCCAGGAACACATCCGACGCCTTCACCGCCACCTTGAATTCGTGGAAATCGCGATCCTGCAGCAGCTTGATATGGTCGAGCGCGGATTCGACCAGCGCCTCCGGGCAGGGCTCGCCATATTTTTCGAGCAAGTCTTTCTCGAGACTGCCGGCATTGACGCCGATGCGGATCGAGGCGCCGTTCGCCTTGGCGGCATTCACCACTTCGTTCACCCGGTCGGCCGAGCCGATATTGCCGGGGTTGATGCGCAGGCAGGCGGCGCCGGCATCGGCGGCCTCGAGCGCGCGCTTGTAGTGGAAATGGATGTCGGCGACGATCGGCACGCGCGCGGCGCGGACGATTTGGCGGAGCGCCGTGGTGCTCTCCACATCGGGGCAGGAGACGCGGATGATGTCGGCCCCGGCATCCTCACAGCGGCGAATCTGGTCGATCGTCGCCTTCACGTCGGACGTCGCGGTGTTGGTCATGGTCTGCACCGTCACCGGAGCGTCGCCGCCCACGGGAACATTGCCCACCATGATCTGACGGCTCTGCCGCCGGACGATATCGCGCCAGGGTCGTACGGACATGGCCGCCATATAGGCGTTTCGATGCCACGGGGCTAGGGCGGATGCGGCCGAGCTTTTCCTTGCCCGCCAGCGGCAATCGCGGACGGAGTGGGCCGCGCCGCGACATGGTTTCTCCTCCCCCTTGATGGGGGAGGATAGCGAAGCTTGGCAGCTTGCTGCCTAGCGGAGCTTGGAGAGGGTGAGCGGCTGCAAGAGCAGCCGCGCGATTTGCGGAAGGCAAATCGCCCCCTCTCCCTCCCACCGCCTAAGGCGGCGGGCCCCTCCCTCTCCCACAAGGGGAGAGGGGGCGACCTAGGCGACACCGCTGCCCACCATAGTCCAAGCGACCATGGCTTGGACCCGTTGCCCGATCTGCTAGAGACGCCGCGATTTCTGTCCTTAGGAGCGCGTCCCCATGCCCACCGCCACCCCCAAGCCTCGCTGGACGCTGATGATCCATGGCGGCGCGGGCATGATGACGCCGGGGATGTTGAGCGCCGAGCAGGAAGCGGGCGCACTGGCCGGGCTCGATGCCGCGCTGGAAGCGGGCGCGGCGCGGCTCGCGGCGGGCGGATCGGCGCTCGATGCCGTGCAAGCCGCAGTCGAGGCGCTGGAGGACGATCCGCATTTCAACGCCGGCCGTGGATCAGTCTATACCTGGGAGGGCGAGCATACTCTGGATGCCGCGATAATGGACGGGCGTACCCGCGATGCCGGGGCGATCGCCGGGGCCCAGACCACCCGGCACCCGGTGGCGCTGGCGCGCAGCGTGATGGCGGCGAGCCCGCATGTGCTGCTCGCCGGTGCCGGCGCCGACCAGTTCGCCCGCGAACAGGGGCTGGAGCAGGTCGACAATAGCTGGTTCGGCACCCCCGAGCGGCGGCAACAGCTGGACGTGATGAAGGCGCGGGCCGGCGACGGCTGGTTCGATATCGACATGAAATACGGCACCGTGGGCGCGGTGGCGATGGATGCGAACGGCCATGTCGCCGCCGCCACTTCGACCGGCGGGCTGACCGGCAAGCGCTGGGGCCGGATCGGCGATTCGCCGGTAATCGGCGCAGGCACCTATGCCGACGACCGCGCCTGCGCAGTCTCCGCCACCGGCGCCGGCGAGTTCTTCATCCGCGAAGGCGTGGGGCATGAGATCGCCGCGCGGATGCGCTTTCTGGGCGAAGACGTGCAGGCGGCAGCCGACCATGTGCTGGGCGATGTGAAGGCAATGGGCGGCGTCGGCGGCGTGATTGTCGCAGCGCCGGACGGCGCGCTGGCGTGGAGCTTCACCACCTCAGGCATGTATCGCGGGCGTATCACCAGCGAGGGCGCAAAGCAGGTGGCGATTTACGGGGAAGGTTGAGCGGCCTTACCCCCTCCCTGACAAGGGAGGGGTCGGGTGGGTGCGCGCGTCTGCGCGCTCCTGAAACTCCATTCCCAAATCGACAGCGAGTCCCGCCGCCTCACGGCGGCGGACCCACCCCTGGCCCCTCCCTTGCAGGGAGGGGAATGCCTCTGGGAGGCTCGGAAAGAACAAAGGTGCGGGTGACCCGATTCGAGGGAACCGGCCCCCTAACCGATTGAACCGAAAAGCGCCGCGTCCTACGGGCTTGCCCCATGAGTCGCGTATTTGCCCTGTTCGCCGCGCTGCTTGGCCTTGGCGCCGCTGCGCCCGCCTCCGCTTATTGGGAATATGGCCACCAGACGGTCGCTGCGATTGCCTATCGCAACGTGACGCCCAGGGTGCGCGCGCGGATCGATGCGCTGCTGGCGCGCACGACGCTGCTCGATACGCCGACCTGCCCGGCGCGGACGATCGAGCAGGCAAGCGTCTGGGCCGATTGCGTGAAGCCGCTGCGCGACCGCTTCGGCTATGCCTATAGCTGGCATTATCAGGACGTCGACATCTGCAAGCCGTTCGATCTGGTGCCGCCGTGCAAGGACGGCAATTGCGTCTCCGCCCAGATTGAGCGCGACGTCCGGCTGCTCAAGGACCGCAAGACCGCGCTGAAGGACCGGGTGCAGGCGCTGGTGTTCCTGATCCACTTCGTCGGCGATCTGCACCAGCCGCTCCATGCCGGCGAGCATGGCGACGAGGGCGGTAACAAGGTGAAGACCAATTACGGCCTCTACAGCGGCAAGCGGCTGAACCTGCATTCGGTGTGGGACGGCTATCTGGCGGAGCGCGCGATCACCTCGCCGCCCGGGCTGGTCCGCCGCTACAGCGTCGCCGAACGGGCGCGGATCGGCGCGGGCACCGTCACCGACTGGAGCCGCGAGAGCTGGCAGGTGGCGCGCGATACTGTCTATCCCAGCGCGCTGGGGCCGAATGTCTGCACCGCGGCGCCGCACGACGGCCATCTCGACGAAGCGACGATCGCGCAGCTGGTACCGGTGGCGCGGCAGGAAGTGCTGCGCGGCGGCATCCGGCTTGCGAAGCTGCTCGACCAGGCATTGGGCTGAGCCGGCGCGGCTCAGCCGTTCCGCCAGCGCCACTCGCCGTCGGTCTTGACCCGGCACAACCAGACGAAACCGACCGTCAGCGGGACCAGCAGCGCCATGAAGGCGGGATGCGCCGGCATCGCCAGCCGGACGAGGGCGATGGTGACGGCGATAAACACCAGCGTCGCCAGCCATCCCTGCCAGTTCGCCGGCGTGGCGCCATAGCCGAAGCTTTTGGGCTTGAACCAATAACCGGGGCGCATCCCGGAGTCCGTGTCGCGGTTCATTCCGCATCTCCTTGCTGATCCTTGGGCTGATCCTTGGGCGGCCGCCCGCGCTTTGCGCGCACCGGGTCCGCCAGCTTTACCCCGCGCCGCGCCAGCGCCTCGCGCAGCAGGCATTCGACCTGCGCGTTGACGCTGCGCAGGTCGGTCGCAGCACTCCGCTCGATCGCGGCATAGAGCGCGGGATCGAGGCGGAGGGGAAATGCCTTTTTCTGCGGGGGAACGCTCACCAAACTGCCTTACTGATAGAGCGAGCCTGCATTGACGACCGGCTGGGTATCGCGCTCGCCGCACAGCACCACCATCAGGTTGCTGACCATCGCCGCGCGCCGTTCGTCATCCAGTTCGACGACATTCTTCGCCGATAGCTGCTCGAGCGCCATTTCGACCATCCCCACCGCGCCTTCGACCAGCGTCTTGCGCGCGGCGACCACGGCCTGCGCCTGTTGCCGACGCAGCATCGCCCCGGCGATTTCCTGCGCATAGGCGAGGTGCGTGAAGCCGCATTCGTCGACGGTGATGCCGGCCACCGCCAGCCGCGCGATCAGCTCCGTGCGCAGTTCGGCGCCGACCTGATCGTGATTGCCCCGCAGCGTGACTTCCTGATGCTCGAAATCGTCATAGGGGTAGCGCGAGCCGATGGTGCGGACTGCGGCTTCGATCTGCACATTTACGAACGCCTTGTAATCATCGACGTCGAACAGTGCCTGTGCGGTGTCGGTCACGCGCCACACCACCTGCGCCGCCATCTCAATCGGGTTGCCGCGCAGGTCGTTCACCTTGATCTTGTCCGAGATCATGTTGTTGGCGCGCACCGAGACCTTCTTCTTGATCAGCCACGGCCAGGCCCAGCGCAGGCCGGTGGTGCGGTCGGTTCCGCGATAATCGCCGAACAGCAGCACGGCGGCGGCCTGGTTCGGCTGGAGCAGGTAAAAGCCCGAGATCGCGAACAGGAACACCAGCGCCGCGGCCAGCATCCATGTCACCACGGCAGCATCGGGGAGCTGTTCGATCTGGGTGAACGCCGCCGCCCCGGCCGCGAGCGCGACCAGCGCGATCGCCAGCATACCATAGCCGCTCAAGGTCTGTGCGGCGATTTCGCGGCTCTGCTGAAGCGCAGGCGCCGAACCACGAACGTCACTCATTTTTCCCTCCTGAATTATGATATCATATTTATATCGATTCGGAGGGGAAGGCAAGCGGCCAGCAAAAAACCGCCGGGGATCGCTCCCCGGCGGCCTTTGGAAAACACGAACGTCAGGCGATCAGCTCAGGACGATCGTCACCGCGCGGCGGTTCTTCGCCCAGCTTGCTTCGTCCGAACCGAGCGCGATCGGGCGTTCCTTGCCATAGCTGATCGTGGTCATGCGATCCGCCGACACGCCCTTGGCGGCGAGATAGTTCTTCGCCGAATTGGCGCGACGGTCGCCCAGCGCGAGGTTGTACTCGCGGGTGCCGCGCTCGTCGCAATGCCCTTCGATGGTGATGCGCACATTCGGGTGCGCAACCAGCCAGGCAGCCTGGCTGTCGAGGATCGTGCGCGCTTCCGGATCGATGTCATACTGGTCGAGCGCGAAATGGATCGTGTCGCTCGTCACTTCGCGGCGGAACTGCTCGGACAGCGGAGTGGCCTGCGTGGTCTCGCCATTGCCATAGGGCTGCGGGGCGGCGGTCGGCTGCGGCTGCGGGGGCGGCGGCAGTTCCTTCGGCGGCTTCTTCGAGCAAGCCGCAGTGGCGACGAGCGCGACGCCAAGCATCAGGCCAGTGGCGAAACGGGACATTCAAAACCTCCTAATGAATGAGGGGCTGGACAGTATATTGCAGGTATTACGCGCGGATTGCAGTTTGGTTCATGGCCGTAACGGACCCCAGTTCGGGTCCGAACCGTCAAGCGGCGTGGGAATCCGGCGGGTGGCGCGGCCGGTCAGATCGACCGTCCACAGGTCCGGCCGGCCCGACCCTTCGGCCGAACGGAAGAACATCAGCACCCGGCCATTGGGCGACCAGGTCGGGCCTTCGTCACCCCAGCTGTTGGTGAGCAGCTTTTCGCCGTCGCCCGAGGGGCTCATCACACCGATCCGGAAAGCGCCCCCGCCCATCTTGGTAAAGGCGATCATGTCGCCGCGCGGGCTCCATGCCGGCGCCGCATAGCGACCGCCGCCGAAGCTGATGCGGTGCTGGTTCGAACCATCGGCATTCATCACATAAAGCTGCTGCGTGCCGCTGCGGTCGCTCTCGAACACGATCTTCGACCCGTCGGGCGAATAGCTGCCGCCGGTGTTGATGCCGGCGGTGTTGGTGAGCCGCTGCGGCTCGCCGCCGCTCGCGCGCACGCGGTAGATGTCGGTATTGCCGGCACGCGCCATCGAGAAGACCACCCACTGCGCATCGGGCGACCAGTGCGGCGCGAAGTTGAGCGCGATGTTGGAGACGAGCACGCGGTCCTGGCGCGAGCTCAGGTCATAGACATGGATCGACGGGCGATCGCGCTCGAAGCTCATATAGAGGATCGCGTTCTGCTTCGGCGACATGCGCGGCGTCAGCACGATCGACTGACCGTTCGTCAGGAAGCGGTGGTTCGCGCCGTCCTGATCCATGATCGCGAGCTGCTTGCGGCGGCGATTCTTGGGGCCGGTTTCGGCGATATAGACGATCTGGCTGTCGAAATAGGGGCCTTCGCCGGTCAACCGCGTGTAAATGGCGTCGGCGCATTTGTGCGCGGCGCGGCGCCAGTCGGCCGGCGCGACGACAAAGCCCTGGCGCGCCAGTTCGGTCTTGGCGAGCACGTCGTAGAGATAGCAGCCGACCGTCAGGCTGCCGTTCGAATTGGCGCGGACATAGCCCTGCACCAGCGCCTGCGCGCCGGTGCCGCCCCAATAGTCATAGGCGGGCGCCGTCACTTCGGCGAAGCTCACCGCGCGCAGCAGCGCGGGCTGGAGCGGCGTGAACAGGCCCGATCCGCGCAGATCGTTGGTGATGACATCGGCGAGCTTCTGGCCGAGCACATCGGTGGGGCCGGCGGGCGTATCCTGCACCGCGCCGGTCGGCATGGCGGGGATGGCAATCGGCATCGGCGCAGAGATGCCGCCGACGATGTCGATCACCGGTTGCTGGTTCTGCGCCTGTCCCGGCATGGCCTGGCCGTCGGGAGCCGCCTGCCCACCCTGCGCCGCCTGTGCGGCAGCCTCGGGGCTGTTCGCGATCGGCGGGGGAGAACTGGTCTGGGCGTGCGCGACACTGGCGAGGCACAGGGCCCCCAGGGCCAACATCCGTATCTTCATACCATCTTCCTCATCCAGGCAACTTGAACGCAAACGCCAGACTCTTCCACCCGTTCGGCACATCGTAAAATTGTGCCGGCAGTCCGGAAAAGGGCGCGCAGGCTTTAAACATCGCAGTGGCGCGGTCTTTCACCTTTTCGGCGTAGATGGCGTTGTCCGCATCCACACCCTGCACGCCGGTCACAACCGGATCACCGGCCAGCGCGCCGTCCGGGTTCAGGTTGATCCGAAAGAGCACGCGAATACGCTCGGCACCGGGGCCGGGCGAAACAATGCTGTTGGCGCAGAGCTGAAGCTGCCGCGCGATCTGCATTCGCCATGCCGCGGGCCCCTGCGCGGCCGGCGCAGTCGCCGGGGTGCCCCTGTCCATCTGCTGCGCATGCGCCTTTTCCTGCGACACCGCCGCCAGGACATGCGCGGGTCCGACGAGGCACAACGCCACGAATGCAAGGGATCGCTTCAGGAACATACGATCCTCATCCCGGCAGCTTGTAGCTGAAGGGCAGGCTCTTCCAGCCGTTCGGCACACCATATAGTTTTGGCGGGAGGCCATGGATCGGCGTGCAACCACGGAAGGTCGCGATCGCCAGATCCTTCACGCGCTCGACATAGCGCGCATTCTCGGCATCCTTTCCCTGCACCCCGGTAAATTCGACATCACCGGCCAGCGAACCGTCCGGATTGAAGTTGACCCGAAGCAGCACGCGGATGCGTTCGGCACCCGGCCCCGGCGTAACCTGCCGGTTGGCGCAGGGCTGGATTTGCCGTGCGATGAGCCCCCGGAAACTTGCAACATCCGCCGACGACGCGACGGCCGCAGGATTGTTGGTCGTGGTGCTGTTCGTCTTGTTGTTCGACACGCCCAGGTCGAGCCCGTTGAGATTGCCGGTCGGCCGCACCGGGCGGCGTTCGTGGCCGCGGCCCGTGTTGGCGGACGGCGCATTGCTCGGCTTTTCCGGCGCGGGCTTGGCGGCAGGCGCGGCATGGGCGGGCTTTACCGGCCGGGGCTTTTCGGCCGGGGCGGGTTTGGGTTCCGGCTTGGGCTCGGGCTTCGGTTCCGGCTTCGCCTCGGGCGCGGGCTTGGGCGGCGCGGGCTGCGCCTTGGGCTGCGGCTGTGGCTCGGGCGCAGGTGCGCTCTCGGGCTCGACCGGCGCTTCCACCGGCGACTTCTTCGCCGCGAGTTCCTCATGACTGACGACCGGCGCGGTGCTTTCCGCACCCACCTCTTCGGCCAGCGAAATGTCGATCGGGATCGCCTTGGGCGACTCTTCGGGCTTGGCGAGGAAACTCAGCGACAGCGCGCCGAGCACGACGGCGTGCACGACGAGCGAAATGCCCAGTCCGACGCCTTCGCTACGGTCGATCGCCTGCGTCATGGTCAGCGCTGGTTGCTGGGATCGGTGAGCAGCGACACGCGGTTCAGCCCGGCGCGATTGAGCTCGCCCATCACCCGCATCACCTTGCCATAACCGAGCGCGGTATCGCCGCGCAGATAGATGGCAGCGGGCTTGCCGTCCGGCCCCTTCTTCGCCGCGATCGCCTCAAGCCGTGCCGGCAGCTCGGCATCGCTGACCAGATCGGTATCGAGGAACACCTGGCCCTTTTCGTCGATCGAGATCTGGACCGGCTTCTGTTCCTGGTCGAGCGCCTTGGCGCGGCTTTCGGGCAGGTTCACCGGCACGCCGGCGGTCAGCAGCGGCGCCGTCACCATGAAGATGATCAGCAGCACCAGCATCACGTCGACCAGGGGCGTGACGTTGATTTCGGCCATCGGCGCGCGCTTGCCGCGCCCCTTGTTGGAGGGAAGGTGCATGCCCATGGGCTTAGCCCTCCATCTCCAGCCGCCGGCTGAGCGTGGCGTGGAAGCCGTCGGCAAAGCGGTTGAGGCGCGCCTCGATGCGGTTCACCGAATGGCTGAAGCGGTTATAGGCGATCACCGCCGGGATGGCGGCGAACAGGCCGATCGCGGTGGCGAACAGCGCCTCGGCAATGCCCGGCGCGACCACCGCCAGCGACGAGCTCTGCGCCTGGGCGATGCCGGTGAAGCTGCGCATGATGCCCCAGACGGTACCGAACAGGCCGACGAACGGCGCGACCGAGCCGACCGTGGCAAGGAAGTTCAGCCGGTCCGACAGCCGGTCGATCTCCATGGCGATCGTCGCGCCCATCGCAGTGGCGAGCCGTTCGCGCGTGCCCTCGCGGTCGATCGCCTTGCCGGCGGTCGAGCGACGCCATTCGGTCACGCCCGCCGAAAAGACCCGCGCGATCGGCTGGTCGCGCCCGGCCATGCGGCGGTGGAAGCCGTCAATATCGTCGGCCTCGCGATATTCGGTTTCGAACTTCTGGATTTCCCGGCGGACCGTGCCGGCCTTCAGCGCAAAGCTGATGATGATCGCCCAGCTCCACAGGCTGGCGGCAAGCAGCCCCAGCATGACCAGCTTCACGACGATGTCGGCCTGCAGGAACAGGTGGATCGGCGACAGGACGGCGTCGGTACTGACGGACGGCATGGGGGCTTACTTCTCCTTGCACACCAGCGGTTCGAAGGCCGCCAGCCACGCGGCCGGCTGACGTTTGGGGCGACCCGATGGAGCGACGAACGCGACCTCCACCCGGGCTTCCACCGCTATGACTTCGTTACGCATGACTGTTTGCTGAATAACGACACCGGCGGCGCGCAGACCGACCAGCCGGCTGATAACGACCAGATGATCGCCCAGTTTCGCCGGGCTGCGGTAACGGATATCCAAGCCACTGACCGCATAGGCACCTTCCCCCGCCTCGAACACGCTGCGCTGGTCGATGCCGGCGCATTCGAGCATGTCGGAACGGGCCCGCTCCATGAAGCGCAGATAATTTGCATGGTAGACGATGCCGGTCAGATCGGTGTCTTCGAAATAGACGCGCAGCGCGAATCGGTGCTCGGGGCCGACGAAGCGACCGGCTGGGGCAGGATCGGCGCAGGACATCGGCGCCTCCCTAGCGAAGGGAGCGCTGTAGCGGAACCCCGAACGGGCGCATGGCAGCGAGAGACCGCCACCCTCACCCTTCCACCTTTCTCCCAACGATCGCACTCAACTCTCGCGCTCCCCTCCCTGCGTTGCAGGGAGGGGCTGGGGGTGGGTGCGAGGGCGCCAGCCCGAGCGGGAGCGCGGGGGAAAAAGGGCGCCGGTCTTGGCATCCGGCCCCGCCCGACACCAAGACCCACCCCTAACCCCTCCCTTTCAGGGAGGGGAATCAATACGTCAGGATTTCCATCGGCCAAATGCGATTGCCATCCCGATGGGGTGGAGCAGTCCGGCGCGCGGCCGATAGTAAAAGCGAAGGTGTTCGATATTGCCATCACACAAAAGCGCGATAGGCTGCCCTCTTGATGACCACGCCCGCGCTTCGCATCAGCGACCTCCACAAATCCTTTGGCAAACCGGTAATCGCAGGCCTCGACCTGACGGTGCAGGCCGGGCAGCTCTATGCGCTGCTCGGCCCCAATGGCGCCGGCAAGACGACGACGCTGCGCATGACAGTGGGCTTGACCGAACCCGATAAGGGCGCAATCGAAATCTATGGCGTCGACGCGCGGCGCCGGCCGCAGGAGGCCAAGGCGATCACCGCCTGGCTGCCCGACGAGCCGATGCTCTATGACAAGCTGACGCCGGCAGAATATCTGGGCTTCGTGGCCGGGCTGTGGCGCATCCCGCCCGATGTCGCCGCGCCCGAGGCCGAGCGGCTGCTGCGCTGGCTGGAACTGTGGGACGTGCGCGACACGCGCTGCGAAGGCTTTTCGCGCGGGATGCGGCAGAAGGTCGCACTGGCCGGCGCGCTGATCCACGATCCGCAATTGCTGATCCTCGACGAACCGCTGACCGGGCTCGACGCCGCGATGGCGCGGGCCGTGAAGGACGCGCTGCGCGCCGCCGTCGATGCCGGCAAGACGGTGATCGTAACGACCCATATCCTCGAAGTCGCCGAGCGGCTGGCCGACCGGATCGGCATCATCGCCGGCGGGCGCCTGCTTGCCGAAGGGACGCTGGAGGAGCTGCGCGCCTTGGCCGGATCGGACGACATGACGCTGGAAGACGCCTTCATCCGCCTGACGAGCCAGCCATGATCGGCTGGGCCATGCAGCGGCTGTCGCCGGGCAGCATCGCCTGGCTGACGCTTCACGAAATGCGCGTGTCGATGCGCGCCGCGACGCGCAACCTGGCAGGACGCGCAATCGGCGGCGTCATCCTGATCGGCTATACGGCGCTGGGGATATTCGCCGGGCTGAGCCTGCGCGACGAACGGATGATGGCCGATCCGGTCGCGCTGCTGGTGGTGCTGCTCGCGGCGCTCCTGATGTTCACCTTCATGACCACCCAGTCGATCCTGTCGAGCCAGCGCACGCTTTATGGGTCGGGCGATCTCGACCTGCTGCTCTCCACGCCGCTCGATCCGCGTGCGGTGATGTCGGCCAAGCTGCTCGGCATCGCCGGCGGCGTGATGCTCACTTTCTCGCTGTTCGTGCTGCCGCTGGTGCTGCCGATCGCGCTGCTGGGCCATCCCGAACTGCTGGGCAGTGTTGCGCTGCTGCTCGCTTTGTCGCTCACCGCCGCCTGTCTGGGACTGGGCGTTACGCTGTTGCTGGCGCGCATCGCCGGCCCGCGCGCGGCGCGCACTGTGGGCCAGATTGTCGCGGCCCTCAGCGGCGGTGCGCTGTTCCTCGCCTCCCAGATCCTCAACCAGCACGACCATGGCAGCAA
Source organism: Sphingomonas sp. DMC8 (assembly GCF_056314185.1). Taxonomy (NCBI): domain Bacteria; kingdom Pseudomonadati; phylum Pseudomonadota; class Alphaproteobacteria; order Sphingomonadales; family Sphingomonadaceae; genus Sphingomonas; species Sphingomonas sp. DMC8. The sequence continues at coordinate 75,628 of NZ_JBQUYV010000001.1, read as the reverse complement.
ATCGGCACTGGAGCTGCTGTTCGACCGGATGGCGGGTAGCGGATTCGCGAGCCACGGGCTGGGCACGCTGCCCGGCCGGGCCGCGTTCGGCGATCCGCTGGCGGTGCTGCTGTTGCTGGGCGGGGCGATCCTGCTGTTCGCCGCCGCGACCTGGGGCATGCGCCATGCCTTTCTCCAGAGCTATCGCGCCGGCGGGATGCGCATGGCTTCGAGACGGGCGGCGAAAAGCCGGATTGCCCGCGCCTTCCACCGCAGCCTGTTCGCCGCGGTCTTCGCCAAGGAATGGCGGCTGCTGTTGCGCGATCCGGCGCTCGCGTTCCAGATCGTGCTGCGGCTCGTCTATCTCGCCCCGATCCTGCTGGTAGCGCTGCGCAAGGGCGATTCGCTGCCGCTGGCGCCAACGCTTGCCTTCACCAGCGTGGTGATCGCCGGCCAGCTCGTCTCCAGCCTCGCCTGGCTCGCCGCCTCGGCCGAGGACACGCCGGACCTGCTAAAGGTGGCGCCGGTGGACAAGGAGGAGCTGGATTTCGCGAAGCTGCTCGCCGCTATGGCGATGGCGGCGCCGCTGGCGGTGCTGCTGCCGTTCGCGATTGCGCTGCAGACGGTCCCGGGCGCGCTGGTGACGCTGGCGTTCACAGCTGCCGTGGGCGGCATTGTCGGCCATCTCGAAATCGCCTTTGCCAAGCCCGCCCCCCGCTCCACCTTCCAACGGCGGCAACAGGGCGGCGGCGTGCTGCGCAACCTGTTCGAATTCTTCGTCGCGATCGCGTTGGGGCTGGTGGCGGGCGTGCTCGTCTATTTCCTGTAAGACACCGGGACACCGCCGGGGTGCCCCTGCCCCCGCCGATCAGTAGAGCGCGTCGAGCCGTTCTGCATAGACCCGCTTCAGCACATGGCGGCGGATCTTCAGGCTGGGGGTCAGCTGCTCATTCTCGATCGCAAAGGGTTCGTCCGCCAGGATGAACTTGCGGACGCGTTCGATCACCGACAGCTCGCGGTTCACGCGCTCGACCGCCGCCGCAACGGCAGCCTTGAAGTCGGGGTCATGCGCAAGGTCGCGGAACTTGCACGGCGTGGCGGTGCGCGCGCAGAATTCCTGAGTCCATTCGGGATCGGGGACGATCACCGCAGTCATATAGGGCCGCTTGTCGCCATAGATCATCGCCTGCATGATTTCGGGCTGCAGCGTCAGCATGCCCTCCACCTTTTGTGGCGCGACATTGTCGCCCTTGTCGTTGACGATGATGTCCTTCTTGCGATCGGTGATCTTGATGCGGCCCTTTTCGTCGATCAGGCCGATGTCGCCGGTGTGCAGCCAGCCATTTTTCAGGACGCGGGCCGTCTCTTCCTCGTTGCGCCAGTAGCCGTGCATCACCAGCTCGCCGCGCACGAGGATTTCGCCGTCCTCGGCGATCTTCACTTCGACACCGTCGAGCGGCGGGCCAACCGTATCCATCTTGAGGCCCGCCTTGGGCCGGTTGCACGAAATCACTGGCGCGGACTCGGTCTGGCCATAGCCTTGCAGGAAGGTCAGCCCCAGCGACTGGAAGAAGATGCCGACTTCAGGATTGAGCGGCGCGCCGCCCGACACCATCGCCTTGATCCGGCCGCCGAAACGCTTGGCCAGCTTGGGCCGCAGCGTCGCATCGAGCAGCAGGTTGAGCGGCAGGTCGGCAATCCGGCCATTGCCCGCCGCCTTGCGTCCGCCGATCGCGACGGCCTTTTCGAGCAGGTAGTTGGCGAAATTGCCCTGCTTCTCGACCTGTTTGACGATCCGGGTACGCAGCACCTCGAACAGGCGCGGCACCACGACCATGATCGTCGGGCGCACTTCCTCCATGTTCGAGGCGAGCTTTTCCAGCCCCTCGGCATAGTAGATCTGCGCGCCCAGCCCGATCGGGAAATGCTGGCCGGCGGTATGCTCGTAGGCGTGCGACAGCGGCAGGAACGACAGGAACACTTCATCGTCCCAGCCGAAATCCTCGCTGATCAGCGCGGTGCAGGACTCGACATTGTGCAGGATCGCGCCGTGATGCTGCATCACCCCGCGCGGGGCACCGCCGGTGCCGCTGGTATAGATGATGCAGGCAAGATCCTCGCGCCGGAAGCTGGCGCGGACATTCGCCGCTTCCGGGTCGGTGGCATGCGCCGCGATCAGCGCGCGCCAGTCGTGATAGTCGATGCTGCCCTGCTGCCCCAGCCGCACATCGTCGATACCGATCACGATCCGCCCGCTCGACGAGCGCAGCACCGCCGGCATCAGCGTGCGGGCCAGCTTGGTGTCGGACACGATCACGGCGCAGGCGCCCGAATTTTCCAGGATATGCTGGTGGTCGCGTTCGGTGTTGGTGGTGTAGGTCGGCACGGTCACGCAGCCGGCCGCCATGATCGCCAGATCGCTGATGCAGAATTCCGGCCGGTTTTCCGACACCAGCATCACCCGGTCGCCGCGCTTCAGCCCCAAGGCGGTGAGTGCAGTGGCGAGGCTCGCCACCTGCCGGGCGGCGTCCGCCCAGCTCAGCGGACGCCAGGCGCCCCCGGTCTTGTGCCACAGAAAGGGCGCATCGCCCTTTTCGCGGGCACGGGCGAAGAACATCGCCACCAGATTTTCGAACCGTTCAAGCTTGCGCATTCCGCATCCCCTCGCGCGCGCCGGTTGCTTAGGCGCTTCGCCTGTTATTCCGACGGACGGTTCGGCTGTGCGCCGACCCGATCGATGTTGGTCGTGCGGCCCGTGATGTCCATCGCCACGCCTTCGGAGCGTGGATCGGCCGCACCCGTCCAGCGCCCGCCGACACGCTCGACGGCATTGGCCTTCAGGCCCATCGGCCCCGACTGCACCCGCTCGCCCAGCGCCTGCAGCGCCGGCAGCATGGCATCGAGCTGGGTGCCGCGCTCCGCGACCGCAGTGGGCCCCGGTGCATAGAGCAGGCCGAGGCCGATCGCGTCCTGCGCCGAAAGCTTCCAGTCGATCACGCCGATGATCGCCTTCGCAACCTGGGCAATGATCGTCGACCCACCGGCCGCGCCCACGGCCAGCCGCACCTTGCCGTCGGGGCCGAACACGATGGTCGGCGCCATCGAACTGCGCGGACGCTTGCCGCCCTCGACCCGGTTGGCGACGAGGTAGCCGTCCTTTTCGGGAACGATGTCGAAATCGGTGAGCTGGTTGTTGAGGATCGTGCCGTCGATCGACAGGCCGGAACCGAAGGGCCCTTCCACCGTCGTCGTCACTTCGACGACATTGCCGGCAGCGTCGACCACCGCCAGATCGGTGGTGCCCGCGACTTCCTGCACCTGCCCGCGCACCCGTGGCGGTGCGCCGGGCGGCGTCCCCGCAGTCACGCTCGCCATGGTCTTGCCGGCATCGATCAGTGCCGATCGACCGGCGATATAAGCGGGATCGAGCAACCCCTTCAGCGGCACCTTCACGAAATCCGGATCGCCCAGATACAGGTCGCGATCGGCATAAGCGAGCCGCGAGCTTTCGGCGAACAAATGCCAGGCGACCGGCGAATCCTTGCCCAGCTTCGCCATGTCGAACCGTTCGAGCTGCGCGAGGATCATCAGCACGGTAATGCCGCCCGAGGAGGGCGGGCCCATCGAACAGATTTTGTAGCCGCGATAGCGGCCGCACAGCACCGGCCGCTCCTTGGCGTCATAGGCGGCAAGGTCGCCCGGCGTCATCTTCGACGGATTGCGCGCCGCGCCGTTGACGGTGACGACCAGCTTCTGCGCCTCCGGCCCGACATAGAAGCTGTCCGGCCCCCGCGTCGCGATACGTTCGAGCAGCGCAGCCTGATCGGGATTGCGCACCGTGACGCCCTGGGCGAGCGGCTTGCCGTCGCTGCCATAGAAGACGGTGCGGAAGCCGGCATCGGTATGCCCCGAGAACTGGGCGAGCGAATTGGCGAGCCGCGGGCTCACCACAAAGCCGTCACGCGCCAGCCGGATCGCCGGCTGGAACAGAGAAGCCCAGGGCAGCTTGCCCGATTTGCGGTGGGCCAGCGCCATCGCCCGCAGCGCGCCGGGCACCCCGACACTGCGCCCGCCCGGCACTGCCGCAAAATGGCTGAGCGGCTTGCCGTCCGGCCCGTAGAACCAGTGCGGATCGGCCGCCGCCGGCGCCGTTTCGCGCCCGTCGATGCTGGTCAGCGCACGCGTCTTCGCATCATAGGCGACAAGAAAGCTGCCGCCTCCGACGCCGGAGCTTTGCGGCTCGACAACGTTCAGCGCCAGCATCGTCGCAATCGCGGCATCGGTGGCGCTGCCGCCCTTGCGCAAGATTTCGACACCGGCAGCGGCTGCACGCGGATCGGCCGCACTCACCATCCCCTGCGCCAGTGCGGAGCAAGGCAGGCACAGCAGCAGGAACAGCACGAAAAGCTTTCTCATGCCGCGAGCCTAGCCGTGTTTATCGAAAGGGGCAAAGCCCCGGCGGTCAACCGAGCGCGCGGGCAATGCGACGCGCAAGACCGGGGCCGCGATAGACCAGCGCCGAATAAAGCTGAACCATGGCAGCGCCCGCATCGATCCGGCGCCGCGCTTCGTCGGGACTGTCGATGCCGCCCACCGAGATCAGCGGCAGCACGCCACCCGTCGCCTCGCGGGCTTCCGCCAGTTTGGCGCGGGCCAGCGCCGCCAGCGGCGCGCCGGACAGGCCACCTGCCTCATTCGCATGGGCGGAACGCAGCGGCGGCCGGGAAATGGTGGTGTTCGAGACGATCAGGGCATCGACATGGTTGTCGATTGCCGCCCGAACGGCGCCTTCCAGACCGGCGCGGTCGAGATCGGGCGCGATCTTCAGGAACAGCGGCGTGGCGCCGCGTGCGCCGTGGCAGGCAGCCAGCAGTTCGTCGAGCGCAGGCCGCGACTGGAGATCGCGCAAGCCCGGTGTATTCGGCGAACTGACATTGATGGTGATGTAGTCGGCATGCGGTGCCGCCCTGGAAACGCCCAGCGCATAATCCGCCACGCGATCGGTAGAGTCCTTGTTGGCGCCGACATTGATGCCAAGCACGCCCGCCCGGTGCCGCAGCCTTGCGATCCGCGCCAAGGCCGCGTCAATGCCGCCATTGTTGAAGCCCATGCGGTTGATCACCGCCTCGTCTTCGACCAGACGGAAGAGCCGGGGCTTGGGGTTGCCGGGCTGCGGGCGCGGCGTCAGCGTGCCGACCTCGACCGCACCGAAACCCAGCCCGAACAGGCCGGTAATCGCTTCGGCATCCTTGTCCAGCCCGGCAGCCAGGCCGACGCAGTTGGGGAAATGGAGCCCGGCAATCGTCACCCCGTCCGACGCGACCGCCCTGGGTGCGAACGGCGTTCCTGCCGCGCCCCATAGCGATGCGGCTCGAATCGCTGCTTTATGTGCGCGCTCGGCATCAAGCGTGCGCAGCGCGGACATCAAAAAATTCCCCATTCCGGAGCTAATGCCCGGCAATGCAAACGTCGTCAAAGCGTTAAATGTCGATTCCGTACAATACCAAGGCTCCCGATTCGGGTAGAAGGAACGTGCGACCCGAGGGGTTCCGCTTAACGGGGGGAACCCTTTCCTTTTGGCCCGACCGGGCGACCGGTCGGGCCATTTTTTAATTTGCACTTGCGCTGCCGTCGTGCTCCGTCCAGAGACAATTCTGGAGAATATGTTTTCAATATGCGCGGGTTAGCGGATTTCGATCCGGTCGTAGAGATACAGCCATCCGGCGCGGCAGGCCCGTCCCTGGAATTTTACAGGGCGGCCGGCGCGTTGCTGCCCTATGTTGAAACCTTCTATCTCTATCAGAATCCTGCCGCACTGGCCGAAGGCCCAGCGCGCGTGGACCTGGGCCAGGTGCGCATTTTCCTGTCAGGCGACGCGGACATTACCTTTGCCCATGGGCGCACCGAAAAGGCACCGCCTATATCGATAGTCGGGCCCACCATGGCCTATTCGAGTTATCGTCTGCGCGGGCCGGCACGCTGCTTCGGCCTGTCTCTGCGCGGTATCGGCTGGAAGAGCCTGGTGGGCCTGCCTGCCGACAAGGCTGCCGACCGGATTCTCGACGGCGAGATGCTGTTCGGCGCGGACGGATGCGCTGCGCTGGTGGCGGAATTGCAGGGGCTGACTCGTCTCGATGCGATGGTCGACGCGATCTATCCCTATTTGCGGGATCGGCTGGACCAGGCAAGGCCGGTCCCGCGTTCACACGTTACCTTCCTGCGCATCCTGCGCGAATGGGCGGCCTCTGCGGATCTGACCCTGGATGCGCTATACGCGGCGATGGCCGCCGGATCCGGCATGGGCCAGCGCCAGGTGCAGCGGCTGTGCAAGGAATATTTCGCCGGACCGCCCAATCATCTGCGCCGCAAATTCCGCGCCATCTGGGCGGCGATGCGCATCCATCGCGGCGATTCGCTGGCCGAAGTGGTCGTCCCCTTTGCCGACCAGTCGCACCTGATAAACGAAATCAAGCACTTCACCGGCCATACACCGGGCACGCTGCGCGACAGCATCGATCCGGTACTGGCGGCGACACTGGAGACGGAAACCTTTCACATTCTGCCCGATGTGATCCCGGAGACAGTTGACCTGACGCACGGCTGAGCCCACATGCCCAATCGGATCAACTTTGTCCGATTGAGAGTCGATGCGTCTTTCGAGCCTAGCCGATTATGCCGTGGTGATGCTGGCTGCTGCCGCGCGCCATTGCGGCGCGTCGTGTCGGCTCAACGCGACACTGCTGGCGAGCGAGACGGGCTTGCCGCTGCCAACCGTGCAGAAGCTGGTCAGCAAGCTTTCCGCCGCCGGCCTCATTGAAAGCGCACGCGGCACCGGCGGCGGCTTTCGCCTCGCCCGGCCGCCGGCGGCAATCAGCCTGGCGGACATCATCGAGGCGATCGAAGGGCCGATCGCTCTCACCATTTGCGTCGATTCGGCCCGGCACGACTGTGCGGTAGAGGGCAATTGCCGGGTGAAGCCACATTGGGGCGTGGTGAACAGCGCCGTGCGTTCGGCGCTAGCTGGTGTCAGCCTCGCCAGCCTCAGCAACCCGGCGCTTGCCGCAATGCCCGGCGCGGTGCATGGGCGCCAGCCTTCCGCTCCCGATCTTTCTTCTCCTTCTCCGGTGCTCGCCGGGGAAAGCCAGGTATCTTTCTGATGGCCACCAAGAATGCAGAGGCGCTCGCCGCCGCGAACAAGAAGTACGAATGGGGCTTCGCCTCGGACGTCGAACAGGAGTTCGCGCCCAAGGGGCTGAGCGAGGAAACCGTCCGCTACATCTCGGCCAAGAAGAACGAGCCCGAATGGATGCTCGACTGGCGGCTGAAGGCGTTCCGCCTGTGGCAGACGCTGGAGGCGCCGGACTGGGCCAAACTCAACGTGCCCCCGATCGACTATCAGGACGCCTATTACTACGCCGAGCCGAAGCAGAAGAAGACGATCGCCAGCCTCGACGAACTCGATCCGGAAATCCGCCGGACCTATGAGAAGCTGGGCATCCCGATCGAGGAGCAGAAGGTGCTCGCCGGCGTCGAGGGTGCGCGCAAGATTGCGGTCGACGCGGTGTTCGACAGCGTCTCGGTCGCAACCACCTTCCGCGCCGAGCTGAAGGCGGCTGGCGTCATCTTCCTGTCGATCAGCGAGGCGATCCGCGAATATCCCGAGCTCGTCCAGAAGTGGCTGGGCAAGGTCGTGCCGCAGCGCGACAATTATTTCGCCACGCTCAACAGCGCGGTCTTCTCCGACGGCACCTTCGTCTATGTGCCGGAGGGCGTGCGTTGCCCGATGGAGCTTTCGACCTATTTCCGCATCAATGCGGAAAATACCGGCCAGTTCGAACGCACGCTGATCGTCGCCGACAAGGGCGCGTATGTGTCCTATCTCGAAGGCTGCACCGCACCGATGCGCGACGAGAACCAGCTGCACGCCGCAGTGGTGGAACTGGTCGCGCTCGACGATGCCGAGATCAAATACTCGACCGTCCAGAACTGGTATCCGGGCGACGAGAACGGCAAGGGCGGCATCTACAATTTCGTCACCAAGCGCGCGCTGTGCCAGGGCCGCAACTCGAAGGTGAGCTGGACCCAGGTCGAAACCGGTTCGGCGATCACCTGGAAATACCCGAGCTGCGTGCTGGCGGGCGAGAACAGCGTCGGCGAATTCTATTCGGTGGCGGTCACCAACAACCGCCAGCAGGCCGATACCGGCACCAAGATGATCCATCTCGGCAAGGGCAGCCGCTCGACCATCGTGTCGAAGGGGATTTCGGCCGGGCACAGCGACAACACCTATCGCGGGCTGGTCCGCGTGGCGGCGAGCGCGGAGAATGTCCGCAATTTCACCCAGTGCGACTCGCTGCTGCTCGGCGACCAGTGCGGGGCGCATACCGTGCCCTATATCGAGGTGAAGAACCCAAGCGCACAGATCGAGCATGAGGCGACCACCAGCAAGATCAGCGACGACCAGCTGTTCTATGCGCTTCAGCGCGGACTGGACCAGGAAGCCGCCGTCGCGCTGATCGTCAACGGCTTCGCCCGCGAAGTGCTGCAGCAACTGCCGATGGAATTTGCGGTCGAGGCGCAGAAGCTGCTCGGCATTTCGCTTGAGGGGTCCGTCGGGTGATGCAGCTCTCCATGCCTCCCAGCCGTTGCGAAACCGCTGCAACCAGCGCTCCCCTTCCGCTTGCGGGAGGGGTCGGGGGAGGGACTGAGGTGTCGGTTTTTTCTCCAAGCGCCGCAGCCTCCTTCCACGCCTTCCCCTCCCCTAGCCCCTCCCGCAAGCGGGAGGGGAATGAATTCCGGATCGCTCAGCCTGTGGTCATCCGCGCAGGTTTAACGATGGCCCAGGGCCGCGTTTCAGGCCCGCAGGAGGTTTCATGATGTTGAACGCCCTTATCGTTGCCGCCTTCGCCTTCCAGTCCGGCGGCGTCGCAGTGGACAATTCGGCGCAGTTCGGTGCGGTGACCAACCATGCCCGCTGCATCGTTCGCGCAATCGGCGTCGCGCCGGCAGATGCGGGGGCGCGCTCGGCCAAGGTCGATGCCGCGATCAAGCAGTGCCGCGACTTCCTCGATTCCGACTTCCAGGCCGGCCGCCTCCTCCTCAACGACAAACCCTATCAGCCGAGCGCATGGCGCAAGCTGGTGCCGGTGCTCGACGCAGTGCAGGCCGACATCAAGGCCAGCGTCACTGCGCCCAAGCAATATAAGATCATGTGGAAGCTGCCCGACGGCTCGGTCGTCGATGCCTATGAAGTGAGCGCGCAGCCCAAGACCCTCCATCTCCTTACCGTGGCGATCTGACATCCATGCTGAACATCCAGAACCTGCACGCCGAAGTGGACGGCAAGGAAATCCTGAAAGGCCTGAGCCTTTCCGTGAACGCGGGCGAAGTGCACGCGATCATGGGGCCGAACGGCGCCGGCAAGTCGACCTTGGGCTATGTGCTCGGCGGCCGCGGCGGTTATGAAGCCACCGCTGGCAGCGTGACCTTCGACGGGCAGGATCTGCTTGAACTCGAACCGCATGAGCGCGCGGCGGCGGGCCTGTTCCTCGGCTTTCAGTATCCGGTCGAGATTCCCGGCGTGTCGAACGTGCAGTTCCTGCGCGAGGCGGCCAATGCCCAGCGCCGCAACCGGGGCGAGGCACAACTTTCCGGCGCCGAGTTCCTGAAGCTGGCGCGCGCCCAGGCGGCAGCACTCGGCATGGATGCGGAGATGCTCAAGCGGCCGGTGAATGTCGGCTTTTCGGGCGGCGAAAAGAAGCGCAACGAGATGGTGCAGATGGGGATTTTGAACCCCAAGCTTGCCATTCTCGACGAAACCGACAGCGGCCTCGACATCGACGCGCTGAAAGCGGTGGGCGAAGGCATCAACCGCATCATGCGCGCGCCGGACAAGGCGGTGCTGCTGATCACCCATTACCAGCGCCTGCTGGATTATGTGCAGCCAGACTTCGTCCATGTGCTGGCTGGCGGTCGCATCGTCCGTTCCGGCGGCCCGGAACTCGCGCTCGAGCTGGAGCGCGAGGGATACGGAGCGCTGGCGGCGTGACCGTGCTCGACCTTCCTTCAACCCGGCAGGAGGCGTGGCGCTGGTCCGACATGGACACGCTGCGTGCTGCTGCCCAGAGCCAGCAGGCGGCGCCGGGTGTCGATCCGGCCGACCTGTTCCTCGACATGGACGGCCCGCGTCTGTGCTTCGTCGATGGCGTGTTCGAACCCGCACACAGCCGGCCCGGCCCGGTGGAAGTCACCCGTCACATCCCGGCGACCGATCATCCGCTCGGCAGCCTCGCGATCGGCGAAGGCTGGACGCTGCATCTCGGGCCTGAACATGCCGCGACCTGCATCCAGATCGTCCATATCGGTACCGGTGGCGAGAACCATGTGCCTGCCCGCATCCTGCTGGCCGACGACGCCGTCGCAACCATCGTCGAGACCTTTGCCGGAACCGGCTGGGCCAACCGGCTGACCGCCATCGCGCTTGGCAAGGGCGCGCGGCTGATGCGTTCGGTGCGGCTGGTGCAGACCGGCGGCTTCGTCTCGATCCGCGACGAGGCGGAAATAGGCGAGGCGGCGAGCCTGGTATCGATCTTCCTAGGCGCGGGCAGCATGGGTAGCCGCATCGACGGCGCGCTGACGCTGACCGGTAAGGGTGCCTTTGCCGAAATGGGCGGGGCGCTGCTTACCAGCGGCATGCAGCGGCAGGAGGCTGCCGTCGCGGTGCGGCACGAGCAGGTCGAAGGTACATCGCGCCAGCTCTGGCGCGCGGTCGCGGCCGATCAGTCGGCGGCGAGCCTCGCCGCACGGGTGGAAGTCGCACGCGGCGCGCAGCAGACCGATGGCGAGCAGTCGCTGCGCGGCCTGCTGCTCCAGCGCAGCGCGACGGTGAACCTGAAGCCCGAACTCGAAATCTTCGCCGACGATGTGAAGTGCGCGCATGGCGCGACCGTCGGCGAGCTCGACCGCAACGCGCTCTTCTATCTGCAGAGCCGGGGTATCGAGGAAGCACAGGCCAAGGCGCTGCTGACCCATGCGTTCGTGGCGGATGCGCTCGCGCGGATCGGCGAGGAGCCGGTGCGTGAGGCGTTTGCGGCCGATGCGGCGAAGTGGCTCGAAACCTCCCTCTCCCAGCGGGAGAGGGAGGGGGCCCGCTCGGCGCAGCCGAGTGGGAAGGGTGAGGGCGAATGATGGCTGCTCACCCTCACCCTTCCGCGGCTGCGCCGCTCCCTCCCTCTCCCAATAGGAGAGGGAATGCAGCCCCGCTCGACCTGCTCGCAGACTTCCCCGCCATCCCCGCGGGCTGGGCCTATCTCGACACCGCCGCCACCTCGCAAAAGCCGCGCCCGGTGCTCGACGCGATCGCGCGCGGCTATGGCGAGACCTATGCCACCGTGCATCGCGGCGTGTACCAGCGCTCCGCCGACATGACGCTGGCGTTCGAGGCGGCGCGCGCCCGTGTCGCACGGTTCATCGGCGGACGGGCGGAAGAAGTGGTGTTCGTGCGCGGCGCGACCGAGGGGATCAACCTCGTCGCGCAATGTTACGCCGCCACCCGGCTCAAGGCCGGCGACCGCATCCTGCTCTCCGCGCTCGAGCATCATTCCAACATCGTGCCGTGGCAGATGGCGGCCGAGAAGATCGGCGCCGAGATCGACGTGGTACCGCTGACGGCGGACCACCGCATCGACCTGGACGCCATGGCCGCAATGCTGACCGACCGGCACAAGCTGGTCGCGCTCGCCCATGTCTCCAACGTGCTTGGCTCGGTCCTCGACGTCCGCCGCGCGACCGAACTGGCGCATGCTGCCGGGGCCCGCATCCTGATCGACGGTTGCCAGGCGGTTGCCCGGCTGCCGGTGAACGTCGCCCAGCTGGGCTGCGACTTCTACGTCTTCTCCGGCCACAAGCTCTACGGCCCGACTGGCATCGGCGTGCTTTGGGGCCGCTACGAGCTGCTAGACGCGATGCCCCCGTATCAGGGCGGCGGTTCGATGATCGATCGGGTCAGCTTCGCCAAGACGACCTATGCGCCCCCGCCGGGCCGCTTCGAGGCAGGCACCCCGCATATCGTCGGCGTGGTCGGGCTGCATGCGGCCATTGAGTATGTGGACAGCATCGGGCTGGACCGCATCCACGCGCACGAAACCGCGCTGGTCACCGAGACGCGCGCGGCGCTTGGCGGCATCAACAGCGTGCGGCTGTTCGGCCCGGCCGACAGTGCCGGCATTGTCAGCTTTGCAGTCGAAGGCGTCCACCCGCACGATGTCGCGACGATCCTTGACGAGGGCAATGTCGCGATCCGCGCCGGGCACCACTGCGCCCAGCCGCTGATGGATCTGCTGGAGGTTCCCGCCACCGCGCGGGCGAGCTTTGGCGTGTATAACGGGCCGGCCGATGTCGCCGCGCTGGTCAAGGGTATCGAACGGGTGACGAGGATCTTCGGATGAACGAAGAACGCAGGATCGTGGTGGAAGAGGTGGAAGCCGTCGAGGCACCCCCCAAGGCGCGCGTCGAGGACGCAGCCGCGCCCGCCGCCGAACGCAAGCGCGACTATCTTTCCGGTTTCCTCGCGCAGAAACCCGAGGCTCAGCCGGCCGGCGAACCGGGCGGCCCGCTGTACGAGGCGGTGATCGACGCGCTCAAGGAAATCTACGATCCCGAAATCCCGGTGAACCTGTACGATCTGGGGCTGATCTACGGCGTCGACATCACCGCCAACGGCCATGCCGCGATCACCATGACGCTGACCACGCCGCATTGCCCGGTGGCGGAATCGATGCCCGGCGAAGTCGAGCTGCGGGTGAGCGCGGTGCCGGGGATCAGCACGGTCGATGTGAATCTGGTATGGGATCCGCCCTGGGATCCGCAGAAGATGAGCGATGAGGCGAAACTGGAACTGGGGATGCTCTAAAGCCCCTCCCGCTTGCGGGAGGGGTTTGGGGAGGGGCTGACGATAGCACCGACCAACCCCATTTAAGATCAGCCCCTCCCCCGACCCCTCCCGCAAGCGGGAGGGGAGCCCAGACCGGGAGGGCGAGGCAGGAAGAAGCGATGACCACCACGACCACCCCCCGCCAGCGGCCCGCTGCGCTGCACCTTACTCCCGCCGCCGAGGCGCGCATTGCCGCGCTGATGGCGAAAGCGCCCGAAGGCACGGTGGGCGTGAAGCTTTCCACCCCGCGCCGGGGCTGTTCTGGCCTCGCCTATTCGGTCGATTACGTCACCGAGGCCAAGCCGCTCGACGAGAAGATCGAAACGCCCGGCGGCACCTTCTTCGTCGATGGTGCTTCGGTGCTCTACCTGATCGGCTCGACGATGGACTGGGTGGAGGATGATTTCACCGCCGGCTTCGTCTTCACCAATCCCAATGCCAAGGGCACTTGCGGCTGCGGCGAAAGCTTCATGGTGTAACGGGGCTTATTTCGCCCCGTCCGCCTTTTCGGGCAGCACCACCATCGACCAGTCCTTTTCCGGCCGCAGATATTTGGTCGCCAGCGCCTGCAGTTCCTCGGGCGTCACGCTGCCATAGTCGCGACCCAGATCGCGCATCGCGGCAATGCGGGCACGATCCTGGCTGCCGCCTTCCACCAACCCCATCCAGAAGCGGTTGCCGCTCGACTGGCGCAGCAGCATCTGTTTCAGCGGCGTGAGCGAGCGATTGAGCTCGTCGGCGTCGATCGGCTTGGCGACCAGATCGGCCGCGATGCTGCGTGCCAGCTGGAAGAAGAAGCCGGTCTTGTCCGGCGGCACCATGCCCAGTGCCATGAACTTGCCGCCGCCGGGCATGCCCACCGGCCAGTCGCTCATCACATTGGGCGAATAGCTGACCCCCGCCTGGCTGCGCAGCTGGTCGATCAGCCGGTCGCGGAACACGGCTGCCAGCACGTCGAGCTTGCGCCCTTCGGCAATGCCCGCGCTGCCGCCGCCGGTCGGCCAGGCAATCACCGCCGCAGCCTGATCGGCGGCGCCGGTATGGGTGCGCACCACCGGCTTGTCGTCATGCGCCGGGAAACGCGCGGGGGCAGCGTTCAGGATCACCGGCGCCCGCGCCGTCAGCGCGCCGAAGCTTTCGGCAACCGCCTTCACGGTCGCGTCGGCCTTCATGTCGCCGAACACTTCCACTTCGATCGGCCCGGTCTTGAGTATCGGCTCCCAAAAGGCGCGGAAGGCGGCCGGCGTCAGCGCCGCCACTTCCTCGCGGCTGGGCAGGCCCCAGCGCGGATCGCCATTGTGAAGCAGCGCGTCGAGATCGCGCCCCAACACCGCATCGGGCGACGCGGACAGGCCGGCATAGGCCGCCAGCGTCGCCGCCTTGGCGCGCAGCACCGGCTGCGGATCCCAGCCCGGCGCCGCCAGCTTGGTGGCGAACAGGCGCAGCTGATCGGCCAGGTCTTCCTTGTTGGTCTGCGCCTGGAAGGTGAAGGCATCGTCGCCAATGTCGAAGCCAAGCCCGATCTGGCGGCTGCCGGTCAGCGCATCGAGTTCTTCCTGCCCGAACTTGCCGATGCCGCTCGCCATCAGCGCCGTGCCGCCGGCCCAGGCCGGGGTACGGTGGTCGGTCGGCATCGCGCGCAGGCCGCCGCCGAAGCGGACATTCACCCAGACCTTGCCGACTTCGGAGGAATCCTCACGCATCAGCAGGCGCACGCCATTGGCGAACACGACTTCGTCCAGTTCGAGATCGGGGTCGATCCGGGTGCGGCTGGCCACCTTCCCGGATGCACCCAGCTTCGGCAATTGGTCGAAGCGGACATTGAGCGCCCGGCGCTTGGTGACGGCCGCCTTCACATCGGCCTGCAGCGCCGCCGCGACCTTCGACGTGACATCGGGATCGGGCACATGGGTGTTGACCAGCGCCCGTACCGCCACGCCCTCGAACACTTTCTTGGCCGATGCCTGCACGGCGGCGGGCGTGAACATCTTCTGCGCCACCGCGCCCTTGAAGATGGCGTAGGACGCCTCGGGCGTCGTCACCGTTTCGTTGATGTCGACGGCCTGGACCAGATCGTCGGCGATCGAAGCGGCGGCCTCCACCGGCGCGGTCGAGATGCGGTTGCGCATCACGGCATCGATCTCGGCCAGCTCGCGGTCGATTTCGGCCTGGGTCGGCGGTGCGGCCGCCGCCGCCGCTACCATCGCCCGCACGTCGCGCAGCGCCGCCTGCCAGTCGTCGGTTGCCGGCAGCACCGACAGCGTCGTCACATTGGCGGAGCGGGCGATGTCGTCGAGGTCGGCGCCGGCGGCGATGAACGAGGCGCCTGCCCGCGCCTTTGATTCCAGCCGCCGGTTGAGCACGCGAATCGCGACCAGATCGACCATGCGCTTCTGGTTGAAGATCACCGTGTCGGCATAGACGGTCCAGGGCCGCACGATCGCCATCAGCGCCATCGGCTGCACCGCCGGCTCGACGATGCTGGCGGCAACCGGGTGGTTGGGCATGGGCTTGCCGAAATCTGGCGTCTGCGGCGCCGGGCCGACGCCCTTCCAGTCGGAGAAATAGCGCTGGATCAGCGCCTCCAGCATCGCAGGATCGACATCGCCGATCGCGATGACCGTGGCGCGCTCGGGGCGATACCAGCGGTCATGAAAGGCCTGAACCATTGCCGGCGTGGCAGCATTGAGCGTCGCCACGGTGCCAATCGGCTCGCGGTCAGCAAGCGGCTGGCCGGCGAAGATCAGGTCATAGAGCGCATCCTGCATCCGCTTCTGCGGGGCGGGCTGTTCGCGTCCTTCGGCCAGCACCACCGGACGCTCCGCCCCCAGCGACTGTGCGTTGATCAGCGGGCCGGACATCATGCCCGCCAGGATCTTGAAGCTTTCGTCCAGCCCGGCCGGCGTCGCATTGGGCAAGTCGAGCTTGTAGGTCGTGCTGATGAAAGTCGTGCTGGCATTGCTGTCCGACCCGAAGGTCACGCCCAGCCGCTGCCACACCCGCTTCGATTCGCCGTCGGGCACGTGCACCGATCCGCGGAAGGTCAGGTGTTCGAGCAGATGGGCGAAGCCGCGCTCCGAATCCTGTTCCATCAGCGAGCCGGCATCGATCCGCACGCGGATCGACACCTGCCCCGGGGGCACGCCGTTTTTGCGCACTGCATAACGCAGCCCGTTCGACAGCCGCCCGAACTTCCACTTGTCGTCATGGACAAGGTCGCTGCCCTTGTAGAGCCAGGGGTCGTCGGCGGTCTGGACAACCCCGGGCTGGGTCTGGGCCTGTGCCGGCGCGGGCAGCGTCGGGACGAGCAGCGCGAGGAAGAGCGGAGCGAAGCGCGGCGCGCGCAGGAAAGACAGCATGAAGCCCTTTCTAGAGGGGAGTTGCGTTGCTTGCCACCGCGAACCTTTCTGCCGGCTGTACGCCATAACTTACCGCGGCAGTGCCATGTTTTGGACCCAAGTGGGGGAATAAACCGGGCGCGGGGAGATGTTGCGTCGCAGCACCGCAAGCGTCGTGACAGGAAGTTTCTGAGGTGATTCGGCGTGCAGTCCAGGTCGAGACGGGGCGAGACAGGCAAAGATGGCGTAGCGGCACTGGCCGCGCGCGCCGCGCCTGCGCCCGCGCTGGCCGTGATTGCTGCCGCCGCTGCTCCGGACGGGGGCGCACAACCTGTCCGTGGCGACTCGCGGACGATCCGCTTCGCACGGCTGCTGGCGCGCTTCTTCGACCGACCGATTGCCGCGGCATCGTGCGTCTCCACCGCACCGGTGCTGGACGTGCGCGATTTCGCCTGGACCGCAACGCTACGCGACCAATGGCGTGCTGTCCGCGAAGAGGCGATCGCCGTCGCGCTGCAAAGCCGGCCGGGCACGTCGCCCGATCCGCGCGCCCTGGCACCTGACAGCCGCTGGCGCAGCTTCTTCCTGTGGGGCTATGGCCACCGTATCGACGCACATTGCGCGCGTTGCCCCGAAACCAGCCGGCTGGTGGAACAGATTCCCGGCCTCAACAGCGCCTGTTTTGCGGTGCTGGCGCCGGGCACGCATGTGCCGGTGCATCGCGGCGTCACCAAAGGGCTGATTACCTGCCATCTGGGGCTGATCGTGCCGCGCGACGGCGATGTGCGGATGCGCATCGATCGCCGGACGGTGCGCTGGGCGGAGGGTGAAACGCTGCTGTTCGACGACAGCTATCCGCACGAATTGTGGAACGACAGCAGCCATCATCGCGTCGTGCTGGTGGTCCAGTTCCGCCGCCCGCTGCGGGCGCCGGGGCGGTGGCTGGCGGATGGTCTGCTCCGCCTGCTGCAGCGTTCGGCGCGCATCCTTGCCCGCACGCGCAGCGTGCGGCGGTGGAAGTCGATCGAGGACTGAGCCGCGTTGCCGGGGCGCGTCGGCTTGGCTAAGCCCTTGCCCATGCTTCGCCCCTTTCACCTCGCCTTTCCGGTCCATGACCTTGCGGCGGCGCGCGCCTTTTATGGCGACGTGCTCGGCTGCCCCGAGGGGCGTTCGTCCGATCAGTGGATCGACTTCGACCTGTTCGGCCATCAGATCGTCGCGCATCTCGATCCTGCGGCGAAGCCGGTCGTGGTGGAGAATGCCGTCGACGGGCACGACGTGCCGGTGCCGCATTTCGGCGTGGTGCTGACCATGGCCGACTGGCAGGCGCTGGCCGACCGGGTGGCCGCTGCCGGAATCGCGTTCGGCATCGCGCCGCACATCCGCTTCCAGGGGCAGGTGGGCGAACAGGCGACGATGTTCTTCCGCGACCCCAGCGGCAATGCGCTGGAGTTCAAGGCCTTCGCCGACGACTCCATGTTGTTCGCGAAATGAGCGGCATGCCCGTCAGCGTCGACATTCCTCACCAGCTCGGTCGTGCCGGGGCGCGCGCGCGGATCGAGGGCAAGATCGGCCGGCTCGCGGAGAAGATCCCCGGCGGGGGCGCAGTCGAGCATCGCTGGGAAGGCGACAGCCTGCACCTCGTCGTGACCGCGATGGGGCAGACCGTTACCGGGCGGATCGATGTCGCCGAGGCGCATGTCCATGTCGAAGTCGCGCTGCCCGGCATGCTGGGGCTGTTCGCGGGCATGCTGCGCAGCAAGCTGGAACAGGACGGGCCCAGGCTGCTCGCCCAGGCCCAGGACCGGTAGTTAGCGACTGGCGCTGACCCGCCAGATCACATTGCCGACATCGTCCGCCACCAGCAGCGCGCCGCCGGCGCCGGTGATGACGCCGACCGGGCGCCCCTGCGCATTGCCCTTGGCGTCGAGGAAGCCGGTCAGCACGTCGACCGGCTTGGCATCACGCTTCGGAAAGCCATTGTCGCCGAACGGGACGAAGACGACCTTGTAGCCCGAAAGCGGCTGGCGGTTCCACGAGCCGTGCTCGCCGATAAAGGCACCCTTGGCATAGGCCGGGCCAAGACGGGCACCATCGGCAAAGGTCAGGCCCAGCGGCGCCGTATGCGCTCCCAGCGCGAAATCGGGCCGACGGACATATTCGCGCAGATCCGGCCGGCCGGGTTCGACGCGCTTGTCTTCATAGCCGCCCCAATATTGCCAGGGCCAGCCGAAGAAGGCGCCCAGATCGACGCGGCTGAGATAGTCGGGCGGCATGTCGGAGCCGAGCATGTCGCGTTCGTTGACGACGGCCCACAATGCGCCGGTGCTGGGTTCGAACGCCATGCCATTGGCATTGCGAATACCCCAGGCGAAGACGCGGCTGCGCTTGGTATCCGGGTTCACTTCCAGAATGACCGCGCGATTGCCGGTCTGCTGCGCGGCAGCGGCCATCTGCCCGGGTGTTTCCGCGCTGTAGATCGGGCCTTCGGCCTCGAGCCCGTCTTCGGCGATGTTCGACGAAGAACCGATGCTGACATAGAGCGTCTTGCCGTCATTCCCGACCACGACATTGCGCGCCCAGTGATTGCCGCCACCGGGGAGCGACAGAATCTTTTCGGGCTTGGCAGCGATCTTGGTCTCGCCTTCCTTGTACGGATAGCGGACCAGCGCGTCGGTATTGGCGACATAGAGCCAGCCGCCCGCCAGCGCCATGCCATAGGGAGAGTTGAGGCCGGTGAGGAAGGTGCTGCGCACATCCGCCACGCCGTCGCCGTCGCTGTCCCGCAGCAGCGTGATGCGGTTTGCCGAAGGGACGCCGGCGCCGGCCTTGTCCATCAGCATCCCCATCACCCAGCCGGTGATCCCACCCACCTGGCGGGGCGGCGAGTTTGTTTCGGCCACGAGAATGTCGCCGTTGGGCAACTGATAGAGCCAGCGCGGATGATCGAGCTTGTCGGCGAAGGCGGCGACCTGGAGCCCGGCGGCGGGCTTCGGTTTTGCACCATTCTGCCAGCCCACCGCCTTGGCGACGCCGATGGTCGGCACGCTCTGATAGCGGGGATCGCTCAGTTGCGGGTCGCGGCCGGTGACGGCTCCTTCGCTGAGCTGCGCCACATCGGGCCGGCTGAGATAATAGAGGGTGGCAGCGCCGGCGACGACGAGAATGCCGAGGGCGATCAGAATACGCTTGAGCATGGTGCCACCGATAGGGCGAGGGCGAAGCGAAGCCAATGCGGATTCGCTGCAAGGACGATCACCTTCGCCCGTCCCACCGCTTCGGGCGATAGGAGGGCGAGGGTGACGGTCTGAGCACTTACCGCACCAGATCGGCGTGCATCACCTTGCTCCACGCCTTGCCGAACGCCGCGACGAAGGCCGCTTCGGCATCGTCGGTGGCATAGGCTTCGGCCAGTGCGCGCAGTTGCGAATTGGCGCCGAAGATCAGGTCGACGCGGGTACCGGTCCACTTGGCCTCGCCGCTCGCACGGTCCTTCGCGACGAAGCTGCCGTCCCCTTGCGCTTCCCATTTCGCCGTGAAGCTGGTGGCGAGCAGGTTGCGGAAGAAGTCGTTGGTCAACACGCCCGGACGATCGGTGAACACGCCGTGCTTGCTGTCGCCATGATTGGCGCCCAGCACACGCAGCCCGCCCACCAGCACGGTCATTTCCGGCGCAGTCAGCGTCAGCAGCGCCGCGCGGTCGACCAGCAGTTCCTCGGCCGAATAGCTGCTCGTCCGGCCCGCATAATTGCGGAACCCGTCGATCACCGGTTCCAGCGGTGCGAAGCTGTGCGCATCGGTCTGCTCGGCGCTGGCGTCGGTCCGGCCGGGCGTGAAGGGCAGCGCCAGGCTATGGCCCGCCTGCTTCGCCGCCGCTTCCACCGCCCCGTCGCCAGCGAGCACGATCAGGTCGGCAAGCGACACTTTCTTGCCGCCGGTCTGCGCCGCGTTGAACTTCGCCTGGATGCCGTCCAGCACGGACAGCGCCTTGGCCAGCTCGGCGGGCTCGTTCACGGCCCAGTCCTTTTGCGGCGCGAGCCGGATGCGCGCGCCATTGGCGCCGCCGCGCCGATCGGTGCCGCGATAGGTGCTCGCCGAGGCCCAGGCGGTCTTCACCAGCCGGGCGATCGACAGACCCGAGGCGAGGACTTCCGCCTTCAGCACAGCAGCATCCTCCGCGTCGATCAGCGGGTGATCGACCAGCGGCACCGGATCCTGCCACAGCCGCGGCTCGGCCGGCACTTCCGGTCCCTTCAACCGGGCATGCGGCCCCATGTCGCGGTGGGTCAGCTTGTACCAGGCCTCGGCAAAGGCATGGGCGAACTGATCGGGGTTCTCGTAGAAGCGCCGCGAGATTGGTCCGTAGATCGGGTCGAAGCGGAGCGACAGGTCAGTCGTCAGCATCGTCGGACGGTGCTTCTTCGACGGATCATGCGCGTCGGGGATCACCTCGGCCGCATCCTTGGCAACCCACTGGTGCGCGCCGGCCGGGCTCTTGGTGAGTTCATATTCGTATTCGAACAGGTTCTTGAAGAAGCCGTTGCCCCACTGGGTCGGCGTTTCGGTCCAGGTGACTTCCAGCCCGCTGGTGATCGTATCGCCGCCATTGCCTGTGCCATAGCCATTGGCCCAGCCAAGCGCCTGCATCTCGATGCCCGCGCCTTCCGGCTCCGGCCCGACATATTTGCTCGGATCGGCAGCACCATGGGCCTTGCCGAAGGTGTGTCCGCCGGCGATCAGCGCAACCGTCTCCTCGTCATTCATCGCCATGCGCGCGAAGGTCTCGCGGATGTCGTGCGCAGCGAGCAGCGGATCGGGGTTGCCATCCGGGCCTTCCGGATTGACGTAGATGAGGCCCATCTGCACCGCCGCCAGCGGATTGGCGAGGTCGCGCTCGCCCGAATAGCGGCCGCCCGGCTTTTCGCTGGTCTGCAGCCATTCGCGTTCCGGACCCCAGTTCACGTCGCGCTCCGGCTCCCACACATCGGCGCGGCCGCCGCCGAAACCGGCGGTCTTGAAACCCATCGATTCGAGCGCGCAATTGCCGGCCAGGATCAGCAGGTCGGCCCAGGACAAGGCCCGGCCGTATTTCTGCTTGATCGGCCACAGCAGCATCCGCGCCTTGTCGAGATTGGCATTGTCCGGCCAGGAATTGAGCGGCGCGAAACGCTGCGTGCCCGACCCGGCGCCGCCGCGCCCGTCGCCGATACGGTAGGTGCCGGCGCTGTGCCACGCCATGCGGATGAACAACGGGCCGTAATGGCCGAAATCTGCCGGCCACCAGGCCTGCGAATCAGTCATCAGCGCGAAGATGTCCGCCTTTACCGCCGCCAGATCGAGCGTCTGGAATGCGGCGACATAATCGAAATCGGCGCCCATCGGGTCGCCGGCGGGCGGGTTCGGGTGGAGGACGCTCAGGTCGAGCTGGTTCGGCCACCAGGTCCGGTTGGTCATTTCGAACAGGACGGCGTTACCGTCCATCTTGCCACCATGCATCGGGCATTTCGATTCGGCGTTCATGCGAGCATCTCCAACGAGCGATGAGTTCTGCCGCGACCATGCCAGCCCCACGCCAATCGGAGAAATCGATTAGTTTCCCCACAGTGATCGATCGAGCAAGCAATTCGCTACGCCAGAGGGTGACGTGGCCGCGGATGCGGCCCCACCTGTCCCGTCAAACCATGCGAAAAATCGAACCTATATCAGGCGCGCCCCGGCGCGCATGGCCTCAGGCAGCATCCTCGGCGGGGACATGCGGCGGATGGAGCCGCAGCCGGTTGACCTTACGCGCATCGGCGTCGATCACTTCTAGCTTCCAGCCGCTGTCATGTTCCAGGCATTCGCCCACTTCGGGCACATGGCCGGCCAGCACGAAGGCGAGGCCGCCGATCGTGTCGACATCCTCCTCGACCTCGCCCAGCCGGGGATCGACAGTCTCGGCGACATCCTCCAGCTCGGCGCGGGCATCGGCTTCCCAGCCGCCGCCATCGATCGGCACGATCAGCGCCGCGGGCGCCTCATCATGCTCGTCTTCGATCTCGCCGACGATTTCCTCGATCAGATCCTCGATCGTGATCAGCCCCTCGGTGCCCGAATATTCGTCGAGCACGACCGCAAGATGCGTCCGCTTCACCCGCATCTGCGCGAGCAGGTCGAGCGCGCCCATCGATTGCGGCACATAAAGCGGCTGGCGAATCAGCGCGGCGATCGTCGGCGGATGCGGCACGCCCTTTGCCAGTATCTCGAACACGTCCTTGATATGGACCATGCCGATGATCGTATCGAGTTCCTCACGATACACCGGCAACCGGCTATGCCCCGCTTCGGCAAAGAGCTGGACCAGATCGGCGAAGCTGGTCTGTTCCTCTACGGCGATAATGTCGGCGCGCGGTACGCCGACATCGCCAGCATCGCGCTCACCGAAATGCAGCAGATTCTTGAGCATCTGCCGCTCGATCGGCGCCAGATCGCCCGCCGGCCCGCGGCGGCCATCGCTCTCATGCTCTTCAATGGCTTCTTCCAGGCGCTCGCGCAGCGTTTCTTCCTGTTCCTCGCCGAACAGGAGTGCGCGCAAGCTGCGCCATATGCCGCCATTTTCGTGTCGGGGTTCAGGCGAGCCGGTACTGGGGCCCTCGGGCATGTTGGTCGTCAATCCTCGCGTACGGGATAGGGGTCGTGCAGGTTCAGGGCAGCCATCGCGGCCTGCTCCATCGCCTCCATCGCTTCTGCCTCGGCATCCCCCATATGGTCATATCCTAGCAGATGCAGCATGCCATGGACAATCAGATGCGTGGCATGCGCCTCGACGGAAATGCCCCTTTCGGCGGCTTCGGCGGTACAGACGCCATGCGCCAGCACGATATCGCCCAGCAATACTTCGCCATCATCGCTGTTCTGCGTCACCGCATCGAGCAGATCGGGCTGGATCATCGGGAAGGACAGCACGTTGGTCGGCTTGTCCTTGTCGCGATACTGGCGGTTGAGGCTGTGGACTTCGTCGTCGCTGGTGAAGCGCACCGCGACTTCGATCGTCGTCGGCCAGTCGCGCCATTCGGCATAGGGCGTCTCGGCCATCGCCGCCTCGGCCGCGCGCACGGCAAGCGCTTCCCAATCGCCCTCAGGCCAGGGGGATTCGGGCAGGGCGGCAACATCAAGCATCAGGCGAGGTCCGTCTGGACAAAGTCATTTCCCTTGTAGAGCAGCCTGGCGTTGTTCGCGACGGCGCACGCATAGGCGAAGCAATCGCCCATGTTGAGCGCAGCCGGGTGCACGCCCTTACCGTAAACGGCGTAACTACGCAGCGCCAGATCGGCTTCCTGCTCGCCTATCGCGACGATGCGAATGCGCAGTTCTTCGGAAAAAGCGAAGGCGCGCTGCGTAGCCTCGGGCAAGGTCAGCCTGTACGACTTGTGCAACCCTATTATCGTCTCCCATCGCGCGACTGGGGACCAGATCGCATCCTCATCAAGCAGCCGGGCCATCATCGTATCGCGCTCGGGCTCCCCGCCGAGAATGGCGATGGCAGCGGACGCATCGACGAACAGCGTCACAGGTCGCCGGAGAGCGCGTCGAAAAACGCCTTGTCGATCGCAATCTCGCGGGGTTCGGGCGTGGGAAAGCGCGCGTCGAATCGCTCTAGCCACGCGCGCGCGCGCGAAAGCTTGTCCTCGTGACTATTCTGCTCCAGCGCCTCAACCGCCCGCCGGACCGCCTCGGTCTTGGACAGGCCTAAGCGGCTTGCAAGGCGGCTCACCCGCTCGCTCGTTTCGCTGTCTTTGATGTAGAGGGATGCCACACCACGTCTCCGCTGGGATATCCTCAATATAGATCAGGATATCCCGTCCTTCAACCCGCCCCGCCCTCATAGGCGGCGACGATTCGCCCGACGATCGGGTGGCGCACCACGTCGCCCACGCCGAAGCGCACCATCGAGATGCCCTCGACGCCCTCCAGCCGGTTGACCGCGTCGTTCAGGCCCGATGCGGCCGGCCCGCCGGGAAGGTCGGTCTGGTTCGGGTCGCCGCAGATCACCATTCGGCTGCCCTGGCCGAAGCGGGTAAGGAACATCTTCATCTGCATCGGCGTGGTGTTCTGCGCCTCGTCGAGGATCACGAACGCCTCGGCCAGCGTCCGCCCGCGCATGAAGGCGATCGGCGCGATTTCGATCTCGCCCGAGGCGATTCGCCGCTCGACCTGTTCGGCGGGCAGGCAGTCATAGAGCGCGTCGTAAATCGGGCGGAGATAGGGATCGACCTTCTCCTTCATGTCGCCGGGCAGGAAACCCAGCCGCTCGCCCGCCTCCACCGCGGGACGCGACAGGATCAGCCGCTGGACGCTGCCCGAAATAAGCTGCGCAACCGCCTGCGCCACCGCCAGATAGGTCTTGCCGGTACCCGCCGGCCCCAGCGCGAAGATCAGATCGTTCGACGCCAGCTCGCGCATATAATGCGTCTGCGTCACCGAACGCGGCACGATCGTCTTCTTGCGGGTACGGATCATGATCGACGGCGGCGCTGCGTTGCCGGTCGGCTCCGCCCGGACAATGCCGGTGAACATGGGCTCGCTCGACATGGCGATGACCGCGTCGATCAACCCGCCATCGACATCCTCGCCTCTGATCACGCGGCTGTGCAGTTCCTGCAGCACTTCGCGGGCATGGGCGACGGCTTCGGCCGTGCCCTCGATCACTACCCGCTGGCCGCGCGCATGGATGTACACGCCCAGCCGCTCCTCGAGCATCAGCAGGTTTGCATCGAACTCACCGAATAGCTGCGGCAGGAGCTGGGGCTTGTCGAAATTCACCTCGACCCGGGAACGTTCGCCGGACTGGGCGGGGACAGGCTTGCGGCTCATGCGGTCCTTTCGATGCTGGGGGCGGTTGCGCGAATCATGCGCCCCTGGCGGGGCAAACCTTGACATGGTGCGGAGGTTCCTTGGCGCATGATAGGGAAGGAGGATGACAGAGGAAATCGCGACTGCACAGGGGGGAGATGACCCCGCAACCGCTATAGTGCCAAGGTGTGACGCGCAGGCGACAATCGCCGCCCGCCCACATCAGTCCACGATGATCCTACCAGCCAGCGAGTTGGGGCCTGCGCTGACGATTTCCACCGACACCATATCGCCGACCGCCGCGTCGGTTTCGAGATGGACCGATTGCAGCCAGGGCGATTTGCCGATCATCTGGCCGGGATGGCGCCCCCTACGTTCGATCAGCAGATCACAGGTCTTGCCGACGCTCGCCTGATTGAACGCCAGCTGGTCGCGGTTGAGCGCCGCCTGCAGCCGCTGCAGCCGTTCGTCGGCGACTTCGGCGGGCAGGAACTGCTCGACCAGCTCGGCCGCCGGCGTGCCAGGACGCGGCGAATATTTGAAGCTGAAGCACTGGGCATAGCCGACCGCGTCCACCAGCTGCAGCGTCTCTTCGAACTCGGCCTCGGTCTCGCCCGGAAAGGCGACGATGAAGTCGCCCGACAGCGCAATGTCCGGCCGCGCCGCGCGTACCCGCTCCAGAATGCGCAGGTAGGAATCGCGCGTGTGGCTGCGGTTCATTGCTTTCAGGATGCGGTCGCTGCCCGCCTGTACCGGCAGGTGCAGGAACGGCATCAGCTTGGGCACATGCGCATGCGCCTCGATCAGCCCGTCGGCCATGTCGTTGGGATGGCTGGTGGTATAGCGGATGCGCGCCAGCCCCTCGATCCGGTCGAGTGCGATGATCAGGTCGTGCAGCCCCCGGCCGTCATCATCGCCCCAGGCGTTGACGTTCTGGCCGAGCAGCGTGATTTCGCGCGCGCCGGCATCGACCAGTGCCTTTGCCTCGTCGACGATCGCCGCGAACGGCCGGCTTACTTCGGCGCCGCGCGTATAGGGCACCACGCAATAGGTGCAGAATTTGTCGCAGCCTTCCTGCACCGTCAGGAACGCGCTGGGACCCACCTTGCGGCGGGCGGGCAGGCGGCCGAACTTGCTGTCGACCGGCATGTCGGTGTCGAGGCCCAATTGCCCCTCGGCCGCGCGCGCGACGAGATCGGGCAGGTTGTGATAGGCCTGTGGCCCCACCACCACGTCCACCTTGGCGCGGCGGGCGATCTCCTCCCCTTCGGCCTGCGCGACGCAGCCGGCAACCGCGATCATCGGCTTGCCGCTTTCGCGCAGCTTCAGCCGGCCAATCTCCGAATAGACCTTCTCGGTCGCCTTCTCGCGGATGTGACAGGTGTTGAGTACGACGAGATCGGCCTGATCGGCTTCGGCCGCGACAAGGCCCTGGGCAGCCATCAGCTCGCCCATGCGCTCGCCGTCATAGACGTTCATCTGGCAGCCGTACGACTTGACGTGATAGGTTTTGGGGGTGGTCATGATCGGCGCGCCTATACGCGCAAACGGCGGAGAACTGTAGCCCCCCGGCGCGGACTCTCCCCTCCCGCAAGCGGGAGAGGAAAGCTGATCGAAAAGCCGGACTTACCCGCCTGCCGGCTCCTTGTACCCGATCGCTTCGTGCGCGAAGCGGAACGGGCGGAGCGGATGGTGCAGCGCGCCGACCAGTGCCGCCTCGATCCGCCGCCGGCTTTCCGCCGCGATCGCCTTGCGGCCGGGGAAGTCGCGCGGATCGAACGGTTCGAGGAAGTGCACCTTCAGCCGGAACCGTCCCTTGCGCGCGAGCACCCGCTTGGCGTTGTTGAGCCCGCGTTCCTGGCCGATCCAGGCGATGTCCTCGCCCGCGGCGCCGTAATGGAGCATCACCGGCTGCACCATCACGCCCGGCGGCGGCGGCTCCAGCACGCGCAGCATCGGCGTCTTGAACGGCAGCAGCGACTTGCCATCGGTGGTCGTGCCTTCCGGAAAGACGGTGATCGCCCAGTTCTCCGTCAGCGCATCGCGCAGCTGGTTGATCTGTTCGGCAACCCCCATCCGGTTTTCGCGCTTCACATAAACCGTGCGGTTGAGCCCGGCGAGCCAGCCCACCAGCGGCGAGGTGCCGATTTCCGCCTTGGCGACAAAGGCAGTGCCGCTCGCCCCGCCCAGCGCCAGAATGTCGATCCAGCTCAAATGGTTGGAAATATAGAAGACGTCCCGCTTCAGCGGCGTGCCGACGCACCTGACGCGCGCGCCGCAGATCCGCGCCGCGCTGCCCAGGAAAAATCGCGGCCAGGGCGAAGGCAGGCGCAGCAGCCGGAACAGATAATGCATCGGCAGATGCACCATTAGCGCCAAGACCAGCCCCGCGATGCGGAGCCAGAGGCGGACGATTTCCGGTGCCGTCAATTTCGTGGCAAGACCCTGCGCCGCTTCTTCGCGGCGCTGCGCGGCCCGCTCAGTTCTTGCGATCGAGCGCAACCCCGTACAGCTCCATGCGGTGATCGACCAAGCGGAAACCCAGGCGCTCCGCAATCTGCTTCTGCAGCAATTCCAGTTCGGGATCGACGAACTCGATCACCTTGCCCGATTCGACATCGATCAGATGGTCGTGATGCGCCTCGGGCGCGGGTTCGTAGCGGGCGCGACCATCACCGAAATCATGACGATCGAGAATACCCGCCTCTTCGAACAGCCGCACCGTGCGATAGACCGTCGCGATCGAGATGCCCGGATCGATCGCGGCCGCGCGCTCATAGACTTTTTCGACGTCCGGATGATCGTCCGCATCGGAAAGCACGCGCGCGATCACCTTGCGCTGTTCGGTGATGCGCAGTCCCTTTTCGTGGCACAGCGCTTCGAGATCGATCTTGCGAGACATGGCCTTCCTGTAACGCCATTGGGCAGCCGGGGAAAGGGCGGGCTTTCGGTGCGCCGCCGTTTGGCGATACGCAAAACGCCGGCGGAAGCGATCCGCCGGCGTTCCATAAGCCTTCGATCCTTTATGGACCGGGATCAGCGCTTGCGACGCTTGGTACCCAGGCCGATCTTCTTCGCGAGGCTGCGGCGCTGCTCAGCGTAATTCGGTGCGACCATCGGATAATCTGCAGGCAGATTCCACTTGGCGCGATACTGCTCTGGGGTCATCTGATAATGCGTCATCAGATGGCGCTTGAGCATCTTCAGCTTCTTGCCGTCTTCCAGGCAGACAATGTAGTCCGGCTTCACCGAAGCACGGATCGAAACGGCCGGCTCCTGCTTTACTTCGGGCTCGGCGGCGACATCGCCCAGGCCACTCAGCGCCCCATGGACATTCTGGATCAGCAGGGGAAGGTCAGAGACTGCGACACTATTATTACTAACATGGGCTGCAACAATATCGGCAGTGAGCGCAACGAGCGTTTCCTGAATGTCGGAAGCGGCTTCCATCTTGTTTCCTTTCGACCCGTTTTAGGTGGTGACTATAGCTTGTCCCCTGCACGCTCCTATCGATCGAATTGAAACCGATGGCAAGTCGTTCACCATGAAGTTCTAGAAAAAACTAGATGAGCTTATGGGAGAATGTCCAAGCATCCAGAGCCCGTCCGCTATTCCCCCGATAATAACCGGGCCGTTCTCCAACTTTCTCAAAACCTTCGCGCTGATATAGCATAACAGCGCCGTTCCCCGCCCGCACCTCCAGGTGAATCGTGGCGCCGCCGCGGTGCCGCGCCTCGGCAACCACGGCACGCAGCAAGGCCCCGCCAACGCCTCTGCGCCGGACGGAGGGAAGCGTCGCGAGCAGCAGCAATTCGGCCTCGTCCAGCATAGCCCGCGCCAGCGCGAAGCCGCAATCGACGCCGTCGATGCTGGCAATGACGAGCCAGACGCCGGAAAGCGACATCATCCCCATGCACTGCGCCTTGGTCCAGGCCTCGCCATATTCTGGGTCGAATGCCTGCTGCATGATCCGCTGAACGGAACCCAGATCCTGCACCCCGCCCTCACGCAAAGTGATCTGGTGCAGCAGCGCGCTCATGCCAGTCCCCGCTCCGCCAGCGTCTTGGCATCGGGTCCACGGCCATAGAGCGGCCGGGGCGGCAATGTGGCCAGCACTTCGGGCAGCAGCACCGCATCTGCGGCACAGGGCAAGGCCTCTTCGGCAGGCAAGGCGGGATCGAGCGCCAGCAGATGGCGTACGCCGCTGCCCACCGCCCTCCGTGCCGCAACGGCTGCCAGTGCAGCTGCCGGTTGGAGCGAGGCGAGCGGCCCATCGGCGGCCAGCGGCGCATCGCCAAAGGTCTGGAGAAAGACTTCGCCGTGGCCGCCTTCCAGCACCACCGCCAGCGAATCGCAGTCCGGAATGCGGGCGAAGGCGGCGGCGGCGATCAGCGCCAGCGACGAATAGCCGCCGACCGTCGCACCCCAGCCGATCGCCAGCCCGCGTGCCGCCGCCAGCCCCACGCGCACGCCTGTGAAGCTGCCCGGCCCGACATCGACGAGAATGCGCGCCGCACGCCCGCCACCGGTCAGTGCGGCGATCATCGGGATCAACCGTTCGGCATGGCCGCGACCCACGACCTCGTGAGCCGCAGCCACCACGGCACCATGTTCGACCAACGCCACCGAACAGGCGGCGGTGGCAGTTTCGATCACCAGCGTGCGCGGAGATTCAGCCATCGCCCCGCGCTACCCAATCGAGTGCCGGCAGGTCAAATCACCCGGTTGAATTGTGCGAATGCCGGACGCGGCGAGCGCGGGAAGATCGTCGACGGATCGCCTACGCCGAGCGTGGAGATGAAGTTCGACTTCACGCCCGGTTGATCGGCAAAGAAGGCGGTATCGACCGCCGCATTGTCGAAGCCCGACATCGGCCCGGTGTCGAAACCCAGCGCGCGCGCGGCGATGATGAAATAGGCGCCCTGCAGCGACGAATTGCGGAAAGCCTGTTCTTCGCGCGCCTGCTCGTCCGGAAACCAGTCCTTCGCTTCGGGAGCATGCGGGAAGAGTTCGGGCAGATGCTCGTGGAAGTTCACGTCATAGCCGATGATCACACTGGCCGGCGCCTTGCGGATCTTGTCGGCATTGGCACCGCTGGCAAAGCTCGCCAGCTTGTCCTTGCCTTCCTGGCTCAGGATCCACACGAACCGCGCCGACTGCTGGTTTACCGAGGTCGGCCCCATCTTGAGCAAGTCATAGATGCGTTCGATGTCCGCCTGGGTAACCGGCGCGTCGGTATAGCCGTTATAGGTTCGCGCGGTGCGGAAGATCGTGTCGAGCGCAGCATCGTCGAGCGGGTGGCCCATGGGCAGTCCTTTCGTGGGGAGGGGAAGGCGATGGGAGGCGCGCGCTCAGATAGCGCGCACCTCGGTCACTTCGGGTACATAATATTTGAGCAGCTGCTCGATGCCGTTCTTCAGCGTCGCGGTGGACGAGGGGCAACCCGAACAGGCGCCCTGCATCTGCAGATAGACCTTGCCCTGATCGAAGCCGCGATAGACGATGTCACCACCGTCATTCGCAACGGCCGGGCGGATGCGGGTGTCGATCAGTTCGCGGATCTGGGCGACGATATCGGCGTCTTCCGGATTGTCTCCGAAATCGGCGCCTTCCGGCGGCACGCTGAACCCGGCACTACCCTGGCGGAACAACGGCATATTGGCCGAGAAATGATCGAGCAGGATGCCGAGCACATCGGGCTTCAACCCGCTCCATTCGACGCCCGGCGCAGCAGTGACCGAAATAAAGTCGCGACCGAAGAACACGCCGGTAACATCCCCCAGCCCGAACAGCGCCTCGGCCAACGGAGACGCTTCCGCCTCCTCCGGGCTGGCAAAGTCGCGCGTGCCGACCTCCATCACCACCCTGCCGGGCAGGAACTTGAGCGTCGCGGGGTTGGGCGTGGCTTCGGTTTCGATCAGCATGGCGCTCACATGGGCGCGTCCTTGCGCGGGATCAAGCGGGTGCAGCGGAAACGGTGCGTTGCTGCGAAGAAGCTGAGGCAAGGCATCGCTTGGCACCTCCCTGCAAAAGCAGGGCGATCGCATATGGGCGGGAGGAAAACGGCACCTCGGACATCTCCGTCAACAAGGGAGGAGCTTACGAAGTGACCTCCCCCTCGCCGCGCGTATCGTGTAGGCCCACCGGCGATGTTTCGTCGTCCGCTCGCCGCTTCGCTGCTCCTGGGTCTCCTTTCCGCGACCGGATTCGCGCCGCTCGAATGGTGGCCGGTCGCGCTGCTGTGTTTCGCGGGCCTGTTCGCGCTGGTCTATCGCGCAACCAGCGTCCGTTCGGCGCTGCTGCGCGGCTGGCTGTTCGGGCTCGGCCATTTCACGCTGGGCGACAACTGGATTCAGCACGCCTTCGATTTCCAGGACAAGATGCCGCCAGTGCTCGGCTATTTCGCGGTGGTGCTGCTGGCGGTGTACCTGGCGGCCTATCCGGCGCTGGCATTCGGGGCGGGATGGCTGTTCGCGCGCACCGTCCGTCCGCGATCGGGCTGGGTCGAGCCCGATCTGGGCTATGTGCTGGCGGTCGCCGCCGCCTGGACCGCCACCGAATGGCTGCGCGGTGTCGCCTTCACCGGCTATCCGTGGAATCCGGTGGGCGCGCTGTGGGTTCCGGTGTCGGGCGTGCGCAACCTGGCGACGCTGACCGGCACCTATGCGCTGTCGGGACTGACCCTTGCGCTCGCCGGCAGCCTCTATCTTGCCAGTCAGCGTCAGTATCGCGCCACCGGGGTCGCGCTCGTCGCGTTGCTCGCGCTCCATTTCGGCTGGTCGGACCGATGCGACCGCATCCGCTGCATCAGCACCGCGAGCGGGACCGAAGCGGTGATCGTCCAGCCGAATATCGGCCAGGATGCCGTCAGCCGCCCGGATTATGCCGAATATCTTCTCACGCGGATGCTGGCATTGAGCGGCAAGCCCGGGCCCTTGCCGCGACTGGTGGTGTGGCCCGAAGGCATGGTCGATTATCTGGTGGAGGATGGCTATCCGCCCGCCTGGTATCGCCAGGATCCAAGGCTTGTCCGCGCCCGGATCGCGGCGGTGCTCGGCCCCTATGACCATGCGCTGATCAGCGGCAATGCACTGGAATTCGGGCCCGACGAGCGGCTGAAGGGCGTCGGCAACTCGGTCTGGTCGCTCGATCCGGCAGGGATTCTCGGCGGCCGCTATGACAAGGCGCATCTGGTACCCTATGGTGAGTATCTGCCGATGCGCACGCTGCTCGCGCCGCTGGGCCTTGCCCGGCTGGTGATGGGTGATGTCGATTTCCTGCCCGGCCCCGGCCCCCGCACGATCGACGTGACGGGGTTCGGCAAGGCCGGCATCCAGATCTGCTACGAGATCATCTTCTCGGGTCAGGTCGTCGATCCGGCCAACCGCCCCGATTTCCTGTTCAACCCCTCGAACGACGCCTGGTTCGGCAGCTGGGGGCCGCCGCAGCATCTGGCGCAGGCACGGCTGCGCGCGATCGAGGAAGGGCTGCCGATCCTTCGGTCGACCCCCACCGGCATTTCCGCGCTGATCGATGGCCATGGCCGCCTGCTCGGCACCGTACCCGCCAGTCAGGCCGGCGCGATCCGCCTGCCCCTCCCCCGCCCGCTGTCGCCGACATTGTTTTCGCGTGTCGGCAACTGGATGGTCCTGCTGGTTGCGGGACTTATGGGATTGTTCGCGATTGCCAATCGGCGGCTGGCCCGCTAGGGAGCACATATAAGGAAAGCTTTATATGGGCATGGCAACGGCCCGGCGATCCTTTCCCAAGCTGAGGAATTTACATGCGTTCCAACTATCTCTTCACGTCCGAGTCGGTTTCCGAAGGCCATCCTGACAAGGTCGCGGACCAGATTTCCGACTCGATCGTCGACCTGTTCCTGTCCAAGGATCCCGAAGCCCGCATCGCCTGCGAAACGCTGACCACCACGCAGTTGGTCGTCCTGGCCGGCGAAATCCGCTGCAAGGGCGTCTATGAGAACGGCGCCTGGGCACCGGGCGCGCAGGAAGAGATCGAAAAGACCGTCCGCGAGACGGTGAAGCGCATCGGCTATGAGCAGTCGGGCTTCCACTGGCAGACCTTCCGCTTCGAGAACAACCTGCACGGCCAGTCGGCGCACATCGCGCAGGGCGTCGACGCTTCGGGCAACAAGGACGAAGGCGCCGGCGACCAGGGCATCATGTTCGGTTTCGCCTGCGACGAGACCCCGGACCTGATGCCGGCGACGCTCGACTACAGCCACAAGATCCTCGAGCGCATGGCGGCCGACCGCCACTCGGGCGCGGCGCCGTTCCTCGAGCCGGACGCCAAGAGCCAGGTCACGCTGCGCTTCGAAAACGGCAAGCCGGTTGCAGCGACCGCCATCGTCGTCTCGACCCAGCATGCGCCGGGCTATGACACGGGCGACAAGGAAGCGGAGCTCCACGCCTATGTGAAGAAGGTCGTGGCGGACGTGCTCCCGGCCGAACTGCTGTCGGATGCGACCGAATATCACATCAACCCGACCGGCTCGTTCGAAATCGGCGGCCCGGACGGGGACGCGGGCCTGACCGGCCGCAAGATCATCGTCGACACCTATGGCGGCGCTTCGCCCCATGGCGGCGGCGCGTTCAGCGGCAAGGATCCGACCAAGGTCGACCGTTCGGCAGCGTACATCACCCGCTATCTCGCCAAGAACATCGTCGCGGCCGGCCTTGCCAAGCGCTGCACGATCCAGCTCGCCTATGCGATCGGCGTGTCGAAGCCGCTGTCGCTCTATGTCGACACGCACGGCACCGGCACCGTCGGCGACGACAAGATCGAGCAGGCGATCCAGAGCATCGAGAAGCTGGGCGGCCTCACCCCGCGCGGCATCCGCACGCATCTGGGCCTCAACAAGCCGATCTATCAGCCGACCGCCGCGTACGGCCATTTCGGCCGCAAGCCCGAGGGCGATTTCTTCCCCTGGGAGCGCACCGACCTGGTCGAGGATCTGAAGGCCGCGCTCGCCGCCTGATCCCGCACCGCTTCGCGATCAAAGGGGCTCCGCCGGCACTGCCGCGCGGGGTCTTTTTGTTTCGGTAGCGCAATTTGACGGGCCGGAACCGCCCGTTCCGTATTGCTCCCTATAAGAGTCGTTGGGCCGCCCGCACGGCCCGTCGCAAGGAGCAGGACATGGATCGGGTAGCGAGCCCGCGGCCGGCATCGGCGCCAGGCCTCACCATCGCCTTTCGTCCGGTCGTCGACCTCGTCGGCGCACGCCCCTTTGCCTATGAGGCGATGCTGCGCGGCCCCGGTGGCGAAAGCGGGGAGGAAATCTTCGACATTCTCCCGGCCGATCGCCACGCCGAGCTGGACCGCCGGGTGGCGGGCGCCGCCGTGCATCACGCCATGGCAGCGGGCCTGGGGAGCACGAGCGCCCGGCTGATGATTCCGATCCATGTCGGCGAGGCGAATGCGCCGGCGGCAACGCTCGACACGGCGGTACAGGCCGCCAAGAAATGCGGACTCCCGCCCGAGCGCATCGTGTTCGCCATCCATGGCTATACCCATGTCTCAGGGCCCCGGCTGGCCGATCTGGTCGGCAGCCATCGCCGCGCCGGATGCCTGACGGCCTTTATCGGGCTGGGCCATGACCCGGTCGGCTTCACCCCCTGTGTCCGCTATCGCCCGGCGATGGTGCGGCTCGACTGCGATCTGGTCGACGGAATCGACGGCAGCTGGTCGCGGCGACTGGTGCTGGAGGAGCTGACACCGCGCCTCGCCAAGCACGGCATCCGGATCATCGCCGATGGCGTGTCGCGTCCGTCGGTGTTGCAGCGGTTGCGCAGTTTCGGCATCTTCTATGCGCAGGGCGAGCTGGTCGCGCCGCCCCAGATCGGGGCGCTGCCTGAACACCGCATAGAACAGGCTGCCGCCGCCATCTGACTCGACTGCGCAACCCTGCCGGACGAATCTGCGCTATAATGAAGGTGCGGGGATCGCGTTCGGGAGCATGGTGATGCTTCAACAGGTCGATCGAGCCGAGTCGGTGCGGGCACCGGCCAGAGAATTGTTTGCGATGGCGTTCCAGCCGGTCGTCAACACCGACACGCGCTACGTCACTGCCTATGAGGCGACTTTCCGCGGACCGGAGGGCGAAAATGCCGCCCGCTTCGTGGAGACTCTGCCCGAAGAAATGCGCCCCACCTTCGACCTGCGCTGCCGTATCGCGGCCATCGAACAGGCGCTGGAGCTTGGCATCATCGAGCGCAAGACCCGGCTCGCGGTGAAGGTGATGCCCACCTATATTCACGACCCGCTGGCCGATGCCGAGCGGATGCTGCGAATCGTCCGGCGGCTGGGATTCCCCGCCCGCGAACTGGTTTTCGAATTCAGTGATCGCGATCATCTCGAAAGCGAGAAGATGCTCGCGTTGGTCAAGGCCTATCGCAAGCTGGGCTTTCTGGTCGCCTTTGATGATTTCGGCGCGGGTGACATGGGGCTGGATCTGTTGTCGATCCTTACCCCGGATACCCTCAAGCTGGCGCCCGAGCTGGTCCACAGCCTCTCGGGAAGCTGGGCGCGGCGGCTGGTGGTCGAGCGCGTCGTCGATATTGCCCGCAGCAGTCGCATTCGCCTGATCGCCGAAGGCGTAGAGACAGCGGCCGAACATGCCCGTCTTCGCGCGCTGGGCGTCACGCTGATGCAAGGCACGCTGATCGCGCCGGCACAGATCGGCGCGCTGCCGCCGCCGCGTGCCCGCTTCGAGGAAGCCTGACGCGCCCCATGCTCCGGCAGCCCGGCCGGGTTGTGCCGGACTCAGGGAAGTTACGGAGAATCCCTATGGGGGAGAATCCGCGTGGGCGACGCACGGAATAGAGGCACCGGAAACCTGTTGTTAACCATTATTCCATGCTCGGACAGGGCCGGGCTGGACAGGGGTTTACAATGCTCGACGCACTCCAGATCGAGGTACATTTTCAGCCGGTGCTGCCCGCAGGCGCACACCCGCCCCTCGCCTGGCACGCCGAGACCCGGGTGCGCGGCGTGGGCTATTCGGCCGCCGCGGCCGCACTTCCCCCGGAATTGCGGTCCGGCCTGCAGGCCCGCCGCGTCGCCGAGACGTTCGAGGCCGCAATCGCCGCCGGGTTGCACGAAAGCGGCGCGCTGCTGATCGTACCGATCTGCGCCGCGGCAGGCGATCCCGAGGCGATGCTGGCGCATCTGTTTCGTACCGCCCTGATCCACCGTTTCCCCACCGACCGGCTGGTGATCGAAGTAAGCGCCGACGAACGCGCCGACCGCGACCGTGCCGCCGCGCTGGTGCAGGCATGCAGCCGACGCGGGCTGATGGTGGGGCTCGATTGTTTCGCCGCCGGCCCGGTGGCGCTGGGGCTGCTCGCCCATTTCACGCCGCAACTGATCCGGCTGGACCCGGCGCTGGTGCGGCGGATCGACGCGAGCGAACCGCGCCGCCGGATCGTCGACAGCATCCTGCGGCTGGCACGTGGCATGGGCGTCACGGTGATCGCGCCGGGCGTCGAGCATCGCGGCGAATTCGAGGCCGCGACCGCGCTGGGCATCCGCCATTTCCAGGGAGACTGGAGCGAAGCCACCGCCATTCAGCCCCTCCCCCAGCCGCAGCCACTTCGCCGCGAGCCGCGCAGCACCCAGCCGGTGCATCGCCGCCTCGCCCATCATCAACGCGCCGCGCCGATCCGCCCGTTGGCGCCGATGCCGGGGTCGGCCCAGCTCGCAGGCTGACATGCTACGGCGCGCAGGCGAGTTGCCTGTCGCGCCGCCCGCGCCTATGCGCTGCGGCCCATGGCCGATCCCACTACCATCCGTCGCCTTTATGGCCGCCGCCAGGGGCACAAGCTGCGCCAGGGCCAATCCGCCCTGGTCGAGGAATTGCTGCCGCGCCTGAGCGTGCCCGATACCGGCCCGCTCGATTCCAGGGCGCTGTTCGGCGACGACCGCCCGCTGGAATTCGAAATCGGCTTTGGCGGCGGCGAACATCTCGCCGGCCAGGCGGCCGCGCGGCCGGACCATGGCTTTATCGGGTGCGAGCCGTTCCTGAACGGCGTGGTCGGCGCGCTCAACCATATCCGCGACGGCGACCTGTCGAACGTGCGGCTGCACATGGGCGACGCGCTGGAAGTGATGGAGCGGCTGCCCGACGCCAGCCTGAGCAGGGTCTATCTGCTCCACCCCGATCCCTGGCCCAAGGCGCGCCACGCCAAGCGCCGCATGGTCAATCACGGCCCGCTCGACCTGATCGCCGCCAAGCTGAAGCCCGGCTGCGAATTCCGGCTGGGTACCGACGACCCCACCTATTGCCGCTGGGCGATGATGGTGCTGGGCCAGCGCCGCGACTTTGTGTGGCAGGCGCAGGCGGCGCAAGACTTCCTTACCCGCCCCGCCGACTGGCCCGAAACGCGCTACGAACGCAAGGCGCGCCGCAAGGGGCATGAGGTGTGGTACTTCCGCTACGTGCGGGTCTGATCGCTCCTGCGCCCTAGGCCAACGACGAATCGGCTACCCGTCAGACATCGGTCTGTCGGCTGAATGATCCTTGTGCCGCGAGAAGCTTTGCTTTTTCGCGTCATAAATGCGCGATCTCAAAGGAGCCGACCAAGCTACTATCCTGGAGCCATTTTTCCTCGAGAACTGGCCGATCCCCCAGCTCGCGCGCAATAAAATATCGTATAATATATTTGAAATATTATATTTGCGCTGTTGCACTGCCGCGGGAGCAACAAAAGGGGTCCATCATGCGTTACGTTTCGAGGCAGTCCGGGGCTGCTGCAATTGCCACTGTCCTTGCATCGCTGCTTTGCTCGACCGCCTATGCGCAGGTCGCGACGCCATCTGCCGATGCATCCGCCGCCGAGGCGAACCCCGAAGGGACAGCGGAAGTCCTCGTCACCGGCACCCGCATTCGCCGAGCCGATCTGTCCAGCAACAGCCCGCTCACGGCGGTAAGCGCGAAGGAACTCAGCCTTCAGGGTGCGAACAACGTAGAGAATGTACTCAACCGGCTGCCGCAATTCACGCCCGACGCCAACGAGAATGTCTCGAACGGCTCCAACGGTACCGCGCAGGTAAACCTTCGCAATCTGGGTTCCAATCGAGTCCTTACGCTCATCAATGGCCAGCGGTATCTGCCGACCCAGGCGACCGACCTGAACTTCATCCCCTCGGCGATCGTCGACCGGATCGACGTGGTGACCGGCGGCGCCTCCGCTGTGTACGGCTCGGACGCGATCTCGGGCGTGGTCAATTTTATCGTGCGCGACCGGCTCGAAGGCTTCCGCATGGATGCGCAGACGAGCCTATCCGATCACACGAACAACAACGATTTCATCCGCTCGATCGTCAGCGGGCGGGGCTATACCAACGCACCGCGTCATGTGTTCGACGGCGCCAAGCAAGACATCAACGCCGCGCTGGGCCACAGCTTCTTCGACGGCCGCCTGAACCTTACGGTCTATGGTGGCTACCGGCACACCGAGCCGGTGTTGCAATCCAGCCGGGACGTCTCTGCCTGTTCACTCAGCAGCACTGGCACCTCGTTCAGCTGCGGCGGATCGAGCAACACGCCCTATGGTACCTTTGTCCCGCTGGGCGGCCCGAACGCGGGCACCAAGTACAGCAACAACATCGACGGCACGAAGACCTGGACACCCTACGTCACTGCCGTCCACGCATATAACTACGCACCGCTCAATTACATCCAGCGCGTCGACGATCGTTACAACGCCGGCGGCTTTTTGCATTTCGATATCAGCAGCGCCGCGCAGCTATACGGCAGCTTCATGTACATGAAGGACAAGACCTTCTCGCAGATTGCGCCGTCTGCGCTTTGGCTGGGGCAGACCTATGCCGTTACCTGTAACAATCCGCTGATGAGCAGCAGCCAGCAGCAGATGCTTTGCGGCAGCAATGCGGGCACTGCCGCTACCCAGAACACCTTTATCGGCTATCGCCTCGGCGGCAACGGAACGCTGCCGCGGCGCGACGACCTGCAGCACAACTATTACCGCATGCTCGCCGGGCTGCGGGGCGATCTGGGCCATGGCTTCGGCTACGATGTCAGCGTGATGCATTCGGTTGCCTTGTACAACGAACGCTTCCTCAACGACGTCAACGTCACCAAGGCCCAGCGCGCGCTGCTTGCCGTCCCCGATGGAAAGGGCGGCGCCGTTTGCCAGTCGGTGCTCGACGGATCGGACAAGAACTGCCTTCCGATCAACGTTTTCCAGGCGGGAGGTCTGACCGGCACGCAGGCCAGCTATCTATACGCCCCCAGCCGCACCTGGGCGCGCAATACGCTGGATGTCGTGACGGGCACCATTACCGGCGATCTGGGCACCTATGGCATCAAAACGCCGTGGGCGCACGACGGCCTGAGCATCGCGCTGGGCGGCGAGCATCGTCGCGAAACGCTGTTCTTTACCGGTGACGCAATCGCAAAGCAGAACGGCACGCAGGATTCGGACGGCATCATCTCCGTCAACGAAGGATTCGGCGAATTCGAGCTTCCGCTGGTGCAGGATGCGCCCTTCGCCCGCGCGATCTCGCTGAACGGCGGTTTCCGCTACTCGTCCTATACCAACCGGCAGGATTCGACGCACTCTTCGTCGAGCTACAACACCTTCACCTACAAGACAGAATTGAGCTGGCAGGTGATCAATGCCGTGCGCCTGCGCGCGAGCTATAATCGCGCCATCCGCGCACCGAATATCGGCGAACTCTTCTCCAACCTGTCGCTGGGCAACGTCAGCACCCAGGATCCGTGCGCCGGGCCCACCCCCTCCGCCTCGCTGGCGTCCTGCCAGCTCACCGGGGTTACCGCCGCGCAATATAATGCCCATTCGATCATCGAGTGCCCGGCGGACACGTGCACTGCCCAGTTCGGCGGCAACCGCGGCCTGAAGCCGGAAAAGGCGGAT
Source organism: Sphingomonas sp. DMC8 (assembly GCF_056314185.1). Lineage (NCBI taxonomy): Bacteria > Pseudomonadati > Pseudomonadota > Alphaproteobacteria > Sphingomonadales > Sphingomonadaceae > Sphingomonas > Sphingomonas sp. DMC8. The sequence goes on along the minus strand of NZ_JBQUYV010000001.1, from coordinate 35,633 downwards.
ACCTATACGGTCGGCATCTTGGTGGCACCGCGCGGCGGACGCAACTTCTCGTTCTCGCTCGATTATTATCACATCAAGGTACTCAACTATATCGGCAGCATCGATCCGAACACCACGATCAACGCCTGCTTCCAGACCAAGAGCCCCTATTATTGCGGCCTGTTCCATCGCGATCCGATCACCGGCGCCATCTTCGGCACCGGCTATGTCGTCGCGACCACACTCAATACCGGGTTCCTCAAGACCTCCGGTCTGGACGTGACGGGCGACCTCACCTTCCATCTCGGCAAGTTTGGCACGCTGAACACCAATCTGGTGGGCAGCTATCTGTTCGATTCGGTCAGCCAGCCGCTGCCCGGCGGCAGCACCTATGATTGCAAGGGGCTGTTCGGCTATTCCTGCGGCCAGCCTTCGCCGGCGTGGCGGCATACCGTGCGCACCACCTGGGCTCCCAGCGACGTGTTCAACCTCTCGCTCGCCTGGCGTTATATCGGCCCGACCTCGCTCAATTCGAGCACGCCGGACCCGATCGACCAGCACCTGGCCGCGTATAACTATTTCGACCTCACCGCCTCTGCAACGATCGGCAAGAACCTGTCGCTGCGGATCGGTGCGAACAACCTGTTCGACAAGAACCCGCCGGCACTCGACTCCGGGGTTCTGGTGTCCTTCGGCAACGGCAACACCTATCCCGGCGTGTACGACACGCTCGGCCGTCGCCTGTTCGCCGGCGCGACGGTGAAGTTCTGACCTCGTATCGTGCCGCCACTCAATCGGGTGGCGGCACCTTTTACCCGCCGAACAGCGCAGCCACCGCCAGCCGCGCCGCAACGAGCAGCGCCGGGCAGCGTGCCACGCTCACCGGTCGATCCCCTCCTGCGCGCGGATGCCGGCGCGGAAGGCGTGCTTGACGTCGCCGATGCTGCTGACGGTATCGGCTGCCTCCACCAGCGCCTCGTGCGCCGCGCGGCCGGTGATGACGACATGCTGCATCGCCGGGCGGGCGAGAATCGGCGGCAGCACCTCGTCCAGTTCCAGATAGCGATAGGTGATCAGGTAAGTCAGCTCGTCGAGCACGACCAGGCTGATCGCCGGATCGGCCAGCGCGGCCTTGGCCTTTTCCCAGCCCGCGCGGGCGGCGGCGATGTCGCGCTGGCGGTCCTGCGTTTCCCAGGTGAAGCCTTCGCCGCAGCGTTCCCATACGACATCGGGATGGCCGGCGAAGAAGGCGCGCTCGCCCACTTCCTCGGTGCCCTTGATGAACTGGAACACCGCCGCCTTGCGGCCATAGCCGAGCGTGCGCGCGACCATGCCGAAGGCGCTGGACGACTTGCCCTTGCCGTTGCCCGTCAGCACCAGCAACAGGCCCTTGTCCTCGATGGCGGCGGCGATCTTCGCATCGACCACCGCCTTGTGCTTCTGCGCGCGTTCACGGTGCTGGCGGTCGCGCGCTTCCTCGGTGAGGTTCATCGTGCGCGCACCCGGCGCAGGTCGGGCCGCAGCGCCAACAGTGCCGCTACTGTTCCGGCGGTCGCGGTTGCCCAGATCAGCGTCGCCAGCAGCGTCGGCGGATAATAGCGGGCAATGCGCGGCAGGAGGCCCGCCAGCGTCGGCGCGTCGAACCGGCCGCTCAGAAAATAGAAGCCGCCGCTCGACAGCAGCTCGGACACGAAGCTTGCGGCAATCAGCACCAGCGCGATGGCGGGCAGCGCCGCCAGCCGCACACCGGCACGATCGCGCATCCAGCGCCCGGCGAACCACATCACGCCGTACGCCGGCACCAGCATCGCATAGGCGGCGGTGAAGCAGAAATCGGACTGGCCGAACACGCGGATTACGACCACGTCGATCGCGAAGGTCAGCGCGAACAGCGCCGCGAACGCCAGGGTGCGCGGCACGAAGAAGCCGAGCACGAAGAAGCTGGCCAGCGCCGTCTCGGGCAGATGCACGAACGGGCTGAGCGAATGGCTGCGGGTGACGAGCGTCACCAGTGCGAGCAGCGCAAAGACGATGCGCTGGAAACGGGGGGTATCGATCATGGCATTCTCCCGGAACAGGGGGTGGAATGGCCGTTGCCGCCGCGCGGGCGGGCAAGGGGAAGCGGCGATGCACGGGCGGCATCGTGGCTGAGAGATCAGGTCAGCGGTGCTTCGACATCGGGCTTCCCTTCGGCAACAGACACGGCTTGTCGTCCGCCAAGGGATAGCCCTCGTCCGCCCGGTACATCCCGCCCGCGCGAAGGAACGACGGTACCGGGCCGGTTTCCTGACTTGCCGGATCGTCGCGCCGTCGCCGCCTTCTCGGGGGCCAGGCCCCCAATGGCATGATGGCGATGCGCTCACCGGCTACAGTTGCGGGAGCAGTGCCGGATTAAGCGGAGAACCGCCGCCCGGACTTCCCGATTAAGCCCTTTCGGGCACCCGTTACGCCGCCCGTGATAGGCGCACCACGCGACGGGCACAAGCCAGCGTGCCGGCTGCTTACTGCGCGCTGCGCCCGCGTACGATCTCTGCTTCGACGGCGACCAGCTGATCGCGAGTGATGTCGGCGATGGTCCGGGCGCCGGTGAGGATCATCGTCACCCGCAAGTCGGCCGCGATCAGCTCCAGCAGATGTTCGACGCCGGCTTGCCCCCGCGCCGCCAGCGCGTAGACATAGCTTCGGCCGAGCAGGACGCCCTGTGCGCCCAGCGCCAGCATCCGCGCCACGTCCAGCCCGGAGCGTATGCCCGAATCGGCAAGCACGGTCATGTCGCCCGCAACCGCGTCCGCCACATAGGGAAGCGCGCGCGCGGTGGGGATCGCACCATCGAGCTGGCGGCCGCCATGGTTGGAAACGATGATGGCATCTGCCCCCAGCCGTGCGGCGTCGCGCGCATCCTCCGGGTCCAATATGCCCTTCAGGACCAGCTTGCCCTTCCAGCTCTCGCGAATCCATTCGAGGTCGGACCAGCGGATCGAGGGATCGAAATTCCGCGACAGGAAACCGGTATAATCCTTCATCCGCATCCGGCGGCCGGTATAGCGCTCGATATTGCCGAAGGAGAGCGGCCGGCCCAGCACGCCCACGTCGAGCGCCCAGCGCGGATGCATCACCGCTTGCATGTACTGACGCAGCGTGGCGCCGCTGCCCGCCATGCCCGAATGACGATCGCGATAACGCGAACCCGGCGCCGGCATGTCGACCGTGAAGACCAGCGTCTTCATGCCCGCAGCCCAGGCCCGCTCGAGCGAGCCCTGCATATAGCCGCGGTCCTTGAGCACATAGAGCTGCGACCAAAGATCGCCCTCGGCATGTTCGGCGACTTCCTCGATCGAGCAGACCGATACTGTGGACAGGATATAGGGAATGCCCTTCGCCGCCGCCGCCCGCGCCGCCTGCACTTCGCCGCGCCGCGCATACATGCCGGTGGCGCCGACCGGGGCCAGCGCGAACGGCAGCGCCCAGTGGCTGCCCAGAATTTCCGTACCCAGGTCAGGCTCGCCCACGCCGTGCAGCACGCGCTGGCGAAGCGCGACGCCCTGCAATTCGGTCACGTTGCTGTGCATCGTGCTTTCGGTAACGGCACCGCCATCGATATAGTCGAACAGAAAGCGAGGCAGCCGGCGCCGGGCGGCTTCCCGATAATCGGTGGGTGCGGAAATGATCATGGCGCCGCCCCGTTAGCAACAACCGGAACGCCGCAAAAACGAAATATGGGAGGCCTTCGATTCCGCATCGTCGGCGCGCCGCCGCGCCGTGCCAATGGCACAGTCGGACTTTTCCGACTTAACCCATTGATCTTATTGAAATTGAATGGCGGAGACGGAGGGATTCGAACCCTCGGTACGAGTAATCCCCGTACGGCGGTTTAGCAAACCGCTGGTTTCAGCCACTCACCCACGTCTCCGGAAAGGGCCTGAGGGCGAGCCCTATAACGAAGCGATGCGGGGGGATCAACCGGTAGAACCACCCGAACGTGAAATCGACTCGGGTTATCGCCCGTTCATTGCAGCGACAGCCGCTTGGCTTTAGCGTCTCCGCACATTTTGGGGGTGGAATTGACGATGCGATTGCGTTCTCTGGCGTTTTGGTCGGCAGCTGCGCTGATGGGCCTGGCGACCGTGCCGGCTGCGGCGCAGGTCACGACCGTGGACCCCAACGCGGCGATCGATTCGGACCTGCGCAGCCCGCCGCCGCAGGCGACGACGGCGCCGGCGGATGCGCCCACCTATCCCCCGGCCGACAATCCCCCGCCTCCGCAGCAGCAACCGCAGCAGGACATGCAGGCCGCGCCGCCCGCCGCCGCTACCACGGCGCCCCAGCCTGGCGACAATGTCCGGCAGCAGGCGACCGATACCTTCGCGCAGGACGACGTGCTTTCCGCCGCAGAGGGCGTGTTCGGCAAGGGCGCCTCGGGCCTCGCCGGCCTCATCGAGAAGATCCTGAAGGATCAGGGCCAGCCCAATGCCTATATCGCCGGCAGCGAGGCGGCGGGCGCGATCGGTGTCGGCCTGCGCTATGGCAAGGGCCAGATGTTCCACAAGATCGAGGGTCAGCGCCCGATCTACTGGACCGGCCCGTCGATCGGCTTCGACGTCGGCGGCGATGCCAACAAGGTGTTCGTGCTGGTCTATAACCTCTACGACACGCAGGACATCTACAAGCGCTTCCCGCAAGGCGAAGGCCGCGTCTATGTCGTCGGCGGCTTTTCCGCTTCGTATCTGCGCCGCGGCGACATCGTGCTGATCCCGGTGCGCCTTGGCGTCGGCTGGCGGCTGGGCGTGAACGCCGGCTATATGAAGTTCAGCGAAAAGCAGCGCTGGCTGCCCTTCTGATCGCGGACGGGCGGGGCCGCACACTGGCCCCGCCCCGTTTGCTCAACCGAAGTCGACCGCTTCGAACCGTACCGGCTCGCCGGTCGCCGCCTCGGCGAGTTCGGCTTCCCACATCACCCGGTTGCCGCGGATGATCGTGCCGACCGGTCGCCCGGTCAGCGTCATGCCGGTGAACGGCGACCAGCCGCAGCGCGATGCCAGCCAGCTTTCCTCCACCGTCCAGCGCGCCTTCAGGTCGACCACGGTGAAATCGGCGTCATAGCCCGGCACGATCCGCCCCTTGCCGACAATGCCGAAGATGCGCTGCGGCCCGGCGCTGGTCAGGTCGATCAGCCGCTGCAGCGTCAGCCGCCCTTCGGCGACATGGTTGAGCATCAACGGCAGCAGCGTCTGCACCCCGGGCATGCCGCTGGGGCTGTCGGGATAGGCCCGCGCCTTTTCCTCGCGCGTATGCGGCGCATGGTCCGATCCGAGCACGTCGGGCACGCCCTGGCGCAGCCAGTGCCACAGCCCGTCTCGATGCGCGCCCGAACGAATCGGCGGGTTCATCTGGGCATAGGTGCCGATCGCGGGATAGGCTTCCTCGCCCGCCAGCGTCAGATGCTGCGGCGTCACTTCGCAGGTCGCGATGTCCTTGTGCTGGCCCAGCAGCTCCAGTTCGGCCGGCGTGGTGACGTGGAGCACATGGATGCGCCGCCGGGCCTCGCGCGCCAGCCGCAGGATGCGCCGCGTCGCCAGGATCGCGCTTTCGTCGTCGCGCCACACCGGATGCGAAGCCGGGTCGCCCGGCACCCGCTCGCCCAGCCGTTCCTGCATGCGGAACTCGTCTTCGGCATGGATCGCCACGCGCCGATGGCCCGACGCGAGCACGCGCGCCAGATTGGCGTCATCGGAGACCAGCAGGTCGCCGGTCGAGGCGCCCATGAAGATCTTCACCCCCGCCGTGCCGGGCAGCCGCTCCAGTTCGGCCAGCGCCTCGGCATTATGGTTGGTCGCGCCGACATAAAAGGCATGGTCGCACCACATGCGATGGTGCGCGCGCCGCAATTTGTCGGCCACCGCCTCGGCGCTGTCGGTATTGGGCTTGGTATTCGGCATTTCGAACACTGCGGTCACGCCGCCCAGCACCGCCGAGCGGCTGCCGCTTTCCAGGTCTTCCTTGGTCTCCAGCCCCGGCTCGCGGAAATGGACCTGACTGTCGATCACGCCCGGCAGCACGTCGAGCCCGGTGCAGTCGATTACCTCGCCCGCATCGCCGACATCCCCGACCGCGACGATCTTGCCGCCGCTGACGCCGATATCGACTTCGGCCGGACCGGAAGGAAGGTGGACGCGGCCCCCGCGCAGTTTCAGTTCGACGTGCATGATCCTCAGCCTCTTTCCCGTGGCGCCACGGAGCCCTACCTGTTCGCCATGGCCAATACCAGCACCCGCCTAGCCTCCCGCGCCCTGCTCCGCCTGTCGGGCGACGACGTGAAGGGCTTTCTCCAGGGACTGCTCACGCAGGACATGGCGAGCGTAACGCCCGAAGCGCCGCAATGGGCGGGGCTGCTGACGCCGCAGGGCAAGGCACTGTTCGACTTCCTGCTGTGGCCCGATGGCGACGCGATCCTGATCGATTGCGAGGCCGAGCAGCGCGAGGCCCTCGCCCGCCGCCTGACACTCTATCGCCTGCGCCGGCCGATCACGATCGAACCGGTCGACGGCACCGTCCACTGGTCGCCCGAACCCGGCCGCGGGGTACCCGACCCCCGCCTGCCCGAACTGGGCTGGCGCTGGCTTGGGGACGCGGAGGGCGATCCCGCCGACGATGGCTGGCGCGCGCACCGGCTGGCGCTGGGCGTGACGGAGGGCACGGCCGAACTCGGCCAGGACCAGACGCTATGGCTGGAATGCAACGCCGCCGAGCTGCACGGCGTCAGCTTCACCAAGGGCTGCTATGTCGGGCAGGAAAACACCGCGCGGATGCACTATCGTTCCAAGGTCAACCGCCGGCTGGTGGTGGCCCCCATCGCCGAGCCAGGACCGCGGACGCGCGTGCGCTATCCGGATCTGGGGCTGATGGTGGAACTGCGCCGGGTCGAGGAACTGGGGGATGCGCGCGTGCCGGGGTGGTGGGGGTGAGCAGGGGCGAATGTATCGTCGATACGATACATCCTATTCGAAGCTGAACGGAATCGTAAACGCCCGTTCCGTCTCTGCAAGTTGAACGGGCGGCGCCGGGAAAGGCGCGGCCCGTTCAACCGTCCGCATCGCGAGCCGGTCCAGCATCGGATTGCCGCTGCCGCTCCGCACGGCGAGCCGGCGCAAGCGTCCGCCAGCGTCGATTTCGAACTCCAGGAGCACCGTTCCCGCCAGCCGAATCCCCCGCGGCCGGCGTGCGGCGATATGGCGCCACAGCCGCGTGGCATAATCACTGCGTAGCGATCCGCCGTCGCGTGGCGGCGGGCTCACCTGCGAAGATTCAATGACTGCGGGCTGGGGCGGTGGGACCGTCGGCGCAGACACGGTTATCGCCGGGGAAGCGGTGGGCGCCGCCGGAGGAACCAGCGCCCGCGGCGGGGAAACGGCCGCAACCGGCAAGCGCGATGCTCGCCCGGGCAACGCCCGCGGCGTGCGATGCCTTGACGACGGCACCCGCCGGACAGCCGGCTCCGGCACCGCGAACACCGCAATCGCCGTATGCCGCTTTGGCGCAGGCAATCGGTCCGGACGTTGCGCCAGCACCAGCAGGGCGAGGCCGGCAAGCGCCAGTCCGGCCCCGCCCAGCCCGATCGGCGGCACGGATGCGGGGCGGCGATACCGGGCCGCCCCGCCCGTCTCAGAACGCCTTGCTGATCTGGACATTCAGACTGCGGCCCCGCCCCGGCACCGGGCGAAGCGCACCCGTCGCCTGATAATCGGCGATCGATTGGCCGCCGAGCGGCAGCGCGTAGCGCGCATCGAACAGGTTGCTGACATCGAGCCCGAGACGGAATCCCTTCCAGCTATAGCCCGCACCCAGGCTGACAAGGGCATAGCCTTGCGTCTTCGGTTCGTTACGTGTGGCATCGACCCGGTCCTTGTCCGCCACGGCCTGCACTTCCGCAAAACCGTCCCAGCCCCGCGCGGCGGCGTGCACGCCGATCGTCGCATTCAGCGGCATCTGGTGATATAGCGGCTCGTCATCGGTCAGGTTTTCGCCGTGCAGCCAGCTGGCAGCCACGTCGATCCACGCGCTGCCGCCCGCGCTCCCCTGCCACAGCGATGCCCGGCCGCTGAGGTCGACACCATAAAAGCGTGCTTCACGGTTAGCGAACTGCAACTGCACGAACCCGCTCGGCATGCCCATCATGTTCCTCAGGTCCGCCAGCTTCACCACATCGATATAATCGGCGACGTGCGTGAAATAGGGTGCGATGCGCAACGACCAGGGCGACTTGCCTTTCCCCGTCACTGTCACGGCCGCACTGACGGTATCGGCACGCTCCGGCTTCAGGTTTAGGTTCCCGACATAGCCGTTACCGTCCCCGAACCAGCCGATCATCGTGCTCGCCATGGCGCCCCGTCCCCATGCATAGCGCTCGTACAAGGTCGGAGACCGCACCTTGCGGGCATAGCCAAGATCGATCGCCACCGCTCCCGCCGGACGGTATTGCAGCATCGCCGATCCGCTCCAATTGCTGTCATGCCGGGCGTGGCCGGCCGCGTTGAATGCGGCGGCGGCCATGGTGTCGGCCATCTGCATCATGCCTGTGCCATAGGGTGCGACATCACCGGTGTTCATCCACACCTGGTCGTTGCGGATGCCGATGGTGGTGTTCAGACGGTCGTGCCAAGCCGACTTCACTTCGACGAAGCTGCCCAGCCGGTCGCGATGCGCGCGGTTGATATTGATGAACGTGCCCGGTCCCATCATCATGCTGCCGGCCACCGGTGGCCACAAGTCGTTCAGCCACTGATGATGCAATTCGCTGCCGAACCCGATTATATGCATCGAAGAAACGGGGGCATTGACCTTCAGCGTATAGCCCGCGCTATGACCGTCCGTGTCCATCGGCATGCCGCCGTCCGCGGTACCGCCCTTGTCAGCCAGGAAGTTCATTTCGTGCCGGACATTGCGGTACTGGACCCGCAAATCGACATCTCCCCAGCCGAATACCCCCAGATAATGGCCGTTGACGAACCACGAGCGATTGTCCGTCATGTCCATATACTGGTTCGGAAATCCCTCATAGGGAGCGTATTGATAGCCGCCACGCAACTCGAACAGGCCCGCGCCGGTCTGCGCCGCGAGCGCAAGGCTGTGATCGGTCTTGGCGAATTCGGTCGAGCGAACCACACCGGCATTGCCGCCGCCCTTGTAGTTGTCCGACTGGGTGTACGAACCGGCATAGCTCAGGCTGAGGCTGCGGGTGGCGACAGTGACGGTTCCCGACCCACCAAAGCCGTCGCCGTTCGAGCGGTAAAAGGCCGTGGCCCGGCCGGTAACCAGCGTGTCGCCGTTCGTTGCAAAGCGTGGCGCAGGGCTGTCCACCGCAATGGCGCCGCCGATGCTGTCGCCGCCCATGCTGACCGGCGTTGCGCCGGTCAGCATGGCAATCGAACCGATCGTCTGCGGATCAGCATAGGACAGGGGCGGGTTCATGTTATTCGGGCAGACCTCGTCGATCTTCACCCCGTCGACCAGGATCGATACCCGCTGATTGTCCAGCCCGCGGATTGTCGGCAGGCTCGAAACGCCGCCCGCGCCGAAAGCCGACACGCCGGGAAGCTGCGCCAGAATCTCGGCGACGTCGCTGCTCCGCGCAGTCCAGGAATCCAGCATCGCGCGGGATACCGGCATTACCGTGCCCGGATCGGCGGCAGAACCGACATCGACCTGGGGCAGCGGCGTTGCCTGCTGGGCAAAGGCAGGCGCCGTCATGCAGAGAAAGGAAATGCTCGCCAGCAGCGTGCAACGAAGTGATCGCGCGGTCGCGCGCGACGAGAGGGAAATGGTCATTGCTGTATCTCGACTAAAGCCGCGCGGCGCGCGTGCGCCGCAGGCAGGAAGGATCAGCAGACGCAGCAATGCGACTGCTGGTACGAGGTCAGGCGAGAAACAGCGGAGGCGCGTGACTGGGCGGCGGCGGTGCCGCCATTCCCCGGCCGGGGCGGATGCCAAGGCGCGGGATCGGGGACGTATTCGCCATGAACGACAGCGCCGCAAGTACCGACGGTGCCAGATCGGGCAGTATCGTCGGCACGGCATGAAGCGCAAAGGTGCAGGGCGACCGATGATCGACCGTGCCGCCCTCGTGGTGATCGCCCGTCATCGGAATTGCCAGGGCGACCGGGACAGGCCCCTGGCCCGAGCAGATCGCCACCACGATCATATGGTCGGGTGCCGACGCGGGCATGAAACCCGGCGGTATCGCGATGTTGAAGGCAAGCGCAAGCGATGCGCAAAGCGCCATTACGGCACGCATCCACCCGCGTCGATATTGCACCAGCCCCATCGGTCGCGCCTGCTACGCACCATGACGGCACTGCGCAATGCGGACTATACCTGATAGAGGAAGAAGAAGCCGTTTGGAAATTCGCGGAACAGCGAATTTCAAGGTAGCGCCGGCCCTTCCCCCGCACGAAAAAAGGGAGGCCGGTTGCCCGGCCTCCCCTCTTTGTTTCCATCCCGTACGGGTGGGAACAGGTCTTACTGACCCGAACCCGGACCGTAGGTGATTTCGACGCGACGGTTCTGCAGTTCGCGGACGCCGTCGGCGGTCGGAACGCGCGGGTTGCTTTCGCCGAAGCCCTGCGCGGTGACAGCCGCATCCGGAATGCCCTTGCCGGTCATGTAGGTGCGGACCGTGTCAGCGCGACGCTGCGAGAGCTTCACGTTGTAGGCGGCCGAACCCGAACGGTCGGTGTAACCGGCGATCATCACCTTGGTGTTCTGGCAGTCAGCATAGTTGCTGATCGCATTGTCCAGAATGCTCGCGGCTTCCGGCGTGATGTCCGACTTGTTCCAGTCGAAGAACACGATGTACGGGCCGGGGGTGCAGACCTTGGCTTCGGGAGCCGGGGCCGGGGCCGGGGCCGGAGCCGGAGCGGGCTCGGGGGCCGGAGCCGGGGTCGGCGCGGGTGCCGGAGCCGGTTCGGGTTCCTTGCCGCCGAAGTTGTAGGTCAGGCCAACCAGCAGGCTGTGCGAACGATAGCGGCCCTTCCACTGGTTGCCGCCGATGTCGACCAGCTTGACGTTCGGTGCGTTGAAGAAGCGATACTTCAGCGACACGTCGACATGCTTGTTGATCGGCGCACGAACGCCGGCCAGCGCCTGCCAGGCGAAGACGGTGTCGGAGTCGTTCAGCGTATCGGCCGCACCGGCAACGCGCAGGCGATCCTTGACGCGGGCCACGCCCGCACCGCCGCCGACAAAGCCCTGCAGGCCGTTGTCGTCACCGAAATCGAGCAGGCCGTTGACCATGAACGACAGCGCCGAGGCGGCGCCGCTCGACTGCTGATAGCTGCCGGCCGGGGTGGTAGCCGCAGCACCGCTCGCCAGCTGAATGGCGACCGGGATCGACGTGTTGGCGCTATCGACGCGTGCACGGCGATAGCTGACTTCTGCTTCGGCACGGAACGGGCCGAAATCATAGCCGATCTCGCCGCCGAAATCGTAGCCGGCATGGTGGTTCTGCGTCACGGCATCCTTGCTGGTGCCAACGTCGAAATGAATGTCTTCGACGAGCATCGCGCCGCCTTCAACACCCACATACCACGAGTCATCGCGGGCAAGGGCGGGCGTGCTGAGCGCGGTCGTCGCAAGTGCCAGAGTGACGGCAAGCTTCCGCATCATATTCCCCTTTCATGGTCGTCCATACGGACAGGCCAAACTCACTACTCAAACCAAAGTTTCCACGCAAGCGCACAAATCCGGGGACTGTTGCAGGAACGTCACAGGTTAAACCTCTTCGATCAACCCGTGGCGCCGCAATGCCTGCAGTATCCCCGAAACCGTCTGCCGCGCTTCCGCGTCAACCGTCGTGCCTCCGCTAGGTTCCCTTATAGAGGGCTGGCGCGCGCCAACAACCTGGGTGCCGTCGACGTGCAGGCGGCCATGGACCTGGCCGATCTGCCAAACGCCCCCCGCGAACAAGGCCTCGCCTGCCTCCACGCCCAGCCAGAAACGCATGCCTTCCAATGGGGCCACGAAGCGCCAGCCATTGTCGTTCCAGCAGGCAATATGCTGCGGGTGCGAAGACCAGTCGCCGGTGGGATGGGAACCGACCAGCCAGCACTGGCCGGGCTGGGGATCGGCCGGGGGCGTATCGATATCGTGGCCCGCCAGCGCGCCCTGGACGACGATGTCGAGCCGCGCCAGCGCTTCGTTATGGGTGATCTCCTTCTGGGCCTGGCCCGCCTCGAGGAAAGGGAGGGCCATGCGGGGCGTGCTGGTGGTCACGTGCTTGCTCCTGTTGCAGGGATAAAGAGAGTCGCGGGTGCGGAGGCCGCGAAGGTGCCGATCTGGCGGACCGCCACGGTGCCGCCTGCGGCAAGCAGCGCGGCGGGGAGGTCGCAGGCGGGGGTCGCGACATCCGCCGCCCAGCCGATCGCGTCGATCGACACCCGGTAGCGCTCGGCCTCTTCGACGAGCGGCGCGTCGATGCCGTCGCGCCAGCCCCAGCCGGCGCGGCTGCGGCGGATCCAGCGCAGTTGCAGCGTGTCACCGATGCGCGCCGCCTGCAGATGCACCGGCGCAGGCGGGCGCAGCGCCAGCCCCTCGACCGTGCAGTGCGTCGGGGCGGCATTGCCGGCGTCGCCACTGCCCTGGGCGAGAAGCTGGACATCGGTGCCCACAGCCGGGGCCAGCGGCAGCGTCGCCAGCGCATCGCGGTCGAGCAGCACGAAGCCGTCGCCCGGCTGCTGGGTGCCGATCGCAGCTTCGGTGCCGCGCCGCCCGCGCCACAGCCGGTGCAGCCGCCAGCGCGTGGCGGACAGCCGTTCCGCCGCGCCGAACTGCACCAGCTCGCGCCCGACCAGCGCAAGGTTGGCGCCGCCGTCCAGCGCAGCGTCGTCGGCACCGGCAAGCAGCATCCCGGCGTGGAGCAGCTCGACTTCGCAGTGGTTCCGCAGGTCGGCAAGCGCGGCCAGCGCATGGCCCGGCGGCACGGCAACGGTCCCCAGAATGGCGGGATAGGCGGTGCTCCCCGCCGCCTCCCAGCGCGATCCGCCGTCGGTACTGGCGAGCAGCGCCGCGCTGCGCCACCCCGCGCCCGTCCCCGCCGCCGCGACATAGAGCTGCGGCCGGCTCGCCGGCGTATCGTCGAGCGGCGGCAGCTCGAACAGCTGCACCACCGTCTCGCCCGCCACCGTATCCGCCGCCGCCAGTGCCCGCCCGCCGCTCGCCGGCACCACCAGCGCCTCGCTCGCCACCCGCACGCATTCCAGCTTCACCACCATGCGTTCGAGCGACCAGCGATCGACGCGCCACAGCCCGTCGACCCCGGCGATCCGCACCCGCTCGCCCGGCCGCACCGGCAGCGCGCCGATCGGCAGCGTCACCGTCCGCCGCTCGCGCTCGCACTGCGCCTTCGCCATTGCCCCGGCAACCAGCTGCTTGGCGGCATCGGCGTTGAGCGCGGCGGGCAGCTCGATCCGGCTCTCGCGGATGCCCGGACCGGCGCGCTGTACCCGCTGGGTGCCGCCCTGATAGTCGCGCGCGGGTTCATAATAGCCGAGCGTCAGCACCTTCGGCACGCTGTCGCCCGCCGCCATCGCCCGCACCGCCCGTGCCCCGCGCCCGCTCCCCGCCGCCGCGCCGCCATCCGCCAGCGTCACCGCCGCGCCGCCCCCGCGCAGCAGCGCCAACCCGCCCGCATCGCTGCGCAGCCACAGCCCGGTCGCCCCCGCCAGCCCCTCCAGCGCCGCGCGCACGCTCGCCCCCTGTGCCGAAAAGCCGGTGAGCAGCGGCGTCGCCTCCGCCGCCACCAGTTCCGCCGCGATCCGCGTCGCAATCTCCCCCGCCGCCAGCGGCTCGGGATCGGCGATCAGCTCGAAGGTCAGCTGCGGAATCCGGTTGCCATAATCGGCCAGCGCCAGATCCTCGAACACCGCATAGGCAATGCCGCGATGCGCCGGCGCCAGGCCTGCGCCCTCGGCCGCCGCGATCAGCGGGTCGACCGGCTGGTCCTCGCCGCCCGGATGCAGCCGGAACCCGGTGCGCACCTTGAAGTCGCCCGCCGCGCCGCGCAGCAGCTTGCCGTCGGCCCAGATCCGCCCCACGCCCGCCACCGGCCGGTTCGACAGCGCCACCGCGAACGAAGCCGTATAGCTATAGGTCGTCGTCCCCGCCCGCCCCTTGCCGCCGCTCTGGGTGGAGCGATGCTCGACCAGATCGGTCGCCCAGATCACCGATCCGGCCACCCGCATCGTCCCGAACAGCTTCGGGATCTGCGTGCCATAGGTCGAGCTCTGCACCCGCAGGTCGCTGAGCCGCGCGCCCTCGCGCGGCCCCGGCGCGAACACCACGTTGCGGTCGAGATAATTGCCGATCGACGCGCCGATCGCCATCCCCGCCGGCCCGCCCACCAGCGCGCCGGCGGCGGCCAACACCACCGTTGCCATGTCTTCAAGCCTCCAGTCGCCAGCGGCCGATCACCGGCCAGGGCGGCGGCCCCGGTCGCTCGACCACCCGCCGCAGCATCGCATCGGCATGGATGATGCCGCCGCCGCTATCGATCGCGAGATGGAGCTGCCCCGGCCCCGCGCGCAGCAGCAACAGGTCGCCCGCCGCCGCGCCCTCCACCCGCGCCAGTCCCCGCGCCGCCAGCATCGCCGCCACCGCATCGGAATCGCCGCTGCGCAGCGCATAGCCCTGCGGCACCGCGCCCTTCATGCCCCCCGCCCGGAGCGCCAGCGCCGCCAGCCCGACGCAATCGAGCCCGTCCGCCGGATCGCGCCCGTGCAGCCGGAACCGCGCGCCCAGCACCGCCCGCGCCGCCGCGAGCACCGCCTGCCCGCTCATGCGCCCGGATACCGGGTGAGCAGGTCGGTGCCCGGCAGATAGGGCTCGCCCCGGAAATTGGCGGCATTGCCGAACCGCGCCGCGCAGGTCGCGATCGCCTTGTCGCACCCCTCCTCGATCAGGACGAGCGCGCCCACCGCCGCGAAGCGCGGCGGCGCGATCAGCGTCACCTGCCGCCCGTCCGATGCCGCGACGAAATCCTCCAGCCCCGAATTGCCGCCGCCAAACCAGCGCAGCCGCCCGCCGCCCCAGCCATTGGCGACCGGCTCGTCGATATCGAGGGTCAGCACCGCATCCTCGGCGGCGACCACCCGCGCGAAGCGCCGCCGCCCGGCCATCGCCACCCGGCAGCGCGCATCGCCCAGTTCGGCGCGGCATTCGGGCGAAGTCGCCTCGCTCACCGGCCGCTCCAGCGCCGCCGTCGTCCCGCGCAGTTCGGCGGTCAGCGCGCCGTCCTTGGTCTCGACCGCGCCGATCGTGCCTTCGCCCAGCGGTACCGTCTCGCCCGGCGCGCTCCAGTCGACCGCGAACAGCACCACCCGCGCCCCGTCCCAGCGCCCGGCGAGGAGATCGACTTCGCGGATCGCCGCCCCGGTCAGCGCCCCTTCCACATCCATGCTATCCGCCTCGAACCCGGCGCTCCGCTCGATCGCGCTCGGCGTCATCCCCGGCGCGGCGCGATAGAGCAACCCGTCCAGCATCAGGTCGCGGTCATGCGCGGTCAGCCCGATCGTCACGCCGTCGCGCCGCTCGATCCGCCAGCACAAGGCGACGGTGGTCAGCGCCCCCTCCAGCCAGCTCATTCGCGTATCTCCACCAGCGGCACCGAGGCGAGCGATCCGGCGAGAAAGGTCGCCCGGCTCACCGTCAGCCTGTCCTCGGCAAAGCGCACCGGCACGTCGAACGCGAAGCTCGCCGTCACCGCCGCGCCTGCCGCCGGCGCCGTCTCCAGCGTCACCACGCCCTGCTCGCCCAGCGTGAACGGCACTTCGGCGCCATCTGCCCACAGCGCCACCGTTCCCGCCACCGGCCGGGTGATCCGCCGCACGACATCGCCATAGGGTTTGACGAGCTGGAACCGCAGCGTCGTGCCGTCGCCCGTGCCGATCGCCACCCGCTCGGCGGCAAAGTCGAACGGATCGCGCAGGCGAAATCCCCGCGCCGGTCCCATCCGCGCGCGGAAAAAGGCGAGCAGCGCCGCCACATCCGCCTCGGATCGGATGCCCGGCCCGACATCATAATGCGTCCGCGCCTCCGCCCATTCGGCGTTGCGCGTTTCCTGCCCGCCCGCGCTGGTGACGATCGCAGTCGAGACCTCGGGCGCCACTTCCGCCTCGCGCCCCAGCGCAAGCGGGAACAGCACGTCGTCGAACGGCGCCATATCCTCCTCCTGATCGAAATGGACGAAGCCGTCGCGCAGCACCTGCGGCAGCGCCCAGACATAGGTTGCCGCCACGCCCCGGCTGCGCGCCCGCGCCGCCGCCTCGGCAATCGCGCGCCACTGGCGCCGGTCCTCGGGCTTGAGCACGAAGCCGGCCAGATACTGCTGCCGCGCGGCCGGATAGCCGAGCCGCGCCTCGGCCAGCGCCACCCCGCGCTCCGACGCCGCATCCTGCCCGGTCGCCGCCCAGTCATAATCCTCGAGCTGCAGCACATCGAACGCAGGCGAGGCCCAGCCGACGGGCATGTTCACTCGCTTCGCCTCGGGCATCGCGGCGTCGAGCACCGTCGGCAGATAGGTGAGGAGCATCACCTTCGCGCCCGGCGCCGCGCCCTTCACTGCGTCGCGCAGCGCCAGCGTCGATTGTGCAAGGATCGCCCCCGCCGCCTCCAGCACCGCGACATCGGGCGTCCCGCGCAGATTCTGCGGCGCCGGATTGCCCAAGGCCGCCTGCGCCGCCGCGTCATGGATGCACAGCCGGCCATCGGCCATCACCCACCACCAGGGCTCGCCGACCTGAAACTGCACCGCCAGCCCGGCACCCTGCGCAATGCCCACGAACGCCAGCGCCACGCTGCGCAGATAGGCCATCGCCGGCCCATGCGCCGGTGACAGCAAAGTCGAGGGCGGCACCCAGCCGGTCAGCGCCGGCGATCCGTCCGCCGCGCGCTGCTTCCAGTCGCCCCAGACATGCTGGTCGAGCAATTCGTAGCTCAGCGACCAGATCAGGCCATAGCCCAGCGCCCGCGCCCGCGCGGCGAAGTCGCGGTGCCATGCCGCGCACGGCGCGTTCAGCACCCCACCGGCCAGGCTGATATAATAGCCGCCGCTATTCGCCTCGAGCCGGAAATAATGGCTCATCCCCACATAGTGCAGAATGTCGCCGCGATAGCCGAGATGCAGCATGTTGCGCAGCAAACGCGCGGGCGTGAGGTTGTAGCAATCGTCATAGCCGGTGGCGATCGACAGGCCGTGCTCGGGCACGATCGCATCGCCGATCGCCAGCACCGCGACCGGCCCGTCACAGGCAATATCGCTCATTTCCACCCAGGCTTCGACCGGCGCGGCGAGCGGCGTTTCCTCGCTGGAGTAGCCCTGTGGCACCAGCGAGACGAACATGCGGTCGACATCGCCCGCCCAGACCGGATCGGCCTCGCCCGGCAACAGGAAGCCGCCCGCGACGCTGGCAAAGTCGATCGTCACCACCGCATCGTCGGGCGATCCGCTGGCATAGTTCCACAGCCGCACATACCAGGCGCGCGGGGCTCCCGCCGCATCGCGCCCCTCGATCGTCAGCACCGGGCCGTTGACGGCATCGAGCGCCAGCACGCCCGACGCGCGCCAGCGGAACCGCAACCGGCAATCGCGATAGTCGCGCGCCGTGGCATAGCCGAGCAACGGGTGGTCGAACCGGTCTTCGCTTTCCCAGATCAGCCCGGCGAGGTCGTTATGGCGATAGAAGGTCAGGTCGACGCGCAGCGCATCGGGCGCCGTCGTCACCGCGCTTGCCATCATCGGCCGGGGGAAATTGACCGTCCAATAGGCAGGGTCGAAGCGCGAGAGCACGCCTTCGCTCTGGCCGCGCCGTTCGCCGGCGAGCCACCAGCCCATCAGTCCGCTCCCGCCAGCGCGGTGCGCACCGCGCGCGCCACCTGCCGGCTCGATTGCGCCAGCGCGCGCGGCGACTCCCCGGCGGCGGCGTTGACCGTGATCGACACGCGCACGTCGCGGCCGCCCTGGGCGCCGCCCGCAGGCATCACCTGCCCCGCGCTGGTCGGCACGAACAGCTCTGGCCCGCGCTCGCCCACCCAATAGGGACGATCCGGGCTCACGCCGCCGCCGGTCGCCCGGCCCGGCGATCCGCCGAAGATCGCGCCCAATAGACTGACGATCCCGCTCGCCCCCGAACCGCCACCGCTGCTGCCCGACGAGATCGCCGCCGCCTGCACCGCCGCATCGGCAATCGCGCTCGTCACTTTCAACACCACGCCGCGCAAATCCTCGAAGCCCAGCTTGCCGGTGGTGACGGCCTTGGCCAGCGCACCTTCTATCGCGCGGCTCGCCTTTTCCGCATCGCGCGTCAGCGGGCCGTTCAGCGTCGCGCGCATCGCATCGACATCGCGCGCAAAGCTGCTGGTGTCGGCGCGCACCGACACCACCAGCCGTTCGATTTCCTCATCCATCGGGGAATTGCTCCTTCAATCGGGCAAGCGTGTCGCGGTCGGGGGGCGCCGCTGCGGCATCGCCCGGCAGCGTCACCAAAGCCGCCAGTTCGGCCGGGGTCGTGCCCCAGAAACGGTCGGGCGACCAGCCGAACAGCCGCCCCGCCGCGCCCGCCAGCAACAGCGCGCGCTCGGCGAACCGCATCACCGCCCCGCCAGTATCTGGCCGACCAGCGTCTTGAGCGCAGGGGTGACGGCGGCGAGCCCGGCCGCGACCACTGCCTCGCCGAAATCGGCAAGCGTCAGCCCCTCGGGCTGCTCGCGCAGGCAATGCCAGAACAGCGCGACCAGCTCGCGCAGATGGAGCTGCCCCGCCGCCGCGCGCTCGACCAGCGCGAACAGCGATCCCAGTTCCGCCTCGGCGGCGACCAGCGCGGCGAAGCTCGGGCGCAGCACCAGCGCCAGCTCGCCCAGCACCAGCGCCGCCTCGCCGCGCAGCGGATTGGCCGGCGCGCTCATGCGCTCACCACCGGGCCGGAGCTTTCCAGGCTCAGCGTATAGCTGCGCTCGCCGTTGAAATCGCCGGCATAATCGAGCCGGGTGACGAGGAACCTGCCCGTCATCGTCTCGCCGCTCTCGAAGCTCAGCCGATAATCGTCGAGCGTCCCCGCCAGCGCATTGGCCTTCACTCGCGCCTCGGCCGCCGATCCGGTGAACACGCCCGCGCCCGACACGCTGACCGATCGCACACCGGCCCCCGACAGCAATTCGCGCCACCCGCCCGAATCCTTGGTGGTGACGACCACCGTCTCGCCATTCACCGTCAACTGCGTCGTCCGCAGCCCCGCCACGGTGGTAAACACCGGCGGCGTCGCGCCATTGCCCACCTTCAGCAGGAACGCACTGCCTCTTTCCGCTGCCATATCGGTTCTCCTGATTGTTGGTTTTGTGGTCGGGGTGGGGTGCGGATCACCCTCACCCTTCCGGCGCTTCGCGCCTCCCTCCCTCTCCCAGAGGGAGAGGGACTTTCACACCTCTCCCTCTGGGAGAGGGAGGGGCCCGCCGCCGCAGGCGGTGGGAGGGTGAGGCTGCCCGCCCCCTCACCCCGCCCGCAGCATCCGCACCCGGTGCTCCACCACCGCCGTCAGCCCGCCATCGCCATCACCCAGCACGCGCGAGCGCACCGCGACCAGGCTCGCCACCTGCCACCCTTCCGGTGCCAGCCCGGCGAGCGCCGGCCCCACCGCGTCCGCCAGCGCGCGCAAGCCAGCCCGCCGCTCGCCGGTCGCGCGGAGCTGCACCGACAGCCGCGCCTCCCAGCCTTCGCGATCCTTGGTGCTCCAGTCGGTCAGCACCGGTTCCTCGACCAGCGCATAGGGCCGCATCGCGCGGACCGGCGGCGCGTCGAACACCCCCGTGACGCCGCCCGCGAACGGCGCGTGGGCCCGGAGCGCCGCGACCATCGCCGCGACCAGTGCCTGATGCGGATTCATCGCAGCCATCCTCCCAGCCAGCGCAGCGCGGGGTCGGCCAGCCAGCGCCGCCACAACCCCTTGCCGCGGATCGTCACGCCCTCGGCCGTCACTTCGACCGACAGGTCGGGAAAGGCGGCGCGCACCTCCCCCGCCAGTCGCTCCGCGGCATCGGCGGCGGCGCGTGTCCCCGCCGCCGCGCCGCGCGCTTCCACTTGCTCCATCATGCGCAGCGCCGCGGGCCGGTCAGCGTCATCGCCCGCCACGGCCGCCACAATGCCGCCACCGCTGCCGGCGGCGCATCGCCCTCGGCACGCGGATCGAGGCAGTGTGCCGCCATCAGCACGGCGCCTTGCGCCAGCGGCGGCGGCAGGTCCTCCCAGCCTGCCGCCGCCCCCGCCGCATAGGTCACCCGCACGCCTGTCCCCGCGCGCACCCAGCCGGTGCCGCGCGGATCGACATCCACGGCATAGCCCTCCACCGGCAGCGGCGTGCCGGTGTCGCTTGCCACCACGGCGGTGATGCTGCGCACCGGCGTCGCCGCCAGCGCCTGCCAGCCGGGTGCGGCGGACAGGCGCTGTTGCCAGTCGCGCAGGATCCAGGCGGTGCCGGTAAAGGCCTCGCCCAGCGCCAGCGCGGTACGCACCGCCGCCGCCACGGCCGCGTCCTCGCTGCTGCCTTCGATGCGCAGATGCGTCTTCACCGCGTCGCGCGCGGCGTCGATCGCCGCCGCCGGGAAAGGCGGTGCGTCCATGCTCGTCCTCCTTGTTCTGGTGCGCCGGTCAGTTCGCGGCGAATTTCAGCAGCTTGATCGCTTCCGAATTGCTTACCATCCCGCCGATGCGCTTGGTGGCGTAGAAGTGGACGAACGGCTTGTTGGAGTAGGGATCGCGCAGCAGCTGCGTCTCGCCCCGTTCGGCGATCAGATAGCCCGCCTGGAAATTGCCGAAGGCGATCGACAGGCTGTTGGCGGCGATGTCGGGCATGTCCTCGGCCTCGACCACCGGATAGCCGAGCAACGTCGCCGGCTGCCCCGCCGCCAGCCCCGGCTGCCACAGCATCGCGCCCTCGCTGGTCTTGAACTTGCGGATGCGCGCCAGCGTCGCCGAGTTCATCACCCAGCTCGCGCCCTGGCGATACGGCGCGCGCAGCGCCTGGACCAGGTCGATCAGCTTCTCCTCGGGGTTGGCGGCGAACCCGCCCGCCGCGCCGCTCGCCACATATTGCAGCGTGCCGAACGCGCGCGCGGCATCCCCGGTCGGCGCGTTCGGCACCGCCAGAAAGCCCGCCGGCTTGTTCACGCCGTTGCCGACGACGAACGCCGCGCCCTCGGCACTGGCGAACTCCCGCGCGATCTCGTCGGCCAGCCACGCCTCGACATCGAAGGCGGCATCGTCGAGCATCGCCTGGCTCGCCGCCGGATTGGCATAGAGCTCGCCGAACGGCGGGGCGATTTCGTTGAACACCGGCGTGTCGGTCTCCGGCCGCGCCGCCGTCTCCGCCGCCCAGCCGCTTTCGAAGCCGCCGCTCGCCACCAGCTTGCGGTATCCGCTGGTGCCCACCTTCACCACATTGGCGATGGCGCGGATCGGCGAGATCGCCTTCAGCGTCGCGTCGATCCGCGCGTCGATTTCCTGCGGCACGGCATAGCCGCCCTCGGCGCCGCTGGTGCCGGCCATCGCCTTGGTCTCGACACCCGCGAACCCGCGCACATAGCCCTCGAACGCCGCACTCGCCACCGGCCGCCCGCCCGCCAGCATCGGCCGCACCGGCGCCGACGCCACCGTATCGAAGCTCTCCACGAGAACATCATTCTCCATCTTCATCCTCCGTCTTCACCAAAAGGGATAAATTCATGCCACGGCATGTACCCGCGCCAGCGGCTGCATCGGCTGTGCGACCAGACTGACCTCGAGCAGCTTCAGCCGCGTCAGTTCGCGCGCCGCCCCGTGCCGCGCCGCCGCCACCCGGTATCCGAACGACAGCCCGTCCACCGCGCCCGCCGCCACCAGTGCCGCCAGCCGCGGATCGTCGACGCGGCCGATCACGCGCAGCCCGCGCGCATCCTCGCCGATCGTCTCGATCACCCCCACCGGCGCGCCCTGATGCTGCCAGAGCAGCGGCACCGGCCGCACCGGCCCGAACGCCCCCGCCCGCACCACATCGCCACCACGATCGACCGCATCGAACACCGCAGCATAGCCGGCGAAACGCACCCCGCTCACAGCCCCACCAGCCGGCGCTTCTCGTCGTCGCTCAGGAATCCGGCGCCGCTCACCTGGCGCCACAGCCGCTCGCGGTCCTCGGCAAGCGCCGGCACCTGGTCCACATCCACCGCCAGCACCGCGTCCGGAAACCAGCCCGCCAGCCCCTGCGCCAGCCCGGCCAGCACCTGTTCGGCCAGCGGCAGGATCGCCAGCCGCCACAGCGCGCGATTGGCCTCGCGATAATTGGCATAGGCGGCGTCGCCCGGCAGCCCCAGCAGCATCGGCGGCACCCCGAATGCCAGCGCAATCTCGCGCGCCGCCGCCGCCTTCAGCCCCACGAAATCCATATCGGCGGGCGTCAGGCTCAGCGCCTGCCATTTCAGCCCGCCTTCGAGCAGCATCGACCGCCCGGCATTGGCGGCCCCGGCAAAGCCCGCCTCCATTTCGTCCTTCAGCCGCGCGAACTGGTCGGGGCTCAGCGCCGATCCGTCGCCGGGGTCATAGACCAGCGCCCCGCTCGGCCGCGCGGCATTGTCGAGCAGCGCCTTGTTCCACCGCGTCGCCGCATTGTGGATCGCAATCGCGCCCGACGCCGCGCCCAGACAGCCCAGCCCATAATGGTCGTCGCCAGGGTGGAAAGCGCGCAGATGGACGATCTGCGGCCGCCCGCCATCGTCCGCCGCCAGCCGCGTGACATGCTCGCCCACCCGGTAGCGATAGGCGACCGGCCAGCCGCCCGCATCGGGCTCGACCGTCACGCGCTCGGGTCGCAACGGATACAGCCCCGTCACCGCCCCCGCCGCATCGGTGAGGATCTGGGCATAGCCATTGCCGTGGAGCAGCAGCTGCGCCGCCAGCGCCTCGACCAGCCGCTGCCCCGCCACCCGCGCCGTCACCAGCGCGACCAGCGCCGGCTCCGATCCGGTGAGCGGCGCCCCGCCCGCGCCCTCCGCCACCAGCTTCACCGCGCGCTGGGCAATCGGGTTCTGGCAATAGCCGTCGCGCAGCTGCGCCTCGTAGTTGCGCGGCCAGTCGCCGAAGCTGCCCCAGCCCGCCCGCGCCAGCGCCGGCCGGGCGGCCTCGCGCGCCGCTTTGCGCCCGAACCACCTCATCGCGCCAGCTCCGCCGCGCTCAGCCGCCCGTCATGGTCGGCATCGCGCGACCAATATGCCGCCACCGCCGCCGCGCGCAGTGCATCCCAGAAGCCGCCGGTCAGCCGATCGGGCGGCATCGTCCGCGCGACCATCGCCTGCACTTCAGCCGCGTCCAGAAAGCCGTCGCCATCGGCATCATGGACCGCCACCACCGCCGCGGCCCCGGCCAGCGCCACCTTCCCCTGGAGCGCACACGCCCCCGTCAGCAGGGCCAGCAGCCCTGCCGTGATGATTTTCCGCATTCTCTGTCTCCTGAAAGACCGCCGCGATCGTCCGCGTCGGGAAGGATCGCGCCTGGTTCGCAGTCCCCCTCACCCTTCCCACCGCCTTCGGCGGCGGGCCCCTTCCCTCTCCCAAAGGGAGCGGGACTTTCTCACACCTCTCCCTTTGGGAGAGGGAGGGGCCCATCGCGCAAGCGATGGGAGGGTGAGGGTGGCGCGATTCCTATACTGTCAGCCAGCACTCCCCCCAGCCGGAGGGGAACCACTCACAACCCCCGCACCGCCGCGCGCCCGCGGCGGCCCAGCATCAGTTCCGTCACGGCCCAGACCAGCGCGTCCGCGCGGTCCGGCGAGCGTCCTGCCCCCTGATAGCCGCCGGCCGCCTGCAGCCCCGCCAGCTCCTCTTCCAGCATCGGGAACACGTCCGCATGCCACATTCGGCCGCCCTCATAGAGCAGCGCCACCGGCTCGGCCCGGCGCACCTTGCTCTGGCTGGCATGCACCAGCCGCAGCGGCAGGCCGGCGTCGGCGGCCTTCAGCACGCTTGCCACCATTGCCCCGCCCTGGTTCTTTTCCGCCACCACACAGGCCGCGCCGTGCCGTGCCGCGCAGGCCGCCACTGCCGCCGCCCAGCCTTCGGGGCGCAGGCCCTGCACGCTGGCATCCTCCAGCACATAGCCATGGCCGTCCTCGCCCAGCCCCACGGCGACGATGCCGCACGCATCGCCCTCGGTGCCCGCCGGCGGATCGACGCCCACCACCACGCGCCGCATTTCCGGCACCGCGGCCGCCCGCTGCCGCTCGATCAGCGCGCGCGGCCACAATGCGCCTTCGACATCGTCGATCATGTCGCCGTCCAGCTCCTGCCGGCCCAGCCGCGTGCCGGCATAATCGGCCAGCATCGCCGCCACGAAACTGTCGGGCAGGTGCGGATTGTCGCGCGTCTTGCCACGGGTCTCATGCACCCCCGGCATCGCCATCACGCGGCGCATCAGCTTCACCGGGCGCGGCGTCGTCGTCACCACCACGCGGGGCCGCGCCCCCTGGCGCAGCCCCATCAGCAGATTGTCCCACGCCGCGTCGCCCGCCCGGGCCGGCCATTTCGCCAGCTCGTCGCACCAGGCAAAGCCATGTTCCGGCCCGCGCAGTTTCTCCGCCGCCTCGGCCGAATAGAGATAGGCGCGCGCACCGGCGGGCAGGTCCACCTCGCCCACGCTCGGCCGCCAGCGCAGCCGTTCGTCCTCCCGCGCAGCGGCGAGCAGGCCCGACGGCCCTTCCACCATCACCCGCCGCACCTCGTCGATCGTCGCGCCGACCAGCGCCACCCGCACCCTGGGGTGGTCGCGCGCCATCTGCAGCACCCATTCGGCGCCCGCCCGCGTCTTGCCGAAACCGCGCCCGGCGCGGATCAGCCACACGCGCCAGTCGCCATCGGGCCAGAACTGGCCGTCATGCGCCCAGCGTTCCCACCATTCGTTGAACGCCCGCAGATGCGCGCCCGGCAATTGCCGTACCAGCCGGGCGCGGTCCGCCGCCGGTGCCAGCGCCAGCCGCGCCATGGCGTCGAACGGATCGACACCGCTCATCGCGGCCCCCGCTCACCGGCCAGCCGCTTCTCCAGCATGTCCAGCTTTCTGAGCAGCGCCGCCTCCGCCTCTTCGCGGCTGGCACGCACCACCGCACCGGTGCTCCCCCGGGGACGCCCCTCGCGCGTCGCACGGTGCAGCCGCAACAGGTCCATCGCCAGTTTCGGATCGAACGGCTGCGGCGGCACCGCGTCGGGGTCCGGCGTGATGTCGTTGATCGGCGCGGCGCCGCCGGCATGGTCGAGCAACTGCTCCTCCAGCCGGTCATAGCCCAGCAGGATCGCCTGCCGCCACAGCTCGGCGAACTGCGGATCGCGGCGACGCAGCGCATAGGCCCGCGCCTTGGGCACGCCGACATGCGCCGCCGCGCGGGTGACGTTGCAGGTCGCCGCCAGCATGTCGAGAAAGTCCGTGCGCCGCTTCTTGGTCCAGCCCCGGTTGGGCGCGGCGCGCACCTGCGTCCGGCGGTTCTTACCGCCAGTGATCTTGTCGTCCATCGTCTCTCTCCGGAAACGCGAACGGGCCGCAGCACCTAGTGCCCGGCCCGTTCGTGGGAGCCGCCCTTCGCGACTCGCAATTCTTCAGCGTTCCCGGTATGTGCCATATCAGCGTGACGATGTCAATAGCTTTTTACCGATTTGGTTCTTTAACGTTTCACTTGCGCAAAGACTCCCGATGACTCTAGAATCGGCGCACGACGTCGTTTCATGGTCGCAGTCAGGGGGTTGCCCATGGTCGAATGCATGTTGCGCCGCCTATGGCGGCGGGGGGAAGATTCTTCAGTAACGCGGCACCCGATGGTGAACGCATGACGAGGTGCCCCGATCGGGCCCGTCTGCCTTGCGCACCCCTCCTGCGACGCGGAACCGCACGTTGAGCCTGGGGGAAACCCTCCTCCCGCCGCTCGGCGCGGCAAGCCGATTGAAAACACACCGCGTCATGCGCACGCCATCTGCCCAGAGCGGCGTGGTTACGCTCGGCCCCTTGCGGCCGATCCTGGTTGCCCTGGTCGTTGGTACGACCTTCATCGCGCTTGCCCTTTGGATCGCCTGCAACACAATGTTGGCGAACGATCGTCAGCATACGATCGACGCGGCCGTCCGCGACAACCGCAACCACGCAATTGCCTATCAGGAATTTGTCGCGCGGACGCTCGATGCGGCGCGCGTGGCGGCAGACCACATCGCGCACCATGTCGCCCCCGTGCTGATCGCGCAGGACCATGGCACGAATCCGGGGCTGCTTTCTCGAATATCGTCCACTACCAGCATCGTATCGTCGGTGCTGGTAGTGGATGCTGCCAACCGAGTCCGCTTTTCCACCAGCGACAGGCCGGTGGCCATTGACCCCGCGCTGCACGACCAGCTCCAGCGCCTGCGCAGCAGCGATGCCCCGACGGACCTTGCCATCGCCCCTCCCGCCGTCTCGCACCAGGACCGGCCGCCGCTGGTGCCGCTGATCCGGCCGATCCGCGATGCGCGCGCGCGCTATGCCGGGGCCGTGATCGCGGAAGTGCCCGTCGCGCGCTTTACCGATTTCGGCGCGGGCATCGAGATGGGGCCGCTCGATACGCTAACGTTGATCCGGTTCGACGGAATCCTGCTCGCCCGGCGCGAGGGCAAGCGCGTCACATATCGCCAGGATCTGCGCCGCCTTTCGGGGCCGGGGCATCTGCGGTTCGACACCGATGCAGACTTTATCGGCCCCAGCGCGATCGACGGCATACCGCGCCTCTTCAGCCATCGCCCGCTGCCGCAATATGGCGTCTCCGTTTCCACCGGCATGGGCGAGCAGGACATATTGGCGGACGTGCGCCGCCGCGCGGCGCGGACCCATTGGCTCATGGCCGGAATTACCCTGGCGCTGGCCTTCTTTGCGGGCCTGTCGATCTACGCATTGCTGCGGCGCGAGCGGGCGGCGCGCGCGCTCGCCGACGCGAACCGTCGCCTGTGCGAGGCGCAGCGGATCGGCGGGATCGGCGACTGGGAATATCGCGTGCGGACACGCGAACTGATCCTGTGCGAGCAGTTGCGCCACCTCTATGGCGGCAGCGGGGCGCACGGCGTGGTTTCGCCCGGGGTCGCGCTGGCGCACTTCATGCAAGAGGATCGCGAACGGCTTTCCGCTGCCGCACAGGCGGCGATCCGCACCCGCGCGCCACAGCAGTGCGACGTGGTTGCCTGGTTCTCCCCCGGCAACCCTTCGCACCGGCGGGTACGGGTCGCCCCCATTTTCAGCAGCGGCGGGCGGCTCGTCTCGCTGATGGGCACCGAACAGAATATCGACGCGGAAAAGGCGCATCACCAGCTCCGCGACCAGATGGCGCATATCGCCCGAATCGAGGCCATGAACATGATGGCGGCGACGATCGCACACGAGCTGGCCCAGCCGCTCACCGCCGCCTCCAACTATCTTGCGGCGGCGCGCTTTGCCGCTACGTCCAATCCGGCGCTGCTGGAAGATTTGCTGGGCAAGGCGCGCAGCCAGATCGCGCTGACGCACGGCATCGTCCAGCGCGCACGCGACCTGGCGGGCAACCGGCCGGGCGAAAGCCGCGCCAATCTGGTCGAGGTGGTGGAAGACGCGATCGCCGTGGCGCGCGTGTCGCTGCCGGGCTGTTGCACCCACATCGGCACCGATCTCGATCCCGCCGCGCTGTGGGTGGCGGCGGACCGGGTGCAGACGGAGCAGGTGCTGCTCAACCTCATCCGCAATGCCTGCCAGGCGATGGCGGGGCGCGAGGACGCTGCGGTGCGGATCGGCAGCCGGCTGGCCGATGCCGATACGGTCGAACTGATGGTCATCGACAACGGGCCGGGCATCCCGGCCGATGCGGGGGATATCTTCGCGCCGTTCGTAACCGGGCGGAAAACGGGGGTCGGCCTGGGCCTGTCGATCTGCCGGACGATCGTTGAATCCTATGGCGGCCGCATCCGCGCCCTGCCCGCGCCGGGCGGCGGGGCGATGATCTGCTTCACGCTGCCGCTGCTGGCCGGCGCCGATCGGGAGCCGGTTGCGCAGACCGCCTGATCCGCTTTTGGCTCAGAGCGTGGCGAGCAGGCCCTGCCAGGCGGCATCCTCGTCGTCGCGGCGGCGCAGGATCTGCAGCCCCTCGGCCGTGCCGCGTACCGGATCGACCTCGACGGTCGCGTCGTAGAGGAAGGTGGCATTGCCGCTGATCTGGACGATCCGCCCGGCGCTCGCCCGGCCGCGCACCAGCCCGCCGCGGTTGAACACGCGGATGTCGCGGTCATAGGCAACGCGGCCGGTCAGCGCGGCGGCGAGGACCGAGGCGGCCATCGCGCTGCCGCAGCTGTCGGTCAGGCCCACGCCGCGCTCGAAGGTGCGGACGAACAGGCTGTCCTCGCCGCGCAGCTCGACGAACGAGACATTGGCGCGGGCGGGGATCAGCGCGGGGCCGGCCTCGCACCAGGTGCCCAGCGCGACCAGCTCGGCGTCGTCGACC
Source organism: Sphingomonas sp. DMC8 (assembly GCF_056314185.1). NCBI lineage: Bacteria > Pseudomonadati > Pseudomonadota > Alphaproteobacteria > Sphingomonadales > Sphingomonadaceae > Sphingomonas > Sphingomonas sp. DMC8. The sequence goes on along the minus strand of NZ_JBQUYV010000001.1, from coordinate 7,119 downwards.
CGCTCGACGAAGCTGATCAGGTGCGGGTTGGGCATGGCGATGGCGGTGAAGGCGCGGTCGCTCGGCAGGCCGGGGATGGGCGCGTCGACAATCTCCGCCGCGACGCCTTGCAGGCCGACATCGGCGGTGCGGATCGAAGCGGGGCCAACGGTGGTGCGCACGGTCGCCACGCCCGGCGCGACATCCGCCTCGCGCGCGACATCGGCTTCGCTGGTCTTCAACTTCACCCGCGCCGCATCCAGCCCCAGCAGCTCAAACCCCAGCCTGGCGGTACACCGCAACCCATTCAGACAAGTCTCCGCCTCCGACCCATCCAAATTCCACATCCGCATTCCAAAGCCATGGCCCGCGTCGTCTGCAACCAATGCCAGCAACCCGTCGCCGCCCACCGGCCCCGCACGATCGGCGAGCGCGCGGGCGATGCCGGCCCAAGTCGCATCGTCGAGCGCCAGCGCGCGCGCGTCGACAAGGGGGAAGTCATTGCCGGAACCATGGCACTTGATGAAGGCAATCTGCATGCGCCCCATTTAGGCGTGGTACGACCAGGCAGCAACGCCTGCCCGGTACCGATCAGACCGTCCGCGGTCCGAAAAGGACGACAGTGCCCAATCGATATGCCAATGTCGCCCGGATGATGATGCTCCTCGTCTTCCTCACCGGCGCCGGCGCTTTCGCGTTGCTGTCCCTGCGGATCCGCCAACTCGAAGCGGCGGTGCAGACACTGCAGGCCGACCTTACCGTTTTGCAGGTTGGCGCCGCGCCCGTCGCCGACACGCCTTCTATAGCCGAGCCTGCGATCGCGGCGGCCGAAACCGCTGACGACACACACCGCATTATTGCCATGACGGAAGCGCGGCGGCTGGCGCTGATAAACAATACCACATCGGAGAATGTATCGGCCGTAAGCGCGGAACCGTCCCCATCCATCAGCCTGGAGACACTGATCGGCGGACGCTTGCCGATCTGGATCGGCGGCATCGCACTGATCCTCGCCGGTTTCTTTCTTGTCCGCTATTCGATTGAGCGCGGCCTGCTCGGGCCCGGCACGCGGACGCTATTGGCGCTGCTGTTCGGGCTGGCACTCGTTGCCGGCGGCGAAGTCACACGCCGCATTGCTGCCACCCGGGATGATCCGCGCGTTGCGCAGGCGCTCGCAGGCGCCGGCATCGCGAGCCTCTATGGCACGCTTTACATGGCCGCCGCGCTCTACCATCTGGTCGCGCCGCTGCCTGCCTTTGGCGCCATGCTTGCGGTCACCGCGCTCGCAATCAGCCTGGCCCTGCTGCATGGGCCGCCAACCGCCATAATGGCGCTCGCCGGTGGCTTTGCCGCGCCGATGGTCGCAGGATTTGACGCCGCCGGAATCGTGCCCCTGCTCGTATATCTGGCGCTTTTCATTACAGTCCTGTTCGGGCTGGCGATTCATCGCGGATGGGGCTGGCTGGCCATTGCAGGGAGTGTTGCCGGTTTTGGATGGGCGCAGTTCCTGATCGCCGCGCTCGATGGCCGAGCCGAGTTGCCAGCCGTCGGCGCATTCACACTACTCCTCGCGCTGGGGACGGCGGCAGTCCTGCCGTTGGCGGGGCAGCACCAGCGTTGGGCGCGGATCGCCCCGGTCGTCGTGGGACTAATCCAGTTGCTGCTACTGGCCCCCGCGCTGCATTTCGATGCGTTGGCATGGAGCTATTATCTGCTGCTCGCCGCCGGGGCGCTGGCCCTTGCGTGGCGCGCGTCACCCTATCTGACGGCCGCGCTCGCCGCGCTCGGCCTTTTGCTCGTGCTTGAAGCCGTGGCACTGCTGCAGCCCGAGCATCGCATCACACCCATGGCTTCGGTAATCGCGACGCTGCTCTTCGCGCTGCCCGGTCATTGGCGCGGCGGCCGGGATCAGCGCTGGGCTGCGATAGCGCTCGCAGGCACAGCCGGCCCGTTGCTGCTTGCGCATGGCCTCGCTCCCGGCTTGTTGCCGGCCATCGGCTGGGGCTTTGCCGAATGCGTCGCGGCTGCCGCATGCGGCACGGTCGCCTGGCGCTGGCGCGGCGAAGAAGACACGCCAGCGCTTTCTGGCGCGACGCTCCTGACCGCGGCTATAGCCGCGCTCGGGCTTGCCCAATTTGTGCCGAACGACTGGCCGTCCCTACCGCTCACTGCCGCGCTGGCGGGGCTGGCCCTATGGGCGCGCCAGATCCGGGCGCCGCAGCTTTTTGCAATGCCGGCCTTGCCGTTGCTGGCAGCACTCGTTGCTGGCGCCGCGCCGCTGGGGATGCTTGCCAGCATGATCGGCAATTCGCTGATCGGGGAGAGACTGCCCTGGCTGGAGCTTCCCTCGATCGCGGCGCTGCTGCGATGCTTCGCCGCGCCGGCGATCGCCGCGCTGCTGGTTCTACGTGACCGCCGCCAATTCGGTCCTGCCCGCATAGGGGCAGCGACGCTGGCGGCTGGGCTCGCGCTGGTCCTCCTCTACGCTGGTGCCAAACAGATCCTCGCCATTGGTACTGCCGAGCGTTTCGTCCATTGGGGATTTTTCGAGCGTGCGGTCCTCACCCAGGGTTGTATCGCCGCAGGCTGGCTTTTGGTACGTCGCGTCGGCACGCAAACGCTCGGCCGCGCCCTTATGCTGCTGGGGTTGGCGCGACTGGTCTGGTTTGATCTGTTGTTGCTGAACCCCGCCTGGGTGGCGCAATGGGCGGGTCCGCTCCCGCTCTTCAATCTGGCGACGCTGCATTTCGGTCTCGCCGCCTTCTGGCTTTGGACATTGCCGCCAGCTCGGTCGGTGCGGGTTGCGGCTGCCGCACTAACCCTCGTCGCCACAATGGCTGCCGTGCGAGAGGCCGCGCAGGGGCCGATCCTGACCGGGCCGATCAGCCGCCCCGAAAATATCGGCTATTCGGCGGCGCTGCTCGGCGTGGCGCTCGTCTGGTTGTGGCGCGGCATCCGTACCGGCGCGCACGATCTGCGCGTCGCCGGCCTCGCGCTGCTCACACCCACGACGCTAAAGGTGTTCCTGATCGATGCCGCCGCGCTGGACGGCATTCTGCGCATCCTGTCGTTCCTCGGGCTCGGCATCGCGCTGATCGCGATCGGCTGGGCCTATAGCCGCTTCCTCGGGCGCGGTGCGGCGATGGGCTGAGCGCCCACCGATAGGCCCCGCCTCAGGGCAATCCATAATGGTCGGCAACCCGATCGAGCGCAAAGCCCAGCACCAGCTTCGCAGCTCGACTGGGCCAGCCCAGCGCGCGTTCAGATGCCGCCAGCCCCTCTCCTGCGCACACCACGCGCCACAAGATGTCAGACAGCCCCGCTCCCGCGCTCGCAAGCGCGTAATCGAACCGTCGCTTCGCAACGATCTGCACCGTCGTGGGATCAAGTCTTTCGGAGGGTCCGCGCCGCCCGCCCGAGGCAGGCGCAGTATCCCAGCGCATCGTAACGCGCGGCCCCAGTGCGGCAGTTTCGTAGTCGCTGCGCAACCGCTCACCCGCCTCGAACTGGCGGGCAGTCACATGCCCGCGCGCCCGTAACCAGCTGAGCGGCGATTCAGCCAGATTGACCGTCACACTTCGTCTACGGCGAGGGTCGATCGGCTTCGCTGCCGATTCGGTATCCAACGGCCGCTGCACCATCATCCGCATCGATATTCTCCTTTTGTTCCGATTCGCACTCTCTTGCCATTTCGGCGTATCTGTAGGAAAGAGAAAAACCGATCTGGTTATATGAGGATGCCCTGCGATGATCACCGCGATCCGTGAGGTCCGCCGTGCCAAGGGTCTGACGCTGGAGGAAGTGGCGGCACGTTGCGTGCCGCCGACGACCGCGCAAACGATCGGACGGTTGGAAACGGGCACCCGCACGGTTTCCGTCGGCTGGCTCAACCGGATTGCTGCCGCGCTGGAGGTCGATGCCGCCGATCTGGTCCGACTGCCCGACCGGCCGGACATCGCCGTCGCGGCCGTACTTGACGGCAGCGGCGCCAGTGCCCCGCGCCGCCCGGCAGCCGTGGTGCCCCCACGGCCCGAACCGGGACTGGTAGCGATCACCGTGGCCGGCGGGATTGGCGATTATCGTGCGGGGGACGAAATCTGGTGCGAACGGCTCGCCCCCCAGAATTTCGCCCGCGCACTCAATCGGGACGTGCTGGTACCGCGCCCGGCGGGCCGTTTCCTGTTCGGGCGCCTGATAGGGCGCGAGGACAACCGGCTGTTGCTGCTGCCGCTCGGCGCAGGCGCGCGCCAGCAGGTGGTGACTGACCCCGCCTGGATCGCGTCAGCAATCCGCCTCGTCCGTCCGCTATAAGTACACTCCGCACTTGCCCCCGGCCCTGCACAGGCGCAGATTGCTGCAAGGGATTGTGCGCAACAAGGGGAGCATCATGCGCAAACTCGCTTTCGCCATCGCCGCCGCATCGCTGATCGCGGTTCCCGCCCTCGCCGAGGATTGGGATTTCATGCTGACCAATGCCACCGGCAAGACGATCAAGACCGTCGAACTGGCACCGGCCGGGTCGACCACCTGGGCGCCGAACAAGGTCGACCCCGATCTGAAGAAGGACGCCACCATCAAATCCGGCGCGAAGACCACCGTGCATTTTGACAAGGATGCGTCGTGCAAGTTCGACGTGAAAGCGACTTTCGAGGACGGCACCAGCGCCGTCTGGAATGGCTTCAACGTCTGCAGCAATTCCTACATCACGCTGAAAATCGACGCATCCGGCAAGACCAGTTTCACCGCAAACTGACCAGTAGCACCGCGCCGTGCCCGGTGGGCGCGGCGATGGTGGGCGGTGACGGGCTCGAACCGCCGACCCTCTCGGTGTAAACGAGATGCTCTACCAACTGAGCTAACCGCCCGGCGCCGAAACGGCACGCCGTCGGATCGCGATGCCAAAGCCTGCGCCGGAGAGCAAGACCCTAAACGAGATTCAGGCCTGCCCGCCGGATTGCGCCGATAAAGCGCCTCATGCCTTCCCGTCCCTTGTTGCTGAGCGCAATATAAGCACGCCGACGGTCCGCAGGATCAGCGTGGCGCTCGAACAACCCTGCTTCGTGAAGCGTGCCGATCCAGCGCAGCGCTGTCGTCGGCGGCACCGCAGCGGCGATGCACAGACTGGAAACCGAAACCTGACGCCTCTCCAACCCCGCCGCGAACAGGTCAAGCAGCATGTCCCAGGCGGGGTCGGCGAATAATTCGCCTTCGAAGAACTGCGCTCGCATCCGACGCGCACGAATGGTCCTGCGAATCTCATTCGGATCAGGCTCGGGCTCATTGTCGGCAGCGCCACGATAGCCATGGCCGTCGTCGCGGAGGCTCGCCAGCCGGGGCACCTCTTCGCGCTGTGTCATCCGGGCCAGCGCATCGGCGATCCGGGCAACTTCCTGGTGGAGCTTCTGCAGCCCGAGCGTGTCTGCTTCGCGGGTAGCGTCGTGGAACGCCGGCTCGCGGCGCCATCGCGCAAGCGCAAGCGCGCTGACCCGCTCCGCCGCGCTAGGCTTGCAAAGGAGCTGAGCGTGGCTGCCAATCTGCAGAAACGCCTGATCGATCTGATCGGGCGCGACCGTTGCGATCAGGGCAATTCCCCGATCCGAGACCATCGCATCCAGCCGGGCCAGCACCGGTCCAAGCCAGGCCTCCGACGCACCGGACAGCTCGACAAATATCACGCCAAGCCCATGAAAATGGGTCAGATCGCGCGCCGCCTCGGCGAAGTCGATCGGCGCCCGGACGGTCATGCCTGCCGCAAGCGCTGCTGCAAGCGCCGCGTCCCGCCCCGGGCCGGGCTCTGCCACGATCAGTGCGCGTTCCGCCTCCAGATCGTAGGAAAGCGCAATATCTTCAGCTCCTGTGGCCATGATGCCCCCCCGGCAATTGCTGCGTTTCGTTCTCCTGCTTCGTACAAATGCCGCATTGCTCCGAAACGGAGGAGGCAGACTTCCTCCATTTCGGTTCAATTACGCGAAAGGCAGAGCGTAAGCCTCCGTTTCGGAGCGAATGCAGAAATCAGTCGAGCGCTTTGACGATCTCTTCGACCATCTTCTTCGCGTCGGCGAGCAGCATCATGGTATTGTCGCGATAGAATAGCTCGTTGTCGACGCCGGCATAGCCGACGCCGCCCATGCTGCGCTTGATGAACAGCACGGTCTTGGCCTTTTCTACATCTAGAACCGGCATGCCATAGATTGGCGAGGACTTGTCGGTCTTGGCGGCGGGGTTGGTCACGTCATTCGCGCCGATCACAAAGGCAACGTCGGTCTGGGCGAACTCCGAATTAATGTCCTCCAGCTCGAAAACCTCGTCATAGGGGACGTTCGCTTCCGCCAGCAGCACGTTCATATGCCCGGGCATGCGCCCGGCGACGGGGTGGATCGCGTATTTCACGCGCACGCCATGCGCCTTCAGCTTGTCTGCCATCTCCCGCAGGGCATGCTGAGCCTGCGCCACGGCCATGCCATAGCCGGGTACGATGATGACCTGTTCGGCTTGGCTCATCAGGAAGGCGGCGTCCTCGGCCGACCCCCGCTTCCACGGCCGGTCGATCTTGGCCCCACCGCCGCTTGCACCAGCATCCCCCCCAAAACCGCCTGCAATAACGCTCAGGAAGCTGCGGTTCATAGCGCGGCACATGATATAGGAAAGGATCGCGCCCGAACTGCCGACCAGGGCACCGGTGATGATCATCGCGGTGTTGTGCAGCGTGAAGCCCATGGCTGCCGCGGCCCAGCCCGAATAGCTGTTGAGCATCGACACAACGACCGGCATGTCGGCGCCGCCGATCGGGATGATCAGCAGGAAACCGATCGCGAAGCTGAGCACCGTGATCGTCCAGAAGATCCAGGGATCCTGATGCTGGACGAAATAGCCGATCAAACCCAGGATCGCGGCAAGCACGGCCAGGTTGATCACATGCCGGCCGGGCAGCAGGATGGGCTTGCCGCCCATATTGCCGTTAAGCTTCAGGAAAGCGATCACCGATCCCGAAAAGGTGATCGCGCCGATCGCCACGCCCAGCCCCATTTCGATCCGGCTGACCGGGTGGATCGCCTCGAACGGAGCGCCGATCAGCGGCACGACCAGATCGGCGATACCGAACGCAGCAGGATTCAGAAATGCCGCGCAGGCGACGAGCAC